>NZ_JBXENY010000005.1:0-625414 GCF_059383875.1 Paenibacillus sp. JT22N7
ATCAACCGCATCCGTTTTCACTTTGCGTAGACTTGATTTCTTGGCTTGATGTGAAATGAGAGGGTTTACGACTAAGAACAAGATGCCGTGCTCCTCTAAATACTGTATAACGGCTTGGTGATAGTGGCCCGTGGATTCCAAAATAACAATCGGGGCCTTTTCAGCCTTAATCTGCACGTTGGTAATGACGTCTAGAAGCTGCTTAAGACCATCTTGATTATGCTGAAAACAAAATGGATGTCCAAAGGGCTGGCCTTTGTCTAAGAAAACTTGTCCATCACTTTTACCTTTTGAAATATCCAGGCCAATGACTGGATTCATGAAAAACTCACCCTCTCATGTATATTGCCGGCACCCCTAAGCACTGCTCATAGTTCCATAACATCGCTTGTTATGCGAGATCTGTTCGTCTCAACCAGCTTAAACATGGTTTCTATAAGTAGGGGGGCGATCAGTTTTAGCGACGGGTTACGGACCCAGGGGAACGACCGATCTGACCCGGCTACTGACAAATACACCACCAAAATAAAAAGTGGTCAACCAGTAATAACTGGCTGACCTCATAATACGATAAGTAGGGGGGCGATCAGTTTTAGCGACGGGTTACGGACCCAGGGGAACGACCGATCTGACCCGGCTACTGACAAATACACCACCAAAATAAAAAGTGGTCAACCAGTAATAACTGGCTGACCTCATAATACGATGGGAACGATAGTTAAACATAAAGGGTTCCACATATTAGTCATGCATAATATGTAGAGCCCTTTATTTAACTTGATTTTTTTAAGTTTAGGTCTTGATAATTTTCAGTCTAGTACTATATTTTCCTTAGACAACCGAACTGTTTTTTTGTTTTTTACACTGTCCACTTGACAGGGAGCACTTCACTTTGAATGGAACACCACTAAATTGTGTAACTTCCTCGGGCTGAACCCATATGACTCATGATCATTTCGGCGGCCCGCTTGTAACCGCCAGCCTGGCGTAAAGATTCACCGATGAGGTAAGCCTGCCGTTTATAATGTGAATTGTGTAGGACTTCTGTTAACGCCTCTCTCAAATCAGTTGCACTGAGGTTATGTTTATTCAAAGTAATACCCGCGCCCAACTCCTGTACCCGATCTGCAACAAGAGGCTGATCTGACGTTAATGGGATCATCACCATCGGAACGTTGTAATATAGCGCCTCACTCGTGCTGTTCATTCCAGCATGTGTAATAAAAACATCTGTATGCTGCAGCATGTCCAACTGTGCAATGTATGGCTTGACGATAAAATTAGGAGGAATTTGTTCCGTCAGCGGCTCCATATCCGTGTATTTCCCTGAAGATAGAACAACATTCACGGGTAGATCCCCTAATGCTTCAAAGCAAAGCTGATAGAAATCCAAGTTCTTATTTAAAATCGTACCCATGGCAATGTACACGGTTTGAGGGTACCGTTCACGAAGCAGCTCGAACGAGAAGGCCGGAGCATCTTGACGTGTTATGATCGAAGGACCAGTGAAAATAAAACTATCATCCAGCTTTTCTGCCTGCGGCTGAAAATAACGGCTGGTGTACACGAGCTTTAACTGACCTGCATGTGCCGGAATCTCTTCCATGGCTGGAATACTCACTTGAAACTCTTCGGATAACTCAGTTGTTATCTTCATCGTTGTCTCATAAAGCTCCTTCGTCTCCGTCTCATTAAGGTCTGATCCAGACCCGAGAGGCTCTACAAAAGCAAAGGAGGCAATCGAACACACCGCGGGAATTCCCAGTTTTTCTGCAAGAATAGTCCCTCCCCATCCCATCAGGGAATCAAAGATTATATAGTCAAACTTTTGATTCTCTATTACTCGCAGCACATTGGGGATGATCCTCCGAATGATACCGCTTACCATCATATAAATGAACTGATAAGAATGCTTGTACTCCTGGGGTTTCAACACCGGATCATGAGAGAAGGCATCTTGTGGAAATGGATAGGTAAGTATCTGGGCACCAGTTTGTTCAATTCGGGAACGATACTCCTCCGTGCACACATAGATGACTTCCTCACCATTGTTCGTCAACTGAGTAACTAATCCTAACGACGGATTCACATGTCCTTCAGCTGGAGTAATGACTACTAATACACGTGCCATCTTATCCACCTCCCAATGCAATTTGTCCCCCGTTCTTCGTGATGTATTTAACGACGCGGCCGTCATCCGTTACATGGAAATGTTGTCCTTCACCTGGCTGATCGGATGATGTTCTTGATGAACGAGTTTGTTAATTCGTAGTGCTGCCAAGAAACTTAACAAGACCAATAGTAATTGCAGTGTTAACACGATCAAAACGCCTGTCGATATGCCCCATTGTAAAGTTTCGGACAAGGCAATCAGAGCGCCACCAACTCCAATGTTTACTCCCATATAGAAGGAATCCACAAATTGCAGATTCGCGGACATTTCTCCCTCTTTCCTGGGCATGGCATGTTGTAAAGCAATGGCTGCAGTAGTAGGGTTGGCCAATCCAACACCGAACCCTGTAATCATTTGCGAGAGAAGGATGAGTATAATTCCACCGTCCGTCAAAATAAGAGCCAGGATCACGAGTACAGTTCCAGCGATCATAATCCCAATGCCGGTCATGACTCTGCCCTTTCGGGCAAGACCTTGATCTCGTGCATCAAGCTTGGCTTGCAACCACGCTGCGGCGGACCAGCTCAGAGAACCTGCTGCTACAAGAAGGCCAGCAAGGTCAGCTGATAACCCCTTCACTTCGGTTAGTGCCAAGATCACAAAACTTTCCGTTGTAAAATAACAAGCAACATATAGCCCTCTGGAAACCAAAGTAGCAGGCAATCCTTTTTTTACCGAAAAAGTGCCCACAGGCAGCAGTTTACGCATTGGTGGGATCATGACGACTAATCCACCCAAAGTGAGTACTATGCCTTTCCAATCGGTTATCATACCAAGTCCTGTGAGTAACAGCCCCGTTCCAACGGCAAGTAGAATCGCATAAATAATCTTCGAGTCGGTTGCTCGCGCTGGACCTGTCAGATCTTGCCGAAGCTGCAAATCACGGAAAGAGCGGAATGTAAGACTGAGCGCCAATCCAATCAAAGGTAGAACGATCCAGAAAACATATCGCCACGAGATATAGGAAGCAATAAGGCCTGCTACATAAGGCCCGATCAAGGAAGGCAGTACAAATGCCATGGAGAATGCGGCCAGGATTTGAGTACGAAGTGCATCTGGATAATGCAATGTCACACAGGTATAAACGCATGTGATCAGGGCCCCCGCTCCAAAACCTTGAAGGGCTCTTCCGGCAATAAGCATGTGCATATCGAAAGAAATAGCGGAGACCACAGTTCCTAGCACAAAAACACTAAAAGATACCAGCATGGATGTAAAAACACCGCGCTTGTCAACCTGCTGACCCATAACCAAGGTTCCAATAAGCTGAGATAACAAAAATGCGCTGAAGATCCAACCGTATAAATGAATGCCCTCTAAACTTTGTGCCATTTTCGCGGCAATAGTCGTGATAGCCAGTCCTTCGAAAGCTACGGTTGCCAGAACCAGCATAATACCAATTGTAGGCGCCCTGTACTGAGCATCAAAAATCCCAATCTGATTGTTGTTTGTCTTCCACACCTCCGTAATTTGATGGTTATTATGGTAAATTAAACCTCTTATCATTCTGAATATACATTAAGCATTCCACTTTGTAAAGTTAAATGTTTAAAAAGTGGGGTCGTGCTCAAGAATATGATCCACATATTCAATAGGAGATTTTGCTTGAAAATATGCCATTTTCATTACAGTCAATTTGGAGAAGTTCATCCTGTAAGATCCAGGCATCTGTTTTTTCAACAAAGAAATGAAATCCTTCAATGGATTGAACCAATGCGGGATCGACCGGTGTAGCACTCGCATTTATGCCAATCGTAAAAGCATCTGAGCCTCCGATATATTTTGCATAAATCCTTACATATTGCCCCTCTTCCAATTCCCATTCATTCTTAAATGAATCGCTCGCTTTATCAGATACTACAAAAGAAATCATTGCTCTGCACTCCTTCCTTCAGTTCAATCACATTTTTTTACTTCGCCACGATAATTGGCCATTCTGAAACTGGCCCCGCATCCACACGAAACTTTAGCATTTGGATTATTCATGGTGAATCCGCCTAGCATTCCACTTTCTTCATAGTCAATCTCAAGACCATCAATAACACAATGTCTTCTTCTGCCTGCTGCTCATCCACGATAAGGGTATAAGATAAACCACTGCTTCCCCCTTCATCATCGCCTGCTCTAAGGAAGGCATTTTGGATATTCGCACTAGGGCGTGTCAGAATTGTTCTTTTGACCAAGTTATCATGTTGAAGACCCTTTAAACGTCTGGAGAGGATCATTTCGGAAATGGAAGGAATGCTTTCGAAAATTTCACCGAATTTCTTCGGACCTTGAGAAAGGGTGCATAAAATATGGATCGTCCATTTCGTTCCGATGATGCGATAAGCTGTAAATATTTTATTCGGATCTTCAGTGAACAATGGTCTGTACACCCACCTTCTTATTCATCAGCATTCTTTAAAATGTATTTTTAACCGCTACACATCCTTAATGACGTGTAACGGTTTTTTTCATATTAGTGGCGTTACGAATTATTGAATTTATCTCTGATTTGGCGGATATAGATAAGTCTACTGGAAGTGCTTTGCTCAGTATCATGGTCGGATCGCTTGTGCTGGCACGTTCCGTTGATGATCTCAGCATGAGCGATAGCTTCCTTGCTGCAGGAAAACAATCGCCAAGAATTTACTGAAACATTCAATACCTACGTACGATGATAAAAAATTGACTTAATGCCTATGATACAGAGAATAATTTTCTTAAATCATCGTTACTGTTAAAAAAAGAGAAGAGACAAATATCACTTTTCAGTCGATATTCGTCTCTGTCTTTAGCTGCTATATTTAGTTTTAGTTTTATAATATTCCATATATTGGTTACAAAATAGACAAGAAACTGTATGTTTTCCATGAATGATTTTGCATCATCATAGATAGGCGGATTACACCAATGTTCGACCATCATGTCGCATAGTTCTTTTGCACGCTCCTGCGATTGGAAATGTAAAAGGAGTTCAGTAAATCTTCTGGCGTCTTCGCATTTCCACTTTTGAAAACCCGCTTAATCACTTCATAAGATATAGGTCCGTTTTCATATACAACTGTTCCGTAAAAATCGAGAAATATTACTTTTATTATCGTTACCTCCATGTTTTATTTTGAAAATTCTATACCGATCTCCGCATCGAAGCCAAATTCACCCCCTGGTAAACCTTGTCGAGGAATTATGATAGACAGCCGCTGCATCCACTACTTTCAGAAAACGTAAAGCGTTCCTGTAGTCTTCATCCCTTCTTGAGTCAAATATGCTTTATGAATCACCTCAGACATGGAGTAACTCGTTCTTTTGAAGAGCCTTCATGTAGTTTTCTAAACTTATAAACCCATATACGAACTCTATCTTAATCTTGTATTCTAAACTTTTCAGTAATTTGTCTGTACGTCCACTTAGCTTCTTCATCTAAACGTAAGGCCTCTTGCCTTTTTTCCTTTGTGTATGATTTATTTGGCTGCTCTATCTTCCTCATAAAAAAATACACCCCCTAAAGTATCATCGGATTCCCATACGGGTTTTTCCAATATCCACTTTAAGGGGAGTACTTCGTAGTATGGGAAGGGGATCTTGGAATGCTACTAATAGAGCTGTCTCAAAATGAATTGCGAGTTAAATGTTATCCTTGCCCTTTACTTGCTTGATAACTGCATCGTATCTGTTAATAAGTCTCCAATTGACGATCTAGCCAATTCAGCTTTCATGGCCTGCTCCGCAGAGAAATATAGAGGCTCTAAAGCAGAACTAATATTCCCTCCGATTGGACAGATAGGGTTTGGCGTACTGTGATGATAATCAAAAAGTTCTTTCTGCTCAACCGCTTCATAAACGTTTAATAACGAAATCTTCCTAGGCTCTACTGCCAAGCACCACCCTGCTCCTGTACCATGCCTTACATTGACCAGCCCCGCCTTGGATAACGTAGACAATATTCTGCGTATAAAAACGGGGTTGGTATTCACACTTTTTGCTATAAACTCTGAAGTCAAATATTCTTTTGAATGTTCTGTGGCACTGTAGGCCAACAAAGTCAATATATGCAGTGCAACGGTATAACGACTTACGACTGCCATTGATTTCCCTCCTCCATTCACGCTAGTAATGAATAGCGCCTGATTCAATATCTTGTTCTGTTACATAACAGAATGGACTTTTTCCGCAAGTTATTCTCGGCCGCATACTCAGCCAGAATAGAATCGAGTAGCCTTGTATGAGAAGCAAAGTTGCTGTGACTTCAAACTGCCCTTTTCCACTCGATTTATCATATCAGGATTTGATATCAGGTACAACGTCTAGCTGTATGAGTGGAGGCTCTCACACGGTTTGAGGTACTGTCAATCGCGGCCGCATAGATTCGATTTGATTTATACCGCAGCGATGCCTAGATTGACCAATTGACACACCGAACGTCAAAAATGCGGTTTTTGCGCTGTAATTTTGCATCGTTTGAACACAAGCCAAGTCTCACTATTCCGGAAGGAGGAGGAGGGATAGCTTATGAGGATATAGTTAATTTACGATAAAAGTATGAAAAGCAATTAGTTAATAATGCGAAGATAAATAATCCCCAAAATATATTAGCGTAAGCGATTGGGAGAGAATAATTATGTTGCCAACGCAGTGCACTAGATACCCCAGCAATACCAAATGCGCCACTTAAAAACTGTAAAAGTTGATATAGTCCTATACCAGAACTAATTTCCGATGGAGGAAGGATACGGGATATTTCATTAGAAACACTGCTTCCAAGCATCGTAAATCCAAGATTCATTAATAAAAAGACAAATATATTGGCGATCCAGAACCGAACGCCTATAATCGCAAATAGACATGTAGCTACAAGAATAAGGATTGGTACAAAGCGTAGTATACTGCTATTGCCATTGCGATCAATTATGGCACCTATCTTCCGTGAGGCAAGCATAGACAACAACGCCCCTGGAAAAATAACAAAACCCGCCTGACTGGCACTTAAATTAAAATGATTTATTAACACCTGAGGAAGTAAGTATAAGGATGAGAAATTGCACAAATAAGCTAATATCCCTATTAACGATAATGAGATATAGGTTTTGTTTATGAATAAAGAAGGTTGAACAAATGGTTTTGGCGTACGAAGTATTCGAAAAACAAATAACACTAGCCCAAGTAGACCAATACATAAAGATGACCATGATTGATTAGTCAAAAAAAGGAGTATGCCAGCGGTGCCGATGCTGATATAACAGGCTCCCTGCACATCAAACTTTCCTTTTACAAATCGTTCTTTCGGTATTAGTCGAAATAGGAGAGGGACAAGTATCAATGTTAAAGATGAAATAGCAAAAAGGTATTGCCAACCCAAAAATTCTACGACAAATCCACCAGTAATCGGTCCAAGACCAAGACCAAGCGAAACGGAGGACATAATAATGGACATTGTTTTCCCTCGCCGCTTAATGGGCACATATCTGGTTAAGAGAACGATGGATAAAGATATAATAGCCCCAGCTCCAGCAGCTTGCATTATTCGGGCGATTAATAATACCCAAAAGTGATGACTAAAAAAACCTACAATAGAAGCAATTCCAGTAGTTATGAGGCTAGTTGTAAACAATAAATGGATGGGAACAAAGTCTGACAGCCTGCTATATGTAATCGAGGCAATAGCAAACATGATTGAATACCCTGTTATTGCTAAAGATATCGTTGATAAAGGCAATTCAAAAAAATGAGATAAATCTGATATGGCCAGATTGAACATAGCAGTGTTCATGATGACGAGCACAACTGCGAAGCCCACTAAGAATATAATCAGCCCTTCTTTTGGAAGAGCGGCCTCCATTTTTTGTGTAACAGGCTGGTTGGCTTCATTTGTGCTCATCCAATTTCTCCTTATCCAACGAGAAAAGCCCTGCTCACACAGGGCTAATGCTCTTAGTTTAAATGTTTTAAGATTTCGCTGTCGTAGGTTGTCCAGTCCGAAAAACGGGCTTCACTAACTTGTCGCACCCACAGTGGATTCGCTAGCAACGACCTTCCGATTGCGACCAAATCCGCCTCGTCCTGCCCCAGTATTTCCTCAAGCCGCTGGATTTGTTCCGTCTGCTCCCAAAAATCTTTTTCCAAGGCTACCGAGCCTACAGTTATAGTGGGCAGTCCTGTCAATTTCTTGGTCCATCCAGCCAGATTCAGTTGGGAATTCTCAAACTCCGGCTGCCAAAACTGTCGGGTGGAAGCATGAAATACATGGACCCCTGCATCGACTAGCGGGCTGAGGAATTGCTCCAGTTGCTTCGGTGTTTCTACCAGCTTGGCTTCATAATGATTTCCTTTCCATTGCGAGAAGCGGAACAGGATCGGAAAATCGGAACCAACGGCTTGACGGCATGCCTGAACGACCTCAGCCGCAAAGCGGGTACGGCTTATGAAATCCCCACCGTATTTGTCCGTTCTTCTATTGGTTTTTGCCCAGAAAAACTGATCAATCAAATAGCCATGTGCTCCGTGAATTTCAATTCCGTCAAAACCAGTTCGCTTTGCTGCGGCAGCAGCCTGCGCATAGGCCGACACCAAATCTGCGATTTCGCTTTCAGACATTGGTTCGTTAACTTTATTGCCATCGGCATCCAGACCCGATGGACCGATTGGTAATGCCTCCGGATTGGGCAAGCTTCCTATTTTTCTTGCGGTTCCCAGGTGCCATAATTGAGGAACAATTTTCCCACCCTCTTCATGGACAGAAGCAACAACCTTTGCCCACCCTTTGAGCGCCTCCTCTCCGTGAATATGCGGCCAATTTGGACTGGCCGATGCAGCGGGATGATCAATAAGGGTTCCTTCTGTTATAATCAGACCTACACCGCTTTCCGCATGGCGACGGTAATAGGCTGCTACATTTTCATCAGGAACCCCATTTTCAGAAAAACCTCTTGTCATAGGAGCCATGACAATCCGATTTTTTAAGGAGAGGCCGGAAATCTCAACCGGCTTGAATAAGCTATCTCGTACTGACTTTAAACGTTGATCTACCATTTTTCATGTCATCCTTTCGTTTCCATAAAATCAGATCCATTCGGAATTAAAAAAAAGAGCAATAAAATAGCTATATACTATAACTGTGGTCGTTCATAAATCGCTGAAAAAATTGACGGGTTCTCTCTTCCTTAGGCTGATTGAACAAGAGCTCCGGCGTTCCCTCTTCGATGATCTTCCCGTCTGTCATAAAAATTACATGATTTGCGACTTCACGAGCAAAATTCAACTCATGCGTGACGATCATCATCGTAATCCCTTCTCTTGCAATGTTGCGAATGACTGCTAGCACTTCCCCTACAAGCTCGGGATCAAGCGCAGAGGTAGGCTCATCGAACAAAATAATTTCCGGATCCAGTGCAAGTGCCCGGGCAATTCCTACACGCTGCTGCTGACCGCCTGAAAGCTGGCTTGGATACGACTCCAATTTATCGGACAGTCCTACCTTTTCCAATACGGCTGCGGCTTTCTCCTTCGCTGCGGTTTTACTTTGTTTCTGGGCGACAATCAGGCCTTCCATCACATTTTCCAATACGGTCTTATGCTTAAACAAATTATAATGTTGAAACACCATGGCCGTTTTTCGGCGTAATCGAAGCACCTCCCGTTTGGTTGGTTTTTGGCAGGAAACCATCGTATCCCCAACCGTAACCACGCCCTCATCCGCCTTATCTAAAAAATTGACGCAGCGAAGCAATGTGGATTTTCCTGAACCGCTCGGGCCTAGAACCGTCGTGACTTCTCCTGTCTGCACCAAAAGATCAATACCCTTCAGCACCTCATGTTTACCGTATGATTTGTGCAAGTTTGTCAATTTGATCATGCTACTCCCCCGTCGCTATAACTCTTCCAACGTTTCTCCAAGACAGCCGCAATTCGTTCAATGAACAATACAACTCCCCAGTAAATCAACGCCGCAGCCATTAGCGGTTCAAGGAAGCTCCACTTTTGGCTCCCCAACATCATCGCGACTCCGTTGATCTCCAGTAGAGTGACCAAATAAGCCAAAGAAGAACCATGCAAAATACCTACTATTAAGTTGCATATCCCAGGAATACTGGCGCCAAGCGCTTGTGGAAAAACAACTCGATAAACCGCCTGAAACGTCGTCATCCCGACTGAGTATGCCGCTTCCAACTGCCCCTCCGGTACGGCCATAAATCCTGATCTAATAATTTCTGACATATATGCTCCAGCCGTAAGAGACAAAGCTGCTATGACCAATGCAGTCAATGGAATATCTTTGGAGTAAATTCCCCAATGATATTGAGTCGCTATCACATCCCAAACCATAGGAAGGCCTAAATATACAATGTACAAATGCAAGACGACAGGCGTTCCCCTTGTGAAAGATACATAGAACTCAGCGAGTGGATGAAGAATCACTGTTTTTTTCAAACGAATCAAGGCCACTGTCAGCCCAACGATTAAACCGATGACAATTGACGAGATGGTAATATACAAGGTAAGCGGTAAGGCACCAACAATTTGGTTCAAAGCTTCCCAAAAAAATGAAAAATCGAAAGTAATCGATGCCACCTCCCGAATGTTAACGTACGGACAGCTATTAGAGGTCTGACTTTCACTTCTTCGCCGCGTACCATTCCTGCAAATATTTTCCCATCGTCCTAGCGATCGCTTTCATCCCGCCAACACCAGCAATGGCTTCCGCTTCTGAATTATAATTCGTATTCGTATTGATATCGTACGTATAAGCGGTTCCCTCTCGATCCGTAATAAATTCTATACCGGCAAAGCTAATGCCGTTTTTCTTTAACATTGCTTCATAAACCGGGATAAGCGGACTTTCAAACGACTCTAAGACTTGAAATTTCGCTTTAACTGCCTGACCAGGCGCCGGGCAAAATCTGTCGCCAATTTGGCATGCATCGGCTGGGCACAGCTCGAAACCTTCGGACGTATCGACACGGACAGCGTAATAAAATTTTCCATCGATAAATTCACATCGGGTAATATATTGCTCTTCGTTATGAATGTACTGCTGCAGCAGTGTAATCCCGTCGATTGGTTCTTCGAACGACGGACTATTCACATACCGTTCCAGATCTTCATACTTGTCGAACAGGTAAACACCCAGCCCTTTACCTGCCCGATTATGCTTGGTTATGAAAGGACGATAAGGGAAACGGCTTGCTTCTTGCAACAGCTCTTCCTTGCCGACCGCTGCAACAGTAAAAGGAATTTCCACCCCATAGGAACGCAGTTCCAGATATTGTTTGATTTTGCTAAGCTCCAGTTCAAGCGCACGGCTCTCGTTGAGCACCTTACGACCATGATGCTCAAGCCAAGCCAATACATTCGATGTATATTCAGGAGCAAAGCGATGTCCTCTCGTATGGGAAGAAGCACTCATCCGATTGTAAAAAACCCCTTGGGGAGGAGCTTGACTGATGTCGAGCACACCATGATCGAGATGCCATAATTCATACGGGATATTTTCTTCTTCCAACGCTTGTTTTAAAGGTTCGACCCAGCTATCATTCTCATGTATCACATACGCTTTTGCCATTATTGTGACATTCCTTTCAGTCCGCACTTCCACTTTGTATGCTGACTCTCCGGCGTGCGGACTACCTATTTCAGCTGCTTGTCATGATACGTGTATATCGTTGCATTTTATGCTCTATGCGCGCGAACACATATTGAAGTGTCAAACAGATGATATAATAAATAATCGCTAAGCTGATATAAACTTCAAGCAACCGATAAGAAACGAGTCCGATTGCTTCTCCACGTCCCATCATATCCATCACTCCTACGGAAAAAGCGAGCGAGGTATCCTTCAGACTCGCTACTACTACATTTGACAGATGGGGCATGGCTATGCGAAATGCTTGTGGAAATACGATGCGGAAGAAGGTGCTCCAGCCTGTCATACCGACGGAAGCCGCCGCTTCAGACTGCCCCCGATCAACGCTATCGACAGCAAGCCGATAGATTTCAGCCAGAGAAGCACCGGTATTCAGCCCGAATGTAAGCACAACAAACACGGCAGGAGAGACCCTCGATAAGTCCACGCCTAGAGGTTTCAGCAATTCCGGCAGCCCATAAAAGATCAGGATGAGTTGAATAATAATTGGCGTACCCCGAAAAAAAGAAATACAGGCCCCACTCCATCCGTTCACAATCGGCCATTTGTACAGACGGGGGGCAGCTAGAAGCGCCCCCACGACGCTACCAAGAATCAATGACAAGACGAGAATCATCAATGAAACAGGCAAATAGTGTATTAAAATAAGCAAGTATTTCACAACCGATTGCCAATCAAAAGTGTTTCCCATTCATTCGACTCACCTTTTTAACATTATTGATAATCCCTTTTCAGCCATTGTTCCGCCAATTTTGTCAGCGTCCCGTCCTCCTTCATTGCTTTTAACGCTTCATCCACCGCATTACTGAACACCGAACCATCCTTTTGGCGGAAAGCGAAATATACGCCCGATTCTGTATGAAGATTTTCGCCAATCAGTTTCAATTGAGCGTTAGCATCACGATTTAAGCTTTTTGCCAGACCTGAATCGATGACCGTTGCATCCACACGACCAGACTTAAGTTGATTAACCGCATTTGTATAATCACCATATATCACTTTGATTTCATTTTGATGATCTTTATTGTATTTTTCGACAAGTGCAGCTGAACTGGTCGACGGTGGGACAATGACGGTCTTTCCTTTCAAATCATCAATGGAATGAATGCTCGTGTTGGATTCATTGACAGCCACCAATAATTCAGATGAATCATAGAATTCTTTATTGAAGAGATATTTAGTTCTTCTTTCTTCATTTTGTTCCAGATGCATCGCAATAAAGTCAATTTTTTGAGCTTCCAGACTTAAAAACAAATTTGGAAAGTCCATCGTTTCGAATTCAAACTCGTATTGCGGCAACCTTCTATCGATTTCCCGTACAACCTCCACATCATACCCAGTCAGCTTCCCAGCATCGTCAAGAAAAGATACGTTTTTAATAACGGCCGACGTCCCGACTTTAATCAACTGTGGTTTCTCTTCGTTCGATGGAGACGAGCCATTGACCGAGGTAACTGCCTCATTGTTCACTGCTCCGCATCCTGTCAGAGAAATAGCAATGATAAGAGAGATTGATAATATCAATATATTTTTGAAATTCAAAATCCTCATTCAAATTTGCCTCCAATAATTATTTTTCTACGTTATCGTTTCACACGGTTTCCGTTTGGCTGTATCGATTCTGAGGAATGGGTAAGCCAAGATTTCCACGGAAGGTATCTTTGTCATATTCAGTACGGAATAATCCCCTCTGCTGAAGGATGGGGACGACAAGGTCTACAAATTCATCAAATGCGCCTGCTTCACTTTCTCCTACAATAAAACCGTCTGCAGCTCCAGTTTCAAACCATTTCTGAATTTCATCCGCAACCTTTTCCGGAGTTCCAATAAACGGATGGCGTGGGTGTGTCACCTGCAGTGCCACTTCACGGAGAGTCCAGCCATTTTCTTTTGCTTCCCTCTTGAGACGTTCTTGTCCCCCTTTAAATGCATTACTTCCTATATCACCAATATCAGGAAATGGCTGATCTAATGGAAATTGCGCGAAATCGTAATGATCAAAGAAACGTCCCAAATAATTCAAAGTATCTTCCGGACTAAGCAGATTTCCGATTTCATGAAATTTGGCGTCTGCCTCTTCTTGCGTATTGCCCAGGATGGGCTGAATACTTGGCAAAATGGAGAGCGATTCGGGATCTCTTCCCAACTCAGATGCTTGTTTCTTCAAATCTTGATAGTAATCCCTTGCATTCTCAATAGATACCAAGTTTGTGAATATGCAATCGGCATGAGCGGAGGCAAATTTGCGCCCGATGGAAGACGTTCCCGCTTGAAAGATCACCGGTTGCCCCTGCCGTGATCTTGAAATGTTCAACGGTCCACGCACCGAAAAATATTCCCCTTTATGATTCAGCGTGTGCAACTTACCTTGGTCAAAGAAAACGCCATTTTCCTTGTCACCAATAAATGCATCGTCCTCCCACGAATCCCAAAGTCCTTTGACTACCTTAAGATACTCCTCGGCAATATGATAACGATCGTCATGTTCCGGGTGTGCCTTGCCATAATTTAATGCAGAGCCTTCCAGTGGGGAGGTTACAACATTCCAGCCCGCACGGCCTTTACTGATATGATCCAGAGAGGCCAGTTGCCTGGATATTGTAAAAGGCTCGCTATAAGAGGTGGAAATTGTCGCTACCAAGCCTACATGCTTGGTCACCGTTGCCAATGCAGACAAAATCGTAAGCGGCTCGAAGCGATTAAGAAAATGAGGTAACGATTTTTCATTAATAAATAAACCGTCCGCGACAAAGAGCAAATCAAACTTGCCCAATTCCGCCTTCTGTGCCTGATGAATGTAATGATCGATGTCCACACTTGCTTTAATATTCGCTTGTGGTCTTCGCCAAGCGACATGACTTGCTCCAACTCCGGTTAATCCTAACCCTAATTTCAATTGTTTAGTCATCTAATTTTCTCTCCTTTTTGATATTGCTTTATACCAGCAGACAGCCACTCGTAGGCCTGTATTCTTTGCTCAAATTCATGAGCTGTGGGTAAAATCATCACTTCTTCAATGTTATGAAGCAGGCTGATTTCATGAATTTTGTTAAGCAACGTCTCTTTTGTTCCATAAAGAAGGCTTGTCGGTTCGGCTTTAATTGTATAGGGTTCATTGGCTTGTTGCCCTAACCGTTCAGCAAGCTCTAGCGAAAAGATGGAAATGGTTTTTCCGCTGTCGAAGTGAACCTTGTAGGTTATTTTTTCATCAGCCAGCCGCTTAGCCTCTTCTTCGGTATCGGCAAAAAGCACCGATAAGGCTAAAATGAGCCCGGGGGTTCTTCCTTTGGAGAAGTTGAACCTTGTTCTGTATACAGATAAGGAATTCTTGAGTAATTGCTCATCTCCATTAATAAAATGGGCATATACAAAAGGGAGCCCCTGTTTGGCCGCCAGCTCAGCACTGGATTCTCCTGTCCCTAGCACATGTAGCTCGGGTGGAACGGATGGTAAAGGCTGTGCCCGGAGTCCTTCAACCCCCTCCGACTGCAAGTAAAGATCCAGATGCTCCATTTTCTCAGTAAAAGGTATCGTTTCAGAATGTACTGCTGGCGACAATGCCCGCGTAGTAACTGGCAATCCTCCAGGCCCCCTCCCCACTCCAAGATCTACCCTGCCAGGAGCCAGCACAGACAACAAATTGAAGTTCTCCGCAACCTTGTATGGACTATAGTGCTGAAGCATCACACCGCCGGAACCTATACGTATACGATCGGTTTTGGAAATCAAATGAGAAATGAACACCTCGGGAGAAGATCCAGCCAATACTTCGGAGCCATGGTGCTCTGATACCCAGAAGCGATGAAATCCCAGTTCATCCGCTTTTTGCGCCAATCTTACTGTGTTCAATATTCCCTGTGCCGGATTTTCCCCTTCATTTGTAGGACTGCGGTCCAGCACGCTCAATTTAATGGACATCTGCTTCACCTCATTTTCGATTACAAGTTTTTTTTGAGAATTACAGAACTTCCACGTTCCCCTTTTTCACTTTCAAATACCAGTTCATATCCCCGTCTTTTGTACATGTCAATCAGCCAAGGGTGGCGAGTCGAGGTTGCCAAGGTAACCGCTGATGCTCGCAAGTCCCGGCGAATGATCGCCTCTACCTCGTCAAGCAATCTTCCACCTATTCCCTTTCTTTCATAGCTGGGATCCGTAGCAAACCACCATATAAACGGGAAGTCGTACGGGTAATCTATCACTTTTCGAACCGACTCGGCCTTCGCAACTGAGACCGTAGAAATGATTACATTATCAATTAGTAAAATGTAGCACCGATTAAGATTGATATTGTTTTCCACCATGTTCAGATCTGCTGAAGCAGCCGGAAAATCAAGCCCAAGTTCGCGTATTGATTCGTATGCCCGATGCGTCAATTCCAAAATCCGTGGGGCATCTGTAAGCGTGGCTAATCTGATCACCTCTGCCATTGGGGGTCTTCCTTTCCTCTATAATTAATTAAACATATAAAAATAATCGGATTTATAAGCGCAGTGAGTGTAACTATTTCAGTTTCATTTAAGGCATAAAAAAAGAAACACCCCTCCTGTCTTTGGAATGTTTCCGCTAGTACGGTCAACATAATCGCGTAAATTATGTACTTGAAACAGGCACTCATTAATTTATTCCGATAGAACTAATATAGTTACAGTCATTCAATTTGTCAACTGATTAATTTAACTTCTTACCATTCATATTTAAATTTTGTTATCAAACCCCTTCATAAAATCTCTGAGCAGCGGTATTATCAGCATCAACCAACAAATAATTTAATTATTTTTAAACAATACGAGAAGTTGCCTGCATTCTGGACGGTTTATGCTCATTTTCACTTCCTGAACGCTTAACATCTTTTTCTCACAGCCTTTCATAAGTTCAGCCATTGCGCTTTTAGGGATCAGTAGCATCACGAACATATTGCTTGCTCAAATCGAAGCGGTTGGTTACCAAAAAGAGTAGATTACCTTCTGAGTCATGGGTTTGTACCATGCGCAGAACCGACTTCATTTTTTTCTGCTGCGATCCAATTCGGACATGCCAATCGGCTGAAACCACGCTGTCATCTGGGATCACGAGTTCCTTCAGCGGCTCAATATGCGTATTGCTTTTCAAACGAGTGACGAACCAAATTCCGTTTCGGCAGTAGCGATCAAGGGCCGCGTAGTCGATATAACCGCGGTCAAACTCATAGGTAACTCCCGGTTCATGAACAAGCTCATCCAACTGAGTGCGGTCATTTTTCTTCGCTACGGTCACAGTCGCCTTCTCCGGGATCACATCCTGTTCACTGAGAAAGCAAAGACGCATATGAATTTTAATACCGGCCTTTGTCTTGCGGAACTCCGCCCACTTGAATTTTTGCAGACACAACGTCACCGTAGTCGAGTCGATGATTTTGATCTTGTAACGGTGGGCAGACGTACCTCGGCGTGACAACGCAAGTTTAGCCAGTTGTTCGAATACCTGTCGCAATATCTCTGGATCAACCTGCTTATGTTTGCGGCTGAGCTGAGCAGCCGAAATAGAGGTCAGACCAAGCTCACGCTGCAAGTCTTCACATAAGAGATCGTCAGCGATATGACGCAAGCCTTCGCGTCCTTGCAACTGCTTTTGCAGATATGACAGAAATAATTGAAGATTCAGGAAACATTAATGCAACGCTAGTGCTTTACGGTAATAAATACTAACACTTTGTGCAATGAGTACTGGAAAAAGACCGATTAAAGCTGCTGGAAAACCTGCAGGCATGAGCAGGGCCGATACAAAAATTAACAGTCCTTGTATGAGAAAGTATACCCATGGTCGATCTTTAACGAGACTATGACTGTTCCAATGAAAAACGGCATGCAGCGAAATCACTACTGAAAATATTAAACTCTGCACTAAACGCGGATCTAGCATATTCTGCAAAATAATGGTTGCTGCATAAACAAGCCCCACCCATAATAAAATAGGAGCCCTTGATATGCTTAGCTCATATATCCTGTTTCTTTCCATCTCCCCACCTCTTTATGTACCATTATATACGCAAATCCAAAAATATAAATGTGCGTTGGTACATGCCCGTTCCTACAAGGAGATAACGACTCCCAGTGCTTGCTGCCATTAAATATAAGCAGGATACTTTACCTATTTGTGATTGATGTTAAAATGTGTCACGAAATCCTCTTCGCTAATAAGTGCCATTCCTAGCTAGCTTAGTGGCATCCTTTTAGAAAAAGCATCCATTCGGATCATTTTATCGATTATGAAATGGAGAATCAGCCATGAGACCAAGCCCGTTTCTCAAAGGACGTAACCTTTTCGTTTCTCATACTCCAATCATAGTGACTTTTAGCAGAGAAACACCTTTTTTAATTCAGCATCAGCATGACTTTGTGGAGATCGCATATGTAGCGGAAGGCGAAGGTATTCATTTCATCGAAAACAAGAAATTTCTAGTTTCACGAGGCGATGTGTTTATCATACCCAGGGGAGTAGCACATGTGTTTCAGCCCTTTGATTTATTAGGCCAACATCCGTTTAAGGTGTGGAATTGCATCTATAAACCCTTCCGGAAATTAGCGAATATCAATATCCAATCCATACGACGTTGCAGTATATGGTATCCCATTTCAACAAACCTTTATCGGCGAGCGAAATCAGTCATAAAGCAGCTTTGAGTCTTCGGCATTTCCAGCGTCTATTCAAGCAAATAACGGGAGCATCCTTTATCAAGATGCTGCAACATATTCGAATACTGTACAGCGTATGGCTGCTGCAACACACTGACCGAAGCATACAATCAATCGGACAGGAGGTCGGCATTAGCGACATGAAACACTTTTAGTATTTATTTCAAAAACGTTTGGGCATGACGCCCGCAGCATTTCGAATACAACATGATATTCCATTTGCCAACACATTTTTTGATGAATTATCCGTTTGGCATGAATGACTATAGATGTATTCCTTCCTTTTGTTTAAGGTTACGATGAGAGCATCAAAAAAATGAAAGCGAGGCTGGAATATGTATACGCATCATAAGCAATCGCTGGACCATTTCGTAGAAACGCTGAAATCTGATCCCCACCTATTAGCCGTCATAACGGCTGGCTCCATCGCCAAAGGTACGGCCAAGGCAACATCCGATATCGACGTTTATTTGCTTGTAACGGATCAAGAATTTGAAGAGCGGAAGAAAACCAATGCATTGTCTTACACCACTCATGAATTTTGCAAATATGAAGATGGCTATATAGATGTCAAAATCATCAATATGCGGTTTCTGGAGCTGGCAGCCGAGAAAGGCAGCGAGCCGACTCGCGCTTCGTTTACAGGTTCGCAGGCTTACTACTCCATCGTTCCAGGGTTAAATGAACTGCTAACCAAAATATCAGTATATCCTGAGCAGAATAGAAACCAAAACATTAAAGATTTTCAGGCACAGGTGATGCTTTACGGTTATTATTTTGCAGGGGAAGCCGTCAAAAAGGATAACCCGTACCTACTGTCACATGCCGTCAGCAATCTGGTCTTATTCGGAAGCCGAATCATCTTAGCGCACAATCGGATATTGTTTCCTTGCCACAAGTCCATGATGGCTGAAGTCGAAAAAGCACCAGAAAAACCGCATGCCTTTATCGGCCTTTGCCATGAGCTGCTGTTAAATCCGACCCATGAAAAATGCATGGAATTAACGGAGGTCACACTAGGTTTTCTAGACTTGGAATTATCGTCTGAGCAGGCGGTCACTCTATTTATTCAGAACAATGAATGGAACTGGGTGGATCAGTCCCCTCCTTTGCAAGACAGATAGCTAGCTAGATAAATCAAAAAACAGCCGCTGAAGCTTCAACGGTTCAGAGGCTGTTGCTGTTACTATTGCTATTTCAGTTCTATGGTTCAGTAAAACCGCGATCATATTGCTTGATCAACTATAGCCATGCTAGTATATCAATTAATGGAATGCTATAAAATATACATATTGAAGTAAATAGAACATTCCATATTTTTAACGCAAATACAACTAGAGGTGAAACAGATGCTCAAAGTTAACCGTGACGACGAACGCCCCATTTGGCAGCAGCTGCTTGACCAAGCGATCCATAATATTACAACCGGAAAATGGCCTCCAGGCGAATTGCTGCTGCCTTCTCGCGAACTTGCGCTGCTCATCGGTGTCTCTCGCTCAACTATACAGATTGTTTATGAGGAATTATTCAGTCGTGGGTACACGGTTACTTCCCGGCGCGGCGGAACAAGGGTAAGTGACTGGACCCACAAGACCCGTATTATGGAGGATGTTATAACTCGAGGACCCGTTACCCCCGAGCTGCCTTTATTAAACGATGCAGTCAGCCAGTTGCAAAACTGGTTTAGAGGCAAGGAAAACAAAAATGTGGAGATCGATTTCAGCCCACACGAGCCTTATTTGGATCAACATTTTCAAACAAACTGGAGACACTCGTTTTTACAAGCCTCCAAAGAAACAGACCTGACCAGCTGGGCTTACGGCAACCCCTATGGTTTCGTGCCGCTGCGCGAGCAGATTCAACGTTATTTGTCACTGGAGCGAGGCGTCCACGTTCATATCGATCAAATTATATTAACTTCGGGCGCACAGCATAGTCTGGATTTAATCGCCCAAGCCCTATTAAATGAAGGAGAAACCGTTTGCGTTGAAGATCCCGGCTTCCCCGCTTCATGGATGGCGATGAAATATCGGCGGATGAATGTTGTTCCCGTCCCTGTCGACGATTACGGGCTACAAATTGACCGCATTCCTCCTCAATCAAAGCTTGTTTATGTTACGCCTTCACATCAGTGTGCAGCTGGAGTAATCATGTCGGAGCCCCGCAGACAGCAATTGCTGCATATGGCGGCTCAACATCAATTTTGGATTGTGGAGGACGACTACGATAGCGAGTTCCGATATCGTGGCGATCCACTCCCAACCTTGTTCAGCCAGCAGCCTCAAAACACGCTGTATATGATGAGTTTTTCCAAAATGGTCGCTCCTGGCATTCGTATATCAGCGATCGTTGGTCCAACAGAGGCCATTTGCCAGCTTGCCCATGTCCATGAATTAACCTATCGCCATCTTCCGATTATGGAGCAATTGACGCTTGCTCATTTTATCGAACACGGGCATTTCATGCGCCATATGAGAAGAGTCAGAAATGTATATCGGCGCAGACACGAAGCCATGACGAAGGCTATCATCGCGACCGGCCTAAGCGAACGTTTTAAACTTAGCGGTGTAGAAACAGGATTGCACATGCTTCTTGAAGCTGAAAACTCGTTTAATGAAGAAGCTGCAACGAACCAAGCGCTTGAAAAAGGCATCCGTGTCTATCCACTTAGCAAGTATTGTTTGGAAAGCGATCGAAAAGGATGGGTGCTAGGCTTTGCTAAAGTAGATGAGTCCGCTATAGCAGTAGGCATTCATCGTCTTGCGGAGATGCTTTTGTAATTTAAGCATCTCCGGCTAAGCTTTAGTATTTCCATCTCTTTTTAGCCCATTTGTACCTGTATTCATTTTTATGCCGCTTATTATTTTTGTTCAGCTTGTTGTATTCCACTCGTCCTATATGGTTTGTGGCGAAATTGTCCGTGTATCAATATATGCGCAGCCAAACCTGCAACCAGACCCCAGAATGCACCGCCAACACCAAGTAAAGTAACATTTGCAGCCGTTGCTAAAAAAGTAATCATTGCGGTCTCACGACCCTTGGGCTCAGTTAAAGCGCCCGCAAGGCTGCTGCCAATTGTCCCGAGCAATGCGAGCCCCGCTAACGTCGCGATGAAGGTAGCTGGAAGAATTAGAAACAGAGCAGCCAGCGTCACTCCAAATATCCCAACAACCATGTAAAAAATGCCACAGACAATACCCGCAATGTAACGTTTTGTTGAATCCTCATGCGCATCTTTACCTGTACAAATCGCCGCTGTAATGGCTGCTACATTGAAAGCATGCGAGCCAAATGGCGCTGCAAACAGTGAGCCCAAGCCCGTTACAATCAAAATTGGATTTGCACTCGTCTTAAACCCATCATTTCGCAAGACTAGCATCCCAGGCATATATTGTCCCGTCAATGTAATAATGAACAATGGCAAGGCAACACCCAAAAGAGCATGAAGCGAAAACTCAGGAACAATGAATACCGGCGACGCGATAGCTAATTTGATCATGCTGAAATCTACTTTTTCCAAGCTGATTAAATAAATAAGCCCAATGACTAAAATACCGACGATAGCATAACGGGACGTATACCTTCTTAATAGTATATAAGCAGCAAACAAGACAATGACTAGCAACGGATCAGCTTTCGCTCCGCCAAAGGCCGAAATACCAAACTGCAGTAAAATGCCTGCCAGCAGACCAGAAGCAATACCTGGAGGAATCATCCTGACGAACCTTTCGAACATTCCCGATATGCCTAAAACAATAAATCCTAAAGCAGAGATGATATAAGCGCCAATTGCTTCCTCATAGGGGGTTATCGCTAATACAGAAACCAGAAAAGCTACACCTGGTGTTGACCAAGCTGTAATAATCGGTTCACGGTATCGATAGCTTAGCCATATACCCGTTATCCCCACACCAACGGAAATCGACAATATCCATGAAGCGGTCATTTCGGGACTCAGACCCGCCACTTTTGCCGCCTGAAACACGAGAATAAATGTCCCACCGTAGTTGACAATGACAGATATTAAAGCAGCTATAATGGGCGATATCCAATCACGGCCATGCAGTGAAGATGATGTAGTGTTCATTTGCACTCTCTTCAACATTTTTAACAACCTCTTTTTTCTTATTTGTACATTTTTTCTTCCTCGATCGGATTTGCTTTCGCCGTTATATGATAAGGATCGACTCGGTATACTTGAACAGGGGAATTGAATATAGCAGACCTATATTTGTCTACATGCTGCTTGGACAAGGGACGGTTATAGTAACCAGGCACATATTTTTGAAGCATTTCCTGCAGCATATATGTAGCTTCGTCCAGATCATCTATAAGCTCGGCCTTTCCGAAAATCATAACACTCATATATGCCGTGTCCGTCTTAGCTGGTACGGGATCGGTAATAGTTCCATATTCTTCGCAAACCGTAAAACAGACCTCTGGATTCGCACTCATGACCTGATTGCGCCTCCCGCCAGTGGCTCCATGGAAATAAAGCTTCCCCTTTGCCCAAACAAAATTAAGCGGAACAACATATGGCAGCTGACCATCAACCATACCAAGATGGCCAATTCTCGCTTTATTCAGGAAAGCTTCAATTTTGTCACTGTCCAACACTTCTCTTATCTTGTAACGAACTCCATCCATTCTCAACCACTCCTCAAATACTGAATTTTCGTAAGTATATCAGTCATTGGAATGAATAAGTACATCCAAAAGCATAGTAATTGAGCAATCCATATTTTCTAATAAGCAGATCAGATCCTTTCTAATAACACTTCTAAAGGACGGTATAGCCGAAGAAGAAATGATTCGCTAGGCTCTGGAGTGGGCAAAAAAACGTTCCATGATTGGATTGGAGAAAAAAGGATTTGGGGTGTACACGCAAGCAAATGACAAAGGATGGCTACTTCGAAGCAAAAATAACCGAATATGTAGGTGCTATGAGCAGCAAGTGAAGGAGATATTAAAAAAGGCGTAGGTTATGATGCATATGTAAAAATGGCTCAAATATATGAGTGATTTTAATACCAAAACTAGCTGATAACTATACCTATTCATGCTCAAAATATTCTGATGCAAACTTTCAAGATAACCCAAGGAATATAAATTTAGCATCAGGTTACTAAATTGAGTGTACATATACATATACTAATCACTCCTAATATTTTATAATTAGAAGCTATAGTAACAATCTATAATTTGTATTTAAAGAAGGAGAATGAAAAGTTATGAAAAAGTTAAAAATATTTAGTCTTTTGTGTATCTGTACTTTTTTTGTACTTATGCAAGCTTGTAGTTCAGAAGACACAACTCAAGAAGAGAACAAAGTTTTGACCAATGAAACAGCTACAACAGCACCAATTAAAGAAGAAAAAGTAACACAAGAAGAAACAGCTACTAATATAACACCAACATCTGAGACACCTAGCCCAACTATTAAACCAGAGATAGCTCAACACGATTTAAATATAGATACTTCCGTCTTTAGCTATGCGGAGAGTGTAGATGTCGATGATACGAGAAAAGTTAATAAACATATTAATCTTATTGTAAATATGAATGCAGGGCCCACTGCTGGATTAGCCACAGAACATGTCTTATTACAAACATATGATTTTTTGCAGCAAGAGGATATTAAAGGTGCTGATATTGTTACAATTAGCATTAATCAAAATGATACTCTAATATCACAAATTACTGTTGATTCAAGAAAATTTAAAGCAGGAGAACACTTAATAAATTCTGTTTTAGCAGCATCAAAAATAGACCATATGAATGACGATGTGGTGGAATATGGAGAAGCTCTGGAACGTTGGTAACTGCAACTTACAAATATGAGTCAGTCTGAATTGTCCTCCTAGAATAAATATTGGAATAAAGCTCTGATTCAATCCAATTTCTATTCTAGGGGGTATTTTCATGCCAAAAATTCACTGAATCTTTTGAGTTAAATATATGAAGGTAAATCCAAGCTGTTAGATTGTATGTTCAGAAAAGATAGACCCTATCCTCAGAACATGGATTATTTACGGGTAGCATACGAAGGCCATATGAGTATACTGATGACGGTACAAAGAAACACTTAGTTGCACCTTAACATGTGCAACCAATTTTGATTATAAAGAAAGCTCAAAAAATGACGCAGGTTGGATACTATCCACCAGCTAGTTGCCTACGTGGTTTTTCAATGCCTACAAAATAGAGTCTGGAACACTTGTAAAATGCATCTTTTTAAATTACTCGCTATACCAAAATTTTTGGGAGGTAACTTCGCTTCAGAGGCAAGGCAGTTGACACCGGAGTTATATTCCTTTTCGAGAGTCTGCTATCTCAGTTTGTGCAGCTCATCCAAGCTGTCAAATCTCCTATTACTTTGATTTTCGTTCTTCCGGCTTAGCAATGTCTGTTTGATTAAGCAGATAATCGATGCTGACACTGTAAAATTTAGATAACGCGATCAATACGGCAGTAGGTATGTCCAACTCCCCACTCTCATATCGAGAATAGGTTGCTTGTGAAATATGCAGCAAGTTGGCCATCGCCTGCTGAGTTAAATCCTTATCTTCTCGTAAATCCCGAATTCTTTTATACATTTTCATCACCCAACGCCATCATAATTTATACGAATTTCGCATATTGACTTTTATGCGTTTTTCGCATAAATTAGCATTGAGCTTAAAAATAATTCTCATAGCATTCATTAGCTTTAAACTATAAAAATACTAGCAGCAACGACGAATTTAAATTGCCGAAAGGATGAGATTGTAATGAGAAGTCTTTTGGAAGAATTGTACCATGGCAATATGCGTCCCGATGAAAAAAGAATCGCCAATGATCCAGAGTATCTTCAAATGAGCCAGAACATATCTAAAGTGATCGAAGCGTGGAAGAAAACACATACTGAGGATGAATTTACAGAGCTCGAGGCATTGCTAGACTTATATGCTCAAGCTCACTCAATGGAGCTAACCTCCACCTTTACATATGGATTCCGGCTAGGCGCAGGCATTATGACCGAAGTGTTAACAGGGAAGGAGGAGCTCGCTAAAAAACTGGGTACTTTTTCAGAAGTTCCGTCAATATAAGAATTAATCACCTTCTTGAAACTTTTAATATTCCTCATTCTCTTACTATATACAGTTAGCAGAAGAAAAACCGCTTCAGCTGAAGCGGCGAGATTAACATGATTATAAATATTAATGCGTCTTTTTATGAGTTCAAAAAAGCGCGACACCTATATAGTTGAGAAGAAAATATATATGTCTTTGTCTATAGGGGGCTGCACTTT
Source organism: Paenibacillus sp. JT22N7 (assembly GCF_059383875.1). Lineage (NCBI taxonomy): Bacteria > Bacillati > Bacillota > Bacilli > Caryophanales > Paenibacillaceae > Paenibacillus > Paenibacillus sp. JT22N7. The sequence continues at coordinate 25,761 of NZ_JBXENY010000005.1, forward strand.
ATTAAATCTGACACTTTCTTGTCTCAAAATCATAAACAAACCATCTAGTATTACACCATGATTATTTTTTCTTAGGCATGGATTTTATAAACACAATTAAACCTCCAATACAAATTCCAACTATAGCCCAACCCGCTATAAAAAATATTGAATTCAAGGCGCTTACCTCCTTTAATAGATATAGCTACTGATAGATGTTATAGATCCATAGCAAAAGCACATTTCTGTCGTTATTAAAAACCAACCTTTATATCTAATATTGTTTATTCCAATTGTAGCATGTGACTCAATGTCTGCGCTAATCCATAAGGGGTGCTATCGGATTACCCCCTTGAATTTGGACACATGCCCCTAAACAGAAGGGTCAGCCATGAGCTACCAGCATCTTACCATAATAAACGAGAACAAGAGTCATATCTATGACGTAGATTTATTCTCTAGAATATGAATCTATTAATCGTAGTATATAGCTCTCTTAGACACAACTGTATATCGCTTCGCTGCTTGGGTAGCATCTTCACACATCTGTACTTAGTATTGTGTGTAACTTTCCTCATTATTTGCAGCTTTTGAACACTTATTTACTTACCCATACAAAACAAAAAAGCACTCGAGAAGAGTGCATATCGTTGCAAAAACAATCTTTATTCTGTTAATGCTCCTTCAAGCATTTGCATTAACTCTGCCTCCATTTCTTCTTTTGTCATATCTTCAATAGGTCTATACTCACCATTTGCATTATAGTCTTCTGGATTGTCGCTGATTCCATCGGCTGGCACATATTGCCCATCTGAATCATAGTCATCAACATTGGTTGATGGTGCTCTTGGGTCTGACTTCAATTCTTCCTCAGTATAAGGCGCCTCTTCCTTTACACTACTCTGAGAAGATGTGCTACTAGAATAGCTTGGAGCAGTGCTTCCTAAATAGTCGGTATCCTTTTCAGTTACGATTACTTCTGGCGACTCTGTAGGATTTATTATATTGGTTGTACTAGCTGTGTTACAACCTGTAATTAATGCCGAAATACATAAAATACTTAATAAAACATATACTTTTTTCATTGTCTAACTCCCATTCTGCTATTTCCAATATCATACTATAACTAGGACAATGTGTCTAGGAGATATTACTTATGCTGATTTTTCACACAACAAAAAAACAACTCCGTAATGAGTGAGTTAATTCACTCAACTTTTGTAGAACTAAAATTGGTTTCACCATCTAAACTAGGATGTTACATCGATTCAACCATGCCTTAAAGCGGCCCCTGCTCAGATCCTCTACCCAGTGGTTGCAAAGCAAATACCGCTTCTCCTGAATAATGTGGATGTCAGTGTAATAACGTGGATAGCCATTAACTGTACGTTGGCTAGATATAGATTTTGTAGCATCATATTCCTTCAATACAGGGTAATTAATATTAAACGTCTTCTTAGAATAATCAACCTGTTGAAGCCGTTCAACTTCAGCTGGATCAAATTGCTCATCGCTAGATAGTCTAACAAAGGTGGATTTGACGAGAATGCCAATTTTCATTTCACTGCATCCCGTTTCTCTGGTTTCATCAATACGCCCTATTGTCCTTTGCTTACGTACCTTTACTAATTTCGCGACACCAGTATCGTCAGCAAACAAATTTGACATCTGAACCGCCCTCATGAATAACTCCGACGTATCCGCAACTGTACTGGATAGCGCTGTCACTACGTTATAAATCTTGTCTTTGAAATCCTCATTGAAGATAAACGAGAAATGAAAGTCCAGTCCCCACCGCTGAAGTAGCAGCTGTAATTCCTGCAAATACTCCTGCAACGGATTGCTAATGATCCCGTAAACTTTAGGCGAGGCAAAGATGATTTCCCCTTTGATCACGTTAAAGAACCCGTGGAGAATCATAGCTGTGCGAACCATCTTCTTCATAACTCGGGCGATAGTCTCTTCCTTGGATCCATAGTTCAACCCACTTCCATGAAACGCTACATCAATTGCGTATATGCTTTGAACGCCGCCGCTATTTATCTCAATACCAAGAGCATCAATTTCTCCCTGTTGAAGAAGCTGGCCTACTGAGCTATTCTTCTTAAACAAGTTTAACCCGTGCTTCTCGCTAAAGTATGCATCGGTACTCTTCATTATTGACTCAATGGTGTTTTCGTTGTGTAACTCCCATGAACTAACCGATGGCTTCCAGTTTAGTTGAACCATTTGACAGTTTTTTGCATGTCTTAACCAGGACAACATTAGAGATTCAGCGATTTCAATTTTCATTTGGTATCCACTCCTGTTGAGTTAAGTACAAATTTATACATCTTGTCCAGACAGTTACGACCAGCGAAATTCATTATAGTCCTCATAATTTATCAATTTTTCTAAAGTTAATAGATGGCAAACTTACGATAGCCACTTCCCATTCAGCAAGTAACCATGCTTTTGCATGTGAATGGGTCTTATCATTCGACCACCAAGCACGATATTTGAATGCTGATGCTGGTAGCTTGAAGCCCAGGATTGATTCAATCTGCTCAAGCGATAAGGTGATTGTTTCATCTGTTTGAATTCTTATGTAGTGGTACAATGGGGCATATTTACCAATCACTCTATCTGTATCATTTGCTTTTTCTGTTACGCTTTGCTTCTTATTTGATGGGATTGTAACATTAGTGCCAAGCGCACTCGTCAGCTTTTGGAGCATATAGCCCATACCTTTACAATCGCTAAGCGGAAAATCTAGTGAGCTCTCCTGCTCAAACACCCTCACGGCACGATCTATATAATGTTTTCCACCCAAGACCGTTATTTCTTTGAAATCAAGGAGTCCCTTGGTTCTAGCTTGCTCTTTCAGTTGATCTATACCTATTACTCCATCAGATGGCTTCATGAATGTTACATTGTAGCTTACCTCAATAATATCATCAGGAAATAGAAATCCATGCTTAGCGGACAAAATAACCCAGTGGTTAAAAAAAGCCTCCGCATATCTTTGACAAGTTCCTGCGAATACCCCTGTATATACATCCTTCGCTTTCTGAGGTCCCGCAGTTGGCTGCTTATCCCATATTTTTGCTGAACCGCAAGGGATGATACATAAACGTTTGTCCATTAGGTACTTTCCACCAATCTTTGAAAATCTTCCACTGACAAGCCTGTCTTGTACAGCTCGTTTACTTGCCAAAGCCCACTCTCTCTAATCTTAGCTTTTGGAGAAGACAATCCTAACCACGTTTGGGAGCATGAGCATTCCTTGCATAAGGACACAGTAGAAACAATTCTGGATTCAAAATAAAGCCGATCTTCCTTGCGTGGAACTTCTAGCACTGTGAAAGAGAAATTTTCCCGCATATAGCTGCTGACCTGCTGTTCAATTTCTTTCTGATAGTCGGGCATGATCAGATCGCTATAGTCACTTTTATTTTTTGAAGAAGTCGCATCGAGCTCCCATACGGCAAGATAAGGGTCATTCGCTCGGTGCAAGAGGCATCTCCCAATATTTTTGCGAAAAATACTCCTGTCCTTCTTCTCATTCGTAAAATGCTGCATGAGCCGTGAACGAAGTTGATTCACGCCAGTATGTGTCCCAATTCGAACAATGCGATCACTGCCGTGACCTCGCTCTCCTTTTTCAAATAGGAGGTATATTCCGTTTTGCGGGATTTGCATTTTATCGAAGGTGAAGTTGTACCTTGGTAATTGCCAAGCAAAATGATGAAGCTCGCTGCATACGATGTCCATATAACCCCTCACAATCCAAATATTTATGCATTGCTGGTGAATCTACATCTTGGATAGCTATTGCAGCCAACAAAAGCACCATTTTTCCCATTACGCTTCATCAATTGATTCCCGCACCTTGGACAAATTCCGCTAGTTGTTTTTGCTCTGTTTACGTTTAGATTCTCTTTAATAACCTTCACATGCTGCTTTCTCTCTTGTCTGTCGTTAACCGTGCTTGTTGATAATATATCGTGTATATGCTTTACCTGGCTGCCAGTCAGCACGGGAACATTATATTTCGTTATGGTAGACACCAGCTTGGTAGTGTAGATTACCTCCACACTCATCGGCTCCAGCTTTAAATCTGCCCGTGTACTGAAGGCAATAATAGAGATAATTGGAATTGTAGCATCATCCAGCGCAGCTTCTATCGCTTTAATATGTCCATAATTTTGACGTATTGGATTGTATAGCTTCTCTTTACGCTTATAGATCACCTGTGTCCAATATTCCGCTTTCTCATTGCCTACGATCCAACCTGTATAATTTTTAGTCTCAATGACGAACACACCGTATTTCGATATCACAATATGGTCGACTTGCGATGTTCTTCCATCCGCCTTCTTAAGCATGATATCATTTAGAATGATATATTCTTTCGGATTAAGCTTTTTTAGCTTTGACCGAACAGACACTTCGCCAATAAAGCCTTTAAAAGTGGGTGATTTTGATAGTATGACTAGCATTAACATTAGTCCAGCAAGTAAATATATCATTAGGTACCTCTATCTTTGTTTTTTCTATATTTTCGTGCGTCTCATCTTGCCTTGATCTGCTTTGCGCCATCTATCCAGCTTGTCTCGAATTGAGACTCCGTTAATCAGCTTTATATTCAAACGTTCAGCAGCCTCTTTAGCCGATCTCGTAAAATGGCTGGTCGTCACAATCCAGGCATCATAACAGCCATGCACCTGTTTACCCGACTTTAGCCTTAGAACGATATCATTGCCAACATCCTTCTTCCAGCGCTTGCACTGGACGGCAATTTTGTAGCCTTCCTTGCCTCTTATTATTAGATCAACCTCATGGTCTCCCGCGCCACCCACACGTTCGACTTGATAACCTTGATCTGTGTAATACAGCTCCATTAGCCGCTCAAAATCTGTTCCAGATAGCGTATCTATGTTAGCTTGTATGATTTGTTGATCCGTTAACTTTTTGCTTGAAGAAGCAACCTGGCGCTCAGCTACAGCTTTCTTCACAGTTGTTTTCTTCTTTGGCTTAACCGTGGAACGTCTCTTGTTTACCCATAATAATCCGAGTATCTCTGCCATAATCACCGCTCCAATGACTATGCCAAAATAAAATCCCCAATGTAAACTTGGAACCTTGAAATAAATGATCAATCCCCCAAGTATGAAGATCCCTCTTAAAAAATAGGTTAATTGTTTCCCTTCCGAAGCATAAGTTCTAGCCATGTTTCCCCCTCAAGAAGATAAAATGTTCAAAGAATAAGCGACACAAATAATTCCAAAGCATACACTTTCGACCTCTTACGACTATTTTCCTGCTTTTAGGTAAAAATAGTAGGTATATAGACGGATCAAAAAGCGCTATAGTTCTGATATACCTATTAGTCAAAGTACTTCAAGAGAAGCCCGCATGCCTTGAAATGAGCAAAACTGCTATCCAAGCTGCACGCTATTCTGACAAAGACAGTTTATCGGCAGTTCAAGAAGTAGTGGGTGCGATAGCGTACTATTCGTGTAAATCAGGTATGGTCGTTACCAATAGTTCATTTACAGAGCCAGCAAAGAAACTAGCTGCATCTAATGGTATTATATTGTGGAGTCGAGAGGAGTTAGTAAAAGAAATTATCCAGGTTCAAAAAAAGACTGCCTGATCGGTTCTTTTTAAGTCACAAGCTACGAAAAAACCTCCTCTAGTCTTCAGATTTAGTCAGATAGCTAGAGGAGGTTTTTCAAATTTTAATTAATCCTGTGTACTTAGTTTAAAATACACAGCACTCTAATTTTGTACAAGTATACAAAAGAAAAACACCTTGATTTCTCAAGGTGTTTTCTGTATGCCGAGGACCGGGATCGAACCGGTACGGTAGTCACCTACCGCAGGATTTTAAGTCCTGTGCGTCTGCCAATTCGCAATTTTCGTATACATACTGCGGCTTCCCAGCGTTTTGCTCTTCGTAATATTCGTCACTACGCACAGGATACGGACAGACAATCGGAAAGCACCCGGATATGCGAGCGCGCTTTTGTCGTGTGCCTACGCGTTAACGTTAATGAGACGAAGTATAACACGTACGGACTACGCTTGTCATCTGCGGCCGCCTTTAACGCAGAAAAACGGCACTTACGTTAGCTACTGGCCGCTGACCGGTAATTAACGTAAATGACGTTTCGTGTTTCTACTATTATATGCCGTTGTACGCGAAATGAATCTACTTCCACATATCGCCAAATCACGACAATTGTAGTAGAATAGTCACACATAATGTCGCAGAAACTACTTCATCCGATGGAGATAAATTAGTGAGGGGAAAATACTATGGCAAGAAAAGCTTTTTATAGTTTCCACTTTGTTCCTGATAGCTGGAGAGCTTCGCAAGTCAGAAACATGGGAGTCGTCGAAGGAAATACAGTCGTTTCAGACAATGACTGGGAAGAAGTAAAAAAGAAAGGGGATAAATCAATACAAGATTGGATTGACTCACAAATAAAGGGCCGATCATGTACTATTGTATTAATCGGAGAAAAAACCGCTAGTCGTAAATGGATTAAGTATGAAATAGAAAAGTCATGGAACGAAGGTAAGGGTGTTTTAGGCATTTATATACACGGTCTCAAAAACAAAGACGGCGAGCAGTGTGAAAAAGGTAGTAACCCTTTTGAAGCATTTACTGTTGGTACAGAGAAGAAATTGATGTCTAAGATCGTAAAAGCGTATGATACACCGTATAAACTGAGCAACAATGTGTATAGTCATATCAGTCAAAACTTATCAGATTGGGTCGAAGAGGCAATAAAAATCAGAAATGAGTACTAATAACAGGTTGGTATTACGCGACGTACCTCCGGCTGCCGAGTCGCATCTAAATATGCTTCAAGGAATTATTACAAGAATGTCAACAAACAGCTCATCATGTAAGACTTGGTGTCTTACACTTGTTTCTGCTTTATTAGTTGTTCTAGTTGCTGATGAAAACCCGTTACAGAATGGATTAATAACTCTAATTCCCATATTCTTATTTTTCATTTTAGACGCTTACTATCTGTCACTCGAACGACGCTTCAGAAAATCCCACAATACCTTTATAAAAAAATTACACACAGACACATTAGTAATTGAGGATCTTTTTTCGATTACACCAGAAAGTGGATTTTTCAAACCGTTCCTCGCAAGTATGTTCTCATTTTCAGTTTGGGTATTTTATTTATTGTTAGCAGCAATTGTTGTGGTAATTATTAATGTATGAATTAGTGGGGCTATCTAAATGACAGCCCCACTATCACTCAAATTTCTACCCAATCACTTGCAAGTAAGTCGGTTTGAGAAGCTAACCACGGCACAAACCCATTATCACTGGTTTTCATGCCAATCCATGGTTCTAAGTGATTAGATTCATCTCCCCAATCAAACGGAACATCGCTTCCTAAGCCATAATTTTTAGCGCTAACCATGACAACCCACATACCCTGTCCGTTCCAGCCCTCTCGAGCTACCCTCTTACTACTTTTCAATAATCCCAACGCTTGACTAAAATCCATATTCTCAACCCCAATCATTAGTAGTTAGTTAGAAACACTTTACCCGTTTTCAGTAAACATTAAACTATGTCATTAGTGATTTTCCGTACTTACTGCGTCTTCTGTCCGCTAGCCTCGCGCAACACATTCGCCAGCCTATTCGCTTCTTTCTTGCGCGGCTCGTCTTTCTTCGCGCTAGCCGCCGCCCACTCCGCCTTTAAAAACGTGATAATCGCGTTTGCATCTTCGACTTTCAATTCCGGTTCCTCCTTCGTAATCGCGTTAATCTTCGCCAGTGCCGCACTCGTCTGCGCCGCTGTCGGCCGTAAGCCTGCGCGATATTGAGCCGTAGACAAGCCGAACGTCATCTCGAAATGCGGGTAGTCTTTGAACGAAGTCCAATCGCCGCCCCATGCGAATCCTAGCGCCTTTGCTTTCGTTACGGCTTCCGCCCAATCCGCTACGCCGTCCTTATCCGCGTCCCTCTTCGTATCCCAATAAACGGAGCGGCCGTCCTCCGAAAGCAGCGCGAAATCTATCGCTACGCCGAAATTGTGGTACGAGTATCCTGCGCGCGCATTCGTGACAATCGCGCCCGCTTTCGTACGTCCCTGCGCGTAGAGTCCGTCTTGCTCCGCGTACGTCCGCAGCCCTTGCGTAATAACGATCGGTACGCCGCGTTTATAGGCGCGTTCGATTAGCGCTTCAGCCGCAGCCTTGACAACGGGTAAGAGTCCGTTTAATCGCGCTGCCGACTTCGCCTTTACTTCCGCTAAACTCAACGCCGCCATTACTTAACGCCTCCCTTACGTTTCAGCACGTCAATCATCTCGCGAAACTTATCCGGTAGCGGAAGTCCGAGCCGTCCGTAATTCTCCGTTATTGAGATTAACTCATTCGCGATATAAAAGTACGTTGCCGCCGTAATCGCTACGTTATCAAGTCCGAGCAGTACGTCGATGCGGTGCGCCAGGATGATGACGAGCAGCATGAGTCCCTTTTTCGCACCGCCTACCGAACCGACCGCGCTATTAAGTCCGCGCCCCTCTTTAAAGGAAGCGGCAATGCCCGTAATAATATCCGTTCCCATTGCGATTAGCAGGAACGTCAACGCCTCCGTCCAGCCTCCGAACGCGAACGCAATAAAAGCGCCAGCAACGCCAGCGCCTCCGTTTAATATGATCTGTCCGTTCATTCGGACGCCTCCTCTGCGTTAATCAACGTCTCGACAGCGGCACGATCCCGCTGCGGTACGTCCTCCAATTTACGTAAGCCTAGCTTAATTAGTCGGCAATATACATACGCCATTAAGCGACGCCTCCTTCGTTTGTTTGTAACGCGATAAGCTGCTCGTATACGTCCGTGAGTGCCGTCATTAGCGCGACGTTATCTGCTTCGAGCGCTTCGATTCGCAGCTCTTCCGGCGACTTCTGCGGTAATAGCGCGGCCTCTTCTTCCGCTGTCTTGAGACGTTCCGTGGCGTCTACTAGCGCTCCGTCCGCGATAACGAGCGTGTAATACGGGTACAGCGCCTGCACCTTCGCGGCAAGTTCCGTACCATCCGCGACAAAGTATGCGTTTGGGTACGTATCGGCCGTAAGCCAGTCGCCTAATTCATAGCTTCCGTTTGCGTGTACGATCATTTGGGTACTCCTCCTTATCTGAATGCGATGTAGTTATAAACTACTAAACTGGCGTTGGTCATAGCGTTGTTATACGTACTGCCGCCGCCACCGTTGTAATAAACACGAAACCCATTTGATATAGCGGACAGTATCGTCGCCGGTCCGTTGGAAACAGGCAAGCCACCGACCATAAACCCGTTATATCCGATTTGGTAAAAGCCCGAGGTTGTCGTAAGTAGTACCGCGCTCGGTGTAAAAGGCAACGCGATGTCTCTCGCTGCTGCGGTGTCGCCTGTGTACGTGCCTGTTACGTAGCCAATTCCCGCCATTACTCCGTCCAGCTTCGTTTTATCCGCCGCGCTCATAAGTCCGTTAGCAACCGCTGAAGCAACCGCCGTCGACGCCTTACCGTTCCACGCCGACTTTTCCGCGTCTGTAACGAACCGATTACTCGCGTCCTGCGTGATGATAGATGGCGGGTGCGTTGACGGATGCGTGTAGTTATTCGCGCCAGTTGCGACCGTGTCGAGCTTCATTTTATCCGCCGCGCTTTGAAACCCAGCGGAGCCAGACGTCGCCAGCGCGTGAGCCGTTCCGCCCGATCCTTTATGCGTAGCTAAGTCCGCGCCTATTCCATCTACTTCCGTCCCTAATGCGCTTAATTCCGCTATCTTCGCGTCCAATAAATCCGCGTTAGCGTTGAAGTTAACGATCGTCGCGTTATCTGACGCCTCTACCTTCTTAATACCGTTTGGCAGCGTCTGCATATTACGGTCCCTCCCATATTTCTAATTGCGCGAATGTAAGTCCAGCCGTCTGAATATCGCCGAACGTAACGCCGTAACCTTCGAGCTGCCCAAACGTCGTATACAAAAACACGTACTCGACGGCCAAGTGCGCCGGCATAGCGTCCCGCACCGCAGCTTCCAAATCCGCGAAATTAGGCGGCTGTCCTAACGCAGAGATGAACGTCAGCTTCACCGTATAATGCGTGTTATCCTCCACGACCTCAACATCGCCGTTTGCGTAAGCCTCCGCGATGGATTCGATTAAGGCCGCCGTTACCGTTCCGACTCCGCGAATACGCGATTTAATGACAGCGCGCCGCTGGTCGATCGGTTTCGTAACGTCCGTGTCTAGCGCGAAGTTACGTTCCCATCGCGGCAAAGCCCAAGTCGCCGTATCAACAAACATCTGCGCAAGCACGTCGTATATGTCCGCATTAATCTGCGCAGCTTCAGCGGCCTCGCAGTCGATGATATTCGTAGCGGTCGGAATGTCTTCGTAGTAACGCGGCAAGTAATCGTGCATATCGCGTTGAATCTCCGTTAGCGTCCTCATTCCGTAACCGCCACCGTTCCAGGTATAGCGACTTGGCCTGCGTTGATTAGTACGTTTGATACGCCGCCGTTAACCGTTAAGTCCTCGTAATCCACGACCGGCGGAATGTCGAGTATTACCGCAGCAATCCGCGTGTAACGGACGAGGTTATCTTTAAACGCAATCGACGCGAGATACGCCGTTACGCCTTCGGTTATTTGCGCTTCGACGGCTTCAATCGTAGCTCCCGGCGCGAGTGTTACGGAGACGGAAACGTTAATCGGAATCTCTGCCGCTGCCGCCACCGTCACCGTTGCGCCGATCGGACGCAAGCTTTCGATATATGCCGCCGCTGCCGTTACCGTACCGCTGTCCGGCGCTGTCTTATCTGCCGCGAGCAATACGACCTTAACCGTACCAGGGCCGGACCACACCGGAATAACTTGCGCGTCCGAAACTCCGTTAACCTCAAGCGCCCATTGCCGGTACTGATTCGCGTTGCCGCTTGTTGCAGGCTTGGCCGCCCGTTCGAGGATACGCGTCCGAAACTCCTCTTCCGTTTCTCCGACCGATCCGCCCGTGAATGCTGCGAGATTTGTTACGGTCACAACGCCGGACAAGCCGCCTAAGACGGTATTAATGGCGCCAGCCGCTACGTTTCCGGACGCACTTGCTTCGTCGGCTTCCGCCGGTACTGTGACTCGCGCAGGCCGTCCCGTAAGCGTACCGGACGCAGTCGTCGTAAAATAAACCGGCTCTTCGCCCGCTGCCGATGTCTGTACGCGAGTCCCGACCGGAACCGTTACGCCAGACGCACCGCTGAAATACAAAGAACCCGCAGCCTTAGCCGACAGCTTACGCGTTAATCCGTACTCGGCCGCACGTAAATCGAGGTAAATTCCGTACGTTGTATCGACAAAGCCGAAATTGAGTACGTTGTCCATTTCGATGTAGGCAAGCGCCATTTCGATAGCTGCGGGCGATAGTAAATCGTAAGTCGCCGAACCTTGCCGCTTATCGATTTCCGCCGGACTCGCGTCAAGCATGCGTTGAAGTATCGCAGCCTTCGTTTGATCCTCGTACATTAAAGCGTCACTCCTTCCGTAATAATGTCACCATTAACTGCCTCGACAGCGAACGTAATAAAACAAGCGTCGGCGCTCCGTGTAATAACGAAGTCATCGACGCTTAATATGCGGTCATCGTATATAAGTGCTTCGCGGATGATACGCGTTATCTCCGCGTCAAATAGCTCGTTGTTAACGTTTTGTCCGATTAATGACGTGATTTCGTTACCGTAATCTGTGTCGTATATGAGATGCTGGTCACGCGCTGTAACGAGCGCCTTCCGGATAAACTGGCGGAGTGCCGATTCGCCGTCAATGATCGCGGTCAATTGTTGCTCGAATATATCGTAAGTCCGGCTCGGCTCCGGCGTGACGTCCGCCGTGATTACGCGGCCACTCGTTGGATTTGATGGCTTAAGCGCCATTAGAACGCCCCCAATCGGTCGAGGATTACATATGTTTGGCCGTCCGATAGTTCCGCGAGAATAACGCGGTCATCGACGGCAAGGCCGCTTTCTGTAAGGCGCTCGGCTACGACGCAATCGTCCGCATCAAGTTCGAGCTTCGTGCCGTCGATCTGTACGGTAAACTCCGGCGACGCGGCCGTTACCGTACCGATTTCGAGCTGCGTGTCCTTATTCGCGCCAATTTGTCGGATAACGTCATGTAGCTTCTGCGCTACGCTTCCCTCCGGTTTCATTCCGCGTCCTCCTTCGTTTTAGTCTTCGAGTCCGCTTCAGGTGGCGGCGTGTATTCAAGCGTCGGCAGATCGTCCGTCGCGGATAACGTAAGCACCATCTTATGCATACCGGCTGCCCACGTATGGACATCGCTGCTCACGTAATAGCTGCCGATAATTTGCGTCATCGCATCGTGTACGTAAACGGATACGCCTGCGTAAGTGTCATCGTAGCCTTCCGCCGTGACGATCGCTTCGTCGTCGATTACGTTTAATTCCGCGAGCCTGTCCGCTGCCAGCTTCGTTATTTCCGCCTGCGTTGCGTCAGAATCGCCCGTCTCGAAATGCTGCATAAGTCCGTATCCTTCAATCGATGCTTGATCGGATGCGACCGCTATAACCGGCTTTTTCTTCTCATCCCCGCCGACAATGCGAACCTGATTGCGCATGTCCTCGATTGACTGCGAGTAGGACGCTTCGAGTAGATTCGTCGCCGACTCGATGATGAACGCGGCCTTCCTATCCGTCCGTTTCGCGAGATGAAGCGCGCCTTCCGCAGCGTAGATAAAATAACGGCCGCCTCCGTGCTTACGCGTAACCGTTAAAGCCGTCGTCATCATGTCCCATAACGTCATGTCTCGCAAGATGAGCTTCGGGATGACATACGGTGTTTCTGCAATTGTGCCGACGCTGATACCGAACTCAACGCAAAGCTTCCGGATAATCTGGCTCGCGGTCATCTTCGTAAACTTTTTCGTATCCTCGTTCTTCGTGAGGTATACGTTCTCGTCGTACGCAACGAGCGTCATCGATCCGGATTGATCCGTGCTGCGGCGGAATATGAATCCGCGAAACAGTTCGACGCCATCCGAAAATAATCGGAGGTCTTTGCCGAGCTGAAATTCCGCGATAGGCTTAACGCCGTCGAGCGTGTTGGTTAACGTCACTTGAAGCGTACGATACGCCTGCTTGACGTCGCCCGACCATTCGACCGATTGCGTTATCTCTTCTATATAAATGTCTCCGTTGCCTCCGTTATAGAGGACGCGTAAGTCCTGCGGTACATTCATCGCGGAATCACCAGCTTTTGACCGAGCGTTATCAAATTCGGATTCGCTCCGATTAGCTTTTTGTTCGCGTCGTAAATCTGCCGCCATTTATCGCCGTTTCCGTACACTTCCGACTTGGCCGCGATCTTAAACAGAGAGTCTCCGCGCGATACGGTATAATTCGATACCTTCTCGCCCGTGTCCGCTCGGCCCGCTGAAGCCGTCGTAACCGTCGTTTTATCCGCAGCATAACCGAGCTTACGATAACTTACGAATCGGTACTCGCGCAGGGATAGATCGAAGTAGATATCGCCAGGATTACCGCCGCGCTCCGGCTCGTACGTGAAATCGCGGACGGTTACCGCAAGATTGATCGGCGTTCCCGTTACCGTTAACCGCAACGGCTCGCCTGACCGCATCCAGCGCTGTATTTTATGGACGCAATTCCACGGCTTCGGCAGCGGTGAGTACGCGCAGTAAGTCGCGTTGTAGTCGCGCGGAAAGAACGAACTGAACCGAAACTCCGTTTGGCGGCGCTGGCCGATAACGGTATACTCGCCGAATTGAGCCGCGTCCAAGTCCGTGTAACCGTGCGAAGTAGAAACGGAAATTGATTCGGGATTGACCGGAAGCTGAAGACGTTCGGCTCCGTTGTTGAAGCTGAGATGAAACTGTATCGGATTCTTCGCCATTAGTATTCGCTCGCCCCCCCTAACCGTTTTCCGCCTGGTTTCGCGTTCGCGTTGTTAGCGTCAGAAATCATCGTATACAAACTACGCGCGATTTTACCGATGTCCGCCTCTTCGCGGATAGTGGCTCCGCCCATGTTGACGGTGACGGTCGTATTGTTCGTAACTGGTGTCGGTTGTGGCGGTACAGAAGGTGCGTAACTTACCTGACTGGCGGGAGTATCCTTACCGCTACCCGAAACAGCTTCGTCAATCTTCTTACTCAAGCTATTCAGCCATAGTGGGTTGTCTAGGAAATCCGAACCCGCGTCCTTCAACTTATCGTAAAAGGAAGTCTTCGGCTCAGCCGCTGATAGTGACGTATTACCATAAAGGGGGGTATCTTTAGGTTTATTTTCCATCGCTTCATACAGAGATGAGATATTCTCCGCCCTGGCCGCCCCCTTTGCTGCGGGGCTTTGCGAGCTTATATAGTCCAGAAGCTGTATAACCCACGGAGCAGCCGCGATAGAGATACCTACGACAAGTCCTACGTACCCGCCTGCGTGCAGTCCCGCAACTGCTCCCAACACTAACGCTAAGACAGGATCGTTCTTTATGCCTTCTACGAATCCAGAAGCTGCACCTTCCGCTATTCCCTTTCCGACTGTCAGTCCCATACTCGTAATTTGCGGGTAGTACCCTTCTGCTGATCCTAGTAGCGTTCCGACTATCTTTTCCGAATAACCTTTAAAGGCCGCTTCTCCCGATCCTTCCCACCATTTATCGAAGGAAGTCTTTACGGTATCAAAAACAAACTCTACCTTGCCTTCAAACGTGGGAATCTTCATAAACTTAGAATTGTTTGTAAAGTTATCCGCGATATACTTCTTCCCTTTGTCAATCGCCTTTACTAAGTTGCTGACTAGTCCCGTAAGTGCGTTACCGCCGAATTTCGAAATAGCCACAGAATTGACATCGAGCCACTTATTTACGTCGCGTAATATCGGTTTCAACTTCTCAAGCGCACCAAAGCCCATGTCACGGAAAGCCATTCTCGTCTTATCGACCGACTTTCGGTAAAGCCCTAGCGCAGTTTGTCCTTGTGCTGTGATGAGGTCCTGGGTAATGCCGTATTTCGTCAGTTCCTTGTCCAGCGCCGCTAATTGTTTAGCTAACGGGAGGTTTTTTATTTCTTTAAGGACGCTGCGGGGCATCTCGAATCTTTCGGCCAAACTAGTAATGTCTCCGCTGTTTAACTCACGCAGCGCAACGGCGGCACCTTCTAGACCTTGCATAGGGTCCAGAATTGCTAGGCGTTCCGCTATGTTTGTCAGCTCCCGTAAGTCGTCCATATCTTTACTCATTATGATGAAAGATTTCGACGCGTTTAAGAAGTCCGTATCACTTAGTACGGACTCGGCCGATTTCTGATTAATAAAGTCGTAGTATTCCTTCGCTTTCTTCTCGTCGCCTTTGAACAGTGCCGTTATGGTACTCGTACTCATCTCCGCCTCTGCTGCCGCGCCAATCGTACTATGGAATAATTTTGCCGCAGCGCTAGCTCCCGTGTAAGCCGCCGCCAACGCGCCTACGCCTGCGGTAAGTCCAGACAATTTGCCCGCCGTTCCTACGATTGCCCTACTGACTGTGCGCAAAGGACGCGTTGCCTGGTCGACAATACGCATATATGCCGTTAAGTTAAAAGCCATTCGCTATCTCCTCTCTGCTTTACGTCGTTCCCGCGCTTCTTCTTCGATTTGGTAGCGCATAGACTCGTACATAAAGCGTTTTTCGCGTTCCCCAAGCTGATACACGACGTGAGGCGGAATATGATGCCGCTGGAATATGACGTGTAACAGCCACGCCTCGCCGTCGCTCTTAATTAGTTTGGGAAATCAATTTCCTCTTCGCCATAACCGTTAACCTCTAAGGACGCTTGAAACAAACGTTTAATCTCTCCGTCAAGCAACGCTTTTTCGACACAGTCTGTCGCATCTTCCGCGCCGTAATGCTCGATGAGGGCCGCGTCAGAAAAGTCCGGCTCCACGCACGTTTTAACGATGAGAGCTGCCGCAAACATATCCGCGTTCAGTTCCTTGCCGCCTTTACCGTTACCGAACGTCGACTCTTGGCGCGCCTTCTCGATGACGTCGCGATCAACCGCTTTAACCGTAAAATTAACGCCTAACCGTGCCATTGGGACGTCGCGTGTAACGTATTTATTAGCGCCCAATAGCGCCTGAAGTGCGTTGGATTTCGTTTTCATTCGTGATTCCTCCGTTTGTTTTTAGTCAAAATAAAACGGAGCAGCCGCGTTTGATTGCGAGCCTACTCCGTCGATATTGCGTGTATTTGTCGTTAGTTACCGCGTGTTAACTATTGCGTAACGGCGTCATGATTTGGTGGCCCGTAAATGTGAACGGAAACTCGTTCTCTACCATCGAACCGACATCAGACGTAATCAGCGGAATACTATCGAACGTTACGCCTTTAAGACGTACGCGATACGTGCCGCCGTTATCCGGATCGGTTACGGAATAGATGAGTTCGGTTACAAGCGCCGACTTCGTGTCGTCCGTACCTTGGCCGATTTTTTCGATCAACTCGCTTGTAACGAGATAGCCGCTGAAATCGCCGCTACCGCTTACGCCCGTTACCTTTTTACCGATCCATCTCGTCCCCGCAATCTTAATATCTTCCTTGTCGAAGTTAATCGTCGCGTTAACGGTAGTGACGTTCGTTAACCAAGTACCGTCCGCATCAAATAGCTTGCCGAATCGGCCGCTTATTACTTTCGTTGGGTCCATCGTCATTTTTCTTCGCCTCCTTATACGTTAATGGTCATGAAGATGCGTTCCATCGAATCAATCTCAACGTACGAAATCGCGAGGAACACTTTATCGCCAGTCGACGGATTGTTCGGGTCAAGCGCGACCGCAGGGCCGGACATGACGCCGTTATCCGCGAGCGTTTCGAGGTATTTCGTAACCGACGCAATAAGCGCAGCCCGA
Organism: Paenibacillus sp. JT22N7; assembly: GCF_059383875.1. Taxonomy (NCBI): domain Bacteria; kingdom Bacillati; phylum Bacillota; class Bacilli; order Caryophanales; family Paenibacillaceae; genus Paenibacillus; species Paenibacillus sp. JT22N7. Next base: position 42,664 of record NZ_JBXENY010000005.1, read on the forward strand.
CCGTCGTCGTCATTCGGCAGCTTACCGATGTACGATTCGTTCGCAGTCGTTGAAATGTCGTCAATAACCGCCTGTCTCGCGCGGATACTCCGAATCTTAGCGCCGGAAGTCGTAATGCCTTGCTCGATCTTTACGCGCTTGCCATCGTTGGTTAAAACGAGGCTGCCCGCCGCAAGAGCTGCGTTTGTTTGCGCGTTGGAAAGGCGCTTTGTCACGTCATTGGCCGTCGTAGCTGCGTAAGTAATCGACGCGTTAATCGCTGTGCCTGCGATAAGGCCCGCAACAAATGGTGCGTATTCGGACGAGTTGTACGATACGTCGCCGATGACCGCGCCGTTAATCACGTTGACGATGTAGTCGTCTTCGTTCAACGCTGAACGCGCGTTTCCGAGCGCCGGATCAGCGTCAGACGTCGCGTCGCCTCCGATGACTAGCATGTACTGTTTACCGTCCGCGCGATTAGCGACTGTCCACGTCTTAAGCGCTGCCTGCTCCGTAACGTCGTATTCGAACGCAACGAAGACGTTGAAGAATTGCGTATCAAAGCCCGCGCGCATCGCCGTATAATCCGCTGTTACTGCGTCCTCTGGCAACGTATAAACAAGCACGGATGCCGCGCCGCCTTGAAACGCGAGCGTAATCGGGCCGATATTGGCAACGCCGAATAGTGCCTCTGCGTCCGCTACCGTTTCTACTTCGTAATATCGTTCCTCTACCGCTGTACCCGCGTATGTGCTTAGCGCTAATGCAACGATGCCGCGCTCGCCGCCAGTAATTGCCGCTGCTGCCGCCTGTACAAAGTTGATATACACGCCTGGTCGCGTAGGTAGAGACGTAGGAATCCATGTGCCTCCCGCCAATGTAAAGCCCCCTTATATTTTCGTAGTAATTTCCGTTCGAACTTCCGCAATCAATGGCGCGTTAACTTGCGTCCGCCTTTCACGTACTTGCGCGCGCAAAACGCCGATTGACGCGAATAGATCGCCGTCCGTCTCGAACGGTTGCGCAAAAGAAAACGCCCCGACGCGTAGGTATCGCGATGAGGCGTTAATCGGTATTAAATTCCGGTCATATATCGCGCTGCTTAACGCATCCATCTTCGCCAGGACATCCGCTACTTGTGCGCCAAAATATACGATTTGGTAATCGCGATCGGCGCGGTAGTGTTGGAACGTCTCCGTCGTTCGTCCGTCGTTTATCAAACGGATGACGAATAGGCCGTTATAAGGTTCACGCGGTACGATTTGCTTCTCCGTATCAACGTCTGGAAACGTGGCCTTGACGAAAGCTTCAATCGATTCGAGATCATTAACGACGCCCAATTCGGAACCCCCTTCGCCGCAGCTCCGCTTTTATATCGTCTTCCATTTGGGCCGCCCAATCAGCGCCGTAACGTTCCAGAGGCTCGTCGATAAATCGCGGAATCGTGCCGGGCGTTGTCGGATGGCGGAATCTGTCGCCGTGCTTAACCGGATACTCATCGTGCAAGTACGCGGCATAGTCACGTTTCCGTGCGCCGTGCATTTCGATGACGCTCGCTGATATCGTACCGGTAACGTTATCTCCGTCCTTTTCCGTGTCGACTTTAATGCTGCGCCGCAAATGCCCCTTATCGAGCGGAGCCACGTCGACTGCCTTACGCTTCCACGTATCCATGACGTCATGAGCCGCAACGACTGCGCCTTCATCTAGCGCATCATCGAGCCTACGATCCCAGCTTCGGAAGAACGCGCCGAGAATCCGCTGCGCAATATTACGGCGGCCGTCGATGTTAACCGTTATCCTGTTACTCGCGCTCATTATACGTACACCTCCGTCAAGATAGCGCGGCCGCTAAACATACGAATAGGCCGTATCTTAATCGGTCTGCGTTCGATCGTTACGCCTAATTCGTTTACATACGTTATTACGTCGTCGTACGCAATGGCCGCTAATTTATCGAGCAGTATTCGCATATCGGCGACCGCCTCCTCTCCGGCTTGATTCGTAACTACTTTCGTAACCTCTTCTACGCGAGCCTTTAACGTAACAACTTCGGCGGCCGATGTACGTCCCCAACCGTCGGATACGCCTGCTTTCGTAACTGTAACCGTCTGCTTCAGCGGTAATATCGCCATTACATCACCGTCCACTTAACGCCGCGCTTCGAGATGACAACGCCGTTTTCAGCGCCTATAAGATCGAGCGCAACTTGCGGAATAAGTGCCGCAGGATCGGCGTCAGGCCCAACGACTAAATCCGCCTTGAATCCGACCGTTACCGTTAGATTGAGCGCAAAGTCTTCGATGCCCTGGCGTGCCAGTTTATTTGTGTCGTTGTAAGCCGTCGCGAGTACGTTGGCAAACTCGTAGGTAGCCGCGTCAGGTATCGTATACTTCGGGTATTTCCGGGCCAGCGTCCGTCCAGCGACGTTTAGTATGCGTCCTTTACTCGCTTCGTCCGCGTCCGTCCAATCCTCAATTACGATACAACTTGCGCCAATATACTCGTCTGCTTCCGTTACATTTACCGCCACATTACGCCCTCCTCCGTTTGTTATTTTACGGAGGATTTACGCGAGGCAGGCGCCTTAACGGGCTTAGTTACCTCCGCTGCTTCCTCCGGTTCGTCAACGCGAACAACGTCCACCAACTCGTCTAGTACCGCGATTTCCGCCTCGCTTTCCGTAACAAAGAAGCCTCCGCGAAATCTGCGGAAGCTTCCGTCTACGTAGAAGCCTAATTCTGGATAGCGCGGCGATTCGTATTTCGGCATATTACGCCAAGCCTTTCAGGCGGCCGTGTGCTTTCTCTTGCTGGAACTCAAGCGTGTACTCACCGACAATTTGACCATTCATGTAATCGCCCTTAGCGCCCATGAACGTATGTCCAAACTCGCGTGTCTTCAGAGGTCGAATCGCCATTCGATTTGCGTCAACCAATAGAAGCTCGTCCGAAGACAGGTTTTGGTTGAGAACGATTTCGAATTGCCCGAAGTCCGTAACAAGATGATCCACCTTTACTCCGCGAACATTCTCATCTTGTGTGATATGGATTTTGTTCGAATCAGAAGCGGAAAGTACAACCTTCTGTTTAGCGGGAACCATGATTTTATAGTTACCGCCACTTGCAAAACCGCCGGATTCATAAATACCTTGCGCAAGATTGCTAATCGCGCTAATCGTGAGGGCGCCAGCGACGTTAGTAACGTTAGTCGTGATGTACTGGCGGATGCCCTTCATTTGGCGGATTTGACCGGACTCGTACTGCACGCCGTTAATCAGCGCCTTTTCGAGTTGTAGCGCAAGCTCAAGTTGTTTCTTCTGCTTCTCGTGTTCGTACAGGTTATCGATGCCGTATTGAGCAACGGCCTGCGCTGTACCGGAAATGTCAATTGAGTCATCAAAAATCTGCGTAATGTTCGACTTGCGGACGCGCGGTTTGAACCGTGCAGAACGGGCGTCGGCACCTTCTGCGCCTTCTACGAACAATACTTCGACTTTCGCGCCAGAAGCGATAGCAGAAGCCGTGGTCGATGCATAACCACGCGTAACAGTCAGCGTTTTTGCTCCGACATCAGTGGTGGAAACGTAAAGCAACTCCTCGCCGATCTTAATAACGTGGCCTACGCGGAAAGGCTCCACAGATACGACGGCAATACTCGTTGCGCCGACAAGGGCGGATGCAGTCGTTACCGTTTCATCTCCGTACATCTCATCCTCATACCAAACGTGTTCAACTGCGGTTGCTGCTTCAGCGAAACCTAGCGCGTTTAGGAGCGGAGTCTGATGCGGATTAAGCAGTAGGATTTCGTCTACTACGGACTCACGCTTTCCTACTAGATTTGCGTTATATACCTTAGCCATTTTTAAATTTCCCCTTTATATTGGTTTTTGGGTAAAGAGACAAAACAAAAAGGCCCAACTACTCGGCCTCTGGATTATTTATTTAGCGTGTCTTTAAGCGCGGCGTAAGCCATGCGGTCTTCAATTCGACCGGTCCTGCGCGCTTTCTCGCCAGCTTCCGCGATAAGTTGTTCCTTCGTCTTTTCCGCCTTCTCTTCTCCAGCACCTGAACCACCGCCGATCGCACGCGGCTCCTTCTTCGTTTCGGCAGCTAGATACGGCTTATCGGCCAGCAACGCAGTTACAACGTCGTCAACGCCGGTCACGTTTCCGTCATCATCTACGGACGCACCGCTCAAGTCCGCAAGCCTGTACGCGTCCTCTACTGCGTCAGCTCTTACGCCTGCCTCTTTCGCAAGTAATCGGAACTCTGCGCGAATAACACGGTCGTTAGCGGCCTTCAGCGCTTTGTCGCCGCGCTCGGAAGCTTCCGCTGCTTTACGCTCAGCCTCGGCCTTTTCCGCTTGCAACCGTTCCGTCTCCGTCAATTCCGCAGCTTTACGCGCGTCCTCTTCGGCTTTCAAACGGTCACGTTCCGCCTTCAGCTCGTCGTAATCAGCGTACTTACTTTTCACGCGGCCTTTTTCGCGGCCAATCAACGCGTCAAGTTCCTCCTGCGTAAATTCGAGCTTCCTCGGCTTTTCGTCCTCATCGCCAGAATCTTCGTCACCTTCCGCAAATAATTGCAGATTCAACGGTAATAGATAATCGCGTTTAGTTTCGTTATTCATGCGTCCTCCAACCGTTTAAAGCCCGTCGGCTATCGTTTAGTACAGCCGCGCAGTTTAGCGTCATGGGCGTATCGGACAATTGTAGTAACGTTAAATTTTTACGATGCGTAAATCGGCCCATTCAAGGCCGTTACCGGTTCCTGCCGCTCCATTACCGCGACCAAGCGCTATTTTGAGGAACGTTGTATCTACCGGAAGTGTGAACGGAATGTACAACTCCATTCCGGTTGTTGGCGCGTAAATCTCGCCCCACGCTGCACCTGATTGGATATCGAGGAATAGGCCGGACGATCCGGTTAATTGGATTTTGATGCGCTGTGTCGTCGCGCCCGTCGATCGGACTTTTCCGCGCAGCATGAACGTTTCGCCAGGAAATCCGAAGAGTACGTTCAATTGTCCCTGAAGGTTATTCGTTCCGCTGTTGGACAACGTATTGTCCTGCGTAAAACTCGGCCCGTTCCAATAGCCCGTAGCGTTGAACGTCTTATCCGTCCATACGGTTGTTCCCGACCAAAAGCCCGGCGTTGCTTGCGATACTCCCGCAAAGTCTCCATTATTGCCCGCCATCAAGTCTACGCGTTGTGACGTTCCGGGGTCCGCGTAAAGCAGTCCGGTCAGCGTCAACATCTCGGCAGTATTCGCGTCTCGATACGCCTTCAACGCGTCAAGAATTAGCGTAATGTCGGACATATTCATGTTTGTTCCAGTCGATGCGTTCGCGTAATCAATCATTTGCGGATGGATTAATAGCGCTGCGCCCCACTTGTACTTAACGCATTGATCGAGCTGCGCGATAACCTCCGTTCGCCATTGTGCGCTTGTCTTACCGGCTGGAACGGGCGATACTGTAATATGACTCGCGCCGAGTACGTTGCCGGTCGGCAGCCTGCGTATTGATCCGCCAATATAGCCGCAATAATGCGCGTGATTCTCGTAAATCAAACGGCCAGCTTCCGAGTAAAAGTTCGTTAGCGCGCTGTTTTTATCGAGGTTGTTATACAGTCCGGACGGATTCGCGCCGACTTGAATAAAGCCTTGGCAACGCAGTCCATACGCTTCTAACGTCTCTTTTGACGTAACGATCTCGCGCTGTAAATCCGCCGAGATAAGCGGCGTCGTGTGGTCGTATCCGTGCGCCCACGTTTCCATTCCGTAACGCTGCGACCACTGTAGCAGCTCCGCTGATGTGACGGTATTGTTGTTCGCGTTGGCCGGATTCGCGATGACGCCGACCGAGAACGGAAAGCCGCGCGATTTCATTTCCGCGAGCATATTCGTTTTGACGAAGTAAGTTGAATCGTCGAACCGAATCGCGAATGCTGCTTTACCGTTCAACCCGATGATGCCGCCGCGCGCTACTTTCGCTTGCTCCCGGATGATGTCCGGATAAACATTGCCGTACTTAATCGCGTCCTCCGCCAAGCTTCTCGCTGTCGTGTCCGTTGTGCCTCCGCCTGGTTTCTGTGTTAGTCCGCGTCTACTCATCGCGTTTCATTCCCTTGGCGACGCGCATAGCCGAAGTAAGCGTCCGTTGCTGTAACCGTAATCTCTTTAAACGGCTCCAACTCCTCGTCGAGCGTGTATCCGGGTCGAAGCGTGAACGTCTCTCCGTTTACTGTAAACGTTAGATTCGCTGCTCCATCGTTACATATTACAAGTTCGTTCATTATCTTAGGCATGCTGAAGGTGCTCGTAGTTGTGCCGCTAAATGCCTTTAGTGCTTTCGCCATTGTTAGTCGCTCGTCTCCTTTCGTTAACTCGCTTGCCTTGTATCGGCAAAGTGTTGTTTGATAGTTTCGATTTCACTTATACAGCGAGTAGAACGGCGATTTCGGTCGTAGTACCCGCGCACATACTCACTGAAAATACTAAACTTCCGGTCAAGTCTTTTCGTTGAGTCCGTATTTTTGTACATCAAAAAACACCAACGGAGTGCGTCGGCGTTCGATTTTGTTGCTATGTTGTATAACGTGTTTTTACGCCCTGACTTTCCAGGCGCATACTCAGATAACGTTGTGGACACGCCGTATGTCAGTAACCGCTCTTGTAGAGACGGCAAAAACTCCGGAGAAGCGCTGGACACGCTGACAGTAAGGTCATTCCATTGCTTGCCGTGCTTTATATTTCCGTCACCTTCCGTCACACCTCGCATAAAGTCCCAGAATAATTCGTTTGGCAACGTTGCTGGAAACGACGCGTTGAAGGTTTTATTCTCGATCGGCATTCCTAATTCCGACAAGTCCGCTACCATATTTCTTCTGCACATTCGCAAGTAGGCGTATTGCCTTCCGTCTCTGTGTTCGCCTGTATAAACACGACCGCTAAAACGCATAACAGTTTTAATTTTACTGAGTACGTCGGCATCCGTACGCTTAAGCATTAGGCGTACGTGACCTCTTGCTTCGTCGACTGACCCGTCAGTAAGAAGCCAACCGTACACCCAAGCGCTTTCTCTCGTCCATTGTTTAAAGAAGTCTTCGTCCACTACTGTCGTAGGTTTCCGGCCAGTTATCCGCGCGCCAATTTCCCAGCCCTTTTCTAGCACGTACTTATTCAGAACCGCGCCAGTGCTAGGAAACTCTATCTCTGCGCATATCTCTCGAATACTCCTTCCGTCAGATCGTAATGAGCGGAACTCGTCTTCTGTGACGTAATACTCGACGTTAATTCTCGTCTTCTTCCCGCTTAATACTCGCTCAGATTGCGTCTTGTCTCCGTAATTCAATCGATCGCGCTCCTCGCTGTTTATTATTTTTCGGGATTACGTATGGGCGTTATGACATGTTTACAGTTTGGCGAACTATTCTACGGTTTCTCGTAGGTTCGGACTATCCCATGATCTCCGAAGAGACCCCGCTATTATAGTCTCTGCACGTCCCTATCTACTTTGTGATTGCGATGTACGCGGATAGGTTTCGCTCACGGTTGCCGTCGTCTTTACGTTACGGGTTCCCTGAATTTAAGCGGTTGTTCGATACGCGTCGCCGCGTAAAGCCACCCGTATGTTAATGGAATATCTCGCGCCTTGGAAGATCGCCGATATACGGATAATCGCCCGGAGCGTCCGGCGTAAGCTTGATCGTACGGCCTTCCCACCTTGCGCAAGCATCCTTCGCGCCGTGACTCGATATCGTCGCGTACATAACTCCGCGTCCTAGCGCCTCGTTTATCGTCCCGTTAATCTGCGCTTGCATCAGCTTTGTCCGCGTAACCATATCTACGTACGTTCCAACTTTCCACCGCCGCCCGCCTGCGTCCACGATCGCGCTATCGGCCGCAGCTCCGAGGTCCGCGCGAATACGGGCGATTGTCGCAGCGTTGATTGTCTTCCGTCCGTTAACTCCTGTCGCCATTTGTTCGCGCATGACGTCCGCTACCGCCTTACGGATGGCCGCTTTCGTACGCCGTTCCATATTCTGTGTGATGGCGAGTAAGTCCGCGTAAGTGTCTTCCTTAAACGCTGCGCCAGCCGCTTGATTTGCGCGATTAAGCGGCGTACGGTTGATGCTGCCGATACCGAGCGCGTTTAATGCCCGATCAATGCCGGACTTAATTGCGTTTGGTATTGTCCGCGTAACCCAATCAGCCGCTCCGGTCCGTGTTCGTCCGAAGATGCCGCCGAGCTTCTTAAATAATCCGTCGCCAGATTTGCGTGTGAGATTCGCGACGTCTACGCGATCCATTTCGGCTTTAACGTCCTTAACCGCGTCCGTATAAAGCTTCGTTATCTCCGCTACGTCCCTATCGACGTCCTTACTCATCGTTAAACACCGTTGATTCTACGGTTCCGTTGACTCGCTCATCATCCGCGCTTATTTGCGCTAAAATCTGCTCGGCCTGCGTATCGTTTACGCCGTCCAAACGCTTAATAGCGGACTTAACGTCGATTGTCGCTTGGCCGCCGGTACGGATCGAGTAAACCTCCGCTTCGGCCTTGTCGTCTTTCGGGATGCCATCGCGCCAGGTAATCGTTGGATAAACGGCCTCGTACGGCTCGTAACCTTCTACGCCCTCGTTCGCTACGTTTTCGAGCTGCATCGCCGTCCACAAGGCGTCCCGAATCGCGCGGTCAACGTGGTTTCTGATACGCGTCACCTTCGTCAAGATCGGCATGAAGCGTGCTTTGATTGCGCCGCCGTCCGTGTGTGACGTGCCGCTGCCGCCTTTGTCCGCTGAGAGCGTCGTACCGAATAACCATTGCGGCGTCTCGCTCATTTGGTAAAGGATACCGAGTAGGATGTCGAGTTCCTTAAACGCGGCTTCGAGTTGGCCTTCCCACACCATGTAACCCGGAGCAACTTCGTCCTTATTAACCGGAATGTACTTGCCGCCCCAACGTACGCCGTCATCTCCGTCAATGTCCGGGCCATACGCGATAGGGTCGCTGTGTTTCCATAGGATATAGTCGATCTGTACGAGCCGGTCGTTTATCGCTGCCAATACGGACTCAACCTTCTCGACGCCACTGATTCCGCGCCAATCGTCGTCCGTCGTCTTATACGGGATATGATGGACGAGGAGCTGCGGTACGCCGGAAGCTTCGATATTGCTTTCGCGGCGCGTTGAAACCCGCTCGCCGATATTAAACGTCATGACCGGATAACCGTACGTATTGACAACGCCTGCTTCCGACGCTTCATAGCGCTCATATACGATGTAGCCCGGTACGTGGCGCTCGACGTTGAGATACGGACGCTCTGTCGTCCCGCCGAGGATAGAATACGTTCCTACCCACTCAATCCACGCGATATTAATTGCGCGGAACTTCTTACGGCTGCCTCGCGATAACTCCGGAAATACGATCGCCGCGTCGACGGATTCGATGATCGGTTCTTTCGGCGCTGCTGGAAGCGTGATATCTGCGTAATCAGCGCGTAAGGCTTCCGTTTCGCTTACGTCTGCGCGCGAAGCATAGTACGTTTTGACGAACGAGTCACCGCGATAGCCGGCCCCGATAACTAATTCGTGGATGAGCTGCGTTAAATCGTTCTCTTCGACAATAGCGTTTAATCGCGCCTGTTCCGCGCTGTCTCCCGCCTTACCGCTATTAAACGATGGCGGCTCCGTAACCATTAAGTCGGCAGGCTTCGTGAGCAATACGTCGATTAAGTTAACCGCGATAAACAGCGATTTGAGCTGCGGTTCGTGCGGCGTACCTTTGAGCAGTTCCGTTGCGCGGTCGTATATCTCCGCTTGGCGTCCGGCAAATATCGCCTTTCCGCGATAATACTTCGAAATGCGTTCGATGTCGGCTGTCGGCGGATACTGTGCGCCGGTGTAAAATTTGCGTGTCATAGTTGGATTGCGTCCTCCTTTCACTAAGCTGGCGCAGTTAAGCGCAATAGCTTCCGTTTCTTACTCATGCCGCTCTTGATCCATCCGGCCTTTAAAAAGCAAAAACCAGGATTAACGCTCCTGATTTTAGATTGATTTACGTATGTGATTATTCCGTCTCTCGGCGGCTCGCCCCATTGTTGCTTAGTTACTTCAATGGCCTCTTTAATCAATTCCGAGGATAGCGAACCTGACTCATTCCGAAAGATAGTACATTCCCAAGCGTCTACGCCATCGTCCCGTATTCCCGACCACGTTACCCATAAAGCGGAGGCTTCTTCGTTTCTCAAGACTAAATTCTTGCCCGGACGGCAGAATTGACGCGAACCTACCGTTTGTCTTGAGTAGTGGCGATCCGCAAGTTTCCGGCAGTCCTGGTCCCCTTTATTCGTCAGAATCCACGCCAGATTCGCGTCCTCCTTTCGTTATGAATGCGTTTATTTAGCGTAACGCTACGTTACGACTTCCCAATCTTCCGCGAGAATGTCCGCTTGAGACGCAAGCCATCCCGGTTGCCATTGCTGCGTTGCCGTCCACATTACGAGATATGGCTGACTGTCGAGAGGCGCATCTTCTCCGATGTGCTTACGCGTTCTTCCGTTAACCATTCCCTCATCAATGTATAACGCTGGCATTAACGCAACCCACATTCCTTTTCCGTTCCAACCCGCGCGAGCTACTTTGCTACCGTTCTTTAACGCTTCAATTGCTTGTCCGAAATTCATCTAAAAACCTCCGTTTATCTATAAAATATCGCTGGCTTTTCGCGTACTTGTTTGCGCGAGGATTTCGACGCGTTAACGGCCATCTCTAATGCATCCGGTAAGTCATCGTGTGCGCCGGAACCGTATAATTCGAATTGTTCAAGTAATAGCGCATGCCGCTTTGAAAATTGAATAGCGCCGGATTCGATATCCGGAATCATCGCTTCAATCCGCAGCTCTTTGCGTGATCGTTGGTGTATCTCCTTAACGCGCGTATTCGCTGGGTAACCCGAAGCTCTCAGCGCCTGCTTCAGCTTGTGTACGAAGAACTCCTGCGCTGCCTGCGCTTCAGCCGCGATCTTCATCGGCTGGAATCGGGTGACACGCTCGACGATTACGCGCATAAACTCGTCTGGATGGACGCGTTCCCCATACGCATCAATAACGTACACCGTACCGCTCTTTCGGTGCTTAGCGACCGTTAGCAGCGCGCTATAGTCGCCGCGAGTCTTGCCCATCGCAAAGTCAACGCCCATGTAGACGTCGTATTCAGCGCTACTGAAGTCGCGAGGCGCGCCGTCCCAATACGTAAACTTGTCCGGGATGAACACGGCGTTTTCTTCATCGACCGGATTGTTCATATACTCCGTGTTGAACGCCTTGCTTCCGTTATCCCATTTCCACGTCATCAACTTCCATAACGGTTGCGCTTCCGGCCACAATACGACCGCGCCTCGGTCCATATCCGCGCGATTCAGCTCGTATAGTGCTAATGCCTCCGCTGCGCGGTCCGGATTGTCGCGACCGATATAAACGAGCCTACACGCTTCCCATAAATCCATACGTTCCGGCCATTCGATAATTGCCCGATATACGCGCGCTTTAAAGTCTGACCGTTTATACAGGACGTTGACGAGAAGTGATTCGTGATGGACCGTAGTCCCCATGTAGACCATCGCGGTTTTCTTACCCTTCGGGTCTCCGAGCGGTACGACGGTTTGTGCGAACCAATCACGCATCTTCTGGCGTAATTCCGGAGTGGCCGCGTTACTCTTTATGTCTTCGAGGTCGTCACATACGATAAGGTCCGGCCGCACGCCGTTCCAGTTACGTCCCCGCAGCGCCTGGCCGGTCGATGCCGCTTCAACTTTCGTAAGCAGCTTCGGTATGCCGTTCGGCTGCGGTTCCCACGCGATAAACTCCGAGCTGTTATCCTTCGGATTCTCCTGCTGCTTCGGCGATAACAAAGGCCCGAAGTCCCGCCGCAGCTTTTCGTTATGTTTTAGCTGCATCGATATCCAATCGAGGTTGCCGGAGCTGACCGCTGGCGTCTCCGATATGATAATTTCGTATTTACGCTTACGGTAAACAATCTCCCGCAGTGGAAACGCCTTCGACAGGTACGTCGATTTAGCGTGAGAACGCGGAGCGGCAACGGCCGTCTTCGCATTCTTATTGACGTTGGATACGTCGTCCATGACGTCGCTAATCTCGCGATGGAAGTCTGGCGCTTCTGCTACGTTTGTAATATCGAAGCCGTCCCAGTTGCCTGCGTTGCCTGGATTGCGTGCTTCCGAAAAATATTCAAGGGCGAACGCGATTAAGTCGTCTTCGCCTGCGTTAATGCGTTCTAAACGTTCTAATTCCGTTAGTTGCTCGTCGATATCGCGTAAATCGTCGTCAGAAAGGGCGGCTATATCGGCGTCCTTAATAACGTCCCGCAGCGCGTGTAATTCGTGAATAACCGCGTCTCTCTCTGCGCGTCCGATCCATTTACCGTTTGTCCATGCGATAGTAGCCGCCCTCCTCTCGTTTTTAGCGTTGATTTAGCGTGATAGCGGCGTTTGAATTGCGTTAAGGCGTAAATACAGCGTCGAAGCGTAGGACGGCGCTATCAGGCGTGTAGATAGGCGAAACCCAAACGTTAATTTTGATACGCGGATTGTAGTAGCACCCGATTCGGGCCGCCTCGCACGGCCGCTTGGGGGTACGCACGTTCGCGTACGGGATCGCCGCATCTCGCTCTATACATATTCGACACGTTTCGACATCCGTTTATGCATACGTTCAGCGCGGACTTTATGCAGCGTTTATGCACGGACATATGTACAAAATCCGCATTTCATACACTAGTCACCGCTGGGAACCCGCATGGTTACGCGGTTCTTGTTTCGCGCATAATTAACCGTTTATACATCGTTTATGCAGTCGCCTAGAACCCGCACTGCTACGCGGTTTGCTACGTTCAGTAACAATCCTATTTCCCGCGAATACTGGCGGAATATTCACGTTTATGCAAATTACCAATTTACGGTAAAATGTATAAACGCGTCCTCTTCCGGCCAAACCGAACGGCCCCGCGCTGCTGCTCCGAAAAAATCCGAAGGGCCGCGCTCCGAACCGCGCGTGCAGGAAAATCCGCCCTAATGTGAAGCGTTGTGCATACCGTTTTAACGCGTTCCTTCATTAATAGCGCCTAAATAGGTCTCACTTCACATCGTCACTATCACGATTGACTGACGTGGCTATACGTCTACGTAACGCGTCTATATCTACCGATCCTGAAATCTTCGCGTCAATCTCGTGCTTATCCGTCAACATACCGTTAACCTGAAGAAGTAACTTAGCCGCTGCTGCGTTGCCTTCGTGGATTACAGAGTCCGCTAATTTATCCATGATATCCGGAAGCCTGTTCATTGTCTGACGTACTATTTCCTGCTTCAACTCGCGTTCAAATAATGTATCCTTTAACCAGTCGTAAAGCGCCCGTCTACTAACTCCCGCTTCCGTAGCGATCTCCTCCATCGTCTTACCACCGCGATTAGGCTGCGAAAGATAGCCGATAGCGATCCGGTGGTGCGTCTCAAGCCGTTTCAGCATACCGTTTCAGCATACCGTTTCACCTCCGTTCTGTATTCGGTCATTATCGTTATCTATTCCGTCCTGGGCGTCCCCACTCACGCCTTAGCCTGCGTGCCTTCTTGCGCCTTACCCTACCGTCTGACACTACGTACCATACGAATATTACTAGCGCAGGGCATACGCACGTCAGCGCAGTAAGCGGAAGCCCTACGTTGAACTCAACGCCATCATAGCGCCTACTCACGAGTATGATTATCGTAATGATTAACGCGGCGTGAACGAGTAGGATTGCGTTTACTAACGTTAACAATCGCATCAGCTCCGTTCTTATAACGTTTGCTCACGGTGGCTTTAGAAAGCCTACGGGAGCTTAAGAGCCTGCCGCGTCGCTGCGCTCCTTGCCTTGTCCGCGACAAAGAGATATCGCGTCCAAAATGTATTAGTACATGAGGTTTGGCACGCTTTTGGTCAAACCGATATGTCGCTAGGAACGTAGTGACGACGCGTCCGTGTTCCCGTTGGCTTCAAAGCCTGCGCGAACCTCCGTATTACTTAAGCGGCGTTGATGCCGCGTTATCTCTAAGAATAAGAGGACGAAACGCGTAAAAACGCCGCAATCCCGCGTGGCTCTAAGCGTTAAGCCACTTCGCAACTATGCAGTATATGAAGCGATTTTGCCCGTTGCTGTGCAGTATATGAAGCGGTCTAATACGGAAGTTCCGACTCGTCTACCTCGATTACGCCGTTTCTACACTCGTCAGCGCTCAACGCCTGCTTAAACTCGTTACGTACAAACTCCGTGTACTCATCGTTTTCGTCGCGCGGTCGCTTCCGGTACATAACGTCCGGATTCATGCGAATAATCTTCGCGCCAAATGCTTCCGACCGCATTACGAAGCCTGCCGTGATAAGCTCGCGCATACAGCGAAGCGCGGTAATATCGTCGACGCCTACTTCCTCTGCGAATCTCGTCTGCGATAGGTGGCGAATCTCGTCGCTATGCCTTACGTTCGGATTACAACAGAGATACATATATTCGTAGTGAATATACGGAATCATCTTATACAGAAGCCCGGCCGCCTGAATCGAAACTTTAGCGATATCCGTCCGCGTCTTCGTTTGGTAAATCCGCGTGAATGTCGTTCCCTTAATCGCGCGTCCGATCGTGTGGTACGCCTCTGAGACATTATAAACGTTGCGTTTGCCGTCCTTCTCCGTAATTAGCACGCCAGCCGTGACAAGCCCGCTAACGAGCGTAACCGTCCAGCGGCGAGCCTTACCGATAGCACGCGCTATCTCTTCGATGCCCATGCGTTTAGCTGCGTACCGAAGTTCGCCGTTGCGGTCGAACCGCATGTACGGAATCAGCTTCATGACCGCGCCGATTTCGTTGAGGTTAAGGATATCGTTCAGCTTGCGTACAGGAACGTGATAAGCGACAACGTAATTGCGTCCGCCTCCTGCCGCTTCAATCGCAGCCTTGCGCCTCTTCGCGTCCTGAATCGCGGAAAGTTGTTCGTGACTCATTACGCTGAACTCCGCCTCGTCAACAACTAGGAGTGTACGGCCGGTTTCGTCGTCGTAGTGTTTCGCGATTCCGTTATTCATTCGGCTTTACCTCCTCGTGAAAATCAAGCGCATGAGCGATAAAACGCGCAACCGTAGGTGATTCGATAGTTGAACGTAAATCCGAGAACCAACGTTGTACTTCCGGAATGATGGCGATGGAGAAATCGAATTTATCGTCGGAAGAAAGCGCCTGAAGTTCCGCGAAGTCGTAACCGAGCTGTCCGAGAATTACCTTCGCAGAATACGCGGTATCTCGTCCGAAACTATATTTACTCACGTGCGTTCACCGCTTCCTGCGCCGCTCTTACTTCCGCTAGTGCTTGTGTAGCCTTCTTAGCTTCGCGCTGAAGCGCCTTTAATCCGCTGATAGCCTCGGACACGTCTACGTCCAATTTAACCGTTAAGCCGCTTAATTCGCGCGTCATTTGCGCCATTCACAACGTCCCCTTTCGAATGTGGAAACACAAAAATAAGCCATCTCGCGAATGAGATAGCGTTTAGCTCCGTCTATAACGTATAGGTAACTGAAGGCGTAAAAGTAAAGCAAAATACGCATTATAATACGTATAATTTTATTGACACGTACTTAAATACGTGTTATTATATTAATGAGGGGAGGGACAATATGAATCTAAAAGGTAAGTCTTCAAAGCAAATGATCAAAATATTAGAAGAAGACGGTTGGTTTTGGGTACATACCGTAGGCGACCATTGGCAATACAAACACAAAACAAAGCCCGGTAAAGTAACCGTAAGGCATCCAGTAAAGGACTTGCCGATGATCTTAGTAAAACGTATATTGAAGCAAGCGGGGCTTTTATAGCCCGCCCCTTCTTTAACATAGATAATAAAATAAGGACGTGATTACGTGAAAGATCGCTATGTTTACCCTGCGATATTCGATTACGCTGATGACGGTATTTCCGTAGAGTTTCCGGACCTACCTGGCGCGCTTACTTGCGGAGATACAGACGAAGAAGCCTTGCGCATGGCTCGCGAGTGTATGTCGCTGCACCTTTACGGTATGGAGCGCGATAACGACGATATCCCTGCGCCTACGCGCACACTTGACGTCAAGACGGAAAATAATCAAGTAGTCGTCTTAATTGACGTGTGGATGCCGCCATTTCGCAATAAGATGGCGGAACAAGCCGTTAAAAAGACGCTGACGATACCCAAATGGCTCGATGAGATTGCAGTCGAGAATAACGTTAATTTCTCGCGCGTGCTTCAGGACGGGCTAAAAGCGCATCTCGGCGTAACTGAACGTAAACAATAGTAAGAAATGACGAAGACCCGCCGTAATTGGCGGGCTTTTTCGTATAGCTACAACAGGAATTTCCGTATATTTAGCGAATTATTTGCGTAGAGGTGACGAAATATGACGAAGAAGCATAAAGGATTCCGCGAGTTAACCGCGCCGGTACATTTTCATACGGCCGCCCTCGATCAAACCGCTATACTCGCGTTCCAGGACGGTGAGCTAATAGGCAGCGGTCGTATTGAAGAAGTAACGGACGAGACCGTTAGGATAGGCGAAGAGTGGTTTATACGCGGTAATTGTACGTTTACTTACGCTAAATAGCGGCAGTTAACAGATAGACCGGCAAAGTCCGCGCGGATGACCACTGTTAACTACCGCTGCGCGGTGTAGATGTACGGAAGCGTCTGCGGTTATCTGCGGCGTTTAATTACGGTGATTAATGCGATGACAGAGATGACTAGCGCGACAGCCGATAGAACGAACGTAACAGTTTGCAACATGGCGGCAACCTCCTGTTATTGTATTGTACGGCTTAATTGTGGTAAGATTGGATTTGTAGGAAGAGGACTTTCGTCCCCTCCCTCGGTACATTAACGTTTGCGTGGGGCGCGGCGTTTTGTACCTTTTTTCTTTTTCGGTAATGCTAGCAACGCTGTTTTTAATACGACTACTGCCGTCACTAGGTTCATAACCGTTATAGAAAAGTTCATCCAATCTTGCATTTTCTCACCTCCTTCTTATACTCTTATTATACGATATCGTATATCGGATGTCAATAGATTTGACGAAAAATATACGATATCGTATAATAAATTTAGAGGTGATTTTGTATGAAATACGTAGTAACTCCGCAGCTTGGAAGCCTTCTAAAAAAGCGCGGCCTGACGCAAGATATGTTGTCCGATATGTCCGGCGTTCCCCAAGCTTCTATATCGAGGTTCGATAAAAACTCGCGCCATGAGTCCGCTCATTTAGTCGCTATATCACGGGCGCTCGGCGTAACGATTGAAGACTTATTCAGCGTTGAAGAGAATTGACTAAAGAACGTGTGTTCGCGTATAATAAGCGCGAGGTGATTCCGCATGAGTAAAAAGCTGAACGATAACGGTTTGTGGGAAAGTAGCCGTATGATAATTCCGGAACATCGCGAACGCATACTCGACCACTACCGCGACCAAGCCGCAAAAGAAAAACCGATACTTTACGTAGACGAGCGCGAAGCCATCTACGAAAAAATATCGGTTTCATACGAACATAAGATATCCATTACGCTAATCCTGTTCGATCGTTACGAAGATACTCGTGTCATCGGCGTAATAGAGCGCATCGACGCTATAAACAAACGCGTACGAGTAGATGGCGAATGGTTTTTCGTAAACGAAGTTATTGCGGTTGAATAACTACGTATACACGGAGCTGAGACGTTCGCGCCACGCTTCTGCTACATTCTGAGCCGCTACGAAAGGCTCCGTAAGCTCGTCGCCTCCTTAATACCCCACCCATAAACCAACATTACTACGCAGGGATAAGTTACAAGAGGTGAATTTTATGTCGTTACTAAAAAAATTCGAATATTTCTTTTTCGTGTTGAAAGCCACAACATACGCCGGAATTGCAATCTTCACTTGGAACCAGTTTACATACAGTGAGTTCACATCTTTCGTAGAGCTCATCAATACTCCTCTATTAAAGATGCTCATATTTGCCGCAGTTTTAGAAGCATTGCACAACCTTTATAGCTTGATCATGTATTTAGCACAAAAATCCCACTAATTCAAAGCTTCATCTTTTTGTTCGAATAAGATTGTCGTCTAAATTGGAGAATATTCGTCAACATGCGCTTATTAAAATACCGCACGCTTAGCGCAATGATGTACGCGAGAGTGCGGTATGCTTTAATTACGGATTAAGGGCTAGCCTCAGCGTAATAACGGGTTCAATAACTTGTTGCTGCTGCTTTCTGCGCGGGCTTCTCCGCTTAACTCCCACCGTCCGAGGCTCGCCGTCTGGCGATATACCCCGTTTGGTAAGTAGCTCGTGTATGAACAACCTCCCCTTTTGCGTCCATTTCGTATTAATGTACGAAGTCTTCGTGGTGCGGTTAGTGCCTGTATGGGACTTTGTAAGCCCTCTACCTACATAAGCCTGCTTTAACACCCACTGTTTACCTACTTTGTACTGGACGCCTTCCTCTTTAAGTATCTTATTTAATTCCGCAGCTTTCAGTCCGTAATCTCTCGCAATCTGTGTCACTAGTACCGCATTGGTTGAGCTTAGTATTTGCTCGTAGTACGAAACCTTCGGAGCCTGTTCCGCTAGAATTAACGCTTGCTGCTCGGTTTCCAATTGTAGCGCCACCCGCACCTTCTCTTCTTCTATCCAACGTTCCGCACGCGCTATGGGGTCCTCGATCTGATACGATGGAGCCGGAGCAACTTCGTAGCGGCCGGTCTTTCGTATAGCAGGTACGACTTCCGACGTTACCCACCTACGGAAAGCTTGAGCCATCGGTTTGCGGCTCCTGAACGCGAGAGAGTACACGCCAGATTCAGTTACAGCCGTGACGTTCTGCGCCCCTCCAAGGGTATCGGTTAAAACTATACCCTTTTCATCAGCATTCAGACTTGCTACTGCGTCGGACACATTGCGGATAGCTAGTATTGCACAAACGTCCCCAGCTACGAACCAAAGTTGTCCGTCTATTATCTTAGTTCTTAGTGCTGCTCCTTCGTAATCAAACAATCCTAACATTCCGCATCTCTCCTTCGTTTTATCGGGTTATCTATGTTAAGCGACCGCAGCCGCGTGTTTATGCTTCCGCGCGTTGGTACCCCCGCCAAGCCTCCGTTACCAGTTTAAAAAGAAAATCCGAGCCGCCCACATCCGGATGCAACAGCCTCACCCATGAACGGTACTTTCCGCGAACCGCACTATAACTGTCTCCTTCGTACACGTCGAAAATCTCGTACGGATCGACGGCAATGCCTCCGAATGACTGGCGGTTGTGCGGTTGTTTATAACTGGTCGCTATCGAGACTGCCGACTTCCCCGCCCGCAGGCCGCTCAAAATATCCGGATAATTCTCCGAAAACAACAGTGATGACAACGCGGCTGCTACGGATAGCATCGCGGTTATCTCACCAGAGCCTAACGCTACTACTCGACGCGCTATACAGAGCGGGAGCCGTTCTAGCGTCTCCACTTCCGCTTCAGAAAGTCCGGATATCTCGAAGGGATCGCGCGATGTTGACGAGTTAGCTTCGCCGCTGGACGACTCAGCCGGTTTAGCGGTTATGAGTCCTGCCGCCTCGCGTTCTTGGCGAATAACCGCGCGCAGCTCCTTAACCGTCATGTCTGCGACCGACTTTTCCCCCGAAGAGGTAGCGTGTAATTCCGCCATGAACGCTTCTAAGTCCGTTTCAGCAGGGACCGATAACAGCTCGAACATTTTACCGATCGGTAAATCGATAGACGTCGAGCGATTTCCGAACCGTTCGTAAACCTGAACATACTTGCGCGCCGTTACCGGTACAAGGCCGACGGAGCGCAGCCACGGTTCCCATTGACCGTGAATCAGTCCGTTCATCTTAACGAAATGAAGTCTACGCCCGATTTCGACTGCTATGCGTCCAGCCCGTACCTCTGCCGCATCAATTTCGGTTAAGAATCCGCGTATCTCGCCCTCGATCTCTGGCAATTCCGTTGAAAATACGTGTGCCGCTCGTTTCTGCGCGCTAGTAGACATGTCCGCCTCCTCTTCGTAGTGAGTGAATTATGTAAAGCGGAAAATTCCGCGTTATAATATATGTCGATGGAAAACAGCGAATTGCACATGCGAATTTACTACAACGTAAAATAGTGCAAACTTTTACGTGATAATCGGCGCGATAATTTCCAGTTAAAATAAGCGTTGACAAGCGGCGCGTTACGTGTTATTTTAAAATCCTTTAATCTTTAAGCACTTAAAAGACTTTAACTCACTTAATATCACTACGTTCTATTAAGTTCGTTCCGCACCGGATATAAAACACATCCGATACGGGGCTTATATACACATAGAAGGACGCGTGGGCTTAAAATATAAGAGATAAGAGCCGCAAATGGTCCGCCGCGCCCTCCGATTCCTCACCGCTTCATCGCTGATAATCGCGCACCTACGTTTTCATCGTGTTTTCACGTCGATTTAGGCGTCCGGAGCGTCCGTTGGTGTTAACGGAGCCTCGCGTAGTTAGGACGGCTAAAACCACGGTAAAACTACGGTGAAAAGTACATGGCGCGTTTTTGGCGGCGAATGATGGCGCGTGAGCAGATCTGGTAATTACGCGAACATGCGTAGTATACAAATAGTGCAAACGATTATGAGGCGGCCGTTTAGTCGAGGGTATCTGCGGGCGGTTTTCGACTAGGGGGTCATTTTAAATGATACCCTTATTCTCCCGGTCCACGTCATCAGTCCGCACATAGCGATAGGCGGCGCGATAAACGGATTCGGCGAGACTCGGCGGATGGCAGCGCGGTTAAGCTTCGTAATAGTTAAGGGCGGTAATTTCACGTGAATTTTCGGTTGCTTTTGAATAAGAACCGTGTCCCTTAGCGAGCAATACACATCTGTTAAGGGGACTGTGACTTCAACTGTTGCGAAGTCCGTTTCGACGGTCCACGCAGCTTCCTTACTACCTTCGTTGTAACGTTCCGCAGCGGGCGGCGTCATCCATACTTTAACTCCCATTTCGTCAGCTCCTTCGTAATTTAGCGTATACTCAGACGCGAAAAGCCTCGCGCCAGTTCTTTGTTTACGTAATTACGTATATAAGTAATTTCAAACAACTTCATAATACCGCATCCATAAAATTACGTCAATACGTAATTGCGAAAATACGAAAAATACCTTATACTACGATTAACGACGATAAAAGGAGTAATGAATTATGAAAAAGAGTCTATTTTCTGCCGTAGGTAAAGAAGTAATCGAGCGTGCGTTACAGGAAGAGTCGCCAGAAGAGGCGGCGGAGTACGAGAATCAGCCTCTTGTTGCGGAACTGCGAATCGGAGCCTACATTAAAGCTCGTGGAATCAATCAAAAACAACTCGCAGCGATGACAGGGATTCGCGAGGCAGCAATCAGCCAGTTATGTAGAGGATTCGTGGATCGCTTGAACCTCGATCATATTGCACGAATTGGTACCGCTTTGAAAGTCGATAGCATTGCGGACTTATTACAGCTTGTGAAGTATTCGGAGAGCGACGCTGCAATGATGAAGCCGCGCGGTTATCGTGAGGATAGTGAGTAGGTTGCGGCTAAAGGCCCTAGAATTTTGAATAGCGTTCTTCAGACTCTGCCGTCGGTTAAACCTACGGTATTCCTAGCGCCGCGCCGTATACTCGATAAGCTCGTAAACCTTCGGATCAATAACGCCGCCTCCGATCGTAACCGCGCCGCTCTGACCTGCTGTATGCGAAGTATATATCAGGTTATCGTCACCCGCTTCGTCAGTTTCCGCTACTAACCGCTTCTCCTCCGCTCGCCGTAACGTATTGCTGGCGGTTTGCGGCGAGCTAACTCCGATTGCCTGCGCGATCTCCTTCAGCGTTGCGCCTTCGTCCCGCAACCGTACGGCGGTCTGCTCGCGGTCCGTTAGCGTTTCGGCCGAAGGTTGAGTTGTTGGACGAAACTTACCGTCTGCGGATTCGGTTTTTCCAACTGTTGCATTTGCATCAAATGGAATTGTACCTTCATCGCTCTCACCGTCAGTACGCGCCCACCGCATTACCGTCGTCTCATGAACGCCGATCATTTCGCCAATCATGCGATAACTCTTTCCGGCTTTACGTAAACGTATCGCCGCGTCCTGCTTCTCTTTCTTCGTGATTTCGCGATGATGATTGAGCGTGAACGCTAGGTATTCATTACCTCATTTAAAATGATAGTATTGGACGAAGCTGCACCGTTTCGAAAATAATCTAAAAACTTTTGAAACCACACAAACAAACGTTCGTATTAATGTTAAAAGGAAGCGCCCGAGACGGTTACAGTCGCAATCAGGCGCACTTCTAGAATCATACAGCGGTAGCGAGCGGCCGATCTCGTTTAGACGTCATCCACTCGATTAGGTCCGGCAAATTGGCGGGCAAGTCGGAAAGTTCGTCCGCCGTTTCGAGAACGACGTCAAGTTCGCAAAGATGTGAACAGTAGTCGTACATACCGACGCCTTCCGCTGAAGGTTTGACACGTACAAACACAAGCGCGTAACGCTCAATAATAGCGGCTATATCTGATGCAATTAGAACCCCATTGTCCACACAACGGTCATAGCCACTAGGTAACGACGGTTCTTCAAGGTAATTAATAATCTGAATTTGTCTCATCCCCGTAACAACCCCTCTTGAAATAGTTAGCCGCCGCCTCATTCGACTATTGGCGTAGAAGAACGGAGCGGCGGCGCTGTAAAACAGGCACGTTAGCGCGCACCTTTAATACGACCGGCCGCCGAGTAGCCGAAATAGTTGACGCTATTCCGTACATACTACGGCGACGGTAAAACGAAGCCCGCATGACGATCCGGTTAGAGCCGGTACGGACTTTAAAGCAGCGGATACGTTAGCGCGTACCCTCATCCGAGCAGTTAGCGCTACTTGGATGGTAAAACGACCTGGACGGGCGGTTAAATTTACGGAATCATCAGAAACGACGATCCGCGACCATCGCGCCAATTAAGCGGCGCTAGGTTTCGGCTCCTGTCGTCGGAGCCTCGTCAGGCGGTAGCGGTACCCAATCGAGATCAATACCGATTTCTAATAGAACGGTTACTACGAACTCGAACGCGTCTATGCTGCGGAGCGCGGTGTACATATTCGCGATAAGCGATTCAGCTTCGCCGCTTGCTTTCTCCGTCAAAATAATGCCCGCATCGCTTACGTAAGTTTCAAACAAACGGCCTGGAACGGGGATCACGCGATCGAGCCAGAGGTTACCGTCGGAAACGTACATTGCGATTGAAGGCGAAACGAGATAGGCGCGCTCTATTTTGACGGAACCGCCTTCGCTATACGGTCCGTTAATTACGGTGATGGGCTTCATAGGCCGGCCCTCTCTTTCATCGCAGCTTTATACGCCAGCAAGCGCCTATAACGGGAAGCTGGCGGCTGAATAGTTGAATGACCGCGCATAAAGGCGTGTCTTTGCGTTCCGTATGCGTTTGCTTTGTGAAAATAGTACGTCAATCTTTGTGTAAATGATGGACGGAACTCGCGGAGTATGCGACCGTTGTTAATCAGATCGTACAGCGCGCCACATTCAACGCAGCGAGCGTAAACGGAATCAGCATTGTGTTTTACATAACGGAAATGGACAGCGGTACGACATTCATTGCAGTAATCCGGACGCGTTCTCATCGGAACAGCTTCAGATAACGGCGCTCGCCTTCGTGCATAACGAATAGGCCGGTATCGTCAATTAAGCGCCGCTTTCCCCGCAGCCAGTACGCTGAAATCTTTAAACGATTATGCGTCATGGCAAGTACCTCCGTATTAGAGCGAAAGCAATTTCAGCCGCGAGTTCGGCAATAATACGGAGTACAAGGCGCGTTTTTCTGCGTCGAACTGGCGTCGGGATTTCGTTGATATTCGGATAAGCAAGAATCATATTGCGACGCCTCCTTTCTGCGGAATAAAGCCGAGTTGTCGGAGTTGCGCGTCGGTTACGCGGACAGTGCCGATCGTTTTGAGCGGTGATATGCCGGTGATACGGCGGAAGTAAGCAGGTTGGGACAAGAAGGATAGCGGAGCTGGACGATCGAGAATAGAAACGAAGATAAGTCCGTCGGTGCGGAGTACGAAGCGAAGACGGTGCGTAATTTGCGGTTGTTTAGACATACGGATGAAACCTCCCTGATTATAATTGAGCCTGACGAAACTATCTGGTACAATATTCGTATTAGAAGTATACATAAGAACTTGTCAACTAGTTAACAAGATGACTAGCTAACGACAGTATATTACGTCGTCTATTAACTTGTCAACTAGTTGACTAAATTATATTTCGGAGGAATAACTGTGATACAATTTACACTGGATAGAGTAATGCGCGAACGACACTTATCGCATAAAGACATTGAAGAAAAAACAGGTATAAGCCGCAACACAATTAAAGCCCTCGCTGCAAATGCTAATACTCGTATTGATTTCCCAACATTGGACGCACTTTGTAGTAAGCTCGGACTGCTTCCGTCAGATTTAATCATATTTACTCCAAACGAAGAAAACGAAAAAGCAACAGAAAGTCACTAACATACGTTCGGCCTCAACCGCTCACAAAAACGAGCGGTTTTTTGTTGTTTTTAAGCTGCGTCAATATGCGCCAAGGTTGCGTCAAATCTGCGTTATAAATGCGCGCATAATTCGTTAACACAGTAACGCGTTAAAGTATTGCGATGATTTGCCGATATATACGGAGAGGACAGTATATGAGGAGGCGGTTAAATGGGAGAGCTATCGTTAGAAGAGGCTGTTCGATTGTTCCTACGTGATAGAAAGTACGCCAATTTAAGCAAGCATACGTTGGAATTCTATTACCGCCAGTTTCTGAAGCTACGTAATACTTTAGAGATACAACAATTATCGACCGATCCAGCCGCGATAACGTACCGTGTTCTGAAGGAGAACGTTATCTTTTACCTCATGGAAGAAGAAGAGTTAAAGCCGACAACAATTAACTGCCTACTACGTGCCGCCCGCGCTTTGTTTAACTATCTCGTAAAGGAAGAGCTTTTGCCGGAAAGCCCATTCAAAAAAATATCGTTGGTCAAGGTTAAGCGAACCGTCGTTAACACTTTTACGAACGAGCAGCTCTTTGCCCTTTTCCGCCAACCAAAGCTAAATACGTTCAGCGGCGTTCGTGATTACACTATGATCTTACTTCTCCTAGAAACGGGCATACGTGTACGTGAATTATGCGAAATTACACTCGATGACATCGATTGGAGCGTCATGTCTATTAAGATAAACGGCAAAGGAGCCCGCGAGCGCTTTGTCTACTTCCAGGATAAAATGCGCCAGCAGTTAATTACGTACATTCATCGGCGCGGCGACGTTCCTCATCGTACCCTTTTCGTTAAGCGCGGAAATCAGAGGCCTATCGATCGGCGCGCCGTCCACGAACAAATACAAACACACGGTAAAACAGCGGGAATAACAAACGTCCGCTGCTCGCCCCACACAATGAGGCATACGTTCGCCAGACTCAGCGTTCAAAATAAAGCGAATTTATTTGCGCTGCAATCTATCCTCGGTCACAGTACGATGGACCAGGTATTGACGTACGTTAATCTGTTCAGCAGCGAAGTACGAGACGCGCATAAGGCATTTTCACCGGTGGAGAATACTAAAATAGGCGAGGTAATTTAGATGGTTACTAACGGGGGTATCTCGGAAACTACGGCTTATAGCTTAGAGGACGCGTTTATCGTTTTTTATAACGCTAAACAAGCGGAGGCATTACGTGGTCAGACGCTAAGAAATTACCGAAGCCACTGGGCATACTTTTGCGAATGGCTGCGGTGTGAACATTCCGATATTCAGTACATTAACGAAATAACTTCCGTTTTACTACGCCAGTACATCAACTATATGCACAATAAGACTAAGTTTAGCGGTATACCGCATAGGATCGTAAAAGGAAGTAAAATTTCCACGCACACCGTTATTTCGCGGATACAAACGATGAAAACGATGTTTATTTTCTGGACGAATGAACGCATGATTAAAGTTAATCCGGTTAAAACGATCAAAAAACCGCGCGTCGACGTAGACGAACGGCAGACCTTTACGGATAATGATGTGCGGAAGCTTCTCGCAGCTCCGGATATTACAACCCACGCAGGCTTCCGCGATCGTACTGTAATGCTGCTTCTAGTGGACGGTGGCTTCCGTATAAATGAGGCCCTGCGAATAAACACTGACTTGATCGATCACGAAACCTGCTCCATATACCTACCGGCATCTATGAATAAGAATCGTAAGAGTCGCCGCGTCCCTATATCACCGGAGACGCTGGCCGAGATCGATAAGCTTATCGAAATAAACCGCGAAAAATATGAGTCCGATTATCTTTTTATAGCAAAGAACGGCCTTCCCCTTAAGATCGATCATTTTCGTAAAAGGCTGCGCGAGCATACCGCCAAGGCAGGCGTTGATCCTAAACTATCGCATCCGCACCAATTTCGCAGTTATTTTTGCACGATGTATCTGCTTAACGGCGGTGACATAATGACGCTTCAACGTATAGTCGCGCATGCTGACATTGAGACAACCCGAAGTTATTCGCGGGCAGACGAAGAACATATACGTAAACAGCATTCGAAATTCTCACCGCTTACGCGACTCAAGTAAGCGAGCGAAAAGTTAACCTTATCCGTCAATGACTTGCGTATCCAGGTAGAAAAGTTAACTAAAACAATCCATTCTGTTTACACAAGCGTTCTAAAGTATTATCATAAAGTGAATAGCGCACATCAAAGTTAACTTTAATCAATCGTAGGTAAAAGCGGTAAGACGTTTAGTTGTAAGCTAATAGTTTAGGTGAAGCCCCCATCCGCCAAGATAACGGGGCTTTTTCCTGTTTAAGATTGAACCGCTAAAGCAATAATTGCTACGATTAGAGTAAGCAGAAATACAACGAACATTCCGAATTGAAGCATTAAATTAATCACTTCACTAGTCTTCAAATATACGTCCTTTCTTCTTACCGCTATTACCTACGATTGATTATACATAATAACTTTAGTGGAGCCTACAACAATTCATCCGATCAATTATTGTTGACTTTTCGGGAGTTTTAAAGTAAGTACGAATTCCATCAGAAGCGTTTGAACGTCATCTGCAAAGTGCGCCGCAGCTCCGTCAACTTCCGTATGATTCGTTATACGTTCCGTTACTTCTCCGTCAATATCTCCGAATCGCGCTTCATAACGTTTAAGGCGTTCGGCCATTCCCGCATCAGCTACGACTTCACGCTTTACTTCGATACGTGGCGGAACTGCGGCTAGACTTTCGACTGTATCACGTAGGACTTCGTTCTCGTCTGCGAGTGCGGCGCGTTGTTGGTCGGCGGCTTCTAACTTCGTGACCATTTCGCGGTACTCTTTCAGCGTTGTAATATCGCCAGCGAGTACGGCCGCTTTCGCCTGGCGCTTGGGAACGGTTGCTTCAGCGGAAGGAGCAGCGATTTCGTACGAGAGTGATACGGGTAGGTCTTCGAGTAGTTCGCGCTTGTGACAATTTGTCACGAACGAGTTCATACCGCTCGATGATTCGATATACGTTACGCTTCTTAAATCCCAATGAATTATACCAATTCTCGAAACATCCGTAGCCGTTTTTCGCCAACTCGTCTTGCGCTTCCTTCAACTCGCGGCCCAGCTCCGTATACGCCTTGCCGACAATCTCACGCATGTTGCGCTCATGTACTCCGCCTCCTCCGTATTATATTTTCGTTGGTAAAATTGTACAAACGCCATATTCGGCCGATTTTGCGAAATCCGCTTAAAAACGGCAGTACGCATTTTCGCGCATTTTGACGCATTCTCAAGTAGTTTAAAGTAGGTTAGTGTGCATGAACGTGCATCTACAGGTATTTTGACGCAGTCTCCGTTTTCCCAAAAAACCCTACGATCTCGCGAATACTCCGTTATTCTCAGTTTATCGCATTAATGCATCCCACGCTTACTCTCGCCTTTAAACGCCAGCACGCCTCACTGTTCGCGTATCCGATCGGCCGACCGCTAAACAAAAAAAAAAAACAGCGACCACTCCCCGTAAGGAATGACCGCTGTTTGGCGTTACTACATTCTTTTGCTCAGTTTGTTAAGGTAACGCAATATCTCACCGATTCCCATTACTACAAACCCTAGCGCGAATATCGTAGTACCTGTCGGTATGCTTGAAAATAGCGCTATTAATACACCTGTTATAATAATGACTATACCTGCAACACCGTATAAATTTATCGCAGATTTGGCTTCTACGGACTCTATTTCCGAAGCGCTACGTTGCGCCCAGCTCGACGTAGTGTCTCCTCTTTTAACTTCGTTCTTCGACTCCATTGCGCAATCCCCCTGCGATTTCCTTTTTAGGTAATACGTATATTATCGCAAGAAGTGTCGGATTTTACAATGAAAATCAACGCAAAGAAGCCGCAATCGCCCGAAGGAAATTGCGGTAACAATGCGCGTTCTATAGATTCTCTAGCGGCGAGTGTCGATCGTGCTTTTCCGATATATCCGTTCCAAACAGATTTACGTACATTCGGACGATATCTAGCGATGTATGCCCGAGTATTTTCTGTAAGCTAAACGCATCGCCGCCGTTCATAATGTACATTTTCGCAAAAGTGTGCCTAAACGTATGCGGCGATACCCGCACGCCTTTAATGCGCGCATCCTGACCGTAGAGTTTAATCGCTTGTTGAATGCCGCGAACTTTAAACGTATTGTTATCGACATTTACGAATAACGAGTCGCAGTCCAATACGCCTCGAACCTCGCTGTAATTACGAAGCGCCTTTTCTAACGCGCGCGATATCGGAACGAGCCGCTCTTTACGCCCTTTTCCGTAAACCTTCACCGTACGATCACTCCAATTAACGTGATGAAGGCTGATACCTTCAAGCTCCGATATGCGGATACCCGTATCTAGCAGCGTCAACATGATCGTATAGTCGCGGAGGCCTGTGAAAGTAGAACGGTTAGGCGCGTTCAATAGCGACTTCATTTGCGCGTTGGAGAACGTTTCTATGATGCTGCGTTCGGACTTCGCCTTACCGATTCCTACGAAGGGATTTTTCTCGACGAAGCTTTCCGAGTGCATCCAATTAAAGAAGGCGCGCCAGCTTCGGACAAGTTTATCCATCGTTGCATCGGCGGGCGTCTCCGCCTTACCGCGTTTAATAGGCGTGCTTCGCTTCGTTTCTAGTGCGACCATGATCGTATCTTTTACGATATCTATTGGCCTCTCAACGTTTTGCTTTTGGAGCTGGCGCGTCAATTCTAATAGAGTATCGCGGTAAAAATTGAGCGTATCTTGCGTAAGGTTCCTGATGCGACAGTAACGGAGAAATGACGTGATCGCCGCGTCTAAATCGAGGGATTCCGCAGGGTATTGAATCGGAGATTTACCGCCGCCAGCCGACGCTAGATTAACGCGACGACCACGGCCTTTCTTACTATTTTCGGACATATAAAAAACGCCTCCACTTCGCAAAATTCGTTAATGAAACGAATATTACGAAGAGCAGGCGCACAGGTCTACGTGAATGTAGCATCGCAGTATTCGTGCAGGATGCGTACAGACACCGTAAAGCCACCGTGATTTAAAGCCGTATGCCGAGGACCGGGATCGAACCGGTACGGTAGTCACCTACCGCAGGATTTTAAGTCCTGTGCGTCTGCCAATTCCGCCACCCCGGCATAATAGATTGAGGTGTACAATGGTGGGCCCTGAGGGACTCGAACCCCCGACCAATCGGTTATGAGCCGACCGCTCTAACCAACTGAGCTAAGGGCCCTCATAAAACGTCTAGCAAGACGATTTAATAGAAAGCGGCTATATATTCCATTCGTACAGCGCATCAATTTGAAATGGCGACATGAATTAATATACAATATATGAGATAGTGAAGTCAAGCATTTTTCTTCATTTTTTTAATCTTTTGATTTAAATCAAAAATCTCACGCCGTAACGCCCCCGCTTGGAGCGAAAAACCTCGACCTCCTGCGGACACTCGTAGCCATAGATCCACCAATCATTTTCCATTCTTCGCACAAGGCAGCCTGCCTGAAATTTTGTCTCGTATAATCGAACCCAATAGATCCACCTCATTGGTATCCCTCCTCACTCATTAGAATACCCAAAAAAGGCTAAATACAGTAATCCATCTTTTATACCTTCAAAAAAGAACGTCCCGTACAAAGCCATTTCAGGCTTTATACGGGACGTTCTTTTTTATCCTGCTGGTACTTCTGTTGTTTCTACCTCTACAGGCATGGTGCTGGCACCATCTGTGCCGCCCTCAGCTGCCTTCGATGAATCTGTCTTGGCCGGCTCTTTTTTCAGCTTCTCCAGTACAGCATTACCTTTCGTTTCCCACTCGGCTAATGCTTCCTTAGCTGTTATATCGCCCTTAATAACTTTCTGGAACAGATCGTAAGAAGCATTTTGCGCTTCCCAAATGCCCGGCTTTTCGCGGTACAGCTTCTCTGTATCGACGCTTTGCGGCGGAATAGGTTTAAGGGCAGTAAAGGCATTAATGTTGTAATTCATGCCGTTTTTAGGCTTCAGGTACTCCTTGCGCGCTACAAGCTCATACGTGCTGCGGGATTTCATTTCCGCCCATTCCTTGCTGTTGGTAAATTGAATGAATTTCCAAGCATCCTCGGAGTTTTGAGCGTTGTTGTTAATCCCCATCAGCTGGCTGAAGTAAATGGCACCGCCGATGCCTGGTGCCTCCTCATGCGTCGGATAGGTCACAACATCCCAATCAAATGCCTCAAAGTCTTTAATTTTGGAAGCATTGTTCATCGTATTGCTCAGCTCATTCACATAATTGTAATCTGAGATCGTCATGGCTACTTTGCCACCCGCAAACAAATCGCCTTGTGTAGGGTTGTAAACGTAGTTGCCATCTGCGGATTCCTTGTTTAGCTCTTCATTGATTTTATTAATATCCTCTTGATCCGGCACAACATCGTCTCTGTACAAGCTAGAGACCGTATTCCATACATTTTCCCATTGCGGCGTGTTGACCAGCATTTTCTCGCCTTTATCGTCCCACATTTTCAGTTGAAGCGCCGAGCTGTAGGTTTGAATATCAGAGTTGAAATCGCCGCCGTTCCAACGGCTGAAGGTCATGCCATATTTACGGTCAACCCCCTCTCCCTTGCTCACAAGACGAGCTTTGTCCATAATGTCCTTCCAGGTCATATTGTCTGTAGGAGGCTCTACGCCAGCTTCTTCAAACAGCTTTTTATTGTAATAAAGAGCCGATGAGCTGAACGTTGGCGTCAGGGCGTAGATGTTGTTGTCGCCAGCGGATTTAATGCCATCAATGACAGTCGGCACATAATCAGTCAAATCGAATTTGCTTTGGCTGATCAATGGGTCGAGCTGCTTCAGCAGATTATCCTGCACGAGACGGCGCAGCATGTTGTAATCCAGCACCACGACATCGACAGGATTATCGCCAGTCAGCATATCTTTCATTTTCGCATACGGATCTGGTTGATCGATATTGCCGTTCTCATCCGGAGTCTGGTAGCGCATATCCGAGTAGTCAATTGCGCTTACGATTTCAAAATCGATCTCCGGGTTCATCATTTCATACGTATCGGTATATTGCGAACGGAAATACGGCTCATTATCTGCTCCCCCATACAATACACCTATACGCAGAACATGCTTCTCTGCTGTACTTTGCGCACCGCCGCTGCAAGCCGCCAAAATCGACGTTGCCACCATAAGTGTCGCAGGGACAACAACCCACTTTTTAATCATTTTTCTATTAGACAACCGTTTCTCCATCCTATTTTACCCCCCTAATGATTTAGGCGGCGAAATGACGATTCGCTCACCATCAAACTCCATTGTCGCTTTATCTGTTATGCCTAATGCAGTTAAATATTCCTTCGGCACTTGGAGTCTTCCCACCCGGTCTACGACGACATAAGCTTCATGCACAGCCTGAAGCCCTTTGCCTGTTTGCTCTTCCTCACCCCCAACCGTATTCATATTGGGATTGCGCTTAATGAACTCGGTACTCGTCAAGCCGTCGCGAATCGCAACGACACGGTCCACTTTTCCCGCGAGGGAAAGATCATGAGTAACAATGACAATCGTAATGCCAATTTCACGGTTCAGCTTGCGAAAAATATTCATAATCAGATCCGACGTTGCCGTATCGACCGATCCCGTCGGCTCATCCGCCAGCAGCAGCTGCGGACGATTGCACAAGGAAATGGCAATCGCGACCCGCTGCTGCTCCCCGCCGGATAATTGATGGAGCTTGTTGTTCATGCGCTCCTTGAGCCCTACCCATTCCAGCAGCTGCTTGGCATAGGCGCGGTCGACCTTGCCCGAAAGCATCATCGGCATTTCGACATTTTCCAGCGCCGTTAAATACGGCAGCAGGTTGCGGGCATTATTTTGCCATATAAAACCGACCGTTTCCCGCTTGTATTTCACGAGATCGTCCGGGGTGATTTTCAGCAAATCCCACGGCCCGACTCTAACTTGGCCAGCAGACGGGTGGTCGAGGCCGCCCAAAATATTGAGCAGCGTCGACTTCCCGCTTCCGCTGTTCCCGATAATCGCCATCAGCTCGCCGGGGTTTACTTTAAGGTTAAGACCTTGCAGCGCGACAACCTCGAGATCATCCGTTTTGTAAATTTTGACTAAGCCTTCGCAATCGATCATAGCTGTTAGCGCTCCTCTCCCATTTTAACTGCCTGATGCACCCGCAACCTGCGAATATGCAGGAAGAGCAGCAGCGCTCCAGTAATCATCATGAAAGCGACGACGATAAACAGCTGGTTCGTATCCTTCGCTTCGAAGACGACGCGGAACGGCGGTACCGTTTCTGTCGCATTTTCGGCGGTCTGCAGAAATGGCAGGAACAATAGACTCGTCAGCTTGCCAATCATGACGCCAAGCCCGATGGAAAGTCCCGCTGTAAACAGCTGCTCCAGCATGAGCATGCCCGTAAGCTGCCTGCGTGAAAGTCCCATCGCCCGCAAAACCCCGAATTGCACGACCCGCCCTGAAAGATTAAAGAACCAATACAGCACGTATCCGGTTAAAGTGACGATGACCGATACTAGGAAGCCGAGACTGAGAATCCCGAATACGCCGCCTCGGGTCGGAAGCTTGGACTGGATAATCAGTTCATTGCGCACATCCTTGACGGTAGCGACTTCAATGCCCTGTTTTTGCAGCTCTTCCAAGATCGGCGCAACCTTCGCACCATCTTTCATTTTGAGCCAAACCTCATAAGGCATAATCGGAAGTTGGTCATAAATGTAATCCAGATTCGTAATGACGAACGGCGATTGATCTGGATATTGCGTCGGCCAATACGGCAGAATGCCAACGACTACAAAATCCAGCTTGCCTTCGGTAAAGCCAACCGACATCGTATCTCCCGGCTTGAGCTGGTACTTCTCCGCTACTCCGGTTGGAATAAGCGCCGCATGCTCATACATGCCCAAATAGTTCAAATACGTAAACGGATGTGTTGGAAACAGGTCATTGCGGAACCAAGCTACTTTTGAGAAATCGACATTGTCGATCCCCATTACCGTACCCTGACCAATGGAGCGTCCTGAAACGACGATGTTCCCTTTCGTTTGCAGCACGCGTGCTGCCGCTTCAACGCCTTCCATTTTGCGGAACAGCTCAAAAGGCGGTTCACTGTACAAAATGCGCGTAGGCACAGGCTGTTGCGCTCCGCCTCCACCGCCGCCGGAGCCTCCGCCCGTTCCACCACCAGAGCCGCCTGACGAACCGCCTCCGTTGCCGCCGGAGCCATTTCCACCGCTGCCGCCATTGCCGCCGCCGTTTCCATTGCTGCCTCCGGTATATTTGACTTCTGGCGTTCCGTCCCAATTCGTTTTAATGACGACATCCGTGCCAAATTTATACAGCGTGCGTTCCGTCGAGTTCAAATCAATCGTACGGGCAGCAGATGCATTATATACACCGAGCCCGAGTGTCAAGACTAGCAAAATCATCAAAGGGTAATAACCTTTGGAAGAACGCGACAGCTGCGTAAGAGTTAAATAAAGCGGAACGGGCAAAAACTTCCGGCCCAGCCAGTTAAACACCTTCAGCAGCCACGGGAACAACCGCAGGAAAAACAATCCCATTGCAAAAATCGATAAAGCCGGTACGAAAAATAGAAATGGCTGCACATTAAGCTGATCCGTCGTAAGTCCCGTCTGGAAGGTCAGCATTTGGCGCTGATTGAACATATACCAGCCATATCCGGCTGCGCCAAGCAGCAAAACATCAATGAACCAGCGCTGCCAAAACGGACTGCGGTCCGAACGCGCCAAATCCCTCTTGTAGCTTACAATCGATGATCTGGCATAAATAATCGCCGGAATAATCGTCGAGAGCAGTGCCAGCACGACGGCTGCTACGCCTGCAATTATCGCCTCAGTCGAGAAGCCGACCGGAATCGACGTCCGGTTGACGAAGGACAGGAAGCCATTGGCCGAGCCGATGCTTTTCGCCATAAACCAGCCGAGGAACGGGCCTATTACTAGAGCAATTGCCCCAAGCAGCAAGCCCTCGAGCAAATAAATCCATATAATTTGCCTTGTGCCTGCGCCGCGGCTGCGAAGTACCGCGATGTCGCTGCGCTGCTTATCGAGAGACTGCCGGGCATTCATCGCGATAAAATAAAATACCATCGCCAGCATCGGAGCTGCCAGCGTGAACAGCAGCGTCTGAAGCTGCAAGCTCTGCCGCTTGAACTCAATGAGCGTATCAGCAAATGAAATTTCCACCTTCGTGTCGGTCAAGCGCTGATACAGCTCAATATTCAAGCGATCCAGCGTTCTTCCCAGCGGCGAAAGCTGACTCGTCTGCACTTGCGACAAATCGAAAGCATAATACCAGCTAGCATTGTTAAGCGGAATTTTTTGCTGCTCCAGCAGCGTCTTCAAAAATACGTTCTCGTGAATCTGGAGCGTATTCATCAGTCCTTCAAGCCCTTGATACCAATAAGGATCGGTGTCATTCAGCGGCTTGACAGCTCCGACGATTTTGATGCGCAGCGTCAAATTCAGCCCGCTGTAGATCGGGTATTCGAATACATCCCCAATATGAACATCATTGCGGTACATCGCTTCTTCAAGCATGACCGCTTCCATCACGCCGTCCTTATCGACCTTGTCGGTAAACCAGCGTCCTTGCATAATTTCGGTTTTGCCTTCCAGCTCCGTCATGGACATCAGTGTCATCTGACGGGTACGGCTCGCATCTACCTTAGTCGGGTCTTCTGGCACGACATCGGCGCCGCGGAGCGACAAGCTGCGAACAAAGTTCTGATAAGCAAACCCGATTTCATTCGGTACATCCTCTTTAATATATCGGTCAACTTCAGTCAAAGCTGAAAGATCGGTTGTCTGGCCGCCTGGCGACTGATACCGCATCAGC
Organism: Paenibacillus sp. JT22N7; assembly: GCF_059383875.1. NCBI lineage: Bacteria > Bacillati > Bacillota > Bacilli > Caryophanales > Paenibacillaceae > Paenibacillus > Paenibacillus sp. JT22N7. The sequence goes on from NZ_JBXENY010000005.1 coordinate 78,217, forward strand.
AGCGAGCCTGCCGGCAAGCCGGTGCTCTTCTCTTTGAGCGAAGCCGCGACTACGCGCTTGAGTGCCCCATCCGCATACATCGGGATGCTGGTTGCAAAAGCAACCGCAATCGTCAGACCCGCCAAGGCGCTAAACGTCAGCCAACGGGTGTTCCACATTTTGCGGAACAAAAATCGCAGTAGAGGTATTCCCATCGGCTATCGACCTACAACTTTCTGTCCCGGCTCCAAGCCTTTCAAAATCTCAATTTGTGTCGCCGTTTGCTGTCCAACCTCAACGTCCACTTCACGTTTGCCGTCTGCATCAATGACTTGTACGTAGGTACGCGATCCAATAGAACGCAGTGTAGATGGCGGGATTACGATGACATTTTCCTTGCGCTTCGTAATAATGCTGATCGAAAGCGGGGTACCGCGAGTCAAGTTTTTAGGCAAATTTTTAATTTCCACCTGCATAAAATCTTCCGGCCGCTCTTTATCCGTATTATTTCCTGTGCCGCCGTTGCCTCCGTTATTGCCGCCATTAGAGGAATCCGTATTGGTCATCGGCATCATCTTCACCGTGCCTTTGAATTTGCCGCTATTGCTGATTTCCGCTACAATCGGCATGCCGACGACGATTTTGGCTATTTCATCCTTGGTCAGCTTCGCTGCCGGAATAAGCGTCGTCGTATCGGCTATGACCGCAATTGTGCTGTATGCTTTAATCGCTGCACCCTTCTCGACATTGAGTGAAACAACCGTGCCGCTAATCGGCGCTGTCAGCGTAGCCTTCGCAATGTCAGCCTCCTGATCGACCAGCGCCTGCTTCTTCTCTTCAAACAAAATCGATCTTTCTTCAAATTCTACCGGGTCCATCTCATCGCGCGTTCTCAGCGCTTCCTTCATCGCCGTCTCTTCCTTGCGGAAAGCCAGCTTATCCATGCGCAGCGCCTTCGTGAGGTCATCTACATCAAGCTGGCCAATGACCTCGCCTGCGGACACTTTATCGCCAACCTTGATGTTCAGCTCTTTCAGGTTTTTACCGTCCAGAGTGAAAAAGACAGGCTCCTCGCGGGATGATATCAATTTGCCGATTACGTTAACCTTCGTCTCCAGCGTATCTGTTGTTACCTCATACTCTGGCTTCTTGGAAATTTGGGGCGGTGCAATGGAAGGCAGTACTTCCTCTTCTTCTTCAGCAGGCAGCAAGGAGCAGCCGCTAGTTATTAACATGATTGCAGCAAGACTTATTATTGCGGGACGTTTAAATAAATTTCCCGTCAACCATTTCATAGACATGGTCGGCAACCTCCATAATAGTAGGATCATGTGTCGTCATACAAATCGTAACTTGTTCCGTGCGAATAATCGTTTTAAAAACACTCATAATTTGAGCTGCCATGTTTGAATCCAGCTCTGCGGTCGGCTCATCCGCCAGCAGCAATATCGGCTTGTGCGCAATCGCCTTCGCAATAGCTACACGCTGCTGCTCGCCGCCGGACAGCTCGAAGGGACGATGGTTCATCCTTTTCTCCAGGCCAACCAGCTCCAGGCAGTGATCCACCCGTTCCTTCCACGTCCCACGCGGAACGCCAGCCATCCTTAGCGACAGCTCGACATTTTCCTTCGCAGACAGCAGCGGCATCAAAGCGAACGCCTGAAAAATAAAACCCATTTCCTTGCGCCTGACAAGTGTGCGCTTATCGTCGCTCAGCTTATGAAAGGGCCTGCCGTTAAACCAAATTTCGCCTTCAGTTGGTGTATCCAGTCCGCCCAGGCAGTTCAGCAGCGTCGTCTTCCCCGAGCCGGAACGGCCGCGAAGCATAACGAGCTGATTTTGCCGAAGCTCCATATTAATGCCTTTGAGCACGCGCAGCGGCGCGCCGCCAGCCTGAAATACCCGTTCAACATTCACAACGGAAAGCAGTTTTTCATTATGTACTTCTTTCTCTAGCTTCGGATCTTGCTTTTCTTCCTTCACTAGATCAGGCTCTTGCACCGGTTGCTCATCCTTTTTTTTCTTGCTAAATATCATAGCTGATTTCTATACCTCCTTTTAAGCAGAGCGCCCTAGGATGACAATCAGGCTGCTCAATTAAAAAACCTTCATAATTCTCATCTTAACGTGTTAGACGAACGATTACAGCAAAAAGTTACAACAAAATCCGACGAATTCAAAATTTTTACTGAATCTCAAAATAAACATAAAAAAACTCCAGCCTTCCGGATCGGAAAGACTGGAGCGCTGCTTATGCTAATTGCCAAACGCTTGCGGATTTTCGCGCCATGCTTTCAATTTCAGCATATCATCGCTCTGCACCTTGCCAAGCTCTACAGCTGCTTCGATAAGCTCGGAATAGTTCGACAGCGTTTCAAGCGGCATGTTCGCCTCGGCGAATGCCGAAGCTGCCTGCTCGAATTGGTAGGTGAAAATCGCCAGTACCGCCAGTACCTCGGCCCCTGCCTCGCGAACAGCAAGTCCCGCTTTCAGCGAGCTGCCTCCAGTTGAAATCAAATCTTCAATGACGACAACCTTTTGCCCTGGCTCAATGCGGCCTTCAATTTGGTTCTGCTTGCCATGGCCCTTCGCTTTATCGCGAATATAAGCCATCGGCAGTCCAAGCTTATGCGCGACCCAAGCCGCATGGGGAATACCCGCAGTCGAGGTGCCCGCAATGACTTCCACATCTGGATAACGCTCGCGAATGACAGCAGCAAAGCCATCAGCAACAAGCTCGCGAATAGCCGGGTAAGACATCGTTAGACGATTGTCGCAATAAATCGGCGACTTAAGACCTGAAGTCCACGTAAATGGCTCATTTGGGCTAAGGGCTACTGCTCCGATTTCGAGCAGGCTGGCAGCAATCGTTTTAGGCAATTCTGAAAGTTTAACTTGGCTCATCTTAAATCAGCTCCTCAATAATCGCTTCTAATACTGCTCTTGAATTTGCGGCAGCCGTGATCGGCCGACCAATAACCATATAATCTGTACCTTGCTTTAACGCTTCTGCTGGTGTCATAATGCGCGATTGGTCGCCCACATCGGCACCTTTCGGGCGAATGCCCGGCGTTACCGTCTGGAAGGAAGCGCCGCATGCCTGCTTGATGGCCTGCACTTCAGCAGGGGATGCCACTACGCCATTCAGACCCGCAGCGCGGGCAAGCTCTGCATACCTAAGAACAGCCTGCTCCACCGTTCCAGCAATGCCAATTTGCTCGTTGAGCATCGCTTGGTTGGTGCTGGTCAGCTGGGTCACTGCAATGATGCTTGGCTTATTTTGTCCAACAGCAAGCGCTGCTTCCATGCCTTCGACCGCTGCCGCAAGCATTGCGCTTCCGCCAGCAGCATGGACATTGAACATGTCGACGCCGAGCCGGGTCACACTGCCTGAGCCGCCTTTGACCGTGTTCGGAATATCATGCATCTTCACATCAAGGAATACAAGGTAGCCCCGCTCCTTAAGTCCCGTTATGAACGCAGGACCCGCAGCATAAAACAGCTGCATGCCCACCTTCATATAACAGGGGATACCTTCCAGTTCATTCAATAAGCGCTCGGCAGAAGCCGCGTCCGCATAATCGAGCGCAACCATAATTTTTCCGGCTGCCTGTTCCCGTTCCCGTGTCAAACCCATCGTTAACCGTCCCCTTTGCCGTGTTTTTGCGAAATATGCGCATTAAAAAGGCCATCCGCCGGGCCACGCGCACCCGCAAAAGCAAAGCCATTTGCGGGCCGCAGGCAATCGGCGCTGGCCGTGCTTGCTAAAACTTATTTGTGCAGCAGTGTTGGCATCGAACGCGAGGAGAAGTTGATGGTCTCCATCATCCGCAGCAAGGCGCGAACCGTATCAAGCGACGTCATACATACAACGCCGTTCTCAACCGCTTCACGACGAATACGGAAGCCGTCGCGCTCAGGCGTTTTGCCTTTTGTCAGCGTATTGAAGACGAACTGTGCTTTGCCTTCACGGATCAGATCAAGAATGTTCGGCGATCCTTCGCTAAGCTTGTTCACTGTCGTTACCGTCATGCCCGCTTCTTCAAGCATAGCTGCCGTACCGCCAGTTGCAATGATTTTGTAGCCAATGCTGTAGAAGCCACGAAGCAATTCGAGCGCTTCTTCTTTATCTTTATCCGCAACGGTCGCAATGATCGAGCCCGTTGTCGGGATTTTCATGCCTGCGCCTAGCAATCCTTTGTACAAGGCTTTCGCATATTGCACATCGCGTCCCATAACCTCACCCGTCGATTTCATCTCCGGTGTCAAGGTAGGGTCAACACGGCGCAGCTTCGCGAACGAGAAGACCGGAACTTTAACCGATACATACTCGTCTTCAGGCCACAGTCCGTCTTTATGGCCCAGGTCAGCCAGCTTCGTGCCAAGAATCGCTTGTGTCGCAAGGTTCGCCATTTGCAAGTTTGTTACTTTGCTCAGGAATGGAACCGTACGCGACGAACGCGGATTTACTTCAATGACATACACGATCTCGTTATGAATTACGAACTGGATGTTAACCAAGCCGATTACGTTCAGCGCCTTGGATACTTTGATCGTAATGTCGACGATTTGCTCCTTCACGCTGTCAGACAACGATTGCGGCGGATACACAGCAATCGAGTCGCCGGAGTGAACGCCTGCGCGCTCAATATGCTCCATGATGCCCGGGATCAATACGGTGTCGCCATCACAGATCGCGTCCACTTCCGCTTCCATGCCAAGCATATAACGGTCGATGAGGACAGGATGCTCTGGATTGATTTTTACCGCTACTTCCATGTAGCTCAGCAAATCTTCATCCGAATATACGATTTCCATTGCGCGGCCGCCCAAAACGTACGATGGACGAACGAGTACAGGGTATCCGAGCTTTTGTGCCGTTGCTACTGCTTCGCCAACCGAGGTTACAGTGCTGCCTTCTGGCTGAGCCACGTTCAAGCCGCGAAGCAAAGCTTCGAACTTTTTGCGATCCTCTGCCATATCGATGCTTTCCAGGCTGGAGCCGAGAATTTTCACGCCAGCTTTGGACAGCGGAGCTGCGAGGTTAATCGCCGTTTGGCCACCGAACTGCACGATTACGCCGATTGGCTTCTCTTGCTCAATAACGTTCATGACATCTTCAAGGAATAAAGGCTCAAAGTACAGGCGGTCCGATGTGCTGAAATCGGTCGATACCGTCTCTGGGTTGTTGTTGATGATAACCGCTTCATAGCCAGCCTTCTGAATCGCCCACACCGCATGAACCGTCGAATAGTCAAACTCAATGCCTTGTCCGATCCGAATTGGGCCAGAGCCGAGTACAAGCACTTTCTCTTTCGTCGAAGGCGCTACTTCGTTCTCTACCTCGTAAGTTGAATAGTAGTAAGGCGTGCTCGCTTCAAACTCAGCGGCGCAAGTATCAACCATTTTGTATACAGGTACGATATCAAGCTCTTTACGATAAGTACGAATATCATGCTCATTCGTGTGACTGCCATTCGGATTGCCTTCTTTGCGAAGCTCAGCGATCGAACGGTCGGAGAAGCCTTTGCGCTTCGCCTGGTACAGCGTTTCACGGGAAAGCGTCGCTTCCTGGCGGATTTTATCCTCGAATGCTACGATGCCTTCGATTTTGTCCAGGAACCACCAGTCAATGTTCGTCAGATCTTGAATTTCCTGCAAAGCATAACCACGACGGAACGCTTCGCCTACAAGGAACATGCGCTCATCATCCGGTTTTTGAAGGCGTGCGCGCAGCACATCATCGCTGAGGTCTACTGCTTCCTTCAAGTGGATGCGATGCGTGCCGATTTCAAGCGAACGAACCGCTTTATGAATCGACTCCTCGAAAGTACGGCCAATCGCCATAACTTCGCCTGTCGCTTTCATTTGCGTGCCGAGCTTGCGGTTCGCATTCACGAACTTGTCAAACGGCCAGCGCGGAATTTTCGATACGATGTAATCCAGCGTAGGCTCAAAGCAAGCATACGTTTGGCCGGTTACTGGGTTTACGATTTCATCAAGCGTGTAGCCAATTGCGATTTTAGCAGCCATTTTAGCAATCGGGTAGCCTGTCGCTTTGGAAGCCAGCGCCGAAGAGCGGCTGACGCGCGGGTTAACTTCGATTACATAATATTGGAAGCTTTGTGGATCAAGCGCGAACTGTACGTTACAGCCGCCTTCGATGTTCAAAGCGCGAATGATTTTAAGCGAAGCGGAACGAAGCATTTGATACTCGCGGTCCGACAGCGTTTGGCTAGGCGCTACTACGATACTGTCGCCAGTATGTACGCCAACCGGGTCAAAGTTTTCCATGTTGCAGACAACGATACAGTTGTCATTCGCATCACGCATAACTTCGTATTCAACTTCCTTCAAGCCGGCAATCGATTTTTCGATCAAGCATTGGCCGATTGGGCTGTAACGGATACCCGAGGCAACCGTTTCTAGCAATTCTTCTTCGTTTGCGCAAATACCGCCGCCTGTACCGCCAAGCGTGTAGGCAGGACGAACGATAATCGGGTAGCCGATTTCATTGGCAAAAGCAACTGCTGCTTCAACTGTCGTTACGATGTCGCTCTCTGGTACCGGTTGCTCCAGCTCGCGCATCAGCTCGCGGAACAAATCGCGGTCTTCGGCTTTCTCGATAGCTGTCAGCTGTGTGCCAAGAAGCTGCACATTTTCTGCTTCCAATACGCCAGCGCGCGCCAGCTCTACCGCCATATTGAGGCCTGTTTGGCCGCCAAGCGTCGGCAGCAAACCATCTGGACGCTCCTGACGAATGATTTGCGATACAAACTCAAGCGTAATTGGCTCAATGTAAACTTTATCAGCCATGTTTGTGTCTGTCATAATGGTAGCCGGGTTGCTGTTAATCAATACAACCTCATAGCCTTCTTCCATAAGCGCCTGGCAAGCTTGCGTGCCGGCATAGTCGAATTCAGCGGCTTGGCCGATTACAATCGGGCCGGAGCCGATGACGAGAATTTTTTTGAGTTTATTATTTTTGGGCATACTGAAGCTCCCCTTTCACTTTCAACGTTTCCGCGAGTACGACTTGGCGACGCTTTTGCGGGTTATTTAATTTATGTGTGCGAATCATACTCAGGAATTCGTCAAACAGATAGCTGGAATCATACGGTCCTGGAGCAGCTTCCGGGTGGTATTGCACCGAAAATGCAGGATGCGTATTATGCTTCAGCCCTTCAATTGTGCGGTCATTGTTGTTGATATGCGTTACGGTCAGACCGGAGTTCGCAATCGAATCTTCCATTACAGTGTAGCCATGGTTCTGGGAAGTAATGTAGCAGCGGTTCGTTGCCAGTTCCTTCACCGGGTGGTTTCCGCCGCGGTGGCCGAATTTAAGCTTCGTTGTATCAGCGCCGCAAGCAAGTGCAAACAGCTGGTGTCCAAGGCAAATACCGAAGATCGGGAACTCGCCGAGCAGCTCGGAAATCATTTTAACCGCATGTGGAACGTCTTTCGGGTCCCCAGGGCCGTTGGACAGCTGAATGCCATCCGGTGCCAGGCGGCGAATTTCTTCTGCAGTCGTGTCATGAGGCACAACGACGACGTCGCAGCCGCGTTTAGTCAGCTCGCGCAAAATGCCGCTTTTTGCACCAAAGTCTACGAGCACAATACGCTCGCCATTGCCTGGGCTGGAAAATACATGCTTCGTCGATGTACGAGCTACTTGATCCGTCATTAGTGTGGACAAGCCAAGGCGCTCTTGCAGCTCCTCAATGCGCTCGTTGCCAGTTGTAAGCAGGCCTCTCATCGTGCCGTGGTGACGCAAAATCCGCGTCAGCATGCGCGTGTCGATTTCGCTGATGCCCGGAATGCCATATTCCTTAAGCAGCTGCTCAAGCGAATATTGGGCGCGCCAGTTGCTCGGCACCGGCTCATTGCGGCGCACGACAAAACCGTGGATATACGGGCGAATCGACTCAAAGTCATCGCGAGAAATGCCATAGTTGCCGATAAGTGGATAAGTCATCGTCACGATTTGTCCACAATAGGATGGATCCGACAATACTTCCTGATAGCCAGTAATACCTGTATTAAAAACAACCTCACCCATCGTTTGCACTTCTGCGCCGAAGGATAGTCCTGTAAACAATGTTCCATCTTCCAATAATAATCTCGCTTGCATCCGTCTCACTCCTCAGGTCTACGTATTCCTATATGTCAATTAGCATATCCAAGTTAACGTTCTTATGCTTGCTCCGACCACACAACCGCACCATTTACAATCGTCGCTACCGGCCAGCCTTGCAGCTTCCAGCCGCCGAAAGGCGTGTTGTTGCTGCGCGAGGCAAAGGTTGCCGGATCAACTGCACGTTCGCTGTCGAGATCCACAATCGTCAGATCAGCTGGCGCACCTGCTGCCAGGCGGCCTGTCTCCAGCTTGAACACCCGTGCCGGGTCAGCTGTCATACGGTCCAGCAGGAAGCCGAGCGTCCATTTGCCGGTTTTAACAAACTGCGTGTACAGCAGCGGGAAAGCTGTCTCAAAGCCGACGATTCCGAACGGCGCAAGCTGCATGCCGCGCGCTTTCTCTTCCGCGCTATGCGGCGCGTGATCCGTTACGATCATGTCGATCGTGCCGTCTTCCAGCGCTTCGATGACCGCAGCCACATCGCGCGGCGTGCGCAGCGGAGGGTTCATTTTCCAATTGGCGTCAAAGCCTGGAATATCCTCGTCCGACAGCACCAGATGATGCGGGCAAACCTCAGCGGTTACGTTGACGCCGATTTGCTTGCCAAGGCGGATCAGCCTTACCGATTGCTCCGTGCTGACGTGGCAGACATGATAATGAACGCCTGTCGCTTCAGCGAGCAAAATGTCGCGGCCGACATGAATCGCTTCCGATTCATTCGGGATGCCTTTCAGTCCGTTCTCGCGGGAGAACTTGCCTTCCGAGACGAACAGTCCCTCAACCAGCGTATTGTCCTCACAGTGTGCAATGACCGGCATGTCTAGCGACTTTGCCAGCGCCATCGCATCCTTCATCATTTGCGCGCTTTGTACGCCGACACCATCGTCGGTAAAGCCGATTGTGCCAGCCGCTTTCAGCGCTGCGAAATCCGTCAGCTCGCGACCGAGCTGATTTTTAGAAATTGCGGCGTAAGGGAGGACGCGAACGACGCCTTCCTTCGCATTTTTGTCCAAAATATAGTTGATCGTTTCAGGTGTATCTGTCACTGGACGAGTGTTCGGCATGCAGGCGATTGTTGTAAAACCGCCTTTCGCTGCTGAACGCGTCCCTGTTGCGATATCTTCTTTATATTCGAAGCCAGGATCGCGCAAATGCACGTGCATATCGATGAAGCCGGCTGATACGAGCTTGCCCTCTGCGTCAATTACTTCTGCTGATCCTGTGTCCGGCACTGTTTCGCCGCTTGCAAGCTCGGCGATTTTGCCATCCTCAATTCGAATATGCTGCTTCACTAGGCCGCTTGCAGCTGTATCCCATACGCTGCCGTTAATAATCCATAATGACATTATCCGTTCACCCTCCCGATTTCATCTAAAAGTTAGTTCAAAGCCCGTTCTATGACGGCCATTCTGACCGGAACCCCGTGCTCCATCTGCTTAAAAATCCGGGACTTGGCATGCTCGACAAGCTCATCGTCAATTTCAACATTGCGGTTGATCGGCGCCGGGTGCATAATAATCGCGTGATCCGCCATTGCCTCGCTGCGCTCCACCGTCAATCCAAACTGCTCGCGGTAGCTTTCAGCCGAGCTAAGCATGCCGCTTTCGTGACGCTCCAGCTGTACCCGCAGCATCATCACGACATCGGATTTCAGCGCTTCCTCCATCGTTACATAACGGGCATCAAGCTCAGAGGCCTGCAAGTTCGCAGGAGCGCAAAACTTCACTGTAGCGCCAAGCTTTTGCAGAGCGTATAAGTTCGAACGCGCTACGCGGCTGTGCAAGATGTCTCCGATAATCGAGACGGTCAATCCTTTAATTGCGCCAAATTGCTTGCGCATCGTATATAAATCAAGCAGCGCCTGCGTCGGATGCTCGTTGTTGCCATCGCCCGCGTTAATCAGCGGCACTTTAATTTTCGTAGCCAGTTCGGCTAGCAAGCCAATCGGCTTGAGCCGGATAATGCCAACGTCTATGCCCATCGACTCCAAGGTGCGAACGGTATCATATACCGACTCGCCCTTCTGCACACTCGATACGGCTGCTGAGAAGTTCAGCACCTCCGCTCCCAGCCGCTTCTCCGCTACCTCGAAGGAGAAGCGTGTGCGCGTGCTGTTCTCGAAAAACATATTCGCTGCGAACTTGCCCTGCAGCACATTCTGCACTTTCGTCTCCTGCTGCTCCCAATGAGCGGCACGATCCAGTATGGCGATAATTTCCTCTGCGTCAAGCTCCTTCAAACCAAGCAAACTGCGCTGTTTGAGCTGTAAAAGTGTCATTTAGGCTTGCCCCCTCTGATGAATAATTTTCACCTGGTCTAAGGAATCAATCTCGGTTAACGTAACGGAGATTTGCTCTTGTTTGGAGGATGGCACATTTTTGCCTACAAAATCCGGTCTAATCGGCAATTCCCGATGACCACGGTCAACCAGCACAGCAAGCTGAATGCTTTGCGGCCTGCCGCAATCCATTACCGCATCCATCGCAGCGCGAATCGTCCGGCCGGTATACAGCACATCGTCGAACAAAATAATGTTGCGGTCCTGTACGACCGACAGTTCGACATCAATTTCGCCGATTATGCCTGCTTCCATCTCGGTGCGGCTGCCTGGCGCCTTGCCGTCATCGCGATAGCGGGTAATATCCAGTTCCTTCACTAAAACAGGCTTGCCTTCAATTTCCTGTATGCGCTCTGCAATTCTTCGGGCTAAATAAACGCCTCTTGTCCGAATGCCGACCAGTGTACAGTTGTCAATTCCTTTGTTCTTCTCCACGATCTCGTGGGCGATGCGGGTCAGTGCCCGGCGAATGGCTGCATCATCCATAATGACCAAGTGCTCTTCTTCCACCGTTACGTTACCTCCCATCCTAGCGCAGGTTGAACTGCCAACTCTCATCAAGGCGCTTCACAAGCGTAAACGGCTTAGGCTTAAGCCGTCTTCTGGCGGCAAAGCTACCGTTTCGCGATGAAATATAAGCCCGTTATAAGTGTGTAACTTATAAATGCTTATATTTGAAAAAAGACTCCTTGCGTATTCGCAAGGAGCCCATGATTAACCGCTAAGGATTCCATCCATCCCCGCCAACCTTATGAGTTGCGGAAGATGAGGAGTTTCTTGTCCCCAGCTTAATTAATCAACTATTCACGCTACCTTGCCAGCCTCACAGGACTGAGTTAAAGGTACAACTTTATACCAAAGGAATTATCCCACGTTCGACATAAGATGTCAAGTGGCAGCAGCCTTAAACACGATCTGCCCACCTTGTGCTGGATGTTTATCATATTTATGGCAATCTGTTGGCATACTAACCAGCAACTACGGACATTTTGCAAGCAGGAGGGAACAAGATGCAGTCGCACGTATCACGGCCACATGAAAAAGTCAGCCTGCCCGCTTCACTCGATGCGTGCATCCAGCATATTCAAACTGAAATCGGCGGCAGCTCGGATCTCGTCGTCAAACGGTTCTCCTGCCTGCATCTGTGGCCTGGCGCTCTCGTTTATATTGAAGGCATGATTGATATTCAAATGCTTCATCAGTCGGTATTGGGCTCACTTATGGGCTATGCGAATGAGCACACGCCAAAGTTTGACGATCCGAATGATCGCTTAACTCATGTGAAAGAGGATGTATTAATCGCCGGAAACACCGATTATATCGATGAGATGGAGCTTCTGTTCCATCGCCTGCTGTCCGGCGCCATTGTATTGCTCCTGGATAACAGCATGCAAGCCATTAGCATTAGCGCGGCTGGTTGGGAAGACCGCAGTATAACCGAACCACAATCGCAATCAGTCGTTCGCGGGCCTATGGAAGCTTTTACAGAAAATCTGCGTACGAACACCACTTTAATCCGCAGAAGAATTAAAGATTCTCAGCTCTGGTTGGAAACGCGGCAAATCGGAAAACTAACAAAAACATCCGTTGCTCTTATGTACATGAAACATCTGGTTGATAAAGGTGTAATCGAAGAGGTGCGGCGCCGGCTGGATGATATTGATATCGACAGCATTTTGGAAAGCGGCTATATTGAGGAACTGATTCAGGACGTTACACTGACACCTTTTCCCACGATCTACAACAGCGAGCGCCCTGATACGGTCGCTGCCGGACTGCTGGAAGGTCGGGTTGCCATTATCGTCGATGGCACTCCGTTCGTCATGCTTGTCCCTTCACTGTTCGTCCATTTCTTCCAATCGCCCGAGGACTATTACCAGCGCGCAGATATCAGCTCCCTGTTGCGGCTCATTCGCTATTTATCGTTTTTTATCGCCATGCTTGCGCCCTCCTTCTATATCGCCATTACGACTTTTCATCAGGAAATGCTGCCGACCAGCCTGCTCATTAATCTCGCAGCACAGCGCGAGGGCGTACCGTTCCCTGCGTTCATCGAAGCCGTCCTTATGGAGCTTACCTATGAAATTCTGCGCGAAGCGGGCGTACGCATACCTAAGACGGTAGGCCAGGCAGTATCCATCGTTGGCACGCTCGTTATCGGACAGGCAGCTGTAGACGCTGGCGTCGTATCGGCAGCGATGGTCATTATCGTCTCGATTACCGCCATATCGAGCTACGTCATTCCCGAAAACGGCATGTCGATCGCCGTACGGATTTTGCGTTTTTTGCTCATGATTCTAGCGGCAACGTTCGGATTTTTCGGCATTTTGCTCGGAATGCTGGCCATTTTGCTTCATTTGACGAATTTGCGTTCGTTTGGTGCAGCATACATGAGCCCATTCGGCCCATTCGTAGCTTCAGATATAAAAGATTCACTGTTTCGTATGCCATGGACGCATATGATGAATCGACCATACTCCAATGGCAATGGACAGAAAAAAAGGCAAAAGAAACGTACGAAACGCTTATAAGGAAGGGGACGCCGCATGAAAAGAACAGGTATTTCCTTGTTGGCTGCCGCTTTAATTTTGCTGTTGATAACCGGCTGCTGGGACCGTCAGGAAATGAACGAACTTGGCATCGTTCTTGCTATGGCGATCGATAAGGGAAAGAACAATATGCTGGAAGTATCCTGCCAGATCGTCGTCCCATCGGAAGTAGCATCCAATTCCGGAAAAAGCACGACAACGCCCGTAACGCTGTACCAAGCGAGCGCGCCCACCGTCCTCGAAGCGATTAATAAAATGAGCCTGATTAACCCACGGATTAGCTATATGTCCCATATTCGCGTACTTATTTTCAGCGAAGCGGTCGCTAGAATGGGCATTGCCGATGAGTTGGAAACTTTTTTGCGGCATCCGGAAATCCGGCCAGACTATTATGTGATGATTGCACGCCATTCGAAAGCTTCGGAAATTTTGAATATTTTAACCCCGCTGGAAACCATTCCAGCCAATAACCTGTTCCTTTCCCTGCAAAATTCCGCAAAAACATGGGCACCTACTATTACTACCGCCTCTGACGATTTATTGGAGAAAATGATTAGCGACGGAGTGGAGCCTGTACTGACTGGCGTCCAAATTATAGGTGATAAGCAGCACGGTGGAAATAAGGATAATTTGACGACAATTAAGCCCGCAGCGAATTTGACGTATACTGGCATGGCAGTGCTCAAGAAGGACAGGCTGCTTGGCTGGATGAACGAGCAGGAAAGCAAAGGCTATAACTATATTACAAACAATATAAAAAGTACGACGGGAAACTTACCTTGCCCGGACCATAAAGACAAGCTAAACATCAAGGTACTGCGCAGCCAGACCGATGTTACCTCCAAAATTGTAGACGGAAAGCCGGTTATCCACATTAAAGTCAACAATATGTCCAGCATCATGGGAGATGCTTGTACCGTGCCAATCTCTAGTCAGGATGACCTCAAAATCATTGAGAAGGAGGGCAGCGAAAAAATCGAAATGTTTATGAAAGAATCTGTAAAAACTGTTCAAAAGCGTTTTAAATCCGACATTTTTGGATTTGGTCTGAATATTAGCCGAAATAATCCCAAGCAGTGGGCGCAATTACGCGATCATTGGGATGAGGAGTTCCCAAGACTGAAGATAGAATACGAAGTTCATGTTCAACTGCGAGGGGTCGGCATGCTCGACGATTCTATTTTACAGGATATAAAGGAGTAAACCAATGTCACTGCCAACGCTCATTGTATTATGTGTCGCTATTTCCTTCGGGATGATTCAAATGCCCGCTTTAATCAAAAAAAAGCTGAAACGAGAGGCTTTTGCTTATTTTCTGCTGCTCAGTGCCGGAACCACCTTCAGCATTTACGCAGCAAATGTGCAGCCTGTGCCAAGCCCGCTTAATGCGTTAATTACGATTTATGAGCCCGTCAATCAATTTTTCGATCGAATGTTCCGACCTTAAACTATGAAGGGAGCCACTATGCCATGCTGGAAAAAGGAAGAATTAGCGCAAGACAGCTGGCCGTGCTTGTTTTTTTAGCCGCTGTTGGCGATATGATCTTGATCATACCTGCTATTATTGCGGGCTACGCGCAGCAGGATGGGTGGATCGCCGCCCTGTTCGGCATACCTATCGGGTTGCTTATTCTTTGGCTGATTCTCCATTTGAGCAGCTTTTACCCAAAGCTCAATCTAGTTCAAATCAATGACCGTATTCTCGGAAAATGGCTAGGATCGCTGCTCAGCTGCGCCTATTTGCTCTTTTTCCTGCTGGCTGGCTCAACCTTCATCCGTGAGGTTGGAGACTTTTTGACAACTCAGCTGTTCCTGAGTACACCTATTCGCTACATCCATCTCTTGTTCGTGCTGATCCTCATGTGGGGCGTATGGAATGGCATTGAGTCGATTGCCCGAAGCGCCGAAATCTTGCTGCCACTGTTTATTTTTATTTGTTTAGCTTTAATTGTCTGTCTGATCCCGCAAATGGATTTAGAACGGTTAAAGCCCTATTTGGGCTCGGAAGGGCCGTCATTCGCCCATGCTACGATGATGTTCAGCGTTTATCCGTTCGGGGAATTATGCTCCTTTCTCATGATTTTCCCCTATGCCTCCAAACCAGCTCATCGAAACAAGGATGTGCTTATCTCGGCCTTATGCGCTTCACTGCTGCTTTTCCTGCTCGTGTTTATTTCCTTGACGGTTCTCGGCGCTTATTTTACCGAGCATAATATTTATTCGACTTATGTGCTGACGCAAAAAATCAATATCGGGGCTTTTCTTCAGCGTATTGAAGCTTTAATAGCTACTGCCTGGGTCATTTCAACCTTCTTCAAAACCGTGCTTTATTTTTACGCCTTCTCGATCGGAACGGCGCAGCTGCTGAGGCTCTCTACCTTCAAACCGCTCATCGTTCCAACCTCCTTCCTCATGTTTGGTCTGGCCATGATGATTGCACCCAATCTTTTGTATTATGTCAAAACGATTGTTCCCTACTGGATCGACTGGGATTTCACCCATGGCTTTATACTTCCGGCACTGCTCGTTTCCATCTATTATATGAAGAAAAAATTCAAGAAAAAAAGCTCCGCAACCTGAGGTTGCGAAGCTTTTTTGTCTTATGGCATATGTTATGCAAGCCATTTATCCGTTTGGCTTACAGCGACATTTTGCGAATACGTTCAACCGCTTTTTCCGTATTTTCACGGCTGCCAAATGCAGTCAGGCGGAAGTAGCCTTGGCCGCTTTGTCCGAAGCCGACGCCCGGCGTACCCACAATGTTCGCTTCCGAAAGCAACTTGTCGAAGAAGGCCCATGAATCGAGGCCGTTTGGTGTTTTCAGCCAAATGTACGGCGCGTTAACGCCGCCAAATACTTCAAGACCAATCGAAGCAAGACCGTCACGAATGATTTTCGCATTCGTCATGTAGTAGTCCACCAGTGCTTTAATCTGCTCTTTGCCTTCTGGCGAGTAGATTGCTGCTGCGCCGCGCTGAGTGACGTAAGACACACCGTTGAATTTCGTCGTGTGACGACGGTTCCACAGATCATTGATCAATACTTCCTTGCCGTTGTCATCGAAGCCTTTCAGCTCGCGTGGAACGACGGTGTAAGCACAACGAACGCCTGTGAAGCCTGCTGTTTTGGAGAAGCTGCGGAATTCGATTGCGACTTCCTTCGCGCCTTCGATTTCATAAATGCTATGCGGCACATCCGATTCTTGAATGAAAGCTTCATAAGCCGAATCGTACAGGATGATGCAATTGTTGCTTTTCGCATAGTCGACCCATTTTTGCAATTCCTCACGGGAAAGCGTCATGCCCGTCGGATTGTTCGGGTAGCATAGGTAAATCAGATCCACCTTGCGGTCTGGCAAGCTTGGCGTAAAGTTGTTTTCCGCTGTGCACTCCAGGTAAACGATATTTTCATAACGCTTCGAATCTGTATTGTATTTGCCAGAGCGTCCAGCCATAACATTCGTGTCCACATAAACCGGGTACACCGGATCTTGAACCGCTACGATGCTGTTTTGGCTAAAAATCTCCTGAATGTTGCCGACGTCGCATTTTGAGCCATCGCTCAAAAACACTTCGTTCGTTTGAATATCGACGCCGCGTCCTTTGTAATCATTCTCGATAATGGCGTTAATCAAGAAGTCATACCCTTGCTCCGGGCCGTATCCGCGGAATGAGCCTGGTACAGCCAGCTCGTCCACAGCTTCGTGCATCGCTTTAACAACCGCTTCCGGCAACCCCCGCGTAACGTCGCCAATCCCTAAGCTAATAATTTCGGCATTCGGGTTTTCTTTAATAAACTGGGTGCGACGCTTTGCAATCTCGGAAAATAAATAGCTGCCTTGCAGCTCCTGGTAATTATGATTAATGTTCGTCATTATTTATCACCAATCCTTTAACTACTAGAATAGCTTACTTTTCCCCGAGACTTAATAAAGGATTTGCCCAAAAGTTTGTATTTTCGCGATACTGCTCCGCCAAGTGCAAGGACACTCCAGCCCGGCTTATCGGCCGCGCAGTACGCTCAATACATGGTTCATATCGCCGGGAATCGGCGCTTCGAAATGCATGAGCTCGCCTGTGCGCGGATGCTTGAAGCCAAGCACTGCCGCATGCAGCGCTTGTCCTTTAAGCGCTACTGTCTTGTTGCGACCATACATCGGATCGCCTGCCAGCGGATAGCCAATATACTTTAAGTGGACGCGAATTTGATGCGTGCGCCCTGTCTCAAGCTGCAGCTCCAATAGCGAATAGTCTTCCCCAATACGCTCGATAACCATGAAATGCGTAACCGCATGCTTGCTGTTGCGCTCCGTGACTGTAAACATTTTACGGTCATTCGTATCTCTGCCGATTGGCGCATCAATCGTGCCATGGTCATGCGGCAAATTGCCATGCACCAAACCGATATATTTGCGCGTTATCGAATGGTCCTTCAGCTGCGCAGCGAGCGAAGCGTGAGCCAAATCATTTTTCGCGATCATCAGCAGTCCTGAGGTGTCCTTGTCAATGCGATGGACGATGCCGGGACGAAGTACGCCGTTAATGCCCGACAGGTCTTTACAATGATACATGAGCGCGTTGACAACGGTGCCCGATGAATGGCCCGGTGCGGGGTGAACGACTAGTCCTCGCGGTTTGTTAATGACGATGACATCGCTATCCTCATAGACGATATCAAGCGGTATATTTTCAGGATCAATGACAGCCTCTTCCGGCTCGGGAATCGTAACGACGATAACGTCGCCCGCGGCAACTTTATAATTTCTTTTGCCTGTTTGGCCGTTTACCGTTACAGCTTGGACCTTAAGCCATTCCTGCACTTGCGTGCGCGATATAGACGGATCATCCATCGCTTCGGTTACGACTTTGTCCAGACGTTCGCCAGCTTGATCCTCGTCAATGACAAAACCAACTTGCTCCTGCTCTTCCAGTTCAAACTCTTGCTCTATTTCTTGCTCATCAAACGGTTTGCTGCTCATTCGGGTTAGACTCCTTATCCTCTTCACTTCTCATTTGATCCTGCTTCTCCTGCTTCGAGGTCAGCAAGGCATCAATTAATATCAATGCGACACCTACGCAAATCGCCGAATCAGCGACGTTAAAAATCGGGAACGAATAGCTGCCGAAATTAAACAGCAGGAAATCGACAACTTCGCCGTACATCGCCCGGTCCAGAAAATTGCCGAACGCTCCGCCAAGCACAAGTCCAAGACCTGTTAACAACCATACTTTGCCGAGCTTCCGAGTCGTTTGTATGTACCAGATAATCGCGGCTAAAATAACAATCGTAATGACGATAAAAAATAAACGCTGCTCCTGCAAAATACCAAAGGCAGCCCCTTTGTTGCGGTGCGATGTAATGTAAAAGAAATTGCCAATTACACTAATCAAATCACCCAGGTTCAGCTGTGTCGCAATTATTTTCTTCGTTATAAAATCTACAACAAATACGAATAAAGCGATCCAGTAGTAGTAATAACGCATCTACTTTCTCCTTTCGTTGTGCATGCAAGGCCTTTCCGTCTGCATAACATTCCGTCATATGTCCCAAGCTATTGTAGCATAGTCAATATGGAATGAGCCAGCCTCTGCAGTGCGGAGGACTAAATGCGCAAAGGACGGTGCCTGACATGAGGCTGCCTACAATGGAACAGCTAAGCGAGCTGCATGCTCGGTTAATATCGGACAAGCAAGACATTGAACAACGACTTGAGCATAACGGCCACTATGGCCTTGCTACGGGATGGAAATCGAATAACAGCGATCTTTCAACAATCGACAATCACCCAGCGGATTCCGGAACTGATATGTTCGAGCGCAGCAAAGACATTGCCCTGCTGGAGCAGGAGGAGCTGCATTTGTACAGAATTGATGCGGCGCTGGAAGCTTTTCAAAACGGGACCTACGGTTCCTGCATTGTGTGCAAGGAGCCTATTCCTTATGAACGGCTGGAAGCCATTCCAGATTGCTTATATTGCCTGGACCATGCTCCGCGGCAAGATCTGGACGCGCAGCGTCCAATTGAGGAAGAGACGATTCAAATGCCTTACGGCTATTCCAGTGAAAAAGCCTACACGGGCTGGGCCGGCTTCGACGGCGAAGATGCGTGGCAAATTGTCGAGCAATGGGGCAACTCCGACTCCCCGGCCATGTCTGACAACCGCGAAGCAACCGATTATGAGCATATTGGCTCGGCCTCCGAGGAAAATGAAGGTTTTGTAGAGCAGCTTGAAAGCTTCGTTGCCACCGATATTACCGGGCGCCATGTGTCCATTATTCATAATTCACAATATAAGCGTTATATGGAAAGCAATGAAGGCGACCACCATTTGGAGCAGGACCGTTAAATACGTTTCGCTCATAGACAGCAGCTTCCGTTATTTGTTCATAAAAAGGCCCCTGCTCTTATAAGGCCAGCATTATGAATAAATAACGGAGCGTTTGTCTTTGTCAATGTATGTAACCTACTGCCTAATAGTTTTTCCCTTCCAGCTGAATCTGAACGATGCGCACGATATCCGCAATATAGTCGCCGATAATCGGCAAATTGAGCGCCCCTAAAATTTGCAATACATACAAAATCGTCGCTGCAAAAAAAGTAAAGCCAATCGCGATACCGACGCCTCTCGCCAAGCCAGCAAGCACATTGCGCCATATGAGGCTGATTGGCCGATTAAGCAAATCCACATATTCGGCTATTTGCGTACGTTCCATTTCCGCCGCTATCTTGCTCAGCCTGCTATCCAGCTTGCTTAGCGTATGTTCGAGCGACTGCTCTTCCTTCACGGAACGAATCGGCTTACGCTCCAGCTCTTTCATCTCAGCATCCCTCCCAGGCATAAAAATAAGGAAAAAACGAGCATAAGCTATGCTCGTTTTTTATTTGCTCCTTATACTATATCCTTAAACGCCTTTTTCTTATGCTGAATAAAACAAGCTTGGCACAATTTTCTTCGCGCCCTGGCTTTAGCCTTTGATCAAAATGCCAATTTCCTTCTCGCCCAATTGGACCCGTTCGCTGCCTTCAAGCTCTTCATAGGAAACGCTGCTCAGCAGTACATTTTCCTCCAGCACATGGCTGAACGCTTCAAGCGCTGTGCGCAATCCTTCATCGACGCTCAGCACAAGGTCAATGCGCTTCTCGATTGGCAGATCCAGCTTTTTGCGCGTATCTTGAACCGCACGGATCACTTCGCGCACCCAGCCCTCTTGCTCCAGCTCAGGCGTAATGTCCGTATTCAAGGCTACGGTAATACCGCCGCCAGAAGCGGACGCAAAACCGGATTTCGCTTGCTTCTCAACGAGCAGCTCCTCGACAGGAATGAACAGCTCTTCCGCATCCACAGCCATAGCGAGCGCGCCATGCGCTATAACGGCACGCGTTTCGTCGGCCGTTAGCGATTTCAGGTGAGCCTGAATCGGACCAACGTTTTTGCCGTATTTTTTACCAGCCACTTTGAGGTTCAGCTTAAGCGTGAAATCCACAAATCCACTATCGCTGTTTTGCACGACGATTGATTTGACATTGATTTCATCCTTCACGATTTCCTCATAGCCTGCCACGTCAAACTCACGGTCAAGGGACACGATCAGCTCAGACAGCGGCTGACGCGTCTTGATGCCCGTCTCGTTGCGAACGTTGCGGGCAAGCTCGACGATTTGCTTCGCGCTCTCCATATCCTGCTCTAGCGTTAGGTCAATAGCGGACTCGTCTGCTGTAGGATAGTTTGCGAGATGGACGCTTTCTCCGCCGCCAAGGTTGCCATAGAGGTCTTCCGCAAGAAGCGGGGCATATGGCGCAATGACGCGTGCCAGTGTCAGCAGCACATGACGCAGCGTTTGATAGGCATTGATTTTGTCCTCGGTCAGGCCGCTGCCCCAGAAACGGTCACGGGAACGACGGATGTACCAGTTGCTCAGCTCGTCAACGAAAATTTCAATCGCCTTCGCCGGATTCAGGAAGTCATTTCCGTCAAGGCCTTTCACAGTCGTCTTGATCAGGCTGTTCAGACGCGATACGATCCAGCGATCCAGCTTATTCGCGGAATGACGCTCTTCGTGTGTTTTGTGATCGAAGCCATCGATGGTTGCATACAGCGCATAGAAGGCATGCGTATTGACAATCGTGTCAATGACCTTCGATTTTGCTTCGCCCACGATCGAACGCGAGAAACGTTTGCTGTTCCAAGGTGCGCTATCCGCAAGCAGCGCCCAACGGAAAGCATCCGTGCCGTACTCGTTGATGATTTCCCAAGGATCAATAACATTGCCTTTGGATTTGGACATTTTCTGACCATTTTCATCCAAAATATGGCCGGTCGAAATAACCGCTTTATACGGCGCCTTGCCGTTGTATAACGTCGATACCGCAAGCAGGCTGTAGAACCAGCCGCGCGTCTGATCGATGCCTTCGCAAATCATATCCGCCGGATACTGCTCCGCGAAACGCTCCGCATTTTCAAAAGGAACATGATGCTGCGCAAACGGCATGGAGCCGCTGTCGAACCATACATCGATCACTTCTGGCGTACGCGTCATAATTGCGCCTTCGGCAAACGGCGATTTCAGCTTGATTTCATCGACGTAAGGCTTATGCAGCTCAATGTCCTCCGGCACGTCGCCAACCGCACGCTCGCGCAGATCGGCAATGCTGCCAGGCGAATATTGCTTGCCCGTCGCTTCGCAAATCCATACGTTCAGCGGCGTTCCCCAATAGCGGTTGCGGCTGATGTTCCAGTCCACCAAATCCTCAAGGAATTTGCCGAAGCGTCCCTCGCGGATATGGCCTGGGTACCAGTCTACTCCATTGTTGTTAGCGATCAGCTGATCTTTAACGGCCGTCGTCTCAATGAACCAGCTTTCTGTCGCATAATACAAGAGCGGCGATTTACAACGCCAGCAGAACGGATAGCTATGCTCGTAACGCTCCTTCGAGAACAGCAGGCCGCGCTCGCTAAGCATTTTCACAATGTCGACATCGCAATCTTTGACGAAGCGTCCAGCAAGGTCTGTCACTTCATCGACATAACGGCCTGCATTGTTCACGACGTTCAGCATGCTGATGCCGTTTTGGCGTGCCACTCTATAGTCATCCTCACCATGCGCCGGCGCAATGTGTACAATACCTGTACCGCTCGTATCGCTTACGAAATCGCCAGCGATGACTTTATGCGCATTGGAAACGGCAACGTAACGGAATGGCGGCTCGTAGCTTTGGCCAACCAGTTCGGAGCCCTTAAGCGAGGACAGCACTTCGTGCTCCTCTTTAAATACGCTCTCTACCAGGTTTTTAGCGACGATAAATACTTCGCCATTGCTTGCTACACGAACGTATTCGAGCTCCGGATGAACAGCAAGCGCTACGTTTGCCGGCAGCGTCCAAGGCGTAGTCGTCCACGCCAGCACGGATTCGCCAGTGTCCGCAAGCTTAAACTTGACCGTTGCGCTCAAATCTTTAACGTCCTCATACCCTTGAGCAACCTCATGGGAGCTCAGTGTCGTTTGGCAGCACGGGCAATATGGGCTTACGCGGTGACCACGATACAGCAAGCCCTTGCTATGAATCGTCGAGAGAATATGCCATACACTTTCGATATATTCGTTTTTAAGCGTAATGTACGGGTTGTCAAGATCTGTCCAATAAGCGATGCCCTCGGTCAGCTCGCGCCACTGCTTCTCATATTCAAAGACGCTGTCCTTGCATTTTTTGATAAAAGCTTCTACGCCGTAATTTTCGATCTCCTGCTTGCCGGAAATGCCGAGCTGCTTCTCAACACCAAGCTCTACAGGAAGGCCATGCGTATCCCAGCCCGCTTTGCGAACGACGCGGTAGCCGGACATCGTTTTGTAGCGGCAAATAAAATCTTTAATGACGCGGCCCAGCACGTGGCCGATATGCGGCGCGCCGTTAGCGGTCGGAGGACCTTCATAAAACACGAAATTCGGTTTGCCTTCACGGTTTTCAATCGACTTTTTGAACGTATCGTTATCCGCCCACTGCTTTAATACGCGAAGCTCGCGCGTTCTTGCTTTTTCCTTCACATCTACACGTTGCATCTTCAAATTCCTCCCGACAATTAGAAGCCCTTTATAAGAATGAAACTTATACAGGCTTATATTTTCAAAAAAATAAAGCCCCGCCCCTGTAGAAGGGACGAGGCTTGCTCGCGTTACCACCCTTGTTCCGTCAATGTCGCTGCATAAGCAGCCTAAAAGACGGCACCTTTGGCGTGAATGCCTTAGCATCCACGGTCCTTGTAACGGAGGACGGACCGTCGGCCCTTACTCCTTCTGCCATACAGCTACAATAGCTGGTTAGGAAAAGTTTCGGCGCCGCTTCTCGGAGATGATATTCTGTAACTGCTTGAACGTCGTCTTGCAGCAAAGCAACGACTCTCTGGGGATCAAGCCACGATACATACTCGTTCTCGTCAACGAAGTTTCACATCTGAACAATCATTAATCCTATTTATAGCGTATCGTCGCCCCGTTGTCAATTCGTGTTGTGCGGATTAACCTCGGGAAAGCTGCTCCAGCTCAGGATGCTGGCCTGGATCAAGCGTTCTCCAATCGTCCTGGCTCAGCAGTTCCAGCTGCGCTTCCACAAGCGTACGGAACCGTGCACGGAAGATCGATGCCTGCTTCTTCAGCTCCTCAACCTCAACCGATACTTTGCGCGACTTGCTCAGCGAGTCATTAATAATGCGATCCGCATTTTTCTCCGCTTCCTTGATGATCAGCTGCGCTTCCTTCTTCGCATTGTTTCGAACCTCGTCAGCCGCCTCTTGTGCGACGATAATCGTCTTGCTCAGCGTCTCTTCGATGTTCGAGAAGTGGTTCAGCTTCTCCTGCATATTAAGGATCTGGTTCTGCAGCTCCTTATTTTCGCGGATTATCGTTTCATAATCTTTAATGACCTGGTCAAGAAATTCATTGACCTCATCCTCGTCATAGCCGCGCAACCGGCGACCAAATTCCTTATTATGTATGTCCAATGGCGTTAACGGCATCGGCGCACCTCCTCGACTTATTTCCATACCGGAAAACATTTGCTGTGGAAAGGATTCGACAACCGCCAGCAAAATCCTGCAATTGGGCTAAATAAATTTGCCCACCTTCAGCCGAATTCTGCCTTTCTTCGTCACGCCATCCGCCTCCATAACTTTAAATCGGCCCAACCCTTTTATAGATACGACATCGCCTTCGCGCAGCTGCTCGGACGGGTCTTCCACCGTTTTCCAGTTCACCCGGCATCTGCCGGCGCGAATGGGATCTACAATTTTTGTACGGCTGATCCGGTGCACATCGCTTGCAATACCGTCTACCCGCATCGAAGCCACTGTAAAGCTCATTTCCTGCAGCTCTGGCACGACTGGCGACAAGGAAGACAGTGGAATGATTTCGGTCAATACGCTCGCACGGTGCACCTGCCTTAAGTGAACGTTCAAATAATCCGCAATATCTTCCGTCATCATAATGTGAGCGAAAGTTTCATGGACATGAATGTCCCCTACCCGGTCACGCTTGATGCCAAGGCCCAGCAGGGCGCCAAGGTAATCGCCATGATCGAGCTGCTGGCTTGTCCCGCCCGGACCGCTGACCTGTACCTCCAGCACAGCAATTGCGGCAAGCTCCTGATCCAGATCGCGGTAATCCGGCCCAATAATCGCCCGGCAGCGCTCTGCCTCAGGGTAGCCGCCATCAAGCCGCAGCTCCACATCCGGATGGCGATTGACGAGGCTTTGAACGATCTGAGCCTGTCTCGGGTCCAAAAAATCGGTCCGCTTCAGCTCATGCTGCTGTGCGGACCGCTCCACCCATTCCCACGCCCGGTCAACGAATGGCTTCTCGTCCGGGTGGAAATGGTCATATATAGGTAATTTCATTGAAATTCCCTTCCTAACTTTTGAAATCTAGCCCGGCAGTATAAAGCCTACTACCGCAATGAGCCCCATTGCCACAAAACGAAGCGCAAAAATCGCTACGATTGGGGAAATATCAATCATGCCGCCAATCGGTGGAATGAAACGGCGGAAAATGCCTAAGTACGGCTCAACCAGCTTGCCTAAAAATACGCCAATAAAGCTTTCGCGCGCATTGGGCAACCACGACATTAACACATAACCAATAATCATAAAGCTGTAAATACTTTGAAGGTTCATAATGAGCCCTGATACACTACTAAACAATCGGTGGTCACCTCATTTTGGAGTATTCATTGTCCTCTGCCATCATTTCCGTAATCGACCCTTGAATTTCAACCGAATCCGGCGTACATAGGAAAATGTTCGGGCCGAGCTTCGAAATATTGCCACCCAAAGCGTACACTGTACCGCTGAGGAAATCAACAATGCGAAGCGCCAAATCGGTACGCACACGCTGCAGGTTCACAATGACGGCACGGCGCGAACGCAGATGATCGGCAATATCCTGCGCCTCATCATAGGAGCGCGGCTCGCTTAAGATAACTCGTACATTTTTCTGCGAATGTATGCTTACGATGTTGTTGCCCTTTGTATTTTTACGTGCTTCGAACGGAGAGGTTTCAATTTCATGGTCTGGCTCCTCCGGCTGCGCGCTTCTTTCCCGTTCAATGATCTCTTCTTCCTCCTGCAAACCAAGAAAATTCATAAACTTATTCATAACGCCCATTCGTCATCCCTCTTTTCCAACTAGTATCGTTCCTAATCTAATCCACGTTGCGCCTTCTTCAATCGCGACCTCAAAGTCATTCGACATGCCCATGGAAAGTTCCGTCAGCGGAGCGTTCAAAGCCACTGCCCTATTCATCTTATCCCTCAGCTCCCGCAAAGCGCGGAACACAGGCCGGGTCTGCTCAGCTTCAGCCTCATAAGGCGCCATCGTCATTAAGCCTACCGGCTGTACATACTGAAAGCCTTTAATCGCTTCCAGAAGCTCCGGGAGCTGCTCCGGTTCAAGGCCATGCTTGGAGTCTTCGCCCGATACATTAACCTGAATCATACAGGGCACCTGCACGCCAAGCTGCGCTGCTCGCTTCTCGATTGCCTGTGCAAGCGACAAGCGGTCCAGCGAGTGAATGTATGTAAACTTCCCTATGACATCTTTAACCTTATTCGTCTGCAGCGAACCGATGAAATGCCAGATGGCTTGTCCATCGCCTCCTTCGGCTGTTTCGCCGCTAATCGCTTCCCACTTGGGCAGCGCGTCCTGAAAGCGGTTTTCGCCTAAATGGCGAAGTCCCTCGTCAAACGCCTGAACAGCTGTAGCGAGCGATACATATTTAGTCACCGCAATAACGTTCACATCCTCCGGCTTACGACCGCTTCTCTCGCATGCTGCATCGATCCGGCGCTGTACATTTGCTATCCGCTCTGTTAATGAGCTCTCCAATTTCGTCACCTCTTTGCAATCCCAATCCAGCTGGCCATTCGTCCTGTTTTGCCGCCCTCCATCCGGTGGGAGAAAAACAGATCCTGACGACAGCCAGTACACCACTGTGTTAATTCGATATGGATCGGCATAATTCCTGCTTTTATCATAATCTGACGGTTAATTTCTTTCAAGTCGACCATCGCCTTGCCATTTGGCAGCAGCTTTATCAGCGAATTACGCGCTTCTTCGCCGCTCAGCTCGAAGGATTCGAGCAAAGGAAGCACCTTGCTAATGACCGTTTGGTCGACCTCATAACAGCAGCCGCCAATCGACGGGCCGATAGCGGCACGCACATTGTCCGCTCTAGTGCCATATTGCGCGGCCATCGCCTCAAGCGTCACTTTGGCAATATGCGCAACGGTCCCTTTCCAGCCCGCATGGGCAAGCGCTACCGCCTGATGCTCCGGATCATAAAAATAAAGCGGCACGCAATCGGCATAAAAGGAAGCGAGCAAAATGCCCGGCACATCCGTCATCAGGGCATCGGTATCCGCAATCGCATCGCTGCGGGACTCCCTGCCCCGCCCAGCGTCCTGCTCGGTTACTTTATATACATCAGCGCCATGCACCTGCTCCGCGCAGGTCCACGCCTCGAAGGGAAAGCCGACCGCATCAGCAACCTGCTGGCGGTTGTGAATAACGTCGCGATCTGCATCGCCGACATGGAGCCCCATATTCAGCGTCGCCCAAGGCGCGGCGCTTACACCGCCATCGCGGCCGGTAAACCCGGCTGTCAGCTGATTATTTTCATCCATCCAATTAGACAACAAAAAAAGCGAAGGATTCTTCGCTGAATGATTCCACTTAAAAGCTTCCATTCGGGTCATCACCTCTTTATGCAGTTTACCCTGTTATCCTCTTGCGTGCAAATCCTCTTCCTCCAGGCGCTGCTTCGTTTCATCCATGCGTACGAGCACTACATCCGCCCCAATTTTCACAATGTTGCGCCAAGGAATGACGACCTCGCCGCCTGGCCCGCCAAACAGCCCCATAAAGCGGCTATACTGCGGAATCACGATGGAATCGATGCGTCCCTGCCTCAAATCCAGCTCCAAATCGGTAATATGCCCAAGCTTCTTGCCATCCACAATATTAATGACATCCTTCGTCTGAAAATCAGATATCTTCATCGTTTGCTCACCACTTTTCCAGCGGGATGAATAACCATTTTTATGACCGGGCATGCTGTACTGCCCTGCTCCGCCTAGCTGTGCACTCTTTTATATCAGTATATGTAAGACGCGCCCAAAATGTCCTCTTTCGCAAAATAACTACTTTTAGCAGCATCCGGCGGGCATAAAGACATTAAAAAGACCGGACATCAATGTCCGGCCTGCTTCCCATAAGGCGAGCTGCGTGAAAGCCAAACCTTCCACGCAGCTCGTCATCTTTGTCTCGAGCGTCTACGTCTTGACATACTTCTGCATTTGCTGGATCGCCGACTTTTCTAGGCGTGATACTTGAGCCTGCGAGATGCCGATTTCATCGGCGACCTCCATTTGCGTCTTGCCTTCGAAAAACCGCATCGACAAAATCATTTTTTCCCGATTATTCAGTTTATGCATCGCTTCGCGGAGCGCGATTTCCTCGATCCACGACACATCTTTGTTTTTGTCATCGCTAATTTGATCCATGACATAAATCGGATCGCCGCCATCATGGTAAATCGGCTCAAACAACGATACCGGGTCCTGAATCGCATCAAGCGCGAACACAACATCTTCCTTTGGAACATTCAGCATTTCGGAAATTTCAAAAATCGTCGGCTCGCGCGAATTTTGATTCGTTAAGCTGTCTCTGGCTTGCAGCGCTTTATAAGCGATATCGCGCAAGCTACGAGATACTCTAATCGGGTTATTGTCGCGCAAATAACGGCGGATTTCCCCGATAATCATCGGGACAGCATAGGTGGAAAATTTGACGTTCTGGCCAAGATCAAAATTATCTATCGCCTTCATAAGTCCAATGCAGCCGACCTGGAATAAGTCGTCTACAAACTCTCCCCTATTGTTAAACCGTTGAATGACACTGAGCACAAGCCTCAAGTTGCCATTAACCAATTTCTCTCTGGCTGCCCACTCATTGCGGGTTTGCAAAGCGGTGAACAGCTCCCGCATTTCAACATTTGTCAGGACAGGCAGTTTTGCGGTATCCACTCCACAGATCTCGACTTTATTTCGTGCCAACGTGATTACCTCCCAAGGAGAAACATTAATGTTCATTATCTCCTCGGACGCCCGAAATATTCCTGCTTCACCCTCCGCTTTGCAAGTCTATGGATTGCCCTTTTATACCATTTTGTTGAACTCCTTGCGCAGCCGCTTAATTATGCGTTTTTCCAAACGCGAAATATAAGATTGAGAGATACCGAGCAGATCGGCAACGTCCTTCTGTGTTTTCTCTTCCCCGTCCGCCAGCCCGAATCGCAGCTCCATAATGATGCGTTCACGCTCCGTCAGCTTGTCGAGCGCCTTATGCAGCAGCTTGCGATCGACCTGCTCCTCAATGTTGCGGTAAATCGTATCGTTTTCCGTTCCGAGCACATCCGACAGCAGCAGCTCATTGCCATCCCAATCAATATTCAGCGGCTCGTCAAAAGAGACCTCGGTGCGCGTTTTATTGTTGCGGCGCAAATACATGAGAATTTCATTTTCGATACAGCGCGATGCATAGGTGGCCAGCTTGATTTTTTTCTCAGGATCAAAGGTGTTGACCGCTTTAATTAAGCCAATGGCGCCAATCGACACCAAATCCTCAATGTGAATGCCTGTATTTTCGAATTTGCGGGCAATGTATACGACAAGCCGCAGGTTGCGCTCAATGAGCATCGCCCGGATAGCCGTATCGCCAGAAGGCAGCTTGCCCAGCAAATATTCTTCTTCTTCCCGAGTCAAGGGAGGCGGCAGCGCCTCGCTTCCACCAATATAATAAATCTCTTCGCTTTTTAGTCCGAATAAAAATAAAGTCCGATAATAATATAACTGCAGAACCAATTTCCACTTGACGAGCATCCGGCCTATCCCTCCCCGATAATCGTAGTTTTTTCAGTCTCCTGTTTCACATCCGCTTGCGGGGTCTGCACAAGTGCCGGATGAATGATCGCCTGATACGAGCTGTCTGCTGTCAGCTTGCCGCCATCGAGCCCAATCAACACTTTTTTCGCTACATAGCTGCAGCCATCCCGCTCAATTCGGACAAAATCCGGCTTTAGCGCCAGCATAAATTGCGAGCCGCGGTTGACGCCGCGGTAAGGAATGAGGCGCAATCGATGCTGCCAAATAAACACTTCTTCGCCCATGCCTGCTACCAGACGATCCACCTCGGCCTCGCGAATGCTTTGCAGCCATGAAGGTGGCAATTCATTTTGCCAAAGAGCGGCTTCAACGACCATTACCGGAGTTCGTGACAGCGGATCATAGAGCTGATTGCCCGTATCAATCAATCCGATGCAGCGAAATTCCTGATTTTCAATATGAATAATTACATCGGCAAGATGAGTTTGCACCAACTCCCTTTCACGACGCTGCGTCAACACGGTGCGGTATATATACAGCCCGATACAAAACGCTGCAAATAAATAAATAAGGCTCATTTTCAGTTCAACATGCATGCTTCCATCGACAAAGGCAATCGTTCTCCATACTTCTCCCGAGCCCTGCATCAGCAAATAATAAATGCCGATGATCGCTCCTGCCGCCACAAAATTAACGGCATAAAAGGCTGCCGTCGTGCGAAGAAAATGCTGAATCGACCCATAACCAAAAGCAATCCACAGCATCAGCATCGAGATGCCCAGCTTGACTACTAAGGTAAACAGGACGGATAGCATCGGAAACAGCATAAGCACGACGTAGCTGGCTCCTACACTTGCAGCGGCGAGCACCCGCCATGGCTTGGCACGAATGTTCCTCGCCCATGCTGTCGTCAGCAGCAGCCCACCGTCGACCAGCAGCTCCCGCACAAACATGACATCGACATATACAGCCACAATCGTCACCTTCCCGCGAATTCCGTCCGCCAAGCTTGCTTCATAGCGCCGGTGAGAACGATTGAGACTAGTATATTAAAATCCTATTTCAAAGTCTGTCTAATCATGACGGGGTGAGCCATCTTTTTTTGTCGAGCGAGCAAATAAAAAACGGCAGGACAAGCGGTCGTTTGACAGCGGCAAAAGTGTTTTTGCCTAGCTCCTGCTAGGGCATAAGGTGAAACGGCTGTCGCCGTCCTCTGGCGGCACGGCGCGTTTCAGTCCGAGAAATATAGGAAAGGCTGGAAAATCATATCCTTTCCTATATTTTAGGAAACGCAAAAAAAGCCCGCTCTCCCCCAAAAAAATATGGGGAAAAGCGGACTTTCTTGTAGGCGATAAACCGCCTGCTAGCGATCGCTGCGTGGACGGTTGCGCAAAAAGGCTGGAATCTCAAGCTGATCGCTCGAGGTGCTTGCGCCAAAAGGCTTGACAGACGATGTCGAAGCAGGCGTGGAGGTCGGACTTGCCGGCTGGCGAGTCTCTGATTCTCCTTGCTGCTGCGGCGAGCGTCTAGCAGCCGGAGCACCCTTGTGCTCAAATCCAGTCGCAATGACGGTAACTTTGATTTCATCCTTCAAATTATCGTCAATGATGGCACCAAATATCATATTCACTTCCGGATCGGAGGCGGAAATAACAATTTCAGCTGCTTCATTAACTTCATACAAGCTCAAGTTGCTGCCGCCTGTAATGTTCATAATAACGCCGCGCGCGCCATCAATGGACGTTTCCAGCAGCGGGCTCATAATCGCTTTTTTCGCTGCTTCTGCTGCACGGTTCTCACCGCTGGCTTCGCCGATTCCCATCAGTGCAGAGCCGCGCTCTGTCATAATCGTCTTAACGTCTGCGAAGTCAAGGTTGATAAGACCAGGTACTTGGATCAAATCGGAAATACCTTGCACCGCTTGACGAAGCACGTTATCCGCTTCACGGAACGCTTCCAGCATAGGCGTCTTCTTGTCGACAATCTCGAGTAGACGGTCATTTGGGATAACGATCAGCGTATCTACTTTCTCTTTAAGCGCTTCTATGCCCATTTCCGCTTGTGCGGCACGCTTGCGGCCTTCGAAGGTGAATGGACGGGTTACAACGCCTACTGTCAGCGCTCCGCATTCTCTTGCAATTTCGGCAATAACAGGCGCAGCGCCTGTTCCTGTGCCGCCGCCCATACCAGCGGTAACGAATACCATGTCCGAGCCTTTCAACTGGTTGAGTGCGAGATCACGGGATTCCTCAGCCGCTTTCTTCCCCACTTCCGGGTTAGCGCCCGCGCCAAGTCCGCGTGTCAGCTTATCGCCGATTTGCAGCTTGTGCTCGGATTTCGCCAAATGCAGCGCCTGAGCATCCGTATTGACTGTAATAAAGTCAACACCTTTTACCCCATTTTCAATCATTCGGTTAACCGCATTGCTGCCGCCGCCGCCGACGCCGATTACTTTTATTTGAGCGAGCTGCTCCAATTCCATGTCGAATTCCAACATCATCAATTTCCCCCGATCAAATAAATTCGTTAAACATATTTTTTATCCGTTCGAACATACCGGGTTTGGATGAAGCGGTGGAACCCGTTTTGCGGCTGCTTGCGGCTTTTTTCACTGTGCTGGTTGTTCCGCGCACTCCCATATATTTCGATACGTATTGAATCATTCCCACACCGCTGCTGTAAGCGGGGTCGCGCACGCCGATATAATCCGGAAGTGCCACGCGCACGGTGGATTCAAGCTCTGCTTGAGCAAGCGCCAATGTGCCCGGCATTGTCACTGCTCCTCCAGTCAGCACATAGCTGCTGACCTTGTCATGATAACCAAGACGACGAACCTCTTGCTTGATCAGGCTGAAAATCTCCTGCATCCGAGGCTCGATAATGCTCGCCAAATCGACTTGAGAAAATTCCTTCTCAACATTGCTTCCCATACGGAGAACTTTGAACTTCACATCTTCCGCAGCATCGCCAATGTAGGAACAGCCGTATTTCAGCTTGATTTTCTCCGCTTGATCACTTTGGGTACGCAAGCCGTAAGCGATATCGTTCGTTACGTACTCTCCGCCGATAGGAAGCGTAGAAGTCGCCGCAAGTCCGCCCTGCTCGAAAATCGTAATCGTGCAGGAGCCTGCTCCGATATCCGCTAGTACAGTACCCATCGTTTTCTCGTCTTTCGTCAGCGATATGACGCCGGATGCCAATGACATCAAGATGACGCCGGAAATGCGGAGTCCTGCTTTCTCCACACAGCGCATCAAATTATGTATCGCTGTCTTAGCACCTGTTACAATGGTGGCTTCCACTTCCAGACGCACGCCGATCATCCCCCGAGGATCGGATATGCCTTCCAGTCCGTCTACCAAATATTGCTTCGGCACTAAATTAATAATCTCGCGTTCAGGCGGCAAAGCTACTACTTTCGCAGCTTGCACAACTCTTTCAATATCTTCCTCGCCAATTTCACGGTCCTCATTGGATACGGCAACGACGCCATGATTGGTTTGCAAAGCAATATGGTTGCCTTGAATCCCTACATAGACGTCTGATATTTGAATACCTACCATTCGTTCCGCATGCTCAATTGCATTACGAATCGACTGAACGGTCTGGTCGATATCTACAATAGCTCCTTTGCGAATACCCTCTGAGTCGGCAGATCCAACTCCAATAATATTAATGGCTCCGTTATTCACTTCGCCAATAATAGCACGAACTTTGGATGTACCGATGTCTAAACTGACGATGATGTCGTTGCTGCTCAACCCGCGGCACCTCCGTTTCAACTTATAAATTATACAGCTTGTATCAGTTTAATCACAAAACGCCTTTTTACATATTCAACGCAGTTAATAGTATCCCTCTTTTTAAGGGCACTATTTTTCTAACTCTATATGAATTTTAATTTCATCAAGGTGAAACGGCTGTCGCCATCCTTTGGCGGCGCGGCGCGTTTTCATTCCGAGAAATATAGAGAAAGGATGACGAAATCACATACTTTCCTATATTTCAAGGTGAAACGGCTTTCGCCATCCTTTGGCGGCGCGGCGCGTTTCATTCCGGGAAATATAGAGAAAGGATGGGAAGATCATATCCTTTCCTATATTTTAAAAAATACTCATATGGTGTTTAAGCGCCATGCACGTCGTTTTGCTTTCTTTTTTAAAAGTCCACCTATAAAATTTTATCACTGTTTTCTTAAATTGAGTAGTCTGTTTTTCAACTGCCCTCTTCATTTTCTGGATCTGTCTTAATAAAGGAATCATACGTATCGGCAAGCAGCAGGGTTATTTTTCCAGGCTCCTGCGTTTCAATGACCGCATTCATCGTTTCGATTTTCTCGCTCAGCAATGAAATAGCCGTTACTACCTCGAATTTCGTGCGCGTGTAAATTTTGATGCGGTCAGGATACGCCTTCGATGGATATGGCATAATTTCGGATAAATCAGACAGCTGCTTCGCCGGAATTTTGCCAAGCTGCTCCGCTAGCTCTACGCGATAATCATCCCCCTGCTTCCAGCCAGACAATACAGGCTTATTGACCAATAGCTCCTCATTAGCAGCTGGAAGCTCTGATCCGTTCGCAAGCAATGCTGTCAAATTGCCATCGCTTAACAGCTCAAAGGCGACTACCGGATATTCCTCTACCGTAATCGTTACCTTCCCAGGGAAAGCTTTGTCCACGGTAACGTTGTTAATAGTCGGAATCGCTTTAACCGCTTGCTCAATCGTTGCTGACGTTGTGCCGAAAAAAGCGTCACCCACCGATATGGCAGCAGCCTGTCCAATTTCTGCAGTCGTCGTATAGGCTGTGCCCTCAATACGAATCTCCGAAATTTTGCTAATAGAAGAATTAAAAAATAGCACGGACAGCACAATGACAAACAGCAGCACAAGCACGCTAAGCAGCTTGCGATTGCCTTTTCGTTTGCCAACCGGTTTTTTTAGCACTGGCATCGGCGCGCTCATAACTTGTCCCTTCTTTCCCCAAAAACATCCGGTTCCCAAATAGCAGGAGCCGGGAGTTTCTATTCAGGCGCTTGTTCGCATACACTAGTTATTAGGAACATGAGGAACAGGAGAATTGCGAGAAATCCTTGCTCCCAGTTTGCTTAACATCGTTTCAATGCGATCATAGCCCCGATCAATATGATGAATTTGCTCCACTACCGTCTTTCCTTGCGCAGCGAGGCCAGCGATTACAAGCGCTGCTCCTGCCCGCAAATCCGTTGCTTCCACCGTCGCTCCATAAAGACGCGGAACGCCCCGGATAAAAGCCGCATTCATATCAACCCGTATATCCGCACCCATTCGCGATAGTTCGTCAACATGCCTCAGCCTGCCTTCGAAAATCGTCTCCTTCATAATGCTCGTTCCGTCTGCAAGCGCCAGCAGCACCATCACTTGAGATTGCAGGTCGGTTGGAAAAGCAGGGTATGGAGAAGTAACAATTCGTTCAATGGCTTTGGGGCGGGATGCACAGCTGACTTTTATTATATCATCGTGGATAGTGATTTGAATACCTGACCTGCGAAGCACGTGTATTAAGGAAGACAAGTGGGAGGGGCATGTATTCAGAAGAGTAATTTGACCGCGCGTCGCAGCCGCGGCAACCATTAAGGTGCCGGTTACAATTCGATCAGGAATGACCTTGTACGTACAAGGAGAAAGCGACTTCACGCCATTGATCGTAATCGTATCCGTACCCGCCCCGATCATCTCGGCGCCCATCGCATTGAGAAACCGCTGCAAATCTTGAATTTCCGGCTCGCGAGCAGCATTCGTAATCATCGTTCGCCCTTCAGCAAGCACAGCAGCCATCATAATATTTTCCGTCGCTCCGACACTAGGGAAGCTTAGATGGATATCTGCTCCTTTGAGACGGTCTGCCCGGCAAATAATGCGATTGCCCACTTCTTCAATTTCGGCCCCGAGCACCCGAAGTCCCTCCAGATGCAAATCAATTTTGCGCTGCCCAATAGCGCAGCCGCCAGGCTGATACACCTGCACTTCACCAAATCTCGCAAGAAGCGGCCCCATTAGAAAGATGGACGAGCGCATCTGCCCCATTAACTTTTCCGGCACATGGGCTAGGTGCATGCTTTCCGTATTCAGCTGTACCGTATCGCCCTCATGCTCCGCATGGCATCCGAGTTCCCGCAGTATGCTGAGCATGACGTCGATATCCAGCAGCTTCGGCACATGTTCCAGCGTCGTTTCGCCTTCGGTCAACAAGCTGGCTGCCAATATTGGCAAAGCGGCATTTTTCGCTCCTTGGATAACAATGGTTCCTGAGAGTGGTTTCCCGCCTTCAATCACCAATTTGTCCAATGTCTCACCTCCGAATTACCGCTCACCCACCACCAGCACTTCCGGCACCAAGCTGATCCCAAATCGATCTACAATGACGCCTTGAATATGAGC
This sequence comes from Paenibacillus sp. JT22N7, assembly GCF_059383875.1. Lineage (NCBI taxonomy): Bacteria > Bacillati > Bacillota > Bacilli > Caryophanales > Paenibacillaceae > Paenibacillus > Paenibacillus sp. JT22N7. The sequence continues at coordinate 114,066 of NZ_JBXENY010000005.1, forward strand.
CATGAGGGTAAGCACATCTTCAGCTGTCGCTTGCCCGGTGTTGACGATAAAATTGGCATGCAGCACGGATACTTCAGCCGCACCTACACGGAAGCCTTTAAGCCCCGCCTCCTCGATCAATCTGGCAGCATAATCGCCTGGCGGATTGCGGAAGACGCTGCCCGCACATGCCAGCTGCAGCGGTTGCGTGCGCAGCCGCCTTTCCTTGTAAGAGGCCAGCGTTGCAGCAATTTCCTGACGATCTCCAGGCGTAAGCTCGAAGGTCGCTGAAAGCACGAGCCCTTTGCGCTCATGGAGCACGGAGTGTCGGTAAGAAAATTGCATATCCTCGGGTCCATAGGTTACCAATTCACCATTTTCCAGCACAATTTCAGCTGATTTGAAAATACGCGACACATCCGATCCATGCGCACCGGCATTCATATAGACGGCCCCGCCTACCGTTCCCGGAATGCCCCCGGCAAATTCCAAGCCCGTCAGTCCTTCCTTGCTGGACATCACAGACAGTTTAATGAAGGAATAAGCCGCTCCGGCATGAACGGTGTTCCCGTCGAAGCGCACATAATCCAGTCCACCTCGAGGCTTAATGACAACGCCGCGAATGCCTTTGTCGCTCACCAGCATATTGGAGCCGCGTCCCAAATGGGTCCAAGGTATGCCGTTTTCATGAAGCAGCCGGACAGCTGACATTATTTGCTCCTGTCCATCCGGTATAATAAGAATATCGGCAGGACCGCCTATTTTCCAAGTAGTATGATTTTCCAGCCGTTCATTAATGAATACTTTACCAATTTTTGCATTCTCCAACAGCTCAGCTACATGTTCCATGCTGTCTAACCTCCTTCTGCTTCAAGGTGAAGAACAGGCTCACTCGGCGATGGTCACGATTTATAAGAGTATCCTATGCCTCATGCCCGGGTAGTGTTACAAATGCCTATAGCGCCAACTGCAAAGCCCGCTTATTGTGCGAAGCAAGCTTCGCTAGCCTAGTTGTTCCTTCACCTTGAATAACGTGAAATATTAAGTAAAATGCCCAGCGATGTGAGCAGAAGCGTAAGCGATGAACCGCCATAGCTGACAAGCGGCAGCGTAATGCCCGTTACAGGCATCATGCCGATAACGACACCGATGTTGATAAGCACCTGAACGCCGATAATGCTCGTGATGCCAACTGCGAGCAAGCTGCCGAACGTATCAGGCGCGTAAATCGCCGTTCGAATGCCGCGCCAAACCACAATCATAAACAGCACAATAAGTGCCGACCCTCCGATGAAGCCAAGCTCCTCTGCAACGATGGAGAAAATAAAGTCCGTTTGCGGCTCCGGCAAATAGCTGAACTTCTGCCTGCTCATGCCTAGACCAAGCCCGACTAGCCCTCCTGGTCCAATCGCATATAGCGATTGAATAATTTGATAGCCTGAGCCAAGCGGATCAGCCCACGGATCAAGGAAGCCCGAGATGCGCTGCAGCCGGTAGGGAGCGGCCAGTATAAGGCCGACAAGCCCTGCCATGCCTGCTAGCGCGAGCAAGCTCAAATGCTTGAGCTGGGCGCCCGCGGTAAAGATCAACAGCAGCGATGCCGCGACCATGACCGCACCGGAGCCCAGATCAGGCTGCAGCATAATAAGGCCGAAGGCGAGCAGCGCCATCCCGAGCGGAGGCAGCAGCCCCTTGACGAACAGAGTAATCGTCTGCTGCTTCTCGGAAAGCCATTTTGCCAAAAATAAAATCATGGCCAGCTTCATGAATTCGGAAGGCTGAATGCCGAACGAGCTAATGCCGATCCAGCTTCGCGCACCGCCGCGCACGACGCCCACGCCTGGGATCAGTACGATGATAAGCAGAACAAAGCAGATGATCAAGGCGATTTTTGCCCATTTGCGCCATACGAGATAATTCATATTCATCGTGAAGATGAGCGCACAGACGCCGAGACCGGCAAACAGCAGCTGGCGCTTGACGTAATAATAGCGGTCTCCGAATTCATGAAAAGCGAGCACTGCGCTCGCGCTGTATACCATAATGATTCCGATAGCCAGAATGAGCGCAATAGAGACGATCATCCATACGTCCGGGGCAGACCTGGCTTTGGCCATAGCGTACACCTCTTTGCATGTAAAAGTAGGGACAAGCCCCCTACTTACAAGGTATGCGCCGAATCTTTAAAAATGCGCCCGCGCTGCTCATAGGATGTAAACATATCCCAGCTGGCGCAGGCAGGCGACAGCAATACGATGTCGCCCGGCGCTGCCAGCGCGGCTGCCTGCCGCACGGCTTCGCGCAAAGTCGCTTCGGCGCTGTCTTCAGGTTCGACCAAACGAACGCCTGCTAAACCTGCCAGCTCCGCAACATGCCCAAGCTTGCCGCGCGTCTCGCCTAGCGCCACAAGCCCTTTGAGCCGATCGCGGAACAGCGGCAGCAGCTCCATGTAATCCGAGCCGCGATCAAGGCCCCCTGCAATAAGTACGATTGGCGCAGTCAACGATCCCACGGACATCGTAGTCGCCGTCGGATTTGTTGCCTTGGAATCGTTGTAGTATTTGACCCCTTTCACTTCGCCTGCATACTCCAGCCTGTGCTCTACACCTTTAAAGCTCCGCAGCGTCTCGGTAAGCTGCTCCGGCAATGCTCCGGCCGCTAGGCATGCTGCAATGGCCGCAAGCGCGTTTGCCGCATTGTGGCGCCCTGGGAGGCCCAGCTCGCCCACTTCAAGCAGCTTCGTTTCCGTCCCATCCTGCGTGCGCCATACGATATGGCGTACGTCAGCAGCTTCATTTTTAGCGGGAGAAGCGTTTGCAGCGCTCTTAACATATGGAGGCTCAATCGCTATCCCATAGCTTAGCTTCTCATAAAGCGAGAAGGGCAAGATGGTCGCATTCACCTGATCAGCGAGCTGCCGGCAAACCGGATCATCCCAATTCAGCACAGCCGTATCGTCCGCCGTCTGATTGGCAAACAGCTTTGCCTTCGAAAGTATGTAATCTTCCATGCCGCCATGATAATCCAGATGCGTCTCTACTAGATTGAGCAGCAGGGCGACGCGGGGACGGAAACCGTTTGTCCCTTTAAGCTGAAAGCTGCTCAGCTCGGCAACAAGCCAGTTGTCTTCTGTCGCTTCTACCGCTGCTTCGCATAACGGGCGGCCAATATTGCCAGCCACGATGGGATTTTTACCTGCCGCCTCCAGCAGCTCGCCGATCCAGGTTGTCGTTGTCGTTTTGCCATTCGAGCCTGTAATGCCGATAATCGGTGCCGGCGAAAGCCAATAGGCCACTTCCACCTCGGTCACAATTTCAACGCCTGCTGCTTCGGCTTGCACAATGGGCGGAGTAGAATAAGGGATGCCCGGATTTTTCACGAGCAGCGCTGTATCAGCCGAAATGAGGTCGTCTGGATGTGAACCGCAAAGCACAGAAATGCCCAAAGCGATTAGCTCATCCGCTTCGGGACATTGGTCTTGCTCTTTTTTATCGTTTACTATTACCTCCGCCCCATAGGAATGAAACACCTTTGCGACGCTAACCCCGCTTCTTGCCAGGCCAAGCACCACAACGCGGCGGCCCCGGTATGATGCCGGATGATCCATAAATGACAGCTCCTTGTAAAGGCCAGCAGCATGAGCCTCGCAATGCCACGATCCGCATTGGATCGGGGCGTTGCTTGAAGCGCCAGCTGCTATCCTGATAATTTTGAAAAATATAGGAAAGGATATGATTTTTCCATCCTTTCTCTATATTTCTACGCGAAACGGTTGCTTTGCCGCCAAAGGACGGCGAAAGCCGTTTCACCTTGAATTCTAAGAATTTATAAGTTTCATCCTTATATCCGCTTAGAATTCTAAGGCAAAGCTCTTCGCTCGTCCTAGAAGGACGACGAAGTCGTTTTTGCTTGTGTGCAGCAATTTTAAAATACGCGTATCAGCAGCAGCGACAGCAGCGCAAACACGAGGCCAACCGCCCAAAACGTGGATACGACGCGCCACTCGGACCAGCCGGACAATTCAAAATGATGATGAATCGGACTCATTTTGAAAATCCGCTTGCCGCGCAGCTTGAAGGAACCGACCTGCAAAATGACCGACAGCATTTCGAGTACGAAAATACCGCCAATCAAAATGAGCAGCAGCTCCATTTTCGTCAAAATCGCTACGGCCGCAATACCCCCGCCGATGCCAAGCGAGCCGGTATCCCCCATAAATACTTTGGCTGGATAGGCGTTGTAGATCAGGAAGCCGAGTACGGCTCCAATCATCGCGGCCGAGAAAATAGCAGAGCCATAAGCCGATACTTGCAGCGCTACAATGGTAAAGGCGCCAAAGGCAATCGCGCTTGTACCAGCGAGCAGTCCGTCCAGCCCATCGGTGAAATTAACCGAATTGCTGGCAGCGAACAAAATAATGACGACAAAAGGGTAATAAAACCATCCCATATCGAAGCTCCAGGACGTGCCGGGAACGATGATTTCTGTGCTATGGTGCATCTGGTACAGCAAAGCGCAGACGATAACCGAGAACAGCAGCTGTCCGAACAGCTTCTGGCGCGCGGTCAGTCCGAGCGAGCGCTTGAAGACGATTTTGATGTAATCGTCGAGAAACCCTACGAGGCCGAAGCCTAGCGAGGCGGTAAGCAGCACCCAGAAATCCGCCGTCTTATCGGCAAAATTCAAAAAGGCTATGAGCAGCGCCAGCATAATAATGATGCCGCCCATCGTTGGCGTGCCGCTTTTTTTCAAATGGCTTTGCGGTCCGTCCGTCCGTATTTGCTGGCCAAACTTCATCCGTTTCAGCAAGGGAATACAAATCGGCCCAAGCAGAGCCGCGAGCAAAAAAGAAACGCCTAGTGTGAATAAAATAATCATCATGTCCATGCTCTCACCCCACCTCTAAAGCTTGGACAATCTGTTCCATACGCATACCGCGCGAGCCTTTGACCAGCACAATATCCGCAGGCTGCAGCTGCTGTTTGAGCCACTCCGCCAGCTTTTCCTTCTCTTCAAAATGAATAATGTCCGCAGCATCAGCCGCAGCGCCGAAGCTGCTCTTCACGCCAAGCGACGTGTGACGCGACAGCTGTCCGCAAGTTAGCACGGCACCCGCTTTCGCCGGCGTAATGAAAGCGCCTGTATCATAGTGAAGCTGCTCCTCATCGGGTCCTAGCTCAAGCATGTCGCCAAGCACGATCCATTTTTTGCGGAAGCCGCTTACGCTCTCCAGCAAATCGATGGCCGCCCTTACCGCAGTCGGATTCGCGTTGTACGCATCATTCAAAATCATGGCGCCATTAAAAGCTTTTACCGGCTGAATCCGCATGCCTGTCAGCTGCAGGCTGGACAATCCCTGGCGAATCCGCTCCCCAGTGATGCCAAAATGATAGCCAATTGCAATAGCTGCCAGCGAATTGCTGACATTATGCTTGCCCGGCACGGGAATGGAATAGATTTCCGCTTCGGGCACTGCTGCATTAGCTTGTGCGCCAGCGCTTCCGTCTTTCAGTTCGAAGGCTGCTGATACCGCGTCTATATCCATATTCGCAGCCGTCCACCGATTTCCGTCCATCAGGCCAAAAGCTTCCAATCTAGCACCAGCAGGAAGAGCCGTATGGCCAAGACCGGAGGCGAGCAGCGGCTCATCTCCGTTATACAGCAGCAGCCCGCCGGGCTGCAAGCCGGACACGATTTCCAGCTTTGCTTTCGCGATGCCTTCGCGCGAGCCTAATTGCAGCATATGCGCATCGCCAATATTCGTAATGATGGCAACATCCGGCTTAGCAATTTGCGTCAGCAGCTCAATTTCGCCAAAGCCGCTCATACCCATCTCCAGTACCGCTACCTCCGTCTGCTCATCCAGCTCCAGCACCATCAGCGGCAGCCCGATATGATTGTTCAGGTTGCCTGCCGTTTTGTGCACGCGAAGCGAGGTGCCGAGTACTGAGGCAACCATATCCTTCGTTGTCGTTTTACCGTTGCTGCCCGTAATGCCCACAACGCGCAGCCCTGAAAGCTCGGTGCGATAAGCACTCGCAAGCGCTTGAAGCGCTGCAAGCGTATCATCGACCTGAAGCAGAGGAGCGTCTGCAAGCTCCGGCGGAACAGCATGGCCGCGCTGCCACAATGCAGCCGCAGCTCCATCCTTAAGCGCTTGGGCCACGTAGTCATGCCCGTCGAATTTATCTCCCACCAGCGGCACGAACAGCTGCCCCGCTGTAATTTTACGAGAATCGGTTCCTGCACCAGTGATGGCAACAGCGGATGCAGCCGGATTCCACTCCGCCTTGCACATGCCGCCTATTTGTTCCAGCGTACGTCTAATCAATGTAATAATCCCCTTATCGCTTCTTTCGCAACTAGTCGGTCATCAAACGGATGCGTAACGCCTCCGATAATTTGATAGGTTTCATGACCTTTCCCCGCAATCAATACTACATCGCCAGGGCTTGCCATTTCAACCGCTTTTTCAATAGCGGCATGACGATCAACGAGCAGCTCATAGCGGCTCTTGTCCACACCATCCTTCAAAAGCCCCGCCTCTACATCCCGCAAAATGAGCTCAGGGTCCTCCGTACGAGGATTATCCGAGGTAATAATTGTATAATCGCTGTATTTGGCAGCAATGGCTCCCATAATCGGACGCTTCGTCCGGTCGCGGTCGCCGCCGCAGCCAAATACGCAAATGATGCGAGGCGGCGCAAGCTCCTTAACCGCGCTCAGCACGTTGTCAAGCCCATCCGGCGTATGGGCATAGTCAACGATAACGGCAAAGTTTTGCCCAACGCTAACCGATTCCACGCGCCCCGGCACACCGGCCATTTTTTCCAGGCTTGCCTTGATTTGCTCAAGCGCTATTCCTTCAATTAAAGCCGCACTCATGGCCGCAAGCGCATTATACACATTAAACTTGCCGACCATCTTGAGCGTAATATTTGCGCTGCCCGCGAAGGTGTCGACATGGAAAGACGTGCCTTGCGCCGTAATTTGAATATTAGAGGCGCGGACATCCGCGGCATGATCAATTCCATACAAAATCGTATCCGCAGCTGTCATTTTTGCAAACATCTCCGAAGCTGGATCATCCGCATTGAGCACCGCATAGGAGCGCTCCGCCTCATCACTTGCATATACATTGCCAAGCCGAGAGAAGAACAGCCCCTTCGCTTCAGCATAACGCTCCATCGTGCCATGATAATCCAGATGATCCTGCGTCAGGTTCGTGAAAATCGCCGTGCGGAAGCGGCAGCCCTTCACCCGGCCCTGCTCCAGCGCATGGGAGGAAACTTCCAGCGCGCAATATTGCGTGCCAGCATCACGCATTTCCGCCAAATAACGCTGAAGCTGCAGCGCTTCTGGCGTCGTGCCCGACATCGGCTCGGTTATTCCCGCATAACGCCGCTCCACTGTACCGATAACGCCTGCCGGCTTATGCTGATCATTCAAAATTTGCTCAATTAAATATGTCGTCGTCGTCTTTCCATTCGTGCCGGTAACCCCAATCAAATGCAAGGAGCTGCTCGGCTGCTTGTAAAAATAGTCCGCAAGCACCGCCATCGCATGGCGGCTGCTGCCTACTACGAGCTGCGGCGCCGCAATATGCGGCAGCTCGCGCTCGACTACAAAGGCAGACGCCCCGCGCTCCGCCGCTTGCGGAGCAAAATCATGCCCATCCACCGTATGGCCAGGCAAACAAATAAACAAGCTGCCCGCCTGTGCTGCGCGGGAATCCGTCTCAATAGCTGTAATCTCTATATCACCGCTGCCAATTAGCTTGGAAGTGATTAATCGGCTTGCCAATTCGCTTAATTTCATATGCTTATCTTCTCCTTCCATTACTCGGCAAACATGAAGCCTTGCTGCCAAACCGAGCATGATGTCCTTCATTATTATTTATTATGTCTACCAGTATAGTCAATGCGTATGAGATATATCATCCTCGTCGCCTAAATAGATACGTATCGTAGAACCGCGATCCACCCGCGTACCGGCAGCAGGCGCCTGGCGAATAACCGTCTGCCCCGTCCCTGCCGAGCTGAGGTTGAAGTTCATGTTCAAATCCTCATAAATATCGGACACCGACTTGCCGATCAGATTAGGGACAGCAACAATTGGCGTCTCGCCGTATTTATACACTTTGCCAATCTGCTTCTCCCTTTGCGGCACCTGCAGCACCGTCAAGGCGTCCTCCATCATATTGCGCACGATCGGCGCCGCAACGAGGCCCCCGAACTGTATCCCTTGCGGGTTGTCGACCGCTACGTAAATGACGATTTCCGGATCATCCGCTGGGGCAAAGCCGATAAAGGAAACGATATGCTCGTTTGGCGAATATTTGCCACCCACGACCTTTTGCGCCGTACCGGTCTTGCCGCCTACGCGGTAGCCATCAATAAACGCATTTCGCCCAGTTCCTTTCGCTACGACACTTTCCAGCGCCTCCCGGACCGCCTTCGACGTCTCCTCAGAAATAACCGTTCGCACCGCCTCCGGCTCTACGGTTTCCACCGTCTCCCCGGTGTCCGGATTTATCCAGCCCTTCACCACATGCGGCTTGTACAGCGTACCGCCATTAATAGCAGCTGAGACAGCGGTAATTTGCTGAATGGGCGTAACCGAAACCCCCTGGCCGAAAGCGGTCGTCGCCAGCTCCACCGGCCCGACACGGCTCAGCTTAAACATAATGCCGTTTTCCTCGCCGCCGATATCAATGCCTGTTTTTGTGCCAAAGCCAAAATTTTTAATATATTCGAAGAGCTTATCTTTGCCCAGCCGCTGCCCAAGCGTCACAAAACCCGGGTTGCAGGAGTTCTCAACAACTTCCAGAAAAGTTTGGCTGCCATGGCCGCCCTTCTTCCAGCAGCGAAGCCTTGCGCCTCCAACTTCAATTGCACCCGGATCATAGAAACGCTCATTGTTCAGGTTGACCTTCTTTTCTTCAATAGCTGCGGCGAGCGTAATAATTTTAAACGTCGAACCCGGCTCATAGGTCATCCAAATCGGCAAATTCCGATTATACACCTCGGACGCGACTTCCTTGTACTTATCCGGCTCATAGGTCGGGCGGCTCGCCATCCCTAATATTTCACCATTTTTTGGATTCATCGCAATCGCCATAATCTGGTCGGGCTGGTGCTGCGCCATCGCTTGGTCCAGCTCTCGCTCCATGATGGCTTGAATCTGCTTGTCGATCGTCAGCTGCATCGTCAGCCCTTCCTTCGGCTCCACATACGTATCCGAGGAATTCGGCATCTGCCTGCCGCGCGCATCCGACAGAAAAGAGACATTCCCTTGAATGCCGCTAAGCTCGTCATTATACCTCGCTTCCACACCCGTAAGCCCTTGGTTGTCTATGCCTGTAAAGCCTAGCACATGCGCCGCCAAGCTGCCAAAGGGATAAAAGCGTTTATTGTCTTCGGCAGCTACAATGCCAGCAAGCGAGAGCTCCCGCACCTGCTGCGCCTTCTCCGGCGTCATTTTGCGGCCGCCGGGACGAAGCTGGACGAGCATTGATTTTTTCGTATTGATTTTGCCATACAGCTCATCTGCCGTCATATCCAGCAGCGGCGCGAGCGCATCAGCCGTCGCCCGCTTGTCTTTAATTTGCGCAGGAATCGCCCAAATGGTAGGCGAGGTTACGTTGTAAGCCAGCTTGACGCCATTGCGGTCCCAAATTTCTCCCCGCTTCGCCATATAGGGAATATCCCTGCGCCATGAATTTTCCGCCTTGGCCGCCAGCTCGCTGCCCTTCCAAAGCTGAACATACCCTAGGCGCGCACCTAAAGCGGCAAATGCAATTACCCCAAAAATAAGCACCATAAACAATCGACGGCGCACCGTCACATTTGATACTTTCATCGCTTGCTCCTCCTCCGCCCTTTGCTTAAGGCAGAGCGTACACTGACGCTCATTCCCAGCCTATTCATGGGGCGGAGGAGATAGAACAAGCCTCTGGCGTGTCCTTTATACTACCCTTGCTAGTCCGTGCCAGTCCATACAAAACCTTGCTAGTCATGCTATTGCTCCTGAATTTCTCCTGTATCCTCTACATCATCCTGCATAGAGCTGCCTGAGGCGGCCTCTTCTTCCGTGCCAGCCTCTGCTTCCGCTCCAGCCTCGTTCTGTGCATTTGCCAATGCTTCCTCTGCCGTGACAGCACCCTCTGCGCCAGTTGGCGGCGAAAGCTGTACGCGCAAAATCCGCTTGTCCCCCTGCTTCTCTTCCTTCTGGGAAATGATAAAGCCTTCCCCTTCTGCCAGCAGCTGCACATTCATCAGTGAAGCAACCTCCAGCGCATCACGCAGCGACAATCCTGTCATGTCGGGAATCGTCAGCTTGTCCTGCTGTTCGGTAACGAGATAAACACGCTGGGTTTGAGCGATATTTTCCCCTGCTGCCGGAACCTGCTTGACTACTGTCGTCCCGGTGCCCACGACCTCAAACATCACATTGCGCGCTTTAAGCTCCTCTTGCGCTTGAGACAAGTTCATTTCGGTGACATCCGGCAGTTGAACGGTTGGCGTCTTTTTATCGGTCGTCGATTCTACTGTCGCGTTATCGGGCATGACCCCCATATGGCGCAATGTTTTGTAGACGATTTCCTTGAAGGCTGGTGCTGCAACCTTGCCCCCGCCCGCGAGCGGATCATTAGGTTCATCGACGACAATATAGACGACGACCTTCGGATTTTCAACTGGCGCGTAGCCGATAAACGAAACGACATATTTATTTTTGGAATATTTCCCATTAATAATTTTTTGTGCCGTACCGGTCTTGCCTGCTACACGGTACCCCTCAATGTAGGCGTTTTTCCCAGTTCCGTTTACTTGGTCGGATACAACCTGCTCCAAATATTCGCCGACCTTTTTCGACGTATCCTCGGAAATTACCTTGCGCACAACCTTCGGCTCAAACTTCTCGGTCGTATTCGTGTTCGGATTGTAAATTTGCTTAATAATTTGCGGCTGCATCAAATTGCCGCCGTTTGCTACTGCAGCGACTGCAGCGATTTGTTGAATCGGCGTTACGGATACGGGACCTTGTCCAAACGATGCCCGCGCAATATCACTGGGAATGCTCAAATTAATATTGATAACACCCTTTGATTCATTGCCCAACTGAATGCCTGTCGGCTGCCCAAAGCCAAAGCGATTAATGTAATCTACCAGCTTCTCGCCGCCGAGCATTTGCCAGCCTAATTTAACGAAAGCGACGTTACTGGAATGCTTCAAGCCTTCCAAATAAGAGATTTTCCCCCAGCCTATCCGGTTGGAATCCCGCACGGGACTACCTGGCACATTAATGCTGCCGGATTGGAAGGTCGCATTCGGTTCGAAAAGCCCTTCTTCAACCGCAGCCGCCAGCGTTACAATTTTGAACGTTGAGCCCGGCTCGTACAAGGACTTGATGGCGTGGTTGTATGCATTTTCAAAATTCGTATCCCAATACGTATTCGGATTAAAGGTCGGATAATTCGCCATGGCGAGAATTTCCATCGTATTGGGGTCAGCCGCAATGGCCGTTATGCTTTTGGGCTGATATTTATTCGCCACTTCCTTGATAGCTTCCTCTACATAATGCTGAATCTCGTTATCGAGAGTCAGCGTAATATCCTGCCCATCAACGACTGGCTCGTAGACAACGTCGCCTTCCGCGAGTTGAACACGCTTGCCATCCTTCTCATACTTGATTTCACCATTCGTGCCCTCGAGTTTATCATTGAAAAAGGATTCAATGCCTGCGAGCGCCTTACCATCCTTGTCCACGTAGCCTATCAGTTGGGATGCCATAGTATTGCGAGGATAATAGCGTTTTTGATCATCATATAAATAAATGCCAACGTCATTTACTTTGTTTTCTTTCTTTAGCTCATCCCGCAGCTCCTTGATTTTATCAGCCACCGATTTGTCGATATTCCAGCCGCCGTCGCGAATTTCGCGCTGCCCGTAATATTCGCCTTTATCGTTCTGTGCGGTAACAATTTTGCGCAGCTCATCCTGCGGCTTGTTCAAAATCGCATTCAGCCCTTCTACGACCTCATCTGCAATGCCCAAACTATCAATCTGCTTCGGACTGACTGCCACATTATAAGCAAGTGCATCCATCGCCAGCACATTGCCATTGCGATCCGTAATGGTCCCCCTGTTCGCGACTAAAGTTTCGGTATCCGCCCAACGTTGTTTTGCCATGTTATACCAAGTGTCTCTATCAACTACCTGCACCCAGAAAATTCTACCAATTAGAATAAGAAAAAGGAGGGTAATTACCCCTCCAAAAAACAATGTGCGCATCCTGATTCGTTTTACCATATGTCCTCCCTACTCACCCATTGCAGTAGCCGATTCCTCTTTACCTGTATTTACGGTTATGCCTGGCTGATAATTGTTGACCATCCCCTGGCTTTCCGCCATTTTCCGAATAAACTCCGGGTCGCTCAGCATTTCAACCTGCTTCTTCAGCTCTTTCAGCTCCACGTTCACCGCTTCATATTCACTAGTGACGTGTTTTATTTCTACGCTCATTTTATAAATTTCGGCATACCTGAAAATAATAACGCCTGCAACAAGCACGCATGCGATTACTGTAAACAAATACAATAGCTTTTCCTGCATCGTTATCGTTTTTCTTTTTACGACCACCCGTTTGTTTTGCTTAATTGCTGGCTTCTGCTCCGGTTTTTTCTTAGGCTGCAGAGCCAAATTTCCATTCGTATAGGCCACTCCAGAACCTCCTCAGGTCTCACAATTTTTCTGCGATTCGCAGCTTGGCCGAACGAGCGCGTGGATTAGTCTCCAGCTCCTGCTCACTCGGAACAATGGGCTTGCGGTTCACTAACCGAAGCTTTCCTGTACCGCCGCACACACATTTAGGGAAATCCGGCGGACAAGTGCACTTTTCTAAAAGGCTCGCAAATAGTTGCTTGCAGATTCGATCCTCCAGGGAATGAAACGTAATGACGGCCGCCCGGCCGCCCGGATTCAGGCAGCGAATTGCCTGCTCCAAAGCTTCTTCCTCCGCGCGCAGCTCATCATTAACGGCAATCCGCAGCGCCTGGAACGTACGCTTTGCAGGATGTCCGCCTGTGCGCCTTGCCGCTGCAGGAATGGACAGCTTAATTAGCTCGACAAGCTCTCCCGTCGTTTCAATCGTCTTGCTTTCCCTTGTCTTGATAATCGTCCTGGCGATGGATCTGGCAAACTTCTCCTCGCCATAATGGGACAGAATGCGCGAAATTTCACGTTCATCCCATGTGTTGACAATTTCATGAGCGGTCATTGCCCCGCCTTGATCCATCCGCATATCAAGCGGCGCGTCATGATTATAGCTAAAGCCACGCTCTGCCTCATCAAGCTGAGGGCTCGATACACCAAGGTCAAACAGGATGCCATCTACCTGAGGTACGCCGTCCACAACTGGCACATCGCAAGTGAGCAGCATTTGTTCCAAATAACGGAAATTGCTTTTTACAAGTGTTACTTTATCCAAATACGGTGCAAGCCTGATCTTTGCGTGGTTCAGCGCAATATCATCCTGATCAAAAGCGATTAACCGTCCTCCCTCGCCCAAACTCGACGCAATGCGTTCACTGTGTCCCGCCCCGCCGAGCGTGCAATCGACGTAAATGCCGTCCGGCTTAATGGCTAGGCCGTCAACCGCTTCCTCCATAAGTACTGTTACATGCTGAAACACGCAATTGCCCTCCCGTTCTTGTTGTCTAGTCTTGGTCGATTTGTTCCATTATCAGCAAGTTTTCAAAATCGCCCATTTAAAAGTTGAAGTCAAAATCGACCAGCTTCTCGGCAATTTCATTAAAGGTTTGCTCGGACTCTGCATAGTAGCCGTCCCAAACTGCCTTGCTCCATATTTCTACCCTGCTTGAAACCCCCAGAACCATACAATCCTTGTCAATTTTCGCATATTCTCTAAGATGTCCCGGCAAGTTTACCCTTCCCTGTTTATCCAGCTCGCATTCGGTTGCCCCGGAGAAAAAGAACCGGGTGAACGCCCTTGCATCCGCCTTCATAAGCGGAAGCGATTTGAGCTTCTGTTCAAGCACTGTCCATTCGCTCATTGGATAAACAAACAAGCAGTTGTCGAGACCGCGGGTGGCAATAAAGGAAGCGCCTAGTGAATCACGGAATTTGGCTGGTACGATAAGCCGACCTTTGTCATCAACGCTGTGTTGATATTCGCCCATGAACATAAGATCGCCTCCACCCTCTCTCCCTTATTCCCCACTTTGCTCCACTTTCCCCCACATAACATAGTGTAATTCGCCATACAATAATAAAATCCTGCTCATAGGAGCAGGATTTTGTTAAAATGTTTGGCCTTATGAATAAATTTTCATCTTACCTTTCGCTTCTAGCACGGAAAGCGAGCTAAATGTGCGCTATTGCTGCTCAGGCTCTGGCTTTGCAGGCGGTGTTTTGGCGCGGGAGCGACGTCCAAACCACCATATGATAAGCCCGATGATTACAGGAATAACGAGTGCGGGAAGCGCTCCTGCGAGGAAGACGAGCAGCCCTTGAAGAACGTTCCATGTTCCTTCGTAGCTTGCTTTGAAGGACGACAGCATTTTGCCGCCTAGCGATTTCTCTTCCTTGTCCGTCTTCACTGACACATCAATCGGCTGATACAGCCTCAGCTCAATCGTTGAGAAAGCTACATTTTTGTCCAAATAGCGCGTGCGTCCTTTGATCTGTTCAATTTCCTCCTGAACCTTTGCAAGCTGCTGCGAAAATTTGACCAAATCATCCGCTTTTTCCGCCTTATCCATGAAAGCAAGCAGCCTTTGCTCCACCACCTGCTTCGCCTTCAGCCTCGCTTCCAGATCAACGTATTCCTCCGTCACATCGGTTCCTTTCAGCTCGCGCTCCAGATGCTTGTTCTCGATCCCCTCCAGCCGCTCCACAAATGGCATAAATCCTTGAGCCGGCACCTTGATCGTATAGCTCGCACCCTTCTCATTGCCATACTGCCCATCCTGAAAAGCAAGGATGTACCCGCCCGCTTGATGGAGGACATTACGCAGCTGCTGGGCCGCCGCCTCATAGTCGGCAACCTTCATCGTCATTGTCGCCGTATAGATCAGCTTTTGGTTAAACGCTTCTCCTCCTATCGCCATGCTGTCGATGGGGCTGTCTGCGGGTGCGCTCGTCAACGCTTTATTGTCTAAAGCACCGCTCTCTTCTTTAGAACCAGCTGCACCATCACTCTTGCTTGAACTGCTGCTCTGCTCCTCAAGCTTATCGCTAGAAGTCTGTGCTGCACTCATATCCCCCTCGGATGCATAATCGCTGTTTGCAGACGAGCAGGCCGAAAGCAGCAGCATAATAGCCAACAAGAATGATGTCGGCAGCAAAATGAGCTTTTTATTTAAGCTTCTTTCTTTGGCTATTTCTTTGGCTGTTTCTTTAATTTTTGTTTTCTCTATTTTTGTCATAAAAATGGCCCCCTTTGCCCTAGTTACCGTCCTAGACGTAAATTTTGACAAAAGGTTGCTCTTTTTGGAAACAAAAACAGCCGCTTCCACCGCATTTAAGCGGTAGAAGCGGCTGTTCCTCTATTTCTCTGTTGCTATGCAACAAGGGGCTGGGACTAGACGTTCCAGCTATCCTGATAAGCAATTTGCTCTGCTGTAAGCGTATCGATGCTGATGCCCAGCGATTCCAGCTTGATGCGCGCTACGCTTTCGTCCAGCTCATACGGCAAATTAACCACTTTTTTGCCCAATGCTTTATACTGCTCATTTACATAGCGGAGCGACAGTGCTTGAAGCGCAAACGTCGTATCCATAATTTCTGCCGGGTGGCCATCGCCTGCTGCCAAGTTGACAAGGCGTCCTTTGGCAATGACATAGATGCTTCTGCCATCTTCCAACTGGTATTCCTCAATATTGTTGCGAACGGTGCGCACATTGGTAGAAAGCGCCTTAAGCTCAGGAATGTTGAACTCCACATCGAAGTGTCCAGCGTTCGCCAAAATCGCGCCGCCTTTCATCACCTTGTAATGCTCGCCGCGAATGTTGTCGCGGTTGCCTGTTACCGTAATGAATACATCGCCCAGCTTGACCGCTTCCATCATCGGCAGCACGGTGAAGCCGTCCATATGCGCTTCCACGGCACGAATCGCGTCCACTTCAGTGACGACTACTTTGGCGCCAAGGCCTTTGGCGCGCATCGCTACGCCTTTGCCGCACCAGCCGTAGCCTACGACTACGACGGTTTTGCCGGCAATAACGAGGTTCGTCGTTTTGTTCAGCGAATCAAATACCGATTGGCCTGTACCATAACGGTTGTCGAACAAATATTTGCAGTAGGCATCATTAACCGCAACCATCGGAAGCTGCAGCGTGCCATCCTTCTCCATCGCTTTCAGACGAATGATGCCCGTCGTCGTTTCTTCCGCGCCGCCACGAAGATTTTCACGCAAATCCGGGCGGTCTTTATGCAGCAGCGTAATCAGCTCGCCGCCGTCGTCAATAATAAGGTCCGGCTTCGATTCGATCGCTTTAATAATGAGCTCATTGTACTCTTCAGGGCTAGGATTATGCTTTGCAAACACGGTAATGCCGTCTTCTACGAGCGCCGCACAAATGTCATCCTGCGTGGACAGCGGGTTGCTGCCCGCAATTGTAACTTCCGCTCCGCCAGCCTTTACCACTTTAGCCAAATAAGCCGTTTTCGCTTCCAAATGCAGCGCAATCGATACTTTCAAGCCTTTAAAAGGCTGTTCCTTCTCAAATTGCTCGCGAATGCTGGAAAGCACAGGCATATGGGCGCTAACCCAATCAATTTTCAAATGTCCTTCCGGAGCAAGCTTAATGTCGCGAATAATGCTTTTGTCAATTGTGCTCATAGGTATATTCATCCTCCAAATTTAAGTTTATAAATAAATGATTTGATGACCGCCCAGCGGGGAAAAAGGAGCTTCCAGCAGCTTGTCGAGCCACGAGGTTCCATAACGGTTCCAATAAGCGATCATATTCAGCACCCGCTCCTGCGGTTTGCCGCTTGGCCACAAGGAGAGCGCAATGCGGTCCAGTTGGCGAATAGCCGCTTCGTATTGCTTCTCATGGGCATCCTTTGTGCGCGTCTCAAGAAACGTAATTTGCTCGATAATTTTCTGACGATTCGTATCGCCAAGCTTGGCAAGGCCCGGTTGTACCGAAGCAGCCAGGTCAAGCAGCGGCGCATACAAATCCTCAAACGCCTGCTTCGCTGCGGCAAACTTCTCGTCAATGGACAGCTGGTCCTGCTCCGCCAGCCACTGCTGCTTGCGCTCCTCGAAGCGCACCGCCACATCCTCCAGCGTCAGTTCATATTTGCTCATATGCTTGGCCACTGTACCTTCAACAAGCGTATAGGATATACGCGGCAATACAAGTGGCATTTCCATATCCAGCTTGCGGAAAGCTTCTCCAGTAATCGCCCAATAAGCAATTTCCGCACCGCCCAGCACCGTTCCAAGCACCGGGAACAAATAATCCTGCATCAGCGGGCGTGTTAGCACATTGTTGCTGAGCTGCTCCGGCTGCTGCCGCGCCATGTCCAGCAATTGTTCCTTCGTTAGCGAATAATCGCCCTTGCGGCTTTGGAAGCTTCCTGCCTGCTTATAAAGCAGCGTCCGCTCCTGCCCTTTATCTGTTTGGAAAACAAACAGATTGGCACTGCCAGGTGTTACATCAACCTGCAGCGGATAGCCAAGCTCCTTCACCTGGTTGGCCACAGCTGTATACGCCTGCTCCAGCTCATCGTTGTGCGTAATCAGCTTCTCGAACATCGGCGCCTCTAGCTTGCGCAGCTGCGGATCATCGGCGTCCATAATAACTAGGCCTTGCTTGCTCAGCAAGCAGCTGATTACACCGGCAAACATTTCCGATAACGATTGCGCCTGCTCCGTAATTTGCCCCAGCTGCTGAAGAATTTCCGGCTTAAAATCAGAATGAGGCAGCGCCTGTTCTAGCTCAGCCAGCAGCTCAGCCCACGTATTAGCATCAATAGCCGTCCGGCTAACTGATGTTCTTGCCCCTTCCGGACGGGCAGCCGCCAGCTTGCGCAGCCCTTGGTCAGCGGTCAGCACATAGGCATGGTTCGCTTCGTCCCAGTCATGATCCTCTCCAGCAATCCAAAATACGGCAGCGACCTTTCTCCCAAGCAGCTGCTCGGCATGGCGGGCTGCGCCGATAATCGATACGGCTTTATGTATAACGAGAAGAGGTCCAGACCATAGTCCAGCCTGCTGGCCGCCAACGATAACCGGCGCACCTTCCGCAATCGCATCAATGGCAGCTAGCGCCTCGGGCGCAGCGTTCCATTTGCTATTGTAATCACGCAGCACAGCAGCGACTGACGCCGCTTCCGCCCTTGCGCCCGCCGATTCTGCAAGCCGCTTGGCACGCAGCTCCCAATCGCCCTTGCGACCCGGATGATAGCCAAACAAGGACTCAACCCTTGAGTCCGTCAGGTTCACATAGGCATCCGTGAGCGGCTGGGTGCTTGGTAATGAATAAGTTTCGGTAGACATAAGCCACCCCTACCTCCTAATTGAAACCATATATTTAAGCTTAAATGCTTATGATTCTGCCTGTAACAGACAAATTGATTGTACACAAGATGTAGGGCGCGCGTCAAAAAGAAAAACAGACCCTTTGCAAAAAGGCCTGCTTTGCAGCAGTTTGCAGTCTGTTACAATCCGCCATTATATCGAAAATATAGATTGCCCGATGGCAATAAACATAAGCAGCAGATAAAGCATGCTCATCGTGAAAAATCCAAGCCGCCATACGGCGCGGAATATTCTTTTCACATTGACGCTGCCGCGTTTGCGGAACTGGGCGTTGCCCAGCAAGCCGCCGCCAATCAGCATAAACAATAAAATGCCATATAAACCAAAAGAATTATTAAACAAGGAATCAAGCAGTACAGCCACGCATCCGATCAGCAGCGCAGTCGTCACATCCATTGCCAGACGAAAAGCTTTTTTGCGGTCTTGTATAATTGCGCCGTAGCCAAAATAAATCAGGAGAAAAGGTATTACCGGAATAACCGCCATATAGGCATAAAAATGCTTGATGCTCTCCCATATTATTCCCATCTGTATCGCCTCCCTATCGCCGATCATCCTGCAAATGCCGTACCATTTCGCTCATGGCATCGTTCAGCGGCGATTCCATGCCAACACGTCTCGCAAGGCTGGAAACGCCGCCATTAATCCATTGCACTTCAGTTGGACGGCCCGCCCGTACATCGCTAAGCATCGATGAAACATTGGCTGAAGTAGCCGCGCAGACAGCAAGCACTCTCTCCCAAGCGCCCTCTTCAAGCTCCGCACCGCCTGCCACTCGTAATATCTTATTTGTTTCCTCATATAAAGCGCGCATGAGCCGCAGCCTTGCCGAATGCTGTGGCAGCTCGCCGTTCGTCACATCAAATATAGCTGTAAGCGGATTAATGATTGCATTAATGAGGAGCTTCTCATAAACTCGATTGTTCATTGTCTTCGACAGCAACACCGTAAATCCTGCCAATTGCAAGGTATTTTGCAACATTAATTGTTGATTTTCATCCTTTTTGCCCGCTGCTTGTCTATTTAATGGCGCTGGGCCAAGCGATAGCTGCCCCCTGCCGGTATGCCGGACCGTTCGTTCATCTTGGCGCAGAGCCCCTTCGGTCGTAACTCCAATAAATAAAGGAAGCTCCGGAAGCTCCTCCGCTGCCAGCTCCAGATGTCCGACGCCATTTTGTAAAAAAAGAATAGCAGTAGCTGGGGCCGCGAGCTTCCTTATGGCGCGAAGCAGCTCCCTCGTCAAATCCGCCTGCTTGACGGTGACGAGAATCCAATCTGGCGCTTGCTGCTGCCCCGCGCAGCCAGTCTCTGCTTCTTTTGCTGCCAAACTTAAGCTTCTGCTATGCACCCTTGCTATCTTTGCAGGCTGCCGTGATGCTTCCCCAGCTGCGCCCGCTGCGTCAAGCTCCAGCAAGCGAATGCCTTCTTCCGCCAGTAGAACGGACTGCTGCTCTGTGCGCGTCCATACGGTAACCTTGGCTTGCGTAGAGGCCAGCTTCGCTGCATGAAGCAGTCCCAGCGCTCCTCCGCCTACTATGGCGATATGCATTCCCTCTACCTCCTGCTTTCATACGCTTTCTTCCATTATACGCCTATCCTATAAAGACGCCAACAGCCCGCCGAATCATCCGGCGGGCTGTTATCGATTCTATTCAATTCGTTCCAGGTTGCCATTGGCATCCATCTTGAAGCGCGGCTTCGCTTCCTCATCATTCGTCAGCACGGCAAGCCGTCTGGCGCGGTCCATAATTTGAATCAACGTTTTGTAATCATCATTAACGGTGTGGTAATCGCTTTGAGCGTTGTTCACCTCACGAGACAATCTTTCATTTTCGCTACGCAAACGGCCAAGCTCCTCTTCCTTCTCTCTCAGCTCTTTCTCGAACGACTTGAGCTGACGTCCTACATCGTGGTACGTTGTCTTGATTTGACGCAGGAAACGAATGACCGAATCAATGGAAAGCAATTCCTCCGTTGATTGCGCTTCCGCCTTGAAACCTCTCTCGTCTGTCGCCTCATAAGCAGACAGCGAAGATACTTGCGGGGTTGCCGCTATCGCTTGTTTTTTCAAATAATTGCGTTTCTGCCGCTGTTGCTTGGCAATTTGGATTGCCTCTTCATAACGCTTGCGGACGCAGCTGTTCCAGCGGAATCCACATGCTGCGGACGTGCGGCCAATCCGCTCCCCCACCTCTTCGAAAGCTCCAAGCTGGGTACTGCCTTCTCTAATATGGCGCAGGGTCACTTCGGCGAGAATTAAATCATCGTCTGGACTCCACGCATCTTGTCTGACTGCTGTCATGCAACCAAAACCTCCTAACGTAAAGACGCTTACCTTATATCTATGCCCTTGGTAGAGTTCATAGAATCTATTGGATACTAAATTGTATAACCATTTTTTCAAGCGCTCATACATATTCGGCCTGTTTCTGGTGCAAACTTATGCAGAAAGCAGGCTTTCTTCGCAAAAAATGTTGTCCTTAGCTTATATTTTGAAATAGCAGGTTTACACCTATTTGTACAAACGTTATAATAATCTGTAGAAAATCGTGTCTAAAGCGAAAGGGGGATATACAGATATGGCACGTATGTATCGGGTTTTGGGTTTCTGGACCCTTGTCATTGGCCTTATGGCGTTTGCTGGACATATGACAGAATTTGCATTATTGTTTTTCGCCCAAGCAGTAGCTTTCGTATTTTTAGGCTATTTGAACTTTACAGAAAAAACGTACATCGTTATGTTCTGGGGCTACATGATTATCGCATTTGGAGGCTTTACATATTGGACCGTGTTCCAAATGGGCAATCCTTTTTAAAAATATAAGCATTATAAGTTTCATACTTATTATTAGGCTTATATTTCTCGGAATGAAACGCGCCGCGCTGTCAAAGGACAGCGACAGCCGTTTCACCTTGTGTCCGCTTGAATATCGGAAAAAACGGCGTGATCCTCATGGGTCCGCCGTTTTTTAATGTGCAAAATGGCCCGCATACGCGTAAAATGCCGCGATAATTGCCCTATAGTCCTGTTCATGCTTTTCCAAATGTAAGATATAATAGAATAATTCGCCGCATATAATGACCAAGAAGAGAGGAGGCCGAGAGTGGCATTTCAAAGCTTTCCTACACGGTTCGCGCTGCTTGCGCTGATGGCCAGCATGCTGTCCCTGTGGTGCGTAATGCCTGCATTTGCCGAGCCCGCGACCTCTAATAGCGAGGAAACTCGGCTGCTGCTGGAAAAAAGCCTGTCCGTCGTCGAAATTGATAATGAAATCAAGCGCGTTCAAGTGCAGCAGGTCGACTTGACCAAAGAGACAGCAAGCGCCAAGCAAGCGCTGGAAGAACAGGAGCAACAAATCGCTCACAAGCGCGAGCAAGCCGGTAAAGTACTGCGTGCTTATTATATGGGGGATCGGGATATATGGCTGACTGCGCTGTTATCGTCACGATCATTGTCGGATTTTTTGATGGTTATGGAATATGCCGATTTGATTTTCGCACATGACCGCGATGTGATGAAGCTGTACAAGGAGGAATATGCCCAGCTCGCGAAAGGAATCGAGCAGCTTGGCAAGAAGCAGCAAGAGCTCGCCTCAATCGAGCAGCGGCTGAAAGAACAGCGTGCCCGAGTGCTAACGCTGCAGGAGCAAATAGAAGACGGACTTGCCGGGCGTTCGGATGCCGACAAGCTGCGGCTTATGAT
Source organism: Paenibacillus sp. JT22N7 (assembly GCF_059383875.1). Taxonomy (NCBI): domain Bacteria; kingdom Bacillati; phylum Bacillota; class Bacilli; order Caryophanales; family Paenibacillaceae; genus Paenibacillus; species Paenibacillus sp. JT22N7. Next base: position 136,321 of record NZ_JBXENY010000005.1, read on the forward strand.
GGAGGAATTGACCAAGTACTGGGAGTCGGTTGGCCTTTATGAAGTCAAGCAGCACTTTAGCGCCTTAGCGAAAGCGATGCAGAAGCTGCCGGAGTGGCTGCAAAACAATAAGCAATATTTGGAAACGAGTGGCCTAACGTATACGATTCGCATTCCCGAGGATGCCCTGAATGCCTTTCTGCGGGAACAAGATGAGCGCTTTAAGCAATTTTCCTTCTCCTTTGAAGATGGGTCCTTGACCGCCTATGGCAAGCGGGATGCGCTGGAGTTAAGCGTGATCGGCCATTATACGGTTGAACAAGAGCCGCGCAATGGCATTATTTTTCATGTAGACGAGCTTCTATTCAATGGTCTATCGTTGCCTGACACGACTAAGCAGGAGATGGAGAAGCAGTTTGACCTTGGCTTCTATCCCTCCTTGATTATTTCCTTCCTGCAAGCAACTGAAGTGGAAATTAAAGACGGTGAGCTTATCGTCACCTTACAAGTCAAGCTATAGGGATGTCCCTATAGCTTGTACGAATGCTTTCATTGTGATTTCGCCTTCTGCATATTGCCGCCATAGCTGCTGCGCATGCATCCAGCGCTCGTGCCAATCGGGATCAGTCGGCTGAGCGGAAGGCTCGCCGTTCAGCACCTTAAGCCACCACTGCGGCGGACTGCCGGCCCCCGCTGTACCGCTCTCCTGAATATTATCGGACCCTGTATACAAGGAATTTTTGGCTGGCAGCTTCCCCGTTGTCGCATAGCTTTGCTGCTGCCCGGCAATTTCCACCATTTCTTTAATCCACGTAAAAGCTTCTTCCTTCACTTTACTCGTTCCGGCCACGACATAGCTCCTGCTTCCAAGCCATACGTCATGAATCGCGCCTTTATCCAGCAGCAGCTTGCTTTGCTCCTTCGCAGATAGCTTGCTGTAAACGGACCATGGAATGCTGGCAGCGGCAATATGCTGCTCCACCATTTGTGTGCCTGTAGACAAGCTATAGTCTGCCAGAGCTGTTGCTGTAATTCGCCCCGATATCGACTCCAGACGTTTTAGCTGTTCCTGCACAGCCTTGCTGTCAAAATGCAAATATGCCGCTCCAGCTTCTTCTCCCTCTGCTGTCCATTCATCCATCCACACAAGCAAGGATGCGACATTATGAGGCTCTACATAAAGCGCCTGCCACTCTTGGCCGCCACTTTCCAGCTTATGAAGCAGATTGCCAAAAGCATCCCAATCCGCTGGTGGCTTCGACAAGCCCGCTTCAGCGAGCAAAGCCTTGTTCCATACCGTCACGTAAGGGTCTGCATCAACAGGGATGCCCCACAAATAGCTGTTCCACTTCAGCGGGTCAAGCAGCCTTGCAGGACGCTCAGCCATTGTATCAGAGGTGCTGGGCACATCGACGGGATTGAGCAAGCCGCGCACCGCAAACTCGCGCACCCATTCACTGTCCATGAGCATAACATCCGGTGCTGCTCCAAGCTCCAGCGCTTTTTTCCACTGGGCATAGCCGTCGCCTTCATCCACTATATTCGTCAGCTTGACCATTGTATTCGCATGCTTCATTTGATAGCTATTTGTCGCTTCCTTAAGCTTAGAAAATTCATTCTCATCCATGGAAACGGTTACATTTAGTATCTGCGATTGATCTGCCTGCTCTTCTCCGCCCGCTGGCTCGGCATTCGTATCTCTATTTAAATTTTCAGCCCGGTTAAGGGTCCTGTCGCTAAAGTTTAATAGAAGAAAAATAATAATGAATAAAGCCAAAACCGCTGTCATTGTAGCATATTTCCTGATCGACACAGCAACCCTTCCCCTCTACTTTCATCTGGGCACATTTTATATCATAGCAATTAATGCAAGTATTGTCCAAATTAGTAGAGAGCGGAGTATTGGTGAAAAAGGAGCTGCGCTGCATGAAAGGTTTGGCTTTCGATCGCTATTGCCGATGGATTCTATGGAATTTACGCTAAAGCGTAGAAATCCATCGGCAAATGCGAACGCTCCGCTTCTACAGCTCAAACCTTTCATTCCGCTTTGCCATTTTCACCAAATGGGAAAGCGCAGAGAAAAGGACTGCGCTCATTTCGTCGCAGTCCACTTATATAAACCAATGATTTCATTTTCGCCTTATTTGCAGCGGCTCAATGAAAGAAATTAGAGCATACCTCAGCTTAGAAAGCTGATAGCTAAGAACAAGAGCCAGCGCTTAAAGCAAATCCGCTGCCAGCTGAGCCAGCTTGGAGCGTTCGCCCTTCTCCAGCGTCATATGGCCGCTAATGCCTTCGTTTTTGAAATGCTCTACAATATGCGTTAAGCCATTGCTGGTCGCATCCAAATACGGATGGTCAATTTGCTCTGGGTCGCCCATAAGGACGATTTTGCTGCCTTCGCCTACACGCGATACAATTGTCTTCACCTCATGCTTGGTCAAGTTCTGAGCCTCATCAATGATAATGAATTGGCCCGGAATGGAGCGCCCACGAATGTAGGTCAGCGCTTCTACTTGAATGCTGCCAAGACCCATCAATATTTTCTCAATATCCCCGGATTTTTTCGTATCGAATAAATATTCCAGATTGTCGTAGATCGGCTGCATCCAAGGCCGCAGCTTCTCCTCCTTCTCCCCTGGCAAATACCCGATATCTTTGCCCATTGGAACGACCGGACGGGCAATTAACAGTTTTTTGTATTTATGCTCATCTTCTACCTTGAGCAGGCCCGAAGCCAGAGCAAGCAGTGTTTTGCCTGTGCCAGCTTTACCCGTTAAGGTGACAAGCGGAATTTCATCGTTAAGCAGCAACTCCAGCGCCATGCGCTGCTGCGCGTTGCGGGCCGTAATGCCCCACACCGGATCATTGCTGAGGAACAGCGGCTCCAGCTTAATCCCATCCTGCGACACTTTGAGCAGCGCGGACTTGGAGGTGCCCATTTCATCTCGCAAAATGACAAATTCATTCGGATTCAGCCTGCTGCCAAGCTGCAAATTTTTCACCGTCAAAAACCGGTACGAATAAAACTCGTCGATAATCGAAGGATGAACGAACAACGTCACATATCCGGCGTATACGTCAGAAGGGGCTACAATGCGGTCAGACATGTAATCTTCTGCCATCAGGCCGAGCACATCCGCTTTAATGCGGACAAGCACGTCCTTGCTCACCAGCACGACAGAGCTTATTTCCTGACGATCCAATTGCTCTAAGTGATAGTTCAGAGCAACCGCCAATATTCGGTTGTCATTAGACATCTCGCCAAACATTTCCTGAACCCGCACGAAGCTGCGGTGATTTAATTCTACCTTGAGAACGCCGCCGCCAGGCAGCGGAATACCTTCGTGAAGCCGTCCTTGCTCACGCATTTTATCGAGCGTACGTGAGATAGAGCGGGCGTTGCGGCCAAGCTCGTCTGCCAATCTTTTCTTGGAGTCAATCTCTTCCAATACCACCGCGGGAATGATTACTTCATTATCGCCAAAGGCGAAGATCGCTTGCGGATCATGAAGCAGCACATTTGTATCGAGCACGAATATTTTTTTCATGAAAAACCCTCCCGGCGTGGACATTCAATTGAAAGGCCTATACATAGCCATACTATACTGCGGGTACACTAGGTTCTGAATAACGATCTGCAACAAGAAAGACGAGGTGGCTCACGTGTATAAACGGTTATTGGTTTTGATCGCAATCGCTGTTATTGCGGCTGGTTGCAGCACCGTCAAGCGAAACGAAATGGCATCACCCTCTCCACAGGAAAATCATGCGAATGGCGCTGTAAGGGCGCAGCAGCTTGCGGAAGATTCCGTTAAACCATTGAAAACGAATAAGGAAGTCGCTGATCATCTTGAAAAGCTTGCAAAAGGCGTTCGCGGCGTAAGCAACGCGCATTGCGTCGTGCTTGGTAAAACAGCCGTTGTCGGCATCGATGTCGACAGTAAGCTGGATCGTGCTCGAATTGGTACGATTAAATATTCCGTTGCCGAAGCTTTCCATAAAGATCCTTATGGTATGGATGCTGTCGTAACAGCCGATATGGACGTCTCACAGCGGCTGAAGGAAATGGGAGCCGATATTCGGCGCGGAAAGCCGATTAAGGGCTTCGCTGAAGAAATGGCCGATATTATCAGCCGCATCGTGCCGCAAATCCCACGCAATGTGACGCCTCATCAGCCGGAGCAGCCACAGACGCAATCGCACACCCAGTCTCGCATGCAGGAGCAGGAGCATCAGCTCCATGAGAAGCAAATCCAAAAGCACGCAACGCATGTGGACAAGCATTAACCGCTAGCGCAAACGCACAGAAAGCCTGACGACCCTATGATCGTCAGGCTTTCTTATAGGCGTACATACTTGTTCACGAGAAGTACAGATAACCGAAATGACGATTGGACAAGCTTCTGCCGTCATAGCCACACCAGCAAAACCACGTTCAAAACGAGGCATGCAATCAGCTTCGATGAGTTGCTCGAAATTGGCGGCTAAGAATACGGTCATCAGCATGACCTCCTTCTAACAGGAATAGCATTCGGTATCCTTAGCTTCTATTATAGCCATTATTGAATCCAGCGTCTATGGTTATTCAGCCATTTTTGCCTGAAGTACCGCGCGCGCCTCCTCAAGCGATGTGGAATCGACATATACATATGGGCTCTTCCACGTTCCGTTTAACGCTTGGAACGTAATATCGGAGCTGCCCATACCCAAATATGTACTGAGCATATTTTTAATTTCAGACGGAGGCATATCGAGCGTCAAATTACTGCCGACTGCGCCGATGACCTTATCGTATTTCGTAACGCCCTCAAACGATTTCATTTTATCAAAAATCGCTCCAATGACTTCCATTTCCCGACGATTGCGGTCGAAGTCGCTCGATTCGGCTGTTCCCTGATTCGATTTGCGATAGCGCACATAATCGAGGGCATTTTTCCCATCAAGCACCTGCTGGCCCTTGCTTAAATTAATGTTAGTGCCATCGGCTGTATCCCGGTAACGCATGTCCATCTCCACATTCACCTCAACGCCATCAAGCGCATCAACAACATCGGTGAAGCCTTTAAAGTTAATAATACCGGTATACTTCAAATCAACGCCAAAATATTTGGACAGCATTTCGCGAATTTCCTTTTTTGCTTCCTTCTCTGCCGCTTCTTTGTCCATATTTTTCTCAGAACGGGCATTGTTGAAAAAAGTGCTGTAATTCGCATTCGCCTTCCGCTCGCGATAACCATCTACTTGCAGCACTGAATCCCGTGGAATCGAGATGACGGACGCTGATTTTGAATTTGGATTAAAAATAGCGACCAGCATCACGTCGGTATTTAAACCGCCGCCTTTTTCACGTGAGTCAATACCGAGCAGCACCATGCCTGTAGGCTTTTTCTTAACAGACTCTTCTTCCGGCACGACAATATTGTTCGCCGTTCCAATCGTATCAACCGCATTGGTAGCCACGTAAGCAAGATAACCGACATATAACATAATTAAAATAAGAACGGAAAGCACAGCAAACATAATTTTAATCCAAACGCTGCCTTTTTTCTTTTTCTTCTTTGGCTTCGGAGCTGTTTTCTTGGCCCCGCCCGGCCTGCTTGCAGCCGTTCTAGGGGGTAATCCTTTAGAGCCTTCGCTCATAGCAACCACCTTCAAATCCTTTGGATTTCGTTTCTGTCCTCATTTACGCAAAGAAGCAGCGATACCCACGAATTCTCGCGGATATCGCTGCTGCAGAAGGCAGATCCGATCTTAAGAACACGCTAACGTCTCATATGCCGTTACTTCCGGAGTCTGATTCCTTTACAGCGTGCTTGCCTGCCCGTTTACTTTGCAGCTTGTCATACAGCTGGCGACCGCGAAGCATAAGCATCATTAATACAGCAATTCCCATACATTGAATAATCGGCAGCGAATCCACCTGTAAAATCCAAAGTACGAAAGAACCGAATACGATCAAAATGTAAACCAGTACTTCCTTTAGAATTGGCAGCTTCGCATTATTCGCCCGAAACACGGTATTGAAAATATAGATCGTGAATCCTAATATAAGCAAATAAGAAACGACCCAATGATCACTAAACCATTGCTGCATGCCGTTAAACCTCCAATCAGGCGGCTAGCGCCTTAAACGCCAGCTTGTGATGTTTTGCGTTGTTTTTCTGCACGCTCGCGCTCGCTTTTGTTCAAGATTTTTTTGCGAAGACGAATCGACTTCGGCGTAATTTCGCAATATTCGTCATCGTTCAAATACTCAAGCGCGCTCTCCAGGGAGAACAGACGAGGCGTTTTGAGTTTAACGGTATCGTCTTTACCAGCGGAACGAATATTCGTCAATTGCTTTTCTTTACAAATGTTAACGACGATATCATTGTCACGCGTGTGCTCGCCAACGATCATGCCTTCGTAAATTTCTGTACCTGGCTCCAGGAACTGAATACCACGATCCTCTACGCCCATCATGCCGTAGAAAGTCGTTACGCCGTTCTCAGTAGCGACAAGAACGCCTTGGTGACGTCCACCAACGCCAGAACCAGCAAGCGGACCGTAGCTGTCAAATGCATGGTTCATAATGCCGTAGCCGCGTGTAAGCGTAAGGAAAGAGGTACGGTAGCCGATCAAGCCGCGAGCTGGGATAATGAACTCCAAGCGAACTTGGCCTGTGCCGTTGTTCACCATGTTGACCATTTCAGCTTTACGGGAGCCAAGGCTCTCCATAACAGCGCCCATGCTTTCTTCCGGCACGTCAATGATCAGACCCTCGTAAGGCTCTTGCTTCACGCCGTCAATTTCCTTAACGATTACTTCCGGTTTCGATACTTGCAGCTCAAAGCCTTCACGACGCATGTTCTCAATCAGAATCGTCAAGTGAAGCTCGCCGCGTCCCGATACGATAAAAGCATCCGGGCTATCTGTTTCATCTACGCGCAAAGCAACATCCGTCTCAAGCTCTTTGAACAGACGCTCACGCAGTTTACGGGAAGTAACCCATTTGCCTTCGCGACCAGCAAAAGGACTGTTGTTGACAAGAAACGTCATTTGCAGCGTCGGCTCGTCAATTTTCAGAACCGGCAAAGCTTCCGGATTCGCTGGATCAGCAATCGTTTCACCGATGTTAATATCTTTAATACCTGCAATGGCTACGATATCACCAGCGCCTGCTTCTTCGATTTCAATCCGTTTCAGACCTTGGAAGCCGAACAGCTTCTCGATTCTAGCCTGCTTCTTGCCGCCATCACGCGTCATAACGGCAACGGTCTGACCTTGACGAACGATACCACGGTTTACACGGCCAACCGCAATACGACCCAAGTATTCATTATAGTCAAGCAGCGTCACCAAATATTGCAGCGGCTCCTCTACATTCTCTGTTGGCGAAGGAATATGGTTGATGATCGTTTCATACATCGCTTCCATGTTCTCATCTTGTTTGTCAGGGTCAAGACTCGAAGTGCCCATCAATGCGGAAGCATAAACGACATTAAACTCCAGTTGCTCATCACTTGCACCTAGCTCGATGAACAGGTCAAGCACCTCATCCACAACTTCTGATGGACGAGCATTAGGACGGTCAATTTTGTTCAATACTACGATAGGCTTCAGGTTCGATTCCAATGCTTTGCGCAATACGAATTTCGTTTGCGGCATGCACCCTTCGAAAGCATCAACGACGAGCAATACGCCGTCAACCATTTTCATAATACGTTCAACTTCGCCGCCAAAGTCAGCATGTCCTGGTGTATCAACGATGTTGATCAAATAATCTTTGTACGTAATCGCAGTATTTTTCGCCAAAATGGTAATGCCGCGCTCACGCTCTAGATCGTTGGAATCCATCGCACGCTCCTGAACCGCTTCGTTCTCACGGAAAGTTCCTGATTGCTGAAGCAGTTTGTCAACCAACGTTGTTTTGCCGTGGTCAACGTGCGCGATAATCGCGATGTTCCGAATGTTCTCTCTTGCTTGCATAACTAATAATCCACTCCATTTGTCTAATTTTGTATAATCCTAACCGATTGCTTGCCGTCTACCAGCGGGATCGTTTCCCCATCATCATCCATGCTCCGGCCGCAATCAGGATAATAGCAATCGCATATATCCCCCAGCTCCAAACGAGCGCCAAAATCAGCAGTACAGCCGATGTAACAGCGAGAATGGCGGAGGCGTTAAAAAAAACGCGTTCGCGGGATGCGCCGAACAAGTGGTACTCGTACAGCCCAACCGCTACACCCGTTATAAACAGCGGCCAAACATATTTGAGCGTATCCCATCCGAACATGATACAAAGCATGAACAAAATCGAATAAACGATCAGCATGCCTCCTGGAATAAGCACAACTGCCGGAAACAACCTGCCGAAATACAGCACATGCAGCAGAATTCCCGGAATAAGAACGAGAAGCGGCCAAAAATTGGATCCCAAAAAGCTGAACACACCCAGTTTGCCAAGCAATATTACGATACCAGCCAGCAGCACAATAATTCCAGCGGAATATTTGTTGTTAGGCATCCGCGCTTCCGCTCCTTACAACGCCTTACGCATATCCTGACGAAAGACGACAGTTTTTATCTTTACTAGTTTAAAGGAAGTGAAGTAAAAATACCAGTGCAACAAGGGCAACATGAAAAAAAAATTAGCAAACCGCTTCTTATAGCCGCACGATGCCTGATTCTAGCACGCTTCCTTGCTGCATATCGACAGGGATGAAAGCTTAGGCCAGCGCCGATCGGCGCATCAGGATGCCGATAATAATGACGAACGGGATGCTGAGCAGCGGAATCGCTTCAATTGCCGTTGCTGAACTGCTGAACAGCAGGCGATGCATGCCCGGGTCATGGACAAGCATGCCGCCCGCCGCAAAGCCGAGCAAGCCCGCTCCAATATATATAAGTGAAGGAAATTTCTGCAGCAGCTTCGTCAGCAATTGGCTGCCCCAAATAATCATTGGAATGCTCAGTGCAATGCCGAGCAGCAGCAGCAGCGTCTGCCCTTTCGCCACAGCCGCGATCGCCAGCACATTATCCAGGCTCATTACAAAATCAGCCGTCACAATCGTCCATATCGCAGCAGGCAGCGATGTTGCCCGCTTCACCTTATGAGAGGCCACGCCTCCTCCGCCGGACTCCCCCGCATCGGCCAGCAATTTGACTGCAATATAAAACAGCAGCACGGCGCCAATGGCCTGCAAGAACGGCGTCTGAAGCAAGGAAATCGCCGCCAGCGTCAGCACGCAGCGCAGGACAACAGCAGCCGTTGTCCCCCACCAGATCGCCCGCTTGCGCTGATGCTCCGGCAGATGCTTGCTCGCCATTGCGATTACAATAGCATTATCGCCGCTTAGCAGAAGATTAATCAGAATGATTTGTATAAATATGAAAAAGCTGTCCATAGTACTCGCCCCCTATACTACCACCTGTATGTCCAAGCTGGAGCGAATATGCCGGAAAGCCTAATGCGGGGTACTGCCCTTTCTTCTCTCTTACGAAAAAAAAGGCCGCCCACCATTTCACATGGCAAGTCGGCCTATGTCTTAAAGCGGCTTACAGCAAGCCGTTAATCGTTGATTTTTAGAACCAGCGGTCTTCACCGGCACTTGCTTCCGGCTCAGGATCTTCCGGCGTCAGCAGCAGCACTTCTGTTTGCTGCACAGCCTCATCCAGCAGCTGCTCCAGATTTTTTTGCTGATTCAGGTAGCCTTCCACCTTTTCTACAAACCGCAAATTCGGCTTAATGCTTGGGGATTTCGGCAAAAATAGCGTACAGCAATCCTCATATGGCAAAATCGACGTCGCAAACGTGCCCAAACGCTCCGCCTCATTAATAATTTCCTGTTTATCCATCATAACAAGCGGCTTCAGCAGCGGCAGCACAGTCGCACGCCCAATGACATCCATGCTGACGAGCGTTTGGCTCGCTACCTGGCCCAAGCTTTCGCCCGTCACGATTCCATGAGCTCCGTTCTTCTCGGCAAGGCTCTCCGTAATGCGAAGCATCGCCCGGCGCATTAGCGTAATAATAAGCGGGTCCTGTCCCGACTGGGCAAGCGTCGTCTGAACTTCCGTAAAAGGCACCAGATGCAGCCTCAGCGGAGCGCCGCTGTAATAGGATAACCTTCTCGCAAGCTCGATCACTTTCTCCTTCGCCTTCTCGCTCGTAAACGGGTAGCTGTGGAAATGGACCGCTTCCAGCTCCAGCCCTTTGCGCATCGCCATCCATCCCGCTACTGGACTGTCAATGCCGCCAGATAATAGCAGCATCGCCTTGCCGTTCGTACCGAACGGGAAGCCGCCTGGGCCATCAACGACCTCGTTGAAAATATAAGCCGCTTCCTCCTGAATATCGACCTTCAGCTCCACCTCGGGCCTCCGCACATCAACCTTTAAGTTGTCCATCGCACGCAGTACGTGGGCCCCAACCAAATGATTCATCTCCTGCGACGTATGCGGGAACTTCTTCCATGCGCGCTTTGCACTCACTTTAAAGGTAGCGGGCTCCTGTGGGATAGCCTTCATCAGCGCAAGCGCTGCTGCCCGAATTTCCTCCAGCTCCGGTTGAACGCTTACGACTGGACTAAAGGTCGAAATACCGAAAACGTCCTTGACCTTCTCAGCGATAAGCGAGTAATTTTCCCCGTTTAAATTAATATAAAGCCGCCCGAACATTTTTGAATACGTCAGCGCGGCAAAATCCTTCAATCGCAACTGAAGCTGCTGGAGCATCCGCTTCTCAAACATTCCGCGGTTGCGTCCCTTCATTGCCAGATCGCCGTAGCGAATGATTATTTTATCATACATCACTTTACCTTGCGCTCCTTTCAAGCGGCTTAAGCTTGCTTATTGTAAGGCGCAGCATTTCGCACAGCTGCAAAATATGCTGCTCTGTATGCTCGTCGCCCAGACTAATTCTCACGCCGCTGGCTGCCCGTTCCTGCCCCAGTCCCATTGCAAGCAGCACCCGGCTCGGCTTATTGTCGCGCGAGGAGCAAGCCGACTTCGTAGAAGCGATAATGCCATGCTGCTCCAGCATATGAACGACAACCTCCGGCTTCATGCCCGGATAGGAAAAATGGACAATATGCGGCGCCATGCTCTCCGGCGCCCCGCCATTCAATACCAGCTCCGGCGCAGCCTCAACGAAATCCGTCAATTGCTGGCGCAGACGATACATCCGCTCGCGCCGCTCCGTTGCCGACTGCATCGCCATGCGCAGCGCCTTGGCCGATGCCACGATGCCGGGCACATTTTGCGTCCCTGCCCGCATGCCATGCTCCTGCGAGCCGCCGGTAAGCAGCGGCGTCAAGGTTACACCCTCGCGGACGTACAAATATCCGATCCCTTTAGGCCCGCGCAGCTTATGCGCAGAGCCGCTAAGCAGATCAATGCCCCAGCCTTGCACATCAATCGGCAGCTTGCCGATGCTTTGTACGGCGTCCACATGCAGCAGCGTGCGCGGGTACCCTTGCAGCAGCTTGCCAATATCTGCGAGTGGCTGCACGCTGCCAACTTCATTATTCACATGCATAATGCTGACGAGAATGGTGTCGTCCCGCAAAGCCAATCGCAGCGCTTCCAGCACTACCTGCCCCTTCTCGTCAACGGGCAAATAAGTAACCTCGTAGCCTTCCTGCTCGAGCTGCTTAAATGTATCGTAGACGGAGGCATGCTCCATTTGGGTCGTAATTAGATGCTTTCCCCGGCTCTGGTACTGCTTTGCCGCTCCTTTAATCGCGAGATTGTTGCTCTCCGTGCCGCCAGAAGTGAACAGCCATTCCTCAGCCTTCACGGCGAACAGCTCGCCAAGCAGCGAACGCGAGCGGGAAATGAGCTTATCTGCATCTGCACCGGCATGGTGAATCGATGATGGATTCGCATAATGCGCCTTCATCACCTCAGCCAGCGTATCAATAACCTCCTCGTAAGGCGGCGAAGATGCGCAATGATCGAAATATAACATGAGCCAAACGTTCCTTTCCTACTAGAAAAAATAAAAAGATCAGCGACGGCAAGCTAGCTGCCATTCGTGATCTAAAAGAAGTGCTTTTACAGCCTAGAGACTGCGACGAAATAAAGTACCGCTAATTTATTGACAAAAGCGGTTCTTATTTCCTCGCAGCTCCTTAATAACGCGCTGCCTGTACTTTCACAATATAGCGCTGCGTTTCCTCAGGAAGCTTGTCCAAATTCGCCATCAGCTCGCTGTCTGTCGTAATACCGAGGCGGTCGATACGGCCCGGACCGGCATTGTACGCGGCTAGAGCTACTTGCTCATTGCCATTGTACTTGCGAAGCAGAAAGGATAAATAACGGGTGCCGCCATCGATATTTTGCTGCGGATTTAACGAATCTGTCACGCCAAGGCCGCGTGCCGTGCCGTCCATCAGCTGCATGAGCCCTTTGGCTCCTGCGCCGGATACGACATCTGGCTGGAAACCGGACTCTGTGCGAATGACGCCGCGAATCAAGGCGGGATCTACGCCATATTGGGCTGCAGCCTGGGCAATCATCGCATCATAGTCGGTGGAGCCAGCTGCAAACGTCTCGCCCTCAGCCTGATAAGCGTTATTCAAGCTGGCAAGCTGCGCCAGCGCTTCGGACGCTTGAGCAGATACATCCGTGCCTTCACTTGAGCCGTTCGAAGCTTCATGCATATATTGGGACAGCAGCATGTCGAACAACGAAGTCACACTTTTGTCCTTATTCGTGCCTAGCGGGTTCGCTACTGTCTTAAAGTCAAGATTAGGAGCAAGCTGCGTCTTGATCATTTGCTTCATAATGCGCGGATCGATACTCATAATTTCCTCCTTGAACCAAATCGCTTGGCTCTGCTGGTCTAAAAAAGCTCTATAATGATGTATCGGTTTTTATTGTACATGTTTTTACCCCTATTCGCCAGCAAATCGTAAAATACACAAGTTTATTCGGTTCGAGGAGTAAAAAGCAACATGCAAAAACAACCTCCGAAGCAAGCTTCGGAGGTTGTTCGGTTCTATTTAAACGATTTAAAGCTTATCCGTACTATATTAAAGCTTATTTGAATACTTTAACGCGATCTTCAAGCGGCTGGAATGTTTTTTCGCCTGGCTCTGCTGTCGGCTTGCCGAAAGGCATTTGCGCAATCAGGCCCCATGATTCTGGCAGGCCAAATGTCGCTTTTACTTTTTCGTCGATAAGCGGGTTGTAATGCTGCAGGGAAGCGCCGAAGCCTACCTCTTCCAGCAGATTCCATACTACAAATTGCAGCATGCCCGAGGATTGGTGCGACCAAAGCGGGAAGTTGTCGGCATACGAAGGGAATTGCTGCTGCAAGCCTGCAACCACATTGTGATCCTCGAAGAACAAAATCGTGCCGTAGCCATTATTAAAAGAAGCAATTCTGCCTTCTGTCGAAGCGAATTGATCAGCAGGAACGATTGCGCGAAGTGCTTCCAGCACAATGCTCCACAATTTATCATGATTTTCGCCAAGCAGGACAACTGCTCTAGCACTTTGAGAGTTAAAGGATGAAGGTGAATGCTTAACGGCTTCGTTAACCAATTCTACGATTTTCTCATCAGAAACAACGGATTCTTTGCTAATTCCGTAGTAAGTACGTCTGGCTTGCACAGATTCCAAAAAGCTTTGTGACATAATCAAATACCTCCAGTTAAATGGTTTAGTTCAATGCTTGATTAGATGCACACCAAAGTAATATTAATTACTTTACGTAAGTAACAATAATATATTACCCCTCATTTTGTCAAGCTTTTCCGCTGGCTTTTTATCAAAATATGCCTTTCGCACCGCTTTATTCATTCCCCAATTGTTCCTCTTTCATTAGCCGAAATTTACACCTTATCTTTCTTCATATCCGTTTCTGCACCATGCTGCTCCCAAGACTGCTCGCCAAGCTCTCTCACTTTATTCCATTTGCCATTGATCCAAGCGATGAGGAAGGAGATTCCTCCGAGCAATAGCAGCACTAGCACCTTGTACAAGCTTTCCTGGCCGTTCAGGTCGAAGAAAATTGCTTTAATCGCCGTCAGTCCTAGAACCGAAAATCCGAACCAGCGGAACACCGATTGCCCGCGATTAACGCCCCACAATACGAGCAGCAGCGCATATACGCCCCATGAAGCCGACAGACTGAGCTGCACATAGAAGCTTGGAAGATCGTAAAGATGCTCCTGAAACAACCGAATCATTTGGACGGTCAACAATCCGCCGATGATTAGATGCGAGCACAACGCATACATATTCCCCATCACGCGATTGCCCGAATCGCCAAGTGACGCAAATTTCTGCCTCGTCGAATAATAGAAGCCCAATGCCGCAAGCGCAAGCCATGCCATCGCGCCAGAGTTCAGAAACGGAATGAAGACGCCGAACCATTCGCCGCGCGGTGTAAACCATGTGATGACGTACCAATAGCATACCGTTGTAAACCATATAATGAGCGATGCCAGATTCAAAGCTTGCCAGCGGAACCTTTTGCCCACCCAGACAAGCAGCGCGGCCACCGCCGACCATAGAAATACATTGAAGATCGGTTTGACCGCTAGACCGCTGCCGACCTGATTAAGCGCAAGCAGCATCAGCAGCACACCAGCAGAACCATACGTAGCCGAAGCCGGCTCCATGCGCTTCACATGATAGTGGATAAACCAGCTGGCAAGCAGCAGCACAAAGCCGATAAACGCCAGCGGATAAGCATAATGCACTTCACCATGAATGAGCAGCAGCGACCAGAAGCCAAAAATAACGCCATTGGACAGCCCCGCATACATGTTCATCCCGTCAAAGCTTTGTTTATTGGTCCGCGAAGCAAGCAGAAAGCCGATCTGATAAAACAGGAATGCAGCAAGCGCGTAGCGCAGCGGCAAATTCCATACCCCTTCCACCACGGGATCGAAGGTAAAAAAGTAGACGATATACATGATCCAGCTTCCGATAAACGATGTCAGTCTGAGCTCATTCCAGCTCTTCACCGTGCTGAGCCAGAAAAAAGCGGAATTGAGCACGAGCATATACAAAAATAAAGTAAATACTTGATCCGTTTCCGGACGCATCAGCAGCGGCGACAGCAGGCCGCCCGTCAGAGCAATGTTTATGAGCAGACGCGATTCAAAGCGGTAAGCATAAACCGTAAGCGCCGCAGTAACAGCCGTCATGCCCAGCAGCACCGTCATGGAGTCCCACATTTCATAATAGACACCGGCAAAAGCGGCCGTCGTATACAGCAGGCAGGCGCCTAATCCGATTAACAGCTCGCCGACGAGCGGCCATTTTTCCCGCTTAATCAGCGAAAACCCTGCTGCGGCAAAACCTGCACCGCTCAGCAGTCCCAGCCCGATTTTCATCGCATTCGTTACCCAGCCCTGCTCCACCGTATATTTGAACAAAGTGATGAACGCTGATAGGACGAATAACACGCCGAGCAGCAAAGTCCATTGTTTGCGAATCCATACATTCATTGGTTGTACCTCCGTTTAGCTGCATTTTTATGACTTGGTCTTAGTTCTATTTTAGAAAAATAGGGCAAAAAAAATAGTACCAACTTTACGTGGTACCATTTCCATCCTTATTTTCTTTTTCTAATAGACCAAGTGCTTTCACCTGCTGCGCAGCCTCTTTCGAGCCGCCCAGCTGCAGCTTCTTGAGTATATGGTTAATATGGTTTTTAACCGTTCGAATGGAGACGAACAGCTTATCCGCCATCTGCGACTGCGAATAGCCCTGATCGACCAGCTCCAGCAATTGCAGCTCCGCAGGCGTAATCAGATCGCGCACCTTCTTCACTTCAAAATCCCGCTCCAGCTGCTTCAGCCTGCGGAATTCCTCGCGCATCTGCTCCGCCGCCGCCGCGCTGATCGGGGACTGGCGCTTCGCCGCCGCCGCAATCGCCGCAGGCAGCGCTTCAAAGTCGGATTTGATCTGGTAATCGATCGCTCCCACCTGAAAAGCTTGCAAAATCAGCTCTTTCTCCTCCATCGACGTCAGCATAATGACCCTCGCTCCCGTCGACATCGCCGTTGCCTCCGCCAGCTCAATGCCCGCCGGCTCGTCACCGAGCATAATATCCATGAGTACGACATCTGGCGCCTGGCGCCCTCCAGCAAGCGCTTCCCGCACTTCCTGCGGATTATCCGAGGTGAATACGACTTCAATGTTCGGCTGGGCTGCCAAAAAAGCCTTCAGCCCGCGCAGCCAATCCTTGTCGTCCTCCACGATCCACACTTGTATGTTATCCATCGGCATGTTCCCCTTCTCTCAGCCTTATCTCTATTTATATCTCTGTCTATTTCTCTGTCTCTTTCTATTTCTGTATCTATTTCTTTTTATTTCTCTTTATCTCTCTGCCGCTTTGTGCTCGTAATTCGGGCTTGCTCCCGCAGTATACTGCGCCTGAATCGCCTTTTTCTTGAATATCATCGATACGAGCGTGCCTGCTCCCAGCTTGCTCTGAATATGCAAAGAGCCGCCATGCTTGCGCATCACATGATACGCATACGGCAGGCCAAGCCCGAAGTTTGTACTGCCCCCGCGTTTGGTCGTATAAAAGGGCTCGAACGCTTTGGCTGTCTGCGTACGATCCATACCCGGCCCCGTATCGCGCACCTCGATCATTATATCCCGTTTCGTCTCTTTCATTATAAAGCTCAGCGTGCCTTTGCCGTCCATTGCTTCAATGGCGTTCGAGATCAAGTTGCCAAGTGCCTCGGTAACTTGCGCACGGTCAATCATACAGCTCCAGCCCTCCGGCAGGCTGCTTGAGAAACGAACGCCTTCAGCGATCAGCTTATACGGCTCAAGCGTCATGAGCAGCAGCTCGCCAAGGTCTTCCCGCGTAGGCTTTAGCGCCAAATCCTCGGTGCCGTGATGGACACGGCCAATCATTTCCTGGATGTGCCGCGTCGTCCGCAGCACGGTCTCTGCATCGGCAAGCAGCTCCTCCTGGTTCGTGGATGCCGCGTATGCGCGCATCTTCTCGCCGAAGAGCCGCATTTTGCCGACGTCATTTTTGATCGCATGATTGAGTATAGCCGTACCTGATGTAACTGCTCGCAGCGTCGAATCCAGACGGCGACGGTCGATAAAAACACGTACCCCCAGAAATCCGTAGGTAAACAGACCTATAACAAATACCAGCGCCCCAATGCCCACAAACCAGGTATTGTACACCCACATCCGCAGGAAACCAAGGCTTGGCAGCACATAATTCATCGTTGCGCTAAACAGTACCGGAGTCAGCACCGACGTGCATACGATCCAGTGGCGTCTCGCTTGAGCCAAATAACCCGGATTTTTCAGTAATACATTCACCGCTCCGACGGCTATATAAGGCACAGCCCACCAGACAACAACTGTAAATGTAATCGGATACGTTTCCGTGTAGCCCGGTGTAAACAGCAGGCAGGCCGCAATCGGAATAAACAGCAGCAGCGGCAACACTCGCTCATAAGGCTGCAATCGGTCGATAGGGCGATAAGCCAGCGCAAACAATAGGAAGGTGTATGGCAAACCGTAGTAGGACAGCAGCGAGCAAAATGCTTGCAGCATATACAGCAGCTGATCTGCCGTTTCGTTCATATAATGTTGGCTCACATAAGGAATAATCCGCTCATCCAGCACGACCGACATCGCCCCGGCTCCGCCCGTAAAAGGTACCCCGCTGAGCCGCCTGCTCACAACCGAGCGTGGGTCGGACAGCATCAAAATAGAAGCAATTCCCCATAAGGCAATTAGGACAAATAGCACGCCGCAGCCCTCTTCTCTCTATATACTCTCTTTTATGCTCTGCTCTAACCATATAGCGGAGCGCGGAAAGCGTCAACCCTCTGAGAGAATATGTGCGGCGAATGGCATAGGACTGCCCGCCTATTCATGAGATTAGGAGTTCAGCTAATGATTGTACATACCTCAAAATGGTTATTTTGCAACGTTGTCCTCATTTATACGTATATGGAAGGCGGCTTATTTATTTTTTTCTAATATAAAGCTGTAATACATAAAGTACCTTGCTGTTATAAAAAGATAGGGAGCTGCCTATGCCGGATTTTTTGCTTGTGCTATTTTTGTTCAATTTATCTTTATTTCTGTTGCACGAAATGGATGCGATACGCCATTCTGAATGGAGATTGTTTATCTTTCTTAAGGATATGGAGGATTCGAAAGCCTATAAGGTGTTCACCTTTATTCATCTTCCGATATACACGATTATACTCGCTCTGCTTTTCAGCGATTATCAGACGGTTACGTTTTGGGTGCTGGATATATTTTTTATCATCCATGCCATTCTACATCTCTTTTTTGAAAAGCATCCCCGCAATGGCTTCAAAAATACGTTCTCGCGAGCCTTTATTTATCCAATGGGGATGATCGCGGCGATTCATTTGTTGTTGATGGTTATGAAGTGAGTGTCGAATACGTCCGGCTATGTCCGGATCCGGAAATCTTGGATATGTACGATATGCAGAATATGCAAGATATGAAGGTGTTCAGCGAGGGTTGAAGTTATTATATTCCGCTTAGGGGAGACCCTGCGAATCGTTTAAGAAAGACCTGACCCCCTATTACTTTTGGCGGTCCATTTTTTTGTTCAATTGATGTTCGTTAATCACTACTATAACAGGAATATGGACTAAGTATTTGTGATCAGGCCCCAATCGCTCTGTTCCTCATGGCATTAAGCTGTTAATCAAGGCATACCTATTCTAATTTTGTTAGGCTGGGACAGAAGGAGACGATTATGTCTCAGACGGCGAAAATGGTAACTGTTTCCATTTCCTAAGGACTGAGGTTCCGCTATTGTAGCCTTTTATACGATTTCAGCCCGTAAGCGGACAGGAGATCCGCTATTGCCCTCATAATCGCGTCAAAATGGCAATTGGCAAAGCATTAGCGGCTCCTGTGTCCGCCTAATTCTCGATTGACCGTCATCCGGTTAAATAGCTGATTCTGTGTCCGCCAAGTTTCTGACACTCCATTATCGTTTGCATACTCTCCCTAGTATAACAAACCGTGTATTAGCTCCACCGACCCAACAAAGTGCCATCATTCAAAACCAGTGTGGCTTATCGCCCGAAAGTAAACCCTCCAGCTAGCTTCTATTTTAAAAAGAAAGTGTCACCTATTTGAGAAGTAAAATATGTTATCTAGTCGTGTTATAAAAACAGAAAAAAGCCTTATATTCCAAGGCTTCTTGCGTTCTTAAATATAGAACTGTAATTAGTTCGTAGATGCCCTACTCTTCAAGATAGTGCTCTTTTAAAATGCGATCTCGGTCTGCTGCATCAACTTCTGCCTTCCCCTTGTTTCAGTCCACACACACTCATACAGAGTACGACTATATGTACAGTTAGCGGAGGATACATGATGACGTTTCAATCTACACACTCACATAGAGTTCGACAGCAATATCAAATGAAGGACTTTATCAAAGATTGGTTTCAATCCACGCACTCATATAGAGTGCGACGCCTCTGCATTGGGATACCCTTGCTCCATACAACTGTTTCAATCCACGCACTCACACAGAGTGCGACAGCGAAAAATAGATAAATGGGTGCCACAATGGCATTCATTTATCTAAATCAAACGAAAATAATACTATAACGTTCGCAGACAATTCTTGATTTTTAAAGAATTTACTCATTTTATGTATGATTCAACAAATTTCGAGGTGCGAATCTCCCCTAGGCTTCTTATGGGAGCTTCACATTCGCACCACGACCCAACTCTATTCTCTATCTACAAGAATATTACTTCCCCGCCCCTTCGTTATACGCTCTCAGCAGCGTATAACGATTAGGCCGCACCAAATGCGCCTCACTCAAGCTGCGGGCAAGCAGTTCGTCGCTCACACCTAGCTCAGCCGTTGTGGATGGCCCACCCACTTGCTTCAGCCAGCCGCGAATGGTCTCCTCATTCGGAATTTCCGCGATCAGCTGGCTGATGCGTTCCGCATGCTCTGCCCCGCTAATCGCTGGCGCCTGCTCAGCAGCCAAGCGATGATACAGCCCCGAAATTTCCGCACATGCGACGCCAACCTTCGCTCCATGCAGCAGCTGGCGGTTGCCAAGGTGAATATATTCCATTTCCCAGTAGTGGGACAAATGATGCTCTGCGCCCGAGGCCGAATGGGATTGCCCGAACAGCAGCATCGCAAGGCCCGATTCGATCAAAGCGCTGATCAGCGCGCGAATGCCCTCTTCGCTGCGTGAGGCAATCAGCTCTACATTTTCCACACACTGCATTAAAGCATCACGCGTAATCGTCGCTACGATATCCGAATAAGCTTCCTCGCCCGCAAGCGAGCCGTAGGACCAATCGAACAGGGACGTATATTTGCCAAGCATATCGCCAAAGCCAGCGGCTACCATAGCGACAGGAGCCTGTGTCAGCACATCGAGATCGGCAAAAATCGCGTCCGGGCCAATCGCGGCGATCGTAATCTTTTCACCCCGAATAATAATCGGTGCTCCCTTGGAATTGAAGCCGTCTACGGACGGAGCGGTCGGCACGGATACAAACGGTATGCCCGCCGTAAAAGCAGCATAACGCGTAATATCATGAAGCGTGCCGGAACCAGCCGCAATGACCACTTCCGCAGCGTAATGCTGAATATCAAGCAGCAGCTGCACAATGGATACTTCGTCCGCAATGACATCTCCCTGTTGGTTAGGCTTAATCAGCGTTGCCTTAACCGCAATATCTTTCGCAGCAATTGCCACTTCCAATTGTTTTCCAGCTATTTCATATGTGATGTTGTCGGACACGATTAAAACTTTGCGATAGCCCTTCTTTACCAAATAAGGTGCGACCTGCTGAGTGGCTCCACGTTCAATAAGCAGCGGTTCAATTACGATGGACTGGACGGAGGAGGCGTCATAGCCTGCGGCAGCCAGCTTGAATTTTTCCATTAGCGTCATGAGTTCGTTGTCCCTTCTATCTTCAAAGTTGTATACGAACATTGTCACGCGCTAATGGCAGGTTTGTCAACCTTTGGCTTGCAGGCTTCGCCGCGCCTTCCTCTAAGCATCCAGCTTTTTGTTCAGCAAGTACAGCATGATGCTCACAAGGATAGCACCGATCACGATTTCAAGCGACATAACGCCCCAGTTTCCAATCGAAATATCGCCTGTTGGAGACACTAAGATAGACAAGCCTTCAGCGGTAGGCTCTGAGACCATCGTGCCGAATAAATTATCGTTAAACAACAATTCCTCCACATAGCTAATGACAAATTGCAGCAGGACGAAGACTGCTATTGCTACCCATGGAAAAAGCTTTTTATTAAAGAGATGCCCTACTGTAATCGAAAAATAGACTGTCAGCATCAAAAATAGGAGCGTCCAAAATATTAAAATAAAAAACAGGACTCCCGTCTCTAAATTAGGTAGACCCAATACATCCAGCAAGGCGCTTGGGGACAGCCATTTAAACAGCCAGACATGAAGCAGCACGATCCCACTCAGCGCAGCCGATAATACGAATTGCAGCAGAAGCGGCGAAGCGATTGTTTTCCACGTGGCCAGCGGCAATAAGCGGCGACCGTACGATTTAAGGTTATGGGAGTACGTCTTTGAGGAAAATATGATCAACATGAAGGCAACGAATAAATAGCCCATGAACATTAATGTAAGCGACAATGCAGGCTGCCAATTACGAGTTGCACTAAAAAAGGAAAGTGCTCCCTGCAAAATAATAAGCGCAGCAGCCGAGCCCATAATTAAATTCGCATTGCGTTTCCAGTCATATTTCAATAAGTTTATCATTCTGAAAATACCTCCCTGAATAGTTCATCTACACTTTTACCATGCTTGGAGCGTATGCTCTCCACATCCTGACGCAGTGAAACTTCACCGTTTTGAATAAAAATGACTTCATCGAAAACCCGTTCAATGTCGGTAATTAAATGCGTCGAGATAAGCACACAGCTGTCTTCATTATAAAATTTAACGATGGCGTCCAAAATTTTGCCCCGCGCGACGGGATCAACACCGCCTATCGGCTCATCGAGCAAATAAAGCTTAGCCTGACGCGACATCGCCAGCGTGAGCTGCAGCCGCTCATTCATCCCTTTGGATAAGGAGCTAATGCGATCATTGCGATCCAGCTTCAAAAAATCGAGCATGCTTCCCGCTTTCTCCTGATCGAAGTCCTTATAAAAGTCACTGAAAAAACGAAGGGCATCCTTCACCCGCATCCACGACTCGGTTACCGGCTGATCCGGCATAAAGGACGTAACCGCCTTCGTCCCGATGCCAATCGGCTCCCCGCAAATTCGAACGCTTCCTGAGGTTGGCTGAATGAGTCCTGACGCCAGCTTCATGAGTGTACTCTTGCCGCTGCCATTGCTGCCAAGCAGACCAATAATTTTGCCAGCTTCCAGGTTTAAATTAATATTATGCAGCGCTTTTCTCGATCCGTAAGTTTTCGTTACGGCTTGCAGTTCAACTATCTTCTTCATTCGTTTATTCTCCCCCCGCCTATTTCTGATCTTCCTTGCTAACCGCTTCCGTAACAATCGCTACAATGTCATCCTTCTTAAAGCCCAAATCGCGCATCCCCTGAATGAAACGTCCGAGCAAATCAGCCGCCATTTCTTTCTTAATGCTCACAATCGCCGCCTCCTCGCTCGTTACATATCTTCCAAGTCCCCGTCTTGTTTCGACGATGCCTTCACGCTCCAGCTCCTGAAAAGTACGCTGGATCGTATTCGGATTGATTTGCAGCTCCACTGCAAGCTCGCGCACCGAATCGATTTTATCGCCGGGATTAAGCTTCCCGCTAATAATTTGCTGTTTAATGTAGTTCATGATCTGGATGTAGATCGGCTGGTTGTTGTCAAATTCAATCGGCATAAGTCACCTCCGTGTTAATGTATTAGTGTTATATCTAAATAGTACACTAATATTCTGTTGTTGTAAAGAGTTGGATAAAAAAAAGGCTGCCTCCAATCGCCCACGGGCGCTGAAAGCAGCTATTTCATTGATGCTATTCCATTTTCCAATCCGCTCTAAAGGCTAGCTTACACCTTGAATACAGCCGCTTTTTCGCGCAAATTAGTGGAAGAGCCCTGCAGTTTCTCAGCCAGCTCTTGAAGCTGAATCGATACCTCGAATTGATCTTCGGACATACCGCTCATCTGCTCCATTTTGCCATTTACCTCGGAGGAGGTTTGCAGCAGCTTGTCTACTGAGCCAACAATATCGGTAATGCCTTTTGTAATTTCATCAATGCCGACAGAAATTTCGCCCATTTGCTCGGACAATACGCTGCTTTGATTTTCCAGACCATTAAACATTTCGCTAGCCGTCACCGATGCCTGCTTCGTCGTTTCTATCACTTCCGAGAAGCTGCTCAAGCTTTGGCTGCTGTCGGCAAAATCGTTCTGAATAAGCTTAAGCTCCTTCGTAATATCTTTGGAAATGATATCGGTCTGGCTCGACAGCTTGCGAATTTCCTCCGCTACTACAGCAAAGCCTCTGCCATGCTCGCCTGCACGCGCCGATTCAATCGAAGCATTCAGCGACAATAAATTCGTCTGTGTGTTCAAATCCTGAATGCCGCCCAAAAACTTCGTTACATTATTGTAGCGCTCATTGATTCGGTCGAAGGACTCGGTAACTCGGGCAAATTGCTGCACCGTCTGATTCACCATCTGCACAACGCCCTTCATATCGGTGGAACCTATACGCGATGACTCTCTCATTTCTTTCATGTCGCGATTAATATATTCGGTTGAAGCCGCAATTTGCTGCGAGCTTGCCGATATTTGCTCCGTTACGGCCGAGATCGAAGTTGCATCATCATACTGGGTCATCAAAATCGTTTTGCCGTTGCCAATCTCTTCCTTCACCTGCTCGGAAGCGTTCTGATTGCGAACAATCATATCGCCCATATTGCGCGAGGCTTGCAGAACAACCGTGCTTACATCCATAGTCGAACGAAGGGTGTCACGAAGCTCACTTCCCATTTGCGCCAGCGAGCGGTCAATTTGACCAAATTCATCTTGGCGATCCAGCTTCTCATCATAGGTGAAATCGTTATTTTGATAAGCGGTAATACGCTTCATTAAACCAACGATGCCTTTTTTTACATTCCGGCTTAACGAATACGACATGAGGAACGGCAGTACTGCCAGCAAAACAATATTGATGATAATAATCGTATTGGCAGCTGCAATACTTTTATTTAATGTCTCCTGTGTAGCGACCGTATCCACTTCGAGCCAATTTTCTACCGTTTCATTCGCAAAGCTGAGAACAATCGTATATGTACTGACAAGCTGTTTGACCTTGGCGGAGCGGTCTTCAATGGTTAGCAGGCTGTGATTGCCGTTTTCTTTATTAAGCTGCTCCAGTGCAAGGCCAAACACATTGCCTTGGTTCGAATAGGCGGTGCCGTTATCCCCGTGAGGATATTTTTCATCCAGGTACGCTAGTGTAACCTTCAATTTTTCTACCCGCTCGGGCATCGACTTAAGTGCCAAGTTGATTCCATCGTCGCCGGTGCTGCCGTTTTCTACGGCATCAATCATCGAAAGCAGCGTGCGCAGCATCGAATCCGATATCCCTTGATATTCTTTTTTGGCCTCCTGAAGCTCATTTGAAGCTTTCACTGCACTTCTAACCGAAGCATTTTGCATAAAAATCCACCCGCCAGCGACGACGTTGAACAAGGTGATTAATGAAGTGATAAACAACAGCTTCGTTGTAACCTTTTGTTTCTTCAAGAAATCAGAAATCCTTGATGTCCATTTTAACCATTTTGCCTCTCTCAATCGGTTAATCATCATTTTCTCTCCATCTCTCCTATTACACTGAAAAACAAAAGCTATCCAATCACCGCGACGAATTGAACAGCTGAATCAGCCTATAGTCCTGTACCGGTGGTTTGGCTGCCATAGTTCAATACCTTAGGCCCATAACTTTGCGCCCCTATCTTTCAATAAGTTTGCCTTTTTCAGTATGTAATTTTCTATTTATTTCGACACTTTTAAAGTATAATTTAGGAAAACCTTTTTGTAAATTATAAAAAGCGAGATTATCTGACATGATACTTTGAAACTAGTGCCTAACAACGTTATAATATTAGCGAATGCTAGCTATTAAAGTGATTTTAGGGGGGACAAGATGGATTTTCGACTAGATTTAATTGAGGATAAAATCGAATTTTTTGAGGCTTTTGACTTACGTACGCTCGAAAAGCACATTGACCAGCAAATTGAAGCGAATAAAGCACTGCTATTACAAGTTCATGCGATTAGTCATCATGCTGTGTTTCATCCCGATCGCGGGAAAATGCTGTACAGCGCAGTCGTTCATTTTAAAGTTAAAAAATAGGCCAATTCGGGCATTTGAACGCTGCCCGAATTTTTTTCAAAAAAATTTAAAAAAGGTATTGCATCCTCCTAAAGTTCTGTGGCATAATACATCTTGTGTCCAATACATAACCGCGCCGTTGTAGCTCAATTGGTAGAGCAACTGACTTGTAATCAGTAGGTTGGGGGTTCAAGTCCTCTCGACGGCACCATTTTTTTCCCGGGACGTAGCTCAGCTTGGTAGAGCACCTGGTTTGGGACCAGGGGGTCGCATGTTCAAATCGTGTCGTCCCGATATTTTATAAGTTGTTTCAAGCAGGCCCTCTAACTTAGAAGGGTTTTTTATTTTTTTCATTAAAAATAAGCCGCACTTAGCTGGAAGTTTTGCTGCCCCCGCTAAGCGCGGCTTTTCTTTTGCCCCAATAGATTCATTAATGATGCTGCCGAATCATCGCCTCTGCGGTGAGCAGCCCTGACATGGCAACCATCGGCGTTCCCCCGCCGGGATGGGTCGTTCCGCCCGCAAACCATAGTCCGCGCAAATCCGCACGATTGGACGGCCGCAAAAACGTCTGCTTTGCTGAATTCGAGGAAATGCCATAGATGGCGCCGCGAAATGCCGACGTATCCCGCTCCAAATCCTCCGGTGTATACAAAGCAAGCTGCTCTGCTTCCCGATCCAGTCCCTCCAAGCCATAGGCAGCCAGCTGCTTCAACAGACGGCCCTGATAGCGCTCCGCCTCCCGCTCCCAGCTCCAAGCGTCCGACGTATACGGGGCATTCGCCAAAATAAACAGGTTGCTGCCTCCTTCCGGCGCCAGTTCCTGTTCCAAATAGGCGGAACAGCATACATAAATCGCAGGATCGGCAGGAGCCTCGCGGCGCGCGAAAATCGCCGAAAATTCCTCCCCATACCTTTCCGGATAAAATACAGTATGATGCAGCAGCTTATCGTAACGTCTGCGTATGCCTGCAAGAGTGACAAAGCCGGACAGAGAAGGCTCGTAAGTTGAAATATGGCGATTCGTCATGGCAGGCCGCAGCTGCTCGCCGAGCAAATCGCGGCATACGGACAGCACATCTCCGTTCGCGAGCACCAGATCGGCTGGCACAAAACCGCATTCCGTCTCTACTCCGCTTACGCCGCCGCCTTTTGCAGCAATGCGCTGCACACGCACCGAGGTGCGTATTTCCGCCCCCATTTCCTCCGCAAGCTGGCGCAGACCTTCAACGATGCTGTAGGTGCCGCCTCGAACACCAAAAACGCCAAGCTCTGTCTCGACATGCGGCAGCATCGCGAAGATTGCTGGCGCCCGATCAGGAGCTAATCCGACATAGGTCGCATAACGTCCAAACAAGGCCAGTGTGTTGGGATGGCGAAAATAGCGGCGCAGCAGCATAGCGGCAGCAAGTCCTCCCGGTCCGGCGCCTACAACAGCAACATGCCTGGTCTTCATTTATAGTCTCTTCCTTCCCATGCTAGAATCAGCTTTCTATAAATGCCCGTCATAGACGGCTCGATCCGCAAATTCGCCTGAGCCGCAGCCGGTTATATCGCAAAATCGCTATAAACGGCAAATTGGCCGCCAGCGCGTAGCCTACCATTAAATAGCCATACAAAGGCTCGTTCCAGATGAAAAATAACGGCGCGGGCACGATGGACAGCCAGTGCGTCCATTCGCCTCTGAGCGTTTCCCCCATGTACTCCTGGTAATAGGCTTGGCCGCGCTTAGCAAGCCTTTTCTTCTGGAATCCCCTGCGGAACAAAAAGCTGCCATCCGGCACGCTGTCCTTCCAGGAGCGGATGAACAGCACCTGCTCGTAGAAACGCTCCTCGCCGCTTTTATCAGGCTGCTTCGGCTCTGCTCCTCTGCCGAAGTGCCGCTTCTCCTTGCTGCGCTCCGCTTTGCGCACTGTCCCGCCTGCTCCTGCTCCTGCTCCTGCTCCTGCTTCTGGTCTTGCAAACCAGCGCTGTGGCAAGCTCGTATGAAAATAGGAGACGCCGAGATGGACGAGCAGCCATCCGCCAATATTCAGAGCGAGCACAGCCAGCGACGGCAATGCCTGCGCGCTCATAGCTTGCCTCGTTCCCGGCTGCCCATTGAAACGACTCGCCCTTTCCAAGAAACCTTCCTCCTAATGAAGGTCGAGAACAGCGAATAAGCGAAAAATAACAGAAACAAACTGAGCGGCAATGGGTACAGCAGTGCTGTCCAGCCCTTAAAACTCCCGGTTTTGCGCAGCCATAGCCCGAGCTGCAAGCTGTATGCCGCATAGCAGGCGACGCCTGTTCCCAGCAGCCAATAATCCGCCTCGACCTGCCCCCCAATTGAAGCAAGCATAAGGGTCACAGCCGATACGGCTCCGGCCAGCCACAGCGATACAGCGCAGGCTACGAAGGGCGCGTTCGATGCAGCGCCTGCTGCGAAGCTTTTGCTCCAGCCGCGGAACATGCTGTTCAGGCCGTCCGGGTACATTCTAAAGGAAATTTTTTCGCAGCCCATAAAATTGGACACCGGCATTTGATCAGAGCTAAAGGCTCGCCCCAGCTCGAAATGCTCCAATACTTTGCCCCGTACTGCCTCATGCCCGCCGATGCGGAAATAGTCATCCCGGCGGCATATGAGGCAAGGCCCAAACGCTCCCGCCCGGCTGTCGCCGTCGCCAACCGAAGCGATGACAATCAGATTGAAGAAAGCAGACAGCTGCTCATAAGCACGCTCCATTCGGTGGTAAGGCTGCACCGATACGAGTCCGCCAGCCTCCTTCTGGCTGGCGGCCAGCAGTTGTAAAGCATCCTTTTCCAGTTCCACATCCGCATCCAGAAAAACAAGCAGCTCGCCTTGCGCTGTTTTGGCTCCCGTCCAGCAAGCCCAGCTTTTGCCGATCCAGCCGTCTGGCATCTCCTCCGCCCGAATGACAAGGGCGCCATTCGCGGCAGCAAGGCTTGCCGTTGCATCCTCCGAGCCGTCATCGACAACGATTACTTCTACATGACTTAGCTTCTGCCGCTGCAAGGCGTGCAGCAGCTTGCCGATATTAGCCGCTTCATTGCGTGCCGGAATGATGACAGAAATGGAGATCGGAACAGCGCTATTTTTCATGCCTGCTCCGTTCGCATCATCTGCCCCATTCCATTCATCTCCCTCATGAATGTCCCAATCCGGCAGCCGGCTTACCCGATTTTGCAGCAGCAGGCCGCACAGCCAGCCGAAAACAGCCCAAATGATCGAGAAACTCATCGCTTCCCCCTCCTTCTCCCGTACATATAGCCAATTGCCTGCTTTAGGCCGCTAAATGCCTGCTCCCGGTAAGGAAACCAATTGATTTGCGAGCTTCTGCGCCCAGCATTGACCATGACCGACTTTGAGCGGCAAAAGGCAAGCAGCCCTTCTTCGCCATGCGTACGGCCGAAGCCGCTCGCCTTCACCCCGCCAAAGGGCAAATGCATGTTGCCAATATGCCTTACAACGTCATTAATCGAGCAGCTTCCCGTCTCCAGCCGGGCTGCGAACGCTAGCCCTTTTTTTTCGATTAGCCGTAAAAATGCTTGCGCTAAGCCCATAAGGCGAAGCATTTGCCAGCCGGATTACTTCCTCCTCTGACTGAAAGGCCATAATCGGCAGCAGCGGGCCGAAAATTTCCTCCTGCATAAGCTGCATCTCCTCCGTCACTCCGGTGAGTACGGTCGGCGGAAACAGCGGCGGCTCCGCTCCGGGCGGCAGCCCTCCTGCCGCAATGCTGGCGCCTTTGGCTACAGCATCGTCCAGCAGCCGTTTCACTTTATGCCAGCCTTCTTCCGTGGCTAATGCTCCAATCTTGGACCAAGAACCGCCTTCGGCTTGCCTTAGCTCCCGCGTATAAGCGACGACCGCGGCCAGAAAGGCTGCATAAATGCTTTCATGAACGTAAACCCGTTCCACGCTAATACATACCTGCCCGCTGTGCAAAAAAGCACCCCATACCGCTGCGCGAGCGGCTCTCTCTATGTGGGCATCGGCACATACGATCATCGGGTCCTTGCCACCAAGCTCCAGCACGCAAGGAATGAGCTGCGCCCCTGCTCGCGCCAGCACACTGCGCCCAGCCGCTTCGTTTCCGGTAAACCATAGCTTGTCAGGCCGTGCATCAATTAAGCGCTCCGCTTCCGCCTTCCCGCCTTCAACCAATTGAAGGACACCTGGCGGAAATGCAGCTTCCTCGATTAGCGCAGCAATGCGCTTGCTTAGCAGCGGCAGCTTCTCCGATGGCTTGAGCAGCACCGTATTCCCTACAGCAGCTGCCGCGAGTGCCGGAATGAGCGTCAATTGAAGCGGGAAATTCCACGGGGCAATGATAGCCGCCACGCCGCAAGGCTCATATGTAATGTGCGAGGAGGAGCCTGCGAGCCACAGCGGGGTGCGAACGCGGCGGGAACGCAGCAGCTTGGTCGTATTTTTTTCATAATAAGAAATAGCTTGAATGACCGTCAGCAAATCCGTCGTCAGCGCATCCATCGGGGTCTTGCCTGCCTCTTGGCCAAGCAGCGCAATCCACTCGTCCAAATCGCGAACGAGCAGCTGCCGCACCGAGCGGATATGCTGAATTCTATCCCGCACAGGAAGCGCCCTCCAGCTCGGAGCTGCTGCGCGGGCAGCAAACATTTCTTGCATCATTTAATCCCCCCAGCAAGGGCCGCCTTTATACGATTGGCAAAATGATCCTAGCAGGTTTTAATTCGCCAATAATGGGCAACACCTTAAATACAGGACCTACAGGAATGTAACTGCTAGATTTGAAGCTAGCTAACTATTAATTAACCCTAAGGTATATTATAAAACATCTTTTTCGTTTATATAACCAAGTTTTTAAAAATATCCATTTGGCTTTAGTAAACAGGGAGGCGGAAACGAGCGATGAGTAAAAAAATCGTAGTAATTGGCGGAGGCTTGGGCGGCCTATCCGCTGCCATCAGGCTAACGGTTGACGGCAATCATGTCACCGTCCTGGAACAGCAGGAACGTGCAGGCGGCAAGCTGAATATCCGCTCGGGCAAAGGTTTTTCCTTTGATACGGACCCGTCGATTTTGACGATGCCCTGGGTGCTGGAGCAGCTGTTTGCTAGTGCGGGCAGACGTCTGGAGGACTATATGACGCTGGAACGGGTGGAGCCGCAGTGGCGGACTTTTTTCGAGGATGGATCGCAGCTTGACGTGACTGGCGATCTGCCAATGATGCTGGAGCAGCTTAGCAGCGTAGCGCGAGAGGATGCCAAGGGCTTTCTGGCCTATTTGCAATACTGCCAGCAAATGTATGAGCTCAGCATGAAGAGCGTCTATGGAAAAAGCCTCAGCGGCCTGCAGGACTTGCGGGGGCAGCATAGCATGAAGGAACTGCTGGCGATGGACCCGCTTCGCACGATGCATCAGAGCACGAGCCGCTTTTTCAAAGACAAGCGCTTGCGCCAGCTGTTTGATTTTTTCATTATGTATATTGGTTCATCGCCTTATGCAGCCCCAGCCGTGCTTTCTCAGCTCATCCATGTGCAGCTTGGACTCGGCATTTATTACGTCAAGGGCGGCATGTATAATATTGCGCTGGGCATGCTGAAGCTGCTGGGCGAGCTTAGCGTGGAGGTGCGGACGAATGCGCCTGTCGCAGTACGCTGGGCAAGGCAGCAACGGGCGTTACACTTGCAGATGGCACGGTGCTTGCCGCCGATCTCGTCGTCTCCAATTTGGAGGCGATTCCGACCCATCGCAAGCTGCTCGGCCACCATCCGGGAGCTGCCGCAGCGACAGGCGGCATGAGAAAATATGCTCCAACCGTATCCGGCCTCGTGCTGCTGCTTGGCATCGATAAAACCTATGACCAGCTGCGCCATCACAACTTCCTGTTCTCGCGCAATCCAGAGCGGGAGTTCCAGGATGTGTTCGTCTCCGGCATCCCTTCGCCTGATCCGACCGTCTATATTGGGGTGTCCAGCATTTCCGACTCGACACAGGCGCCTGAGGGACAGCAAAATTTATTCGTGCTCACCCATGTTCCCCCGCTTAAGCCAGGCGAGGATTGGGAGATTTACAAAGAGACGTACCGCGAGCTTGTGCTGGATAAGCTGGAGCGAATGGGACTGGATGACCTGCGCTCGCACATTACGTTCGAATACAACTTTACGCCTAATGATTTGGAGCAGCTTTATGGCGCCAACGGTGGTTCAATCTACGGCGTTGTCACCGACCGTAAGCTGAACGGCGGCTTCAAAATTCCGAGCAAAAGCGAGCTGCTGGACAATTTGTATTTCGTCGGCGGCTCCACTCATCCCGGCGGCGGTGTGCCGATGGTTACGTTGTCGGGCCAGCTTACAGCTGACCTTATTAAAGAGCGGGCGGATAGCCGCTCTGGGGGCAGGACAACAGCTGGGTAGCCATTTTAAAATGACCGCTGTAAAATGGGAAAGAAGGTATCTCCCCCTAGCGCAAGCTTTGGGGAAGATACCTTCTTTTTTTCGAAATGAAAGGGTCATCATCTGTTAATTATTTTTACCGCCATCCATTGGCAATAGAATAAGCTGAAACGCTTAATTACTTTTGAGCTGCTCCGTTCACTTGTGTTCAGTTGTTTTCCCCAGCAGCAGCAGAAGTCAGGCTATCGACAATAATCGGCAGCATGGCTTCCAGTGTGATAGGATCGTTAAAGGCTGCAGAATCTTTGTCGAGATAAAACACCCGATTATTTTTAATTGCAGGAAGCCCCTTCCACAAATCACTATCATACATAGGGCTTGTATCAGCGGTTCCGGTCGCATCCGGTGATGTAAAGATATAGTCGCCAGCAAACTCAGACAGCTTCTCAAGCGATATTTCCGCCCAACCAAGCTTTAGATCGAATGCTGGAGGGGCCTGCAGCCCGAATTCATCATATAAAATTTCTGTTCCCCTGCCATAGCCTTCACCATAGACATACACACTTTTATCATACTGGCTGAGGACAGATACGGTTTGGTCACCGACTGCCTTTATAACCTGTGGTTTATATTCGGCAATTTTTTGTTCCCAAGCATCGACCCATTGTTGGGCTTTATCGATACGATTCGTTAATTTACCGAATTCAAGCAATTGCTCTTTATAGTTTTTCTTACCGTATTCTATCGTTACGACTGGCGCGATTTTACTCATGTCTTCCAGTTTATCTGTACCTTTAATGGCAATGATAAGATCTGGATTTAAGGTGATAATCTTCTCAACATCAAAAGCAGCCGGAGATCCAATATCCTCTACATCGTCGATCTGTCCTTTATAATAAGGATTTCCCATCGTCATTGTTGGTGCTCCAACCGGATTAATGCCAAGCGCCATGAAATATCCCACGTAGGCATGGGTCAAAACAACTATTCTTTGCGGGTTTCGGGGGATCTCGACCTCGCCATCTGCACCTGTGTACGTTACCGTTGCTGAAGCTGTCGAGTTCTGATTTGTGTCCACCTGTCCATTGTTACCACTAACTGCTGCGCTCGAGGCTGAACCAGAATTTGCAACAGAGTTGGTACTGTTCACTGACCCTGAGCATGCGCTTAGAAGTAGAGTAAAACTAAGCAGCAAAGTTAAGGCGGTTGATTGTTTTCTGTTTCTGATCAATTCAAAAGCTCCCTTGTTTGTATATTGATAATGGTTATCACTGCGCTTATTAATATACCGTTTAAGCTTATGAGGAACAATGGATGATTTAAGCATGAGGGATGGATTATGCTGCTTAGTATTCAAATCAAGATAGGTTTGACGATAGTGAACAGGAGATTGTCCGGTTTGTTTTTTGAAGATGCGGCTAAAATAATACACATCCGTATAGCCGATGTTTAAGGCTATTTCTTGCAGCGTTGCTTCTGTACTTTCAAGCAGGCTTTTGGCTCTGGTAATCCGCAAGCGAATCATATATTCAATGGGGCTGCATGCCGTGCGCTGCTTGAACATTCGCGATAAATGGCTGGGACTGCAATCCAGCATCGATGCCAGCAATTCCATCGTCAACGGCTCAGTATAATGGTCATGCAAATATTTTAGCAATTGCTCAGCCGGGTCTGCCCGAATGATTCGAACATCCTGTTCGCGCAGTTGGCTTACAAGCTCATATACGAATTGATAAAACAATGTCCTTGCATGCAGCAGCTCAAGATCACCGGGCGTCAGCCACTCTTGGGCCGTTCGCTCCAGCTTCTCATACAACGACAATGGATACAAAGGAGCATAACCATATTGAATCTGCAAAGGATTTCCTGCGGTCATGATACTGCGAATTTCAGGGTTTGCCTGTGGCGGAAACCAGGCTTTGTACAATATAAGATAATATTCGAACCGCCCTTCCTTTGGCTGTATGTTCAGGCACATTCCTTTGCCGCCATGCAGCACAAACATGCCGCTCACGGCATAATCCACATCATCAAGCGTAATTTGTGCTGAACCGCGAATAGCAAAAAGAAACCCGTTGGCAGGCAGCAGATATGACCTAAGCTCACCGTCACTGGTTATATTTATATGTCTGACATCCATCAGCTTAACTGAAGCAGACGTCCAAATTAACATATGTTCGTTTAATTTCACTCCGTCACCACCCGTTGCTGTTACGTCGATGATTTTTCGACTTCTCCCTATATACTACTGATAACGATTCTTATGTGCAATGATATTAATGAGATACCACTAGCGTCCGCCAAAAACGATAGCACCTCCTACCCATGCTGCCCTCTAGCCAGAGATATTCTCTTTTTCGACTACCTTGGATCGTCAAGCTGTATAAACATTAAACGAGTATACAAAAAAGGCATTTCCCTAGTGAAAGCTTCTGGGGAGATACCTTTTTTTCAGGAGGAATTTATTTTACTTGCTCTGCTAAATTTCCGATTTGAGCGATACATTCCTATGGCTAAACGACAGAAGGCTATGCGGGGTGTTACAATAGCAAAATCGACAACTAGCGGAGGAATGCAACTTTGAACGTCACCGATCTATCTGCCTATGCACAATCTTATTTGCAGCAAATTAAGTTGGAACGCAATTTAACCGACAAAACGATAAAGGCCTATTATTATGATCTAAGCGACCTCATTAAATGGATTAGCGATTCCGCTCAAGGCGATATCGAGCCCCAGCATGTCAATTCGTATTTCCAATCGTTGCAGGCTAAGCAAATGAAAGAAACGAGCATTAAACGTAAGCATTTTACCATAAAAGCTTTTATCAAATATTTGACTACACAAGGTGTTGTCTTTGAATTACCTAGTGCCATTGGCAGATCCAGCTTCAAGCTTTCAAAGCGGATTCCCAAAACTTTAACGATAGCAGATGTGACTACCTTACTACAAACGACAGAGAAAGAAATGCTAAATCCACGCACTAATTATCGCAAAATTATGAGCAGCCGCAATTCCGCCATTATAGAGCTCCTATTTGCCACAGGAATACGCATTGGGGAGCTAGTTGGCATTCAGCTTGAGGATCTTAATCTTCAAGAGCAAACGCTGCTGATTTACGGCAAAGGCCGAAAAGAACGCCTGCTCTACATAGCAAGCCATGAGGTGATTCATAAGCTGGAGCGCTGGCTATCGCTTCGGTCACAGCTGGAACCTAAAGCAAAAGCTTTTTTCATTAACAAATACGGCAATGCTTTATCCATCTATGCGATTGAGGATATTTTTTATAAGTACAGGGATATAGCGAAAATCAATGAAAAAGCAACACCGCATTACTTGCGTCATACGTTTGCTACTCACTTGCTCAATAACGGCGCCGATTTGCGCTCCGTCCAAGAAATACTCGGCCATTCCAGCGTCAGCACCACCGAAATCTACACCGAAGTCTCCATCGAACGTAAAAAACAAGTTCTAACTAAATATAACCCAAGAAACAGCCTTGAAATCTGAGAAAAAATCTCCTAATAACTATAAATTATTTGGAGGTTTTGAGTTTTGAAAACATTGTTTAAGGGGTGTTTATTTGGATAACACAAAGTTTTTCAATTTTAAATTTGTAAATAGAAAATTAGAACAAGAAAAACTAAAATCTTTTTATAATCATGAATTATCCTCAAATGTAATGTGGCTTTCTGGACCTAGCGGAGTAGGAAAATCCTATTTGATTGAACATACTTTAAAGCAAGTATCGAATCAAAAAATAATTCGGCTTGATCTGTCTAGTGCAGACCAAAATATTAACTGTCTTAAACAATTATTAAGTTTACTCCAAGAGAGCACAAAGATGTCCTTTAAGGATTTTATCAAAAACAATTACACTTCCGCCCTTGATATTACAAAAAATGTTATTAGTATATTTTTTAAAACAAAAGGAATAGAAGTAGATATAGAT
This sequence comes from Paenibacillus sp. JT22N7, assembly GCF_059383875.1. Lineage (NCBI taxonomy): Bacteria > Bacillati > Bacillota > Bacilli > Caryophanales > Paenibacillaceae > Paenibacillus > Paenibacillus sp. JT22N7. The sequence continues at coordinate 171,940 of NZ_JBXENY010000005.1, forward strand.
GGTTTGTTGAATTTTGTTTTTGATAAAACTATTGCATTTGTTGAAAGCGAAAAACAAAAACATCAATCAGGATTTATAGTAATACAAAATTATATTAATCATATCCTCTCTGATGGAAACATGATTATATACATTGATAACTTTACGAATTGTGATAGTAAGTCATTAGAAATTATTTCAGAATTGCTTGGTTCATACATAGGTAATTCTAAAATTTGCTTCCTGCTCACCACAACAAACGAAAAATTCAATGAAAGAACTGATATTTCCAAAATACTTATTGAGAAAATTAAACTTGAACATTTAAAAATAAATCCGTTCACTAATCAAGAATATTTTAATGAGATACTGCTTCATATTTTTGATTTAAATCATACTGATGATGAAGATCTATCCGCTCTTTTTTCTGCATGTGAAGGTTCACCGGAAAAATTACGGTCAACACTACGCAACTTATATTATCATGACGGCATTACAGGGTCCGTAGAGAAAAATAATGCAAGAATTGTAGCTGAAAAATTCAAAGAAATTATATCAAAGAAAACTACATCTCTTGATGTAGATAAGCTATCAGAAGTAGAAAAGATGATCTTAAGAGGGATTCTTGGGTTTGGAAAAATAATTAATACTAACGTGTTAGAGGAAATTACACGCTTTCTGAACGAAAAACTGTTTAAAATGAGTGAAATAACACATATAGATTTTTTGATGTCTTTAGAAAAATTAAGCAACACTAAAATTATTAATATCTCAATTGAAAATAATGTGAAAAAAGTGCGAATAGAACATGATTTAATTTATCGAGCATTGATAATGCGATTAGAGAGTCCTATTTACCAACCTCTAGTAAATTTCCATTTATATAATTTCTTAGAAACGAATGTTGTATTTTTGACGGAAAATAATTTATCGAATGACGATATTAGCTATCTAATTGCATGGCATGCATTTAGGGGCGAAGTAAGCAATTGGGAGGAGATAAATCTTAATTATGGTTTAAGCAGGTTTCAAAATAACCAGTTTAACGATGCTATATTAATATTTGACAGACTAAAAGCCCATTTTAGAAACTTTACGAGTGAGAACTTACTTGAAATTGCTACTTGTTATTATGAAAATGGTAAATATGCTGATGCAAAAGATATATTTAATTTCATAGATGCAGAATCTCTAGAAATAAAACTTCGTTACAATTATTATTATTTTTATGGAAAGACTGAAAACATGCTGATGAATAAACAAGTAGCAATTAATTATTTTCAGCAAGCTTTAAATAATGCTGAAGGGGAACAAGAAAAGGAAATCATGTCACTAAACATGAAGCAACTAGCATTACTAGAGACGCCCGATGGTCGGGAAGGCGCCTTGAAAATATTTAATGACATAGCATTAAACTTAACAGAAGAGCGTATGCAGAGTAGAGCAACTGGTTATTTATTAAGAACATGTATAAACTTCTATAGCGGCAATAAAGCTATTGATTTTTTAGAGGCTGCTGAGAAGATTGCTGAACTTAATCAAGATAGCGTTGAGAAAGCATTTATACAAAACAATAAGGGTTTTGAATGGTTCAAACAAAACAAATCTAAGGAAGCTTGTGATGCTTTTAACAAGTCAATTGAGTTGCTTTCGCCAATCAAAATTCACGAAATATCATACCCGTTAAACAATCTTGCTATTTGCTCAATGGTAAAAGGAAAATATGCTGAAGCAATTAAGTATTTGAACAAAGCAAAATTCTGGAACAATTCAAGGTACGCCGAGTTGACTATAAAAACTCATTTAGCTGTTTGTTACAGCCAAGAGAAAGAATATGAAAAGGCTGGGACAGAGACCGATAAGCTCTATGAAATAATCAAATCAGGAAATGTTATAGATTCTACTATCATAAGAAAGATATGCATAAACTTGGCGATTATAAATAAACAGTTAGGCAAAATTGATCTGGCTAAGGAATGTATTGAAATGGGTTACGCATATGCGAAAAACACGTCTACAGCTTATAGAGCGAATCAACTCATTAAAGAATTGTCCCCCCACTTTGCTGGTATAAACACTACCAGTGAAACTGGGGGTACATATTGTGCAGAAGCTATTTTTGAACCTTGGTTTATTACATTTACACATGATTGAAGTTTTTAGAACCTGCTTAAAACTGATTCTATATAATATTGTAAGACATCTTTAAAGGAAATGTTTCTTTTACTGCAAATAAAACCAACTTCACTGCTTGTACTAATCCTTGGAACTGAATTAATTTCTAGGAAGTATATATCACCTGAATCTGTAACACGATAATCAATTCTACAAATATCTATAGCACCAATATGTGCAGCAATTTTTTCAGACGTTAATTGAATTTTTGTGACTTGTTCAGAAGAAAATACTTCCTCTCCAATTAAGCGTGTGGACAGCTTATTAGCTTTTTCATATATTCCAAATACTTCTCTATAATTAATAAGTCCCTGATGTGATTGAATGACAATAACTTCATTTAATTTGATATCATTTTTATTACCTATAACTAGATTAGTAACGTCATATCCGGCAATATATTCTTCTATAAGAACCTCTTCAAATTCTGCTAACAAATTTTCGATTTGCAAGTGCGCTTCTTCAATAGTATCGCAAACACTTTTTAAAGTGATGCCTAGAGAGGAACCTTCTGTATTAGGTTTTACTATAATTGGAAAATTCAAGCGCTTAAAAAGCTCAGCCTTCAATTGGGTATGTTTATTTATGAGAAAACCGGCTGGAATAAGGACATCAAGCTCATTTAATGCAAGCTTTGAGTAATGTTTATTGTTCATAAGGGCTGCTACAAAGGGAGGAGAACCACTATATTTTACTTTTAGGATCTCACACAACATGGGTACCTGAACTCGACTGTAGGATTGATTGAGTCCATCAGAAAGATTAATAAATATTTTATCTTCATAACGATTATTGTTTTGACTAGCTTTTAGTAGTTCAGGAACTCCACCGAAAATATTACAAGGGTACCCTATCTCATTAATGGCATCAAGTATTTCAAGTACACTGTCTTTTTTTGGATGATCATTAAAAACTTCTACACCATCAACGAATTTCGAAGGAAATGATTCTCTAAAATCACAAACTAGTTCGATTTGAAACACAACAAAACCTCCAAATAATTTATAGTTATTAGGAGGTAATCAGCCCGACTGCCTCCTCCTTCTCAACCTGTTAAAGTTAAAAGTAGTGAATTCGGCCTAACTACACCCCATATGTTACAACTAACGACAAAATTTACTCTTTATTCCTAGATTATAAGTCACATTTCTTCAATTGTTTGTCGTTTTATGTCGTATCATAAAAATATTCCTTATGAACGTAATCTGCTATTTCCACTCCTTCTCAACCTATCTCATTCTTCTTCGAAAAAACTCATCCAAACTAATAGTTTTCTCAAAACAGCACAAAAAGGCCCTTATGCCTCAACACTACAGGCAATAAGGGCCTTCCTTCTAATCTTTTTGAATCCTAATGTCTGATTTGTTACAGCTTAAACCCAACCGTCACAATCTCACAAGGACCAACCGCCAAGGCTGCCCCCTGCTCTGCGCTCACTTCAATCGCTTCCCCTACGCGCTCCAGCACATCGCTCTTATAAAGCTGCTTGAACGCATCAGCATTGCCGCCGCCAAAGCCCGTATCCGACAAGCTCAGCTCTGCCGCCTGCTGCTTCATATTAAACCAGCGCAGCACAGCATCGCCGGACTGCTGGCTTACTTTCAGCGAGGAGAATGCCACGCCTTCGCCTTCCCAAGCAAGCAATCCGCCAACTGGTGCAAGTACGCCTGCATGAACCGCTGTCTGGCTTACCGTCCAAGGCACTTGGAACTGGTACGCCTGCGCGTAAGCACCTGATGAAGCGCCATCGCCGTTATGCGGAATGATCGACAAACGGAAGCTTTGCTCGCCTAGGCACTGTGCTTCTGGTGTAGGGAATACGCCCCAGTCGCCAAGCTCGGATACCGAACGAAGCAGCGTAACTGCAATCGTATTGCGGCCATCGCGCAGCACTTCGTATTCGTTCAAGCCAAGGTTCGCTACAACAAGTCCGCCCTGCTCGCCGCTCACATCAACAAAAGCTTGCTGATGCTGCGTATTGCTCGGATTTTCCCATTCTGCCGAAGGCTCATTGTCACGCACAGCTACTTCAAAAATCGAGTCCACATGATGAACCGCTGTCTCTACATCAGTCGGGAACAATACGCGCACGCGATGATCCTTCGCCTGATTATTGAACGAAGCTTGTAAGTCTAGGCTTCTGGAGCTGCTGGAAAGCGCAATAACCGTCTTAATCGTCAACGGTACCATGTCCGCAACACGCTGTGCTTTGCGCTCAGGGTAATAAACAGCTTCCTGCTTCTCAATTTCAAACGTTTCATCGGCAGAAGCCGGAACCGCCCATTCATGTACAATTTCATAAGCTGTACTGTAAGCACTTTGCTCCACCAGACGAATCGCTGCTTTCACGCCTTGCGTCGTAATCGCCTGCTCGCCATCCGGCTGCTTGTACATATATTCATTGCCGATATCGCCTGTGTTCTCATAGACGCCAAGACCGCGATACACTTGACCGCTCTGCTTGTCCGTCAAATCGAACGAACCATCTTCACCGATGGCGACATGCAGCCATTCATTTTCCAGCACGGCCGAATCCGCACTCTGAGCCGCTGCAACCGCAGTCGCTTCGCTCGCTGGCGCTGCATCAGCTCCAGCGCCATTGCGCACCCATGCGTAAGACGACAGTCCAAGCGCCGGCACGTTCACCGCATCAAACGTCAGCTTAACTCGGCGGCACATATAAGGCTGGCGGAATTTGTCATCCGGCAAATCATAGCCAAATTGCAGCCCCAAATCCTGCACAGAGCAAGCAACTGCTGCGCCGTTATGGTCTACAAGAACTCTGCCTGAAATATCTACGGCATTCATCCGGCGGTTAACCTCTGGAAGCGGCAAGCCTTCACGGAAATACAGACGTTCAACATCAAGCTCAATTTCAACAACACCGCTGCGATCCCAGCCTGTCGTATTATAAACAACGAACGGCAGCGCAGCTTCGCCATAAGAAGCGAATACCGATGTATCCACCGCTTCGGCAATTGCCTGCGTACTATCCGCAACAATCGTTTCAGCAACATGGCGGCTCTTGTCAAAACGAGTGACCATCTCGCGGTGAACCTCATCCACACTGCAGCCGCAAATGCTGTCATGCGGATGGTTTTGCATTAGCGTTTTCCACGCATACGTAAACAGATGATGCGGGTATTCCTGTCCAAGCTTGTGCGCAATCGTCGCAAGCGGCTCCGCTACCTTTTCGAGCATAGCCTGGCCGAGCTGATTCATTTGCTTCAAATAAACACGAGCCGAAGCCGTGTTCACAAGCGTGGACCAGCCATCCGTACGTTGGCTGCGCAGCTCGCCCTTCACGACCGAAAGCTCGCGGTCAAGTCCGCTGTTTACCGCTGCCAAATAATCTTCAAAGTTGGAGTGGATAAAATCCGTATCCGGGTACAGCTTTCTTGCTGTCGCCAGCGCCGCAGACAGATCCTGCTGAATAGGCTGATGATCACAGCCGTTCATGAACAGCAGCTCGCCAGTAGCCGCATACTTCTCGGCTTCCTCCAGCTTTTTGTCCCAATAGATTTTCGCCTCTTTCTCGTCTACCGGAACCTCCATGCCGTTGCAATACCAGTTGGCAAAAAGAATGCCCAACACGCGCGAGCCGTCAGGACCTTCCCATTGCAGCTCGGAGAACGAGGACTCATAGCCCGTATCCGCTACTGTATTGTTAAAGCCTGTCGGCTTCACGCCTCTGCCAAATACCGCATTATCAATGCCTGCTTGACGCAAAATTTGCGGAGCCTGGCCGATGTTGCCGAAGGTATCCGGGAAATAGCCGACCTTCGCAATGATGCCGTAACGGCTCGCATCCTGATGGCCGAGCTGCAAATTGCGCAAATTCGCTTCGCTGCTCGTCAGGAAGGCATCCTGCAAAATGTACCAAGGGCCGATTGGAATACGTCCTTCTTTAATATATTTTTCAAGGCGCTCCCGATTTTCCGGGCGTACCTGCAAATAATCTTCGAGAATGATCGTCTGGCCGTCCAAATAAAAGCTTTTGAAATCGGGGTCTGTATCCAGCGTATGAAGCAGCGTATCCATCAGTTTAACGAGGAGCACATGATGCTTCTCATACGGCAAATACCATTCGCGATCCCAATGTGTGTGGGAAATAATGTGGGCCTTTCTTTTAGAAGCCATTACTGCGCACCTCTTCTTTCTTCATGTTGATCGGGCAGCGAAACCGCTACCTCTACTTGATGCGGGCGATAGACGGCGAGCAGCTTACCGCTTGCATCCGTTGCGAACAGCACAGAGCGTTCCTTTTCCAGTGAAAAAGCGTACCGCCCCTCCGTCGCCGGGTCTTGCACTTCAATCCTCGCATCGAATCCGGATTCGGATACGAATACGAATAGCGCGCCGCTCTTAAATGTAAGCTTGCGCCCATAAACGCCAGGCAGCTGGCCGCCTTGCAGCCAATTCAGCTCCTGCTCGCAGCCTGCCGAGTCAAGCGCATAGCGATACAGCTCCTTAATCGGCTCCGTTCGCTCGTTCAGCTCCAGCGGCAGCGGACTCCATAACAGGCGTCCCTTGCCTACGGTCAGCTCAACCAGTTGGTCGCCATCATTCGCTGCTCGATGAACAGCAGAAGCATCACCGGCAGCCGCTTCACTCGAAGCAGCACTGCTAATCGGAACCTCTTTCCATACTTCAGCTATCCGGCGATTGCCATATGAAACAGGGAAAGTGGCTTCGCCAATACGCAGCTGTTCCTCGCGCTGCACATTGCGCAGCTCCGTCCGTCCAAGCAGCCCAGAGTAGCGATCGCTCGCTTTCCAGTAAGCGTCCAAGCTTATTGGTCCCATCCATAATAACGTAACGCCCGCTCGCTCTACAAGTGCAATAAGGCGACCAAATGCGGCATCCTCAAAGTTATGCGCACTCGGCACAATGAGCAGCTTCGGCGGATTCGCCTCCAGCTCCTGCAGATGATATTCCGATGCGCCGCGGAATGGCGTATTCAGCTCATAAGCAAGGACCCGCGTCGCGCGCGTTGTCGCATCAAACGCCAGCTTCCGATTGGAGAAGTCGTTGGAATACGGGAACAATACCGCCGTATCCTCCAGCTGGCGATCCACGAATAAATCTCGAATTTGCTCCATAAAGCTGCCAAAATCATACGATACATCCGCTTCCGGCTTTTCCGTTCCATCCGCCCGCAGCGCGCCGATATGCGATTCATTGGCATTGTCCATATAGAAGTTCGTATTCCAAATCCACTGTACGGCCCCAGCGCCGCCTGTCGCAAAAGCATACGCATATTTGCGCTCCAGCAGGCTGTGAAGCTCAGCTTCCGAACGCTTCGCTCTGCCATCTGGCGTCTCCACATACATAATGCCGGTTTCCTGCACCACATTCGGTTTGTTCGCTGTTTTGGCAAACAAGCTGTCCCACACGAGATTGTCGTTGAGCCACCAGGAGTGAACTGTCGTATAATCAGCGGCTTCCTCGTAGAAAAATGGCGAAGGACGCTGTGCGCCAAGCGCCTCATCCTGGCCGACCGTTACCATATGGTTCGGACATTCGTCTTTGATCGCCTCATACAATTGCTTCGCCCAGCGATTGTGTGTGTCCATCGAGAACAGCACATAATCGAGCCAGCGCGTGCCATTTTTCCCTTGGTGCATGTCCTGCACATCGAAGTTGATTTCTTCCGGCTCCGGCGGCACAGCCGCTTCATAGCTAGGCAGCTGCTCCGGGGACATATTCCACTGCTCTTGGAGCCGTGCAAGCGATCCATGACGCTTTTTCAGCCAAGCGGTATAAGCCTTCTGTTCAAAAGGGTCGCGCGCTGAACGAGGTCCATTCGAGAAAATGCGCGGCGGATCAAACATCGATGGCTCATTGATCAAATCCCAGTCGACATTCATCGTCTGCTTGTGGCGGGAAACGATAGCACGCACGAAGCGCTTCTGCGCCTCGACGCTGCGCGGATCGAGATAAGGGTTTAACCCTTCCCACGTTTCCGGCGTAAAGGAGAAGAAGGTAAAGGTTACCTGCAAGTCATGACGCTTCGCCGTCAGCAGAAAAGCATCAATCGAACGCAGCGCCTCTTCTGACGCATGGCCATCCACCTGCATCACATTGCGGTACGCGGTCCAAATGCCCGTGCGAATCCAGTTGATGCCCGCTTTGCGCATTTGCGCCATGTCGCGGTCCCATACTGAAGCATTCGGCAGAAACAGAAATTTCCGCGCCACGTCCGACGTCATATACGTCATGCCGACTACAGGCAGCGGACGCCCATCCTTCTGAAAATAATCCCGTCCGCTCGTCACCGGGCTTCCCTGAGCGAGCAGCTTCTGGTCAAAGCCCCAGAAGCCTTGGCGCAAAATCCGCACCTCGCCCAAAGTCGATTCTGCTCGGCATACAACCCTATAGTAGCCGCTTTGCAGCTCAAGCGGCACGGGCAGCCTTAAAATCTGCTGCTGCTTGCCCGCCTTCTGCTGCAAGCGGTATGCCCATTTCTGCTGCGAGTTTTCATGCTCGACCGTTATAGCAAAATCCCACTCCGCGGCTGGGTACAAGTCATTCTGGCCAACTCTAGCCGTTCGCCGCCCTAGAGCAGCCTCATTTTCAGCTGACTGGAGCTTTGTCTCCTCATATGCCGAAACCTCACCACACTCAAGCTCGCGGCGAAGCTGCTGCACCTGCAGCGTCAGCATCGCTCGTTCGCCCGGCTCGAAAGAAGCATAGTTCGGCTTCAGCCACAGCTCCGTTACGCCAGCGGCGCAAAAAGCGGCCCAGCGTCCAAGCTCGACTGCTCCGCCTTCCAGCCAGAACGCATTCGTCAGCGGCTGGTTAATGAACAGCCAGCGTGCGCCTGCGAAAGCTCCCTTCGTGTTCTCCCACAGCACGACAGGCGCTGCTACCTCGCGCCCTGTGGCGGAAATGCCTTTCAGCAGCGGATAAATATGCGCGTCCATTGGCCCGGCAGAGCCCATTTGATGCGGCAAATCGCTGCTTTTCGTTACATGCGGCACCAGATTCCAAGTTGGCGTCACGCTAAACAGCGCTTCCTTGCCTGCGAGCAGCGGAAGATCCTCCGCTGCTGCAAGCGCAGCTATCGGAGCAGCGGCCACTGGCAGCATTTCATGAATATGAAGCTCGCGGTGATAGGCTGTCTGCTCCGACTCTACCTGCCACTCGCCTGCCTCGCTGCGGCGAACGGGGCGCTTAAACGGCGCGCCGCCCAAGCTGATCAAGCTGCCGCCGCGCCGCAAATAGCCGATAATCGCGCTCCATGCTTGTTTTGGAAAATAAGGGGCATGCATATTAATGAAGCAGCCTTCTTTCGCAGTATCAAGCGCATCCGCAAGCTCGTCTGCCCGGACAACGCGGCCTGCTCCTGCGAGCAGACCATCTAATTGGGCAGAAGGTTCCGAGGCTATCGGAAAGGTCGGATCATAAAAAATGATGGCATGGTGCTTGCTCATAGCAGTCCATCCTTCATCGCCCGATAAACGAGCTGCGAGAACAAGCTGTTCGACCAAGCGAACCATTTCCGGGTGAAGATGGCTGGATCGTCCGAATGGAAGCCTTCATGCATAAAGCCGGTATCGGCATCAGTTGCTTCCAGCATGGCGATCATGGCCAGCTTTTCCTCGTCGTTATCCGCAGTAATGCCCTGCATCGAAAGCGCCATATGCCAAATATAGCCTGGCGGCGTATGCGGGCTTCCGATGCCTTTGGCGATTTTTCCTTCATAATAAAAAGGATTTTCTTTGCTCAGCGCGAATTTGCGCGTGTTTTGGTAAATTGGATCATCAGCGGTCGTGTAGCCCAAATAAGTAATCGAGAGCAAGCCCGGCGTTCCAGCGTCATCCATCAAGCAATAGTTGCCGAAGCCGTCCGTTTCATAAGCATAAATAGGGCCAAACTCCGGGTGACGGTAAATGCCATACAGCTGAATGCCATGCTCGACATCATCTTCAAGCTGCTTGAGCTCCTTCACAAAAGCCATATCGCGGAATACCCACTCGGCCATCTCTCTCATCTGCCGCAGCGTCACAACCGCGAACATGTTCGCCGGAATGTTGTAGTGGAAGTCGCAAGCGTCGTCGCTTGGGCGGAAGCCCGACCAGATCATTCCGGTATAATTGACCGGCATGCCCATTCCGCTATTGCGCAGCGAATCGGTAGGAATGCCATTGTCCCTTACAAAACGGTAAGGGGAAAGCTCGAAGTGGCGCTGCTCGGTTTTCCAAAGCTCCACAATACGGCGCATCGCTGCCTTAAAGCCGGAGTCAAAAATATCGGTCTGCTCTGTCTCTTTCCAGTACGCATAAGCTAGGCGCATCGAGAAGCAGATCGAATCCAGCTCGAACTTGCGCTCCCATACCCAAGGCGACATGTCCGTCTCATCCGTCGTATTCCAATGCCAGTCATTGGCCGACTCATTAAAGGCATTCGCATAGGGATCAATCTGAATATTGGCCATATGGCGCTTGATCAAGCCGCTAATGATACGCTGCAGTTCAACATCATTTTTCGCCAGCGGCACATAATGAATGACCTGCTCGACCGAGTCGCGCAGCCACATCGCGGGAATATCTCCCGTAATGATGAAGGTTGTGCCATCATCCATTTTTTTCGTCGTCGTTTCCAGTGTGTTAGGAAAGCAGTTTTTGAACAGCTGAAGCAGCTTCGGGCGGTGCGCCAGCTTCTGCTCTGCTTCTTGCAATACCTGCTGAACCGCTTGCGGCAGAGCAAGATCTGGCAGCGGGATTTTTGGCAATCTGAATTGTTCCATGGTGGGTGTAGCTCCTTTGACTATTATTTATTCCTTCACAGCGCCTACCGTCAAACCTTGAATGAAATAACGTTGGAAAAACGGATAAGCGAATACGATCGGTCCGGTTGCCAGCACAACCATCGCCATCCGCGATGTATCCTGTGGCATCGATTGCAGAACGCCTACGCTTAGCGATGCGTTTTGTGAGTTTTTCATAATAAACTGCATGCTGTTCTCAATCCGCATCAGCATCGATTGCAGTGGCACCAAATTTGGCGAATCAATGTACAGGAGCGCATTAAACCAGTCATTCCAATAGCCTAGTGTACAGAACAGGCCAATGGTCGCAAGACCTGGCAGCGATAATGGCAGAACAAGGCGGAAGAAGATGCCGAACTCGCCAGCGCCGTCGATTTTGCCTGATTCAATAATCGCATCCGGCACCATCGTCGAGAAAAATGTCCGCAAAATCATAATATAAAAGGCATTGACCGCAAGCGGCAAAATGAGTGCCCACAAGGAATCCTTCAGCCCCAGCAGCTGCGTCATGACGATATAAGTAGGTACAAGGCCGCCATTAAACAGCATCGTGAAGAAGGCAAAGAAGGCGAAAAAGTTGCGATACTTAAAGTTGCGCCGTGATATCGCATAGGCAAACAATGCCGAGCATACGACACCGATAATCGTGCCTACAATTGTAATCGTAATCGTCACGCCATAGGAGCGGAGAAGTTGGTCGCCTGCCTTGAATAAATAGCGGTAAGCTTCCACACTCCATTTCTCCGGAATAATCTGATAGCCATTGCTTGCCAGCGTCGCCTCATCCGTGAAGGAAATAATCGTCACGAACAGGAAAGGAAATACGCATAACAAGGCAAAAATGCCAGCCACGGCATGAAAAATAAAATTCCACGCTGGCGAGAGCTTATGAAAATCACGGCTCTTAATCGTTCCAACAGACACAGCCGTTTCCCCCTTTTGTTTTGGACTTCTGTTCCTAGAAAATTGGTTAAGCAAGGTTGCTGACGTCCATCCTAAAACAATGCGTTGTCTTTATTAAACTTGCGTACAATGCCATTGGATGTAATAACAAGAATGAAGCCGATAATCGACTGGTACAAGCCTGCAGCCGTCGTCATGCCAATTTCTCCCGTCGACTTAAGCCCGCGGTAAACATAAGTGTCGATAACGTTCGTCACGCTGTAGAGCGTACCCGAATCGCGCGGCACTTGGAAAAAGAGGCCAAAATCGGCATAGAAAATTTTCCCGATCGCCAGCAGCGTCAGAATGGTCATAAGCGGCATCAGCATCGGAAGCGTCACATTGCGAATTTGCTGCCATTTGTTGGCGCCGTCAATCATCGCCGCTTCATAAAGCGATTTGTCGATTCCCATAATGGCTGCCAAATAGATGACGCTGTTATAGCCGACCGATTTCCATAGGAAGACGACGACAATCATAACCGGCCAATAACCCGGGCTCGAATACCAGTTTACCGGGTCCATGCCCAGCATCTCGGCGATTTGGTTGAACACCCCTCTGTCCAAGCTCAGAAAGCTGTAGACGAAGTAGCCCACGATTACCCACGATAGAAAATAAGGCAAAAACATGCCCGTTTGATAAAGCTTGGCGAGCCGCTTGTTCGTAATTTCGGCAAGCATAATCGCCATCGCTACCGCAATGACAAGGCCCAGTACAATAAACACGACATTGTACAGCACCGTATTGCGGGTAATGATATAGGCGTCATTCGTACTAAACAAAAACTTGAAGTTTTGAAAGCCTACCCATTTGCTCTCGATAATGCTGGACAGAAAGCCGTTACGGCTGTAGCGGTATTCCTTGAAGGCAATAATCATGCCCGCCATCGGCAGGTAGGAAAATAGAATAAACCAGGCTGTAGCTGGAAGCACCATTAGCAGCATAGCGGTATTTTTGTTCATATCCTTGAAAAAACGTCCTATAGCTCCCACTTTCTTCACCTCTTCGCAGTCGGATTAATGAGAGAAGGCATGAAGCGAATACGATCCATTCGCCCCACGCCTTCCGCTTTACTTGCCGTTCGCGGCTCTCCACTCATCAAGCTGGCGCTGCGCTTCCTCAATAATTTTATCCAGGCCTGCCGCTTTAAACTTCTCATTGGCACGCGGCAAATATACTTCAGGGTCAACCGTACCAGTCATTAGAGCTGCCCAGTACTCTTCTTTTACGTTTTGTACGGAAGCAATTTCGGTTGTCACCTTTGATGTATCAAAGTTGAAGCCAAGCAGCGGGGCTACTGTACCCGCATCATTAAATTTCTTGAACTCTTCCCATTTGTTCGTCGGATCTGTCGTATTCAAATACGTAATCATCAGATTGCCGAGCGAGAAGGTTGGCATATCGTAGTTTTTCGACTCGTCCAGATTGTCCATGACGGTGTCGCTCACTTTTTTGTAATGCACGCCTTCAATACCGGAATCGATCATATTGCGCAGGACAGGGTCCGTATTAAGCAGGTTTAGAAACTCCATCGCTTTTTCTGGGTAAGCCGAGTTAGCCGAAATAGCTTGCATCGAGCCCATAACCGACCAGTTGTAAATGAGAGCATCGCTCGCTGGTGTCGATACTACCGGGTAGCCGTAGCTCGCCGACCACAGATTGTCCGCGAACGGCTGCGAAGTGGCACGGTCTGCAAACCATTTGCCCGTCGTTTGCGCATCCGTCATGGAATCCATCGTTGCAGCTTCCGTCGGGATGTAGCCTGCTTTGTAATATTTGTGCATCGTGCCGAGAATTTGCTTCATCTCTGGCGTGTCGAGCACGTTTACGATTTTGTAATCTGTCGTGTCCAGGGCAACCGCCATTGGCAGCTTCTCAATAATGTAGTCGTATTTCACATACGGCATTTGGTTCTTATCTACCGCAAGCGCGTATACGTCTGGTTCATTTTCTTTAATCGTTTTCAGCAGCGGCTCCAGGCTTTCCAGCGTATACACGCCAGACATGTCCAGCTTGTACTTGTCGAGCAGCTGTTTATTGAAGCGCCATACTTCCTGTGCTGGCAATTCTTTATTGGCAGGGATGCCATAATTGTGGCCATCTACCTTTGAGCCTTCTAGGAAAGCTGGGTCCAATGCGCTAACGATGCCTTGGCCTTTTTCCTTCAGCAAATCGTCGATTTGCAGGAATGCGCCTTTTCTCGCATTTTGCACATAATCGAATGCCCATGACGCTGTGAACATAATGTCAACCGGATCGCCGGACGCTGTCATGACTTGCAGCTTCTGAGCGTAATCGCCCCAATCCACCATGTTCATTTTAATTGTAACGCCAATTTTCTCAGCCGTGTATTTGCTCACCTCGGCCATAACTTTATCTACATCTTTTTGCGGCGTACCAATGGTGTACCAGATAAGTTCAACCGGTTTTTCAGCTGTTCCCTCTTCACCGCTGCTTTCATTTTTACTTCCGCAAGCGCCAAGCACAAGCGATGCAACCATCAGCAAGGCAAGCAGCGGCATAAATCTTTTTCTCTTGTTACTCATTTTGTTTCCTCCCCAATCTATGTTCTGTACTCTATGTTTTAAATTAACGGATGCGGCTATTTTCATATAGACCACAAACTAAAGGTATGATGTACAAATTAAAGAAAAAAACTACTCCATCCAGCGATTAGAGTAGTCCTTTGTATTCCGTCGGGGAAATTCCGACGTATTTCTTAAATTGTTTGTAGAAATAGCCTGTCTCCCAATAACCAACGGTTGCTGCAATTTCCTGCACCTTGAGCTGCGTCTCCTTCAGAAGCTGCTGGGCTTTGCCAATACGGTATTTATTAATATATTCGGTGAACGTTTCATTCGTCTCCTTCTGGAACAGATGTCCGAGGTAAACCGGATGAATATTATATTGCTGGCTCAGCAGCTTAAGCGACAACGGCTGGGCGTAATGCTCATGCACCTCGCTCAGCACCAGTTGAATGACCGGGCTTTTCACATCCTTCAGCAGCGATTCCACCGTCAAAGTCGCCGCTTCCTTCACAACCGCCATCAGTCCGTCAATCGAAGGAAGCTGCATAATTTTCGTGAAGCCCGCCTCATAAAGCTCCGGCTGATCGGCTTGCTTGATTTCCTTGAGCTCCATCTTGAAGCGGATCATCAGCTCAATTGCCATGCTTTGCATAAAAGCAGGGGTAATGCCATCCCTAACGTGGCAGCGTTCGAATTCGGCCTCAATGGCCTCATGCAGCTTCTCTACATCCCTTGCCTTAATCAGCTTCGCAAAGGTTGGCCAATTGAGCGGTGCAGCGGCCTCATTCACCGTCCCTGGCGGTCCTGCCTGCACAAGCAAATCGTAATCCAATATTTCAGGGTCATCATATAGCAGAAAATATTCCTGCGCTTTCTTCGCATTCGCATAGCTGCGCGGTGCTTCTTCCCCCATCGGTTCAGCGCTGCCGATGGAGAGGCGCATGGCGCTTTGCGCCAGCTTCGGCTGCATGCCGCGCAGCTTCTCTATCGCCTCGCGCTTGCCCGCCTCTGGCTCATCGAGCATAAATACGATGACCAGATCGCCATCGATATCGACAAACGGCAGCATCGATGGGTCTTGCACAGCCAATCGCTCAGCCGCTTCATAGGCTGGCGAGCCTGTCTCCTCCGTCCGTACTACAGCGGTTACCACATAGGGCCGGTCGAGACTGAGCTGCAATAACTCCATTCTCTCCTGCAGCTCACTGGGCGCAATGCGTCCCGTCAACCAGCGGTACAATATATTATCGCGCAATATACGAATATCGTATTCGCTGAACAACCGATCCGCCTTGCTTGCATTCAGCTTGTCAATCGTGCCCGCGAGCGTTTCCTGCAGCTCGTCGAGATTAATTGGCTTGAGCAAATAGTTCTCAACGCCAAGCTTGAGACCCTCTTTTATATAATCGAATTCGTTATAACCGCTTAATATAATAACTTTAAGATCCGGGCGAAATTTACGCGCTTCCCGAATGAGAGCGAGGCCATCCATCGTAGGCATCGAAATATCTGTCAGCAAGATGTCTGCGGGCAGATCCATTAAAGCCGCCAGTGCCTCCTGGCCATTTTCCGCGCTGCCGACGATTTCCAGGCCAAAGGCCGACCAGTCAATGATGTCATATAGTCCATCAATAATGAACGGTTCATCATCCACAATGAATACTCTATACATGCTCTGCCTCCTTGTCATAGGGAAAGGACAGCGTGACCGTCGTCCCCTCTCCTTCTTTGCTGTCGATATCGAGCCCGTATTCGCTTCCGTAGAGCAATTGCAGCCGCTCATGCACGCTTCTAAGCCCGAAAGAGCCGCCTCCGGCTTCCTCTGGCAGCGCCAGCCTTTGCCTGATTTCCTCCAGGCGCTTGCTGCTGATGCCGCTGCCGTTATCGGCAATCGTCACCCAAATCCGCTCCTCCTTGCGCCGCACATCCAATTGAACTTCATTGTCCATGCTGCGCGGCCGCAGGCCATGTACGACATAATTTTCAATAAGCGGCTGGAGCGCCATCCGCATCACCTGTCTGTCGCCGAGCCCCTCCTCGCAGCTGATGGCAAAGGAAAGCCTGTCCTTATAGCGAATGCGAAACAGCTCCAAATAAAGGCGCGCCGTTTCCAGCTCATCCTTTAAGGTGTTGCTCCCCTTCGGCTGCACAAAGCTCTTGAACAGCACCGACAAGCTGTAAATCATCTCTCCTACATCCTTCGCCCCTTGCGAGACGGCCCGCATGCGAATAACCTCCAGCGTATTATATAGAAAATGCGGATTGACCCGCGCCTGCAAAGCCGCAAGCTCCGTATGCTTTTGCTTGATTTCCGCCTTGTACACCGTGTCGATATGGCGGCTCAGCTCATCGAGCATATCATTGAAGCTGCGCGAAATTTGCCCCAGCTCATCGCCCCGGTCATCCTGGATGCGCGCGGTCAGCTCGCCGCTTTCCACCTTGCGCATGAAGCGAATAATTTTATTCGTCCGTTTGGCAAAATTGACGACGGCTAGCGTCGGCACCAGCAGTACGACGGCAATGCAAAGCGCGCTGATCAGCATAATCATCTGCTTCAGCCCGTGGGCCGCTGCAGCGACCTCTGCCTTCGGCGCTACACCGACGACGATAAAGCCCGCCTGATTTTGCGTCAGCGTCGTGACATAAGACTCCTGCTCCAGCATCGCCGTTCCATAGAGCGTGTCCAGCTTATCCATATAGGGATATATTTTTCCATAGTAGGTATCCGAGGAATCAAACAGCACTTCCCCAGCCGGGTTCAGCACAACAATGTAGCCTTTAAGCTGGCCCTCATAATTTTTCAGCGCCTGCCTAATTTGATCCGATTTATAGTAGACGAGCAATTGGCCTAGCCCCTTCAGCGTCTGCTTGTCATTAATCGGGAGCCGAAAGGCATACAGCTCGGGATCACTTTGCTCAATGGCGCGCCGCACCCAAATATTTGGAACGGACACACGGGTGTCTTCCTGTGCCATCGCATCGGGAATATAGGAGCGCGAGGCGTTGGACGAAATCAGCCTCGTGACATGATTTTTCTTATACACATATAAAAACTGCCGATTGGAGCTGTACAGCAGCAAATTTTCAATATCCGGGTCGTCCTCCAGCTTATTATCAAAATAGTCGAGCCCTTTCGGCAAACTCGTACTTGTCTCATCGATATTTTGGTCGAGCCTGAATTTCATATAGTCATCGAAGGGATTTTGCAAAAAATAAGATAAATTCAGCGACAGCGGCTCATTGCGGTATACATCCACCATCATGGACTGGACAGAATCATATTTGCGGGTCATATAGCTGTTTACGCTGTCCATCGCTTTTTTCTGGTTTTCCAGCTCATTGCGGACGATCGATTGCGACATAAAATCATACATAAAATAAGCGAAGGTGACAATCGTCCCCGTCGTAATCAAAACAAACAGCAAAATCATTTTCATAAACAGATTATTTCTGACGTATTGGTCGTACAGCCGTTGCAGCTTCAATAGCAGGCTCCCTCCTTGCGCAGCACTTGAGGAGCCTGCACATGCATTATAAGTTATTACTATACTCTGAGTTGCAAGAAATCGACAAGTACCCGGGTGTAAAACGGAATAGATGCTTTCGTACAAGCGTAAACGGCTGTCGCCGTCCTCTGGCGGCAAAGCTACCGTTTCGCTGTGAAATATAAGCCCATTCCATTATAAGGGTGAAACTTATAATTTCTTATATTTTAAAAAAAGCAGCAGATGCTAGCGATATTCGCTCACATGCTACTGCTTTTTCAACTTGTACTCTATGGTATAGTATGCAATGTCTGGTGCGCTACGTATCCCAGGAAATCAGGGCAACATCATGAATCGCCCCGCTTTTGCGCTGCACAGCGAACGTGTCCATTTGATGGGCGATTTCCATTTCCTGCAAAACATCGCAAATCACCTGTGCGCGGCTGCGTTCCAGCTGCTTTCCGCCATACATAGCCCGCAGCGGATGGGCAAAAGGCAGCCCGATCGACTGCACGAGATAGACGCGCCTCCTCGCAGTAAGATTCATCTGGGCAAGGCTCTCCTTCATATCGCGTATCCGGTAAAAGGCATTGGCGCTGAACAGCACATCACAAGCCAGCCCCGACGACTCTTCCCACTTCGCATGTATCGCCTCCGGCACAGCTTGCGCCAAACCAGACTGCTCCCAGCTTCTTGCCAGTATTTCATACATCGCCGCCGAAGGCTCCACGACAGTAAGCTTGCCCACATATGGAGCAAGCAGCTGCGTAAATCCGCCCGTTCCTGGGCCTACTTCAAGGAGTTCATCCTCGCTCCGCAAGCTTGCTATAACGGTGCCCATTAGCTCCGCCGTATACGGCGCAAGCGGATTGCGTTCATCATAAACAGGCGCATGCTGCTGCCAGTAGCTTTCTTCCTCGGCATCATTGCCGACGCGGGAATCGCTTTGGGCTGCCTGCTCCCAAGCGAGCGTCCAGTAGGCTGCGGGCGTCAAGCCAGCTTCGTTGTACCATTCCTTCATCCCACACACGTTCCTTTCCTTTTGCAAAATCTATATAAGTTGAACGATTGACTAGCATGAGGGCTATGGTCGTCACTGCGAGAAAGCTTGAAAAGCATTCACCAGCTGCTGCGTATAAGGATGCTGCGGGCGCTGCATTATACACTCGCTCTCATCAAGCTCAACGATACGTCCCTCTTTCATAACCGCAATTCGATCGCACATATGCCGCACCAGCGCCAAATCATGCGAAATAAACAAATAAGTCAGCCCATATTCCTTGCGAATGCGCTGGAGCAGCTGGGTAACCTGCGCCTGCACTGAAACGTCAAGCATCGACGTCGGCTCGTCCAGCACGAGAAACTTCGGCTCCAGCATCAAGGCCCGGGCAATGACGATTCGCTGAATTTGCCCGCCGCTTACCTGATGGGGATACCGCGTCAGCACCTCTGCCCGCAGCCCGACAACCTCCATTAGTTCAAGTGCCTTCTCCCTGGCTGCTGCCTTATTCATAAGTCGATGCAGCAGTACTGGCTCAAGCAGGCTTTCCAGCAGCGTCCGCCGGGGATTAAGCGCGGAGTGCGGATGCTGAAACATGATTTGCAGCTCACGGCGCAGCGGCCTCATCTGCTTCATGGAATACCCGCTTATATCGGTTCCTCTATATATAATACGGCCGCCATCAGCCGAAATCAGCTTTAGCAGCAGCCGCGCAAGCGTTGATTTTCCGCTGCCGCTCTCCCCAACTAGCCCAAGCGACTCGCCTTCAGCGATATGAAAGGTTGTTGGCTCCACCGCCTGATGACCTTTGCCTGTTAGCCAACTGCTGCGATACCGTTTGTGCAGCTCAATGATTTCAAGCATAAAGGAAGCACCTCGCTTTGTGCTGGGAGCCTGCTTGCGGGACGGCTGTATGCAGGGCGGTTGTATGCGGGGCTGCCGCTTGCTGACCCTCAGCCATGCCGCTTACTTGGTCAACTGCCTTATTCGTTATGACGGTGTGAGCTGCCTTGTACAAGTCAGGCTGCTCGGCTTTGCAGCGCGGCATCGCAAAACTGCAGCGCTCATAAAACTTGCAGCCAACAGGCTTATCCGTCAAACTTGGCGCTGTTCCAGCTATCGGTATCATTCCTCTGCTGGGCATAGATGCGATTAATCCGCGCGTATAAGGGTGCATCGGCTGTGCAAACAGCTCCTTCGCTGGTCCCTGCTCAATGATTTGACCGGCATACATGACGCCCACTTCATCGCAAAGCACCCGCGCTGCATCCAGATCATGCGTAATGAGCAGCAGCGCCGCACCTGTGCGCCTCGCCATATTGGCCAGCATTTCCGTCACCTGAACGCGGATTAAAGCATCAAGCCCTTTCGTCGGCTCATCGGCAATAAGCAAAGACGGGCTTCCGGCAAGTCCCATTGCCGCCAGCACACGCTGCTTCATTCCACCGCTCAGCTGAAAGGGATAGCGCCGCAGCTGCTGCTCGGCATCCGTCATATTCATGGCATGCAGCAGACCAGCAGCCTGCGCGTTAAGCTGCTTGTTCCCCGCTCTACCTGCATAAGCGCGAATCGCCTCGCGCAGCTGACTGCCCAGCGTCATCACCGGATTGAGCGAGCTTGCCGGATTTTGCGGGATGAGGGCGATTTCCCTCCCCCGTATTTGCCTCATTTCTTTTGGGCTCAGCTTTAGCAAATCCATGCCTTTATACAGGATGCTCCCACTGATAGAAGCCTGTGCGGGAAGCAGCCTCACTAGCGAAAGGCCCAGCACCGATTTGCCGCTCCCGGTCTCGCCAATCAGTCCAAAAATGCGGCCACGCTTCAGCTCAAGCGAGGCCCCATCTACCGCCTGCACCAGTCCTTCCCTTGTCTGAAAGGATGCATTAAGCTGCTTGATTACGATAAGCGTTTCGCTCAACTTCATTCCTCCTACAGCAGTGAATGCTCTTTCTCCGTCCGTGTATCCAGCTTATCCCGAAGGCCGTCACCCAGCCAGTTGATACATAGCGATACAGCGGCTATACAAAGACCGGGGGCGATCATTAGATGCGGAAAGCTGCGAAAATACGGCCGGGCATCAATCACCATCACTCCCCAATCTGCCGCTGGCGGCTGTAAGCCTAGACCGAGAAAGCTAAGCGAGGCGATAGATAGAATAACTCGCCCAATCCGAATGGTGAACAGCACGATAAGCGGCCCTAACAAATTTGGCAGCATATGCCTGACGATGATATACGCATGGCCCGCTCCTAAAGCACGGATGCCTTCCACGTAGCTTTCTTCGCGAATTTTCATAACCTCGCCGCGCACAACCCGAGAGAAATCCGCCCATGAGGTGAAGAGCAGCGCGACAAACAGGCTTTTCACCCCAGGACCGAGCGTACCTGCAATGGCCAGCATAAGGGCAAGACCCGGCAGCCCTTGAAAAATGCTAACGACAATTTGAATGGCTTCATCGGTCCAACCGCCAGCATAACCGCTAATGGTGCCCAGCAGCAGGCCGACGAGCATTGTAGCGAGCGTAACAGCGACCGCGAGCAAGATCGACACCCTTCCGCCATACAAAATGCGGCTCAGCACATCCCTTCCCAGCGTGTCCGTTCCTAGCCAATGTGCGGAGGACAACGGCGCAAGCCTTTCCGCCATATTAATCTGATTCGGGTCATAAGGAGCAAGCAGCGGTGCCAGCAAGCTGGCAAGCAGTACGAAGGCAAGCACGCCCGCGGCCACCCCGTAGGACATCTTCATCGCAGCTTCCCTCCCAGCCTGATTTGCGGATGAGCGAGCCCGTAACATAAATCTGTCGCCAAATTAAACAGCACGTAGATGAGACCGGTAAATACGACATAGCCCTGAATGACCGGATAATCTCTGCGAAAAATGCCGTCCATCGCAAAGCGCCCGATGCCCGGTACCGCAAATATAACTTCCACGATGACGGAGCCGCCAACAATCGCTCCAAAATAACTGCCGATAACCGTGAGCAACGGAATACAAGCATTGCGCAGCGCATGCCGAAGCACAATAAAGCTCTCACGCAGCCCCTTCGCTCGGGCTGTCAGCATATAATCTTTATTCAGCTCCTCCAGCAGCGCCGCACGTGTCAGCCGCATCAATATGGCGCCTGTACCGGAAGCAAGCACCGCCGCTGGCATAAGCAAATGCTTCCAGGTGCCGTAGCCGCTAGTCGGGAGCAGCTGCAGCTTCTCCGACCATAAGGCAATGAGCATGATCGCCAGCCAAAATCCAGGAATGGAAACCAAAATCAGCGCAAGCGCCCTGCCGATATGATCGAACAGCCGATTGCGCCGGATCGCCATGAGCATGCCGGATGGCACTCCAAGCAGGACGGCGAACAGGACAGCTAGCAAAGATAGGCTTAATGTTGCTGGCAGGCGGCGCAGCAGCTCGCCGCTAACCGATTCCTTCGTCATATAAGACGTGCCAAGATCACCTTGCAGCGCCTTTGATAACCAATGGCCATACTGAATGAGCAGCGGATCATTCAGCCCCATCTCTTCTCTTTTCAAAGCAATTTGCTCTTCGGTCGGCTGGCTGAAGCCGTTCATGCTCAGCAGTTCGACAGCCGGATCACCCGGAGAAGCGACGCTTAAGGCAAAGGCTATAAACGTAATGCCAATCAGAACGGGAACCGCCGCCGCCAACCTCCGAATGAAATAGGCCATCTTATTGCACCCGCTCCAGCTGCGGCAGCGTTGTACCATACACAAGTGCACCGTATCCGGTAATTTCTTTGCTGTACGCAATTAAGCTCGCATCATTAAACAGCGGAATCGTCGGCAATTCCTCGGCTGCAATATCCTGCAGCTCGTTATAAATCGCAGCGCGGTCATCCATATCCAGCGTCGTCTTCACCTGCTTCAACAGCTCATCCACATGGGCATTGCTGTAACCAAGCGTATAACTGATATTGCTTGAGCCTTCGCTCGCCATATAATTGTTCAAAATCGAATAAGGATCGCCATTCGGCAGCCCCTGAATGGCCAGTGCCAGATCGAAGTTTCCTTGTGCCTGTGCTTCCTTGTATGCCGCACCATCCAATATTTGAATCGTCACGTCCAGCTGCAGCTCTTGAAGCACAGCCTGAAGCAGCTCGGCTTGCGCTTTATACGGATAACGATCGAGTCCATAGGTAGGCACAATTAGCGTAACCGCCTGCCTGCTGTCCCCAAGCACCTCATGCGCCAGGGCGATTGCCTTTTCTGAATCATGGACGACAGGAATGTCCTTATAAAACGGCGATGTCGCATTCAAAATGTTCGCCGTAGCGGTCGGATAGCCCAAATACAGCTCCTTCACCAGCTGCTCGCGGTCAATCATCAGGCTCAGCGCCTGACGCATTTTCACATCATTGAATGGCGCTTTGGCACCGTTCGGATGCAGGTAATGGGAAATCGTCGATTTTGCCGTCGATACAGCAAAGCGTTCATCCTTCAGCAGCTCCTCGGCAAGGGCAGGAGGAATAGCGCCCAAATCCATGACGCCCAAAATCTCGCCAGATTTCAAGGCAGCAAGCCTTGTATCAGGGTCCGGTATGACGCGGACGCGGATTTTTTGGGCTTTTGCTTTTTCGCCATAATAACCGTCGTAAGCCTCTAGCAGTGAAAATTGATCCTTCTCATGCTGCACAAGCTTGAAAGGGCCTGTCCCTTGCGGCAGGCCGTTAAAGTCGCCACTTTCGTCAAAATTATTCGGGCTGTACATCGGGCTTGAAAAGTTGATCATCGAATACAGCAGCGTCGGCTGCGGATTGTCGAAAACAAGCTTAATCGTGCTATCATCAACCTTCACGACTTCCTGAAGGCTTGGGTATGAATTGTTGATGTCGAGCGTATAGAATGGCGAGCTTTTCGGGCTCACTTGCTTGTAACGGGCAAAATTTGCAAGTACCGCGTCCGCGTTGAATGGCGCGCCATCATGGAAGGTGACGCCTTTGCGCAGCATGAAGGTCCATTCCTTGGCATCAGCAGACATTTCCCACGCTTCCGCCAGCTTTGGAGCAGGCTTTCCATCCTCGGAAGCGGAAATCAACGGCTCCCATACATACAGAATGGTGCTCGTGTAATAAGCATCCTGCGGTCCCGGTGCTAAATCCCGCGGCGCAGCCAGCACGATTTCTTCAGAAGCAGCTGCTGTAGAGGCGGACGGAGCAGCAGACTGCTGCGACAGCTCATTATTGCTGCCTGATTCATTGGAACCGTTAACGCCACTGCACCCCATTAGAGCCAGCAGCAAGCATAGGCTAAATAAAACACCTATTGTTTTTTTGTTTTTTGCCATTTGTGTACGTTTCATCTTCTCTATTTCCTCTCCCTCTAGCAAAATCATCTTCCTGCAAAAATCCGCAAAAAAAGACAGATCTACCTCCAGTCATAGGAAAGATAGAGCTGCCTGTTATTGTTATTTTCCATCATAGCAAATAAGCATGCGCGCTAACACTTCCCTATCCTCCGTAGGTTACAGCAGTGTTGTCAGAACAGGCAGGTCTCCTGGCTACCGGAAATTGTACTGGAAGCTGCCTTCCCAATCCCGCTAAGCGAGATCAGTGGCCTTGTAGCTTCAGCTAATCCGTAACAGTGGCGGGACCGCGTCGGTTTTGCACCGAACTTCCCTTTTAAGCTCCAGCCGCAGCTGTTGCACCTTATTCCCACAATTTTTCAGTTGTTTGCAAATCTGGTTGATTATATACCAGCCCTTTCATTTAAGCAACCTTTCCACTCCACTTTCCTTTCGTAATTATCTGATATAAAATAAAGCACATAGCATTTCGTAACTGGAGGGAACTACTGATGAAACCACAATTTCAGCCTTTATTTGAACCATTCACTTTCGCGAGCGGCATGTCTGTACATAATCGAATTGTCATGGCGCCCATGACAACCTGCTCGTCCAATCCGGACGGCACCGTGCCTGATGAAGAGCTTGCCTACTACAGCCGCCGCAGTGCTGGGCCCGGCATCGTCGTTACAGCGTGCGTCTACGTGAGCCGCAACGGCAAAGGCTTCCCCGGCGAATTTGGCGCGGATACGGACGCAATGATTCCAAGCCTCAAGCGTCTGGCCGATGCTATTAAAAGCCAAGGTGCGAAAGCGATTTTGCAAATTTTCCATGGCGGAAGATCATGCTTCCCTGGCCTAGTGCCAAATGATGATTTGGTGAGTGCCAGCAGCATTGCCCAGCAGGAGGGCGGAATTGTGCCACGCGAGCTGAACGAGGAGGAAATCAAGTCGATTATCGCCGACTTTGGCGAAGCGACACGCCGCGCGATTGAGGCTGGTTTTGACGGCGTTGAAATTCACGGTGCCAATGGCTACCTGCTGCAGCAATTTTACTCCCCGGCTTCCAATGTGCGTACCGACGACTGGGGCGGCTCTGTTCATAAACGTATGGCGTTCCCGCTCTACGTCGTTGAAGCTGTTAAGAAGGCAGCCGCTATGGCGCCGCAGCCGTTTCTTGTAGGCTATCGCTTCTCGCCGGAGGAGCCGGAAGAAGAAGGATTAACGATGGAGCATTCGTACCATCTGGTTAACGCTCTAATCGAGATGAAGCTGGATTATTTGCATGTGTCGCTTCAAGATTTCTGGTCGAAGCCGCGCAGAGGCGAGCAGGATTCGCAAAGCCGCATGGCATGGTTCGTCGAAAAATACAGCGAGCACATTCCGTTCATCGGTGTCGGCAGCATCACAACCGCAGAAGAAGCGCTTGAGGCGAAAAACTCCGGCGTGCCGTTTATCGCCCTTGGCCGCGAGCTCATTATGGACCCGGATTGGACGGAGAAAATCAAGCAAGGCAACGAGCAGGATATTGTGACTACGCTATCCAAGCAAGATCAGGAGCGCCTCGTCATCCCGAATGGCTTATGGGGAGCGATTACGCATGCGCCAGGCTGGTTCCCGATAACGGAATAAGCGCAAAATCCAACCATTCGCTCACAAATAGTCACAAGGTGAAACGGCTGTCGCCGTCCTTCGGCGGCGCGGCGCGTTTCAGTCCGAGAAATATAGAGAACGGATCGCGTTACGATACCCGTTCCTATATTTTATAAAATAACAATTTGACATTTCTATAAAAATAGATATACTAAGCCTCATGGATACTTTGTCAATACTTAAAGCTGTGTCTAACGAGAAACGGTACCATATTTTAAAATGGCTGAAAACGCCTGAGGAGCATTTTGGGCCTCAATGCCATCTAACCGATGCGTGTCAGTTTGCTGGAGGCGTATGTGTCGGTTCTTTTGCAGAAAAAACAGGACTTGCGCAATCCGTTATATCCAGCTATTTAGTGAAAATGCATAAAGCAGGCTTACTGGAGTCGAAACGGATCGGGCAGCACACCTATTACAGGCGTAATGAAGCTAACATTCAGTTTTTCAAAGAAATGATTCAGGATGAGCTATAACCTTGCTTACTCCTGCTCATTTCATGCTTTTATATCTATTTTTATAGAATTATAGATTTTTCATTCAATTAGGAGGTATTTTATTCATGAGCTCAATTCAATCGTTGTTCAAGCCTTTCTCAGCAGGTCCACTTACACTGCCTAACCGTATTGTAATGGCACCAATGACCCGCGGTTTTTCTCCAAATGGCGTTCCGGGCGAAGATGTAGTTGCCTACTATAGACGCCGCGCCGAAAACGGCGTTGGCTTAATTGTGACAGAGGGTACGCTGATTAACCATCCGGCTGCCACTGATAATCCAAACATTCCTAACTTTCATGGAGAAGCTGCTTTAAATGGCTGGGCAAAAGTCGTTGAAGCCGTTCACCAAGCTGGCGGCAAAATCGTTCCGCAAATTTGGCATGTTGGCACAACGCGCAAGGTCGGCTCCCATCCGAACCCGGAAGCACTGCCGATTGGTCCTTCAGGTGTTACCGCCGAGGGCGAGGTTGTTAATGAGCCTTTGACTGAAGCCGAAATAAAAGGCCTTGTTGCAGCTTACGCGCAAGCAGCTGCTGATGCAAAACGGATTGGCTTTGACGGCATTGAGCTGCATGGCGCACATGGCTATTTGATCGACCAATTTTTCTGGGAGAAAACGAATAAACGGACGGATCGTTATGGTGGCGATATGCTGTCCAGAACACGTTTTGCGGTTGAGATCATTGAAGCTTGCCGCCAAGCTGTAGGGCCTGATTTCCCGATTATTATCCGTCTGTCACAGTGGAAATCGTCCGAGTATACAGCGAAGCTTGCGAGCACTCCTGAGGAATTGGGACAATTTCTTGCTCCGCTTGTTGAAGCTGGCGTAGATATTTTCCACTGCTCAACCCGCCGCTTCTGGGAGCCGGAATTTGCAGGCTCGGACCTAAACTTTGCAGGCTGGACGAAAAAGCTTACCGGCAAACCAACGATTACTGTTGGCTCCGTAGGTTTGGACGGCGACTTCATGAGCCTCTTCACCGAAGGCAAAGGCGCAGAAAACGCCAATGTGGATGATTTGGCCTCACGCCTGGATGCAGGCGAATTTGATCTCGTAGCTGTCGGCCGTGCCCTGCTCGTCGATCCTGCCTGGTCAGATAAAGTCCGCGACGGACGGCAAGATGAATTAATTCCGTTTACGCCGGCTGCTTTGCAGACGCTGCATTAAGAACCTATTGCTCATAACCTAATAAATCCCCAGCTCCTCCTTTTTCACGGATTGGAGGAGCTGGGGATTTTAATGTTTCTACCTCCACAAAGATAGACTTGGCGGACTCAGGAGCCGCTAATGTGCCACCAATAGCTGTTTTGACGGGATAATGAGGGTTATAACGGATTTCCTGTCCGCTCATAGCCTGGAATCGGCTCAACAGCCAGAATAGCGGAACCTCAGTCCTCCAAATAAGGAGTAGCAGGGCGACTTAGGCTTGCATACACACCCTAGCTATTTTATCTACTAATTCTGCCTCGCGAATAACGCTCTAGCCTCTTGATAGCTCTCCAATGTCCCGATATCAAAGCGCTGCCCTTCAAACTTGTAGGCATGAACCTCTTTATGCCGAATCAGCCAAGGCACAAAATTGCCCGGTGCATCAGCGTTGTTGCCCTCTACCAAATACTGCTTGATTAAAGGCAGTGTTGACTGCCCGTAAATATAAAACGGCGGACATGCCAAATTGGATTTGGGCTGTTCAGGCTTTTCCTCAAAAGCAATGACTTTTCCATTGCCATCGATTTGTATGACACCTGTGCGCCTCAGAAAATCGATGTCATCCATCTCATGGGCTGCAATCGTATCTGTCCCCGAGCTTTGATAGAAATGAACCATTTCGGTTAGTTCAAAGTCGAACAAATTGTCGCCAGCCATGACTAGAACATCATCGTCCAGCTTTTCCTGTTCCAGAACAAACTGCAAGTCGGCAATAGCCCCTAAGCGGTCCTCATTGCTTGTCGTCAGATCGTCGATGACTTTAATCGGCTTAGAATAGTCTGATTGGCTCGCCCAATTAACAAAATGCCCATAAAAACGATGGTTAGTCACAATAAAAATCTCGTCAATTAAGCTAACCCTTTCAATCTTCTCCATAATATGATCCATGATTGCTTTCCCTCCAACCTCCAGAAGAGGCTTTGGAAAGTCCTTGGTCAAAGGATAAAGGCGAGTTGCGTAACCCGCTGCTAAAATAATGGCCTTCATTCGTATTTCCCTCGCTTCTAACCCCAGTTATATAATTCGCGCGCCATCATCGGTTTTGCTGAAGCTAACCTGATACAAATCCTTATACGCTGGATGCTGCTTTGGATATTGTGCATCAATGGCGGCTTTGATCTGCTCCTTATAAGCGGGATCTACGAGCCCAATACAGCAGCCTCTATAGCCCGCTCCGCTGAATCTGGCTCCATATACGCCTTCTGTATGCTTAAGGATACGGAAAATGCTGATCAGCTCTGGACAGCCGCAATCATAATTATGAATGGAGCTTTCCCCCGATTCAAGCATCAGGCTGCCGAATTTTTGCAGGTCCCCCTGTTTCCACGCCTCGGCGCCTTGCCTCACACGTTCATTCTCGGTGAAAAAATGCTCTGCCCGCTTTTGAAATCTGCCTTGCAAGCCTGACTTATGCTCCTGGTAAACCTCATGCTCAATATCTCGGAGCTGGGTTCCTTTCAGGTTTTTCATCGGCAAGCCGGCCATCTCGTGCAGGAGCCATGCGGCCACTTTGCATTCATCTACACGGTTGTTATAGTCGGTCCCGATTAAGGCCTTGCTCACACCGGAATAAACAATAACAACTTCAAATTCCGGCATCGCTTGCGGCCTTTCGATTAACTCATAGCTTTTGGTTTTGGTATCCATCACGGTCAAATAGCCTTCACGGCTTAAAATATTGATCGACTGGTCCAGTATGCCATTGTTCAGCCCAATAAAATGATTCTCCACCCAGTGGCTGTAGTTAATGAGCTCAAGCGAAGGAATTTTGATCCCGTTCACGTCGCAAAGGGCCAGCAAATAGGCGGTAGTTACCGCTGCTGACGAGCTCAAGCCGCCAATCGGATGCTTGCCTCTAACTAATGCGCAAATGCCGTACTTTAAAATATTTTGCTTTCTTAAAGCCAGGACGGCCCCCCTTAAATAATTGCCCCAAAATCCCGGCACCATCGCCGGAACCTGATCCAGATGAAAATATTCCTCGTCGGGGAAATCCAAGCTTTGCACTCTTATATATTCTTCTTCATTCTGAACATAAACCATATCCACCGAAATATCCAGCGTCATCCCGGCTACCAGCCCGGCTTGATGATCGACATGAGCCCCGAAGGGACAAAAGCGAAGCGGCGATTTAATCGTTTTTACCTGATTTTTAAGATGAGGATATTTGAGCTTTAACCGTTGTTCCAAATGGTCCATTTCCTACACTCCCTCTTTTTGTGAAGGCAACGTATATCGTAAATATAGGCAATCAGCCCTTCTTCAACCGTTTTAGCAGCAGCGCTCTTTTCTCTGGCGAAATATTGTCCAAAGCAGAGGCGCGCTCCTTCCCGGCACCTTGCTCGGGCGCCGCCTCCGCAGCCGTCTCCCGAAACATCGCTTCGAACGCTTCCCCAACAGCAGCTATAGGAATTTTCGTCAAATACTTTTCCTTATACGCTTTCAAATGGGACTGGCTAACTCTCTGCTCGACCGTCCGCAGCCCTCTTGTCGACTTCATATGGGCAATGGTTACATCCGCCGTCAATTCAGTACCGGTGTAGGATACCAAATCTTCCTTGATTGCATAGACCTGATAGCCGCCCTTATTGATCAAGCGCGACAATGCTGGGCTTTCCTTATGGTTTTCCGTCCCGTAATACATTTCCTCCCGCCATTCCCGTATGAACGCAGGAGCCTTGGCGATGGAATTGATCACAAAGAAGGAGGCGATATATTCACAAAAGGCTTCCTGCTCTTCGCGGCGGCAGGCGACAAAATCAACGTCTTCCGGTATTAAGTGGGTGAAATCGGCAAGGAACAGGCAATCGGAATCGATCATGACGGTTGGCAGCGAATCCTTTTCAATGACCTGCAGCAGAAAAGCGGTTTTGGAGTATACATTTTTGCGCCAGTCCTCATCGTGAAGCAGCACATGCTTCGTGTTCAGCTCGGTTGATACAATTTCCATCTGCGGAAAAACAGACAAATATTTTTTATCGTCCTCGGATAGTCCCGTATCGTAAACGTACAGCTTATGAATCCGGCTTAAATCGACATTGTCATAAAAGGAATTAACAAACAGCTTTCCAAAGTCAAAATAATCACTGTTCAATACGGTCATTACATTAAATATCATAGCTCTTCCCCCTGCTAAAAACTTTCTTACTCGCCAGCTGTTTATTTATCCGCTCCAGTTCCCGATCTTCCTCCTGCTGTATGCGATCCTTATCCCTTATAAACAGCGGCCCCGGAATGGCATCGGGTAAAATATCGTCCATATACCGGAGCGGATTATACCTTAGTCCGAGGAAGCTCCATGCCGCCATAAACAAGCCGATTAAAATAAACAGCAGGCCGATTCCCCGTGTCGGTCCCGTGCCTACGAGCCAGCCCAGGCTTTTCACAAGCTCCGGATGATCGACAAACAGCGGCTTGAAAATGTTGTCCGACAGCAGGCCGCCAATATAGTAGCCCAGCGGAATGGTAGGCAAAGCGAATAGCTGATTGATCGAAAAAACCCTCGCCAGCAGCTCGGCCCGCACCTTGGATTGGATCAGCGTCTGCCAGTGGGCATTTGTCATCGACAGCGAAACACCGTAAGCGAATACGCCTGCCATAACCAGCCCAACGATCGGCGTTAGCCCCATCACGATATAGGAAAGGCCGATTAGCAAGCTAAAACCAATCATGCCCTCCGCCCTTCTGCGGGTACCGCCCCATAAACCCATAGCGATTCCGCCTGCCAGTCCCCCTATGCCGATGGCCGAGGTCACCATTCCGAGTACAACAGTTGATCCAAAGGTTAAAACGAGCGGAGTTATGAGGACGTTGGCCATGCCCAGCATCAAATTGGAAACCATAAAAAACAAAATCAACGCCACGAAGCTTTTGCGCTTCCTTATAAAATTCCAGCCTCCGGCCATTTGGGCCCAAAAGGGCTCTTCAATTTTGCGGAATAAGGAATTCGGAAATCGAATAAAGAGCAATGTCGATATAGCAAACAGAAAGGATAGGAAGTCGATGAAAAGAATGCCCGGCAGCTCAAACGTCAATACGAGAACGCCCCCGAGCAGCGGCGCCAGCACTTCACTTGAAGAGGTAGCCAGCTGCACAATTCCATTGGCTTGGCCGAGATAGCGCTTTGGCGCAATTTGGGCAACTGCCGCCAAGTAGGCCGGACGCTGAAAGGCATTGGCGATCGATATAGCCGCCACCGCGACATAAATATGCCAGGTCTGCAGCGAGTTGCTGTAAAAGAACAAGGCAATCATAATCGTGACCAGCGCGGAGCAAACATTGCTCCAAATGAGAATAAGCCTGCGATCCTGCTTGTCCGCTAAAGTGCCGGCGAAAGGAAGCATTAATATACCCGGCAGGCGATGGAACACCAGCGTTGCGGCAAAATCCATAATCGCGCCTGAATGGCTGTAAACCCATAAGCCCATTGCAAATCCCGTCAAGCTGGAGCCCATCATCGAAATAAACTGACCAAATACAAAAATGAAAAGCGTTCGCAAATTCGGCAGCACTTCCGGCGATGATGCCGTTTCCCGGGTATTTGGGTTCTGGTTGTCCTCGTACCCCTCGTTTTCCTGTTTCTCCTTCTGCTGCTGCCACGCTTTCAGGCCGGCTCCAATGCTATCCGCTACGGCATGGGACTGGTGCTTAAAGAAATAATGTCCCGCATTCGGAATCAGGTCGATATCCACATGGCTGCTGAAAAACTCCCAGTCCTTATACTGCTCCTCGTAAAACTCGGTCGTCCTGTCCCGCTCGCCGACAATGCAAAGCAGTGGCGCCTTTAATTTCGCAGGCTCAGCAGCGGCGTACCGATCCGAGTAATACCGCTCGCTTTCACGACGGTCATGCCTGAGGCTGCGGATAATAAAATCCCGTTCCTCCCCTGAGAGCGTCTCGCTGAAGCCGCCCAAAGAACGGAGCATATCCATATAGGCACGGTTTGAAATACGGCGGTCCCGTGGCAATAGCTTGTTCCACAGCTTGAACAGCTTGCCCGGCAGCTGCGATACAGGAAAATTCCCTCCCATCACGACACCAGCAAGGCTCATATTCTCTTGCTCCAGCAGTCTAGCTATTTCAATTGCTAGAGCGCCTCCAAGACAATGCCCGTAGACGACGATGGATGGGGCGGATACTTTGTCCTTTATTTCCTGCACACAGCGCCTTGCAACTTCTTCCAAGGGCTCAAGAGCTTCATCTTTTTTGCTGAAGTCATGCCCAGGAACTTGAACCGCATACAGGGCGTAATGATCCGCCAGCGCATCCGCTAGCGGCTGATAGGAAATCGCGCTCCCCCCGGCAAAAGGAACACATACGATGGCCACCTCCTCGGAGGCGTCCTTTTCTCTCGAAAGACGGTGGAGAACATCCCCGCTGTCCGTACTGCCTTGAGAAACGATAGCAGACAGTTCCCCAATCGTCGGATATTTGAACAGGTCGATAATGCTCAGCGCATGATCGATTCCCCGAACGACCTGGACCGCCTTGAAGGAATCCCCTCCCAAACTAAAGAAATCATCGTTAATTCCTATTTTCTCGATGTTCAAAACCACGGACCATACAGCAGCCATCCTCACTTCCAATTCGTCC
This sequence comes from Paenibacillus sp. JT22N7, assembly GCF_059383875.1. Classification (NCBI taxonomy): domain Bacteria; kingdom Bacillati; phylum Bacillota; class Bacilli; order Caryophanales; family Paenibacillaceae; genus Paenibacillus; species Paenibacillus sp. JT22N7. Next base: position 205,068 of record NZ_JBXENY010000005.1, read on the forward strand.
CGCGGCGCTTCATAGTCGCTTTCCGAAGCTGCTTCTACGGCATTCGGAGCAGGCAGAGCGCTGCGTTCCACCTTGCCATTAGCGTTCAAGGGCATTTTATCCAGTTCCATAAATACGGCAGGAATCATGTAGCCTGGAAGCTTTTCCTTCAGAGCGTTCCGCAGTGCGGATAGGTTAACCGGCTGTGAGCCGTCCTGCACATAATAGGCAACGATCTTTTTTTCGCCGCTGGCCTCTTCACGGACGTTCACAAAAGCATCCTTGATGCCGGGGTATTCGAGCAGCGAGGATTGAATTTCTCCCAGCTCAATTCGGAATCCCCTGATTTTCACCTGCTCGTCAGCCCTGCTCAAAAACTCAATATGGCCGTTTTCCAAATAACGGACAATATCTCCGGTCCGGTAAAGGCGTCCGCCCTTCTGCGCGTCAAATCGATTCGGAATAAACTTTTCTGCGGTTAACTCTGGCCTGCCTAAATATGCTCTGGCAACACCAGGTCCGCCAATGAATAACTCCCCGGGAACTCCTATAGGCGCGAGCTGCAAATGTTCATCCAGCACATAGATGGATACATTCGGCAGCGGACGGCCCAGCGGCAATACCGATGTATGCTGCACAGGCCTTTTGTCGGTTACGGTATAGGTCAGCATAGACACCGTCGTTTCAGTCGGCCCGTAATGGATCTGGATCTGCGTCTCAGGCTTCGCTGCCTTGATGTCATCAATCATGTCCCAATAGGAGGGCTCGCCAGCAAGGATAAGCCGTTTATTAGGAATGATATCGTGGAGGTTCGCCCGTTCCCGCAGCGCCTTGAAATGGCTTGGCACCATTTTGATGACATCGATTCCGTGTTCCCTGAAATATTTGGCATATTGCTGCGAGTCGACGGACTGGTCATAGGTCAAAATATGAAGCTGCCCGCCCGTATTTAAAGCAGCCCAAACGTTAATGGTGGCGAGGTCAGCCGCAAAGGTGGAAGCAATCGCGTATTTAAGCCCCGGCTCGACATCCAGCCGCTGCATCACGCCAAAATAGTAATTCAGAAAATTTCCATGCTCGACCGCAACCCCTTTTGGCTTGCCTGTAGAGCCCGATGTATAGATGATGTAAATAAGATTGGCAGGCTGCAGCGGCACTGCCATATTGTCACCGCTTTGCTCTGCGATTGCAGGCCAATCGGCATCCAGATAAACCCATTCGGCAGCTGCCGCATCGCCTAAAGAAACTGTTAAATGCTTCTCTGCAACGACAATATCAATTGAGGCATCGTCCAGTATGTACTTGATGCGGTCAACGGGAAACAGCGGGTCGAGTGGAACGTAAGCTCCGCCTGCTTTCAAAATGCCCAGAATGCCTACTACGGTTTCCAGTGAACGCTCCGCAAACAAGGCTACACGTTTTTCAGGGCCAACTCCTTTCGCGGATAAATAGCGGGCAAGCTTGTTGGCTCTTTGATTGAGCTCCTCGTAGGTGTAGGATCTGCCCTGGCAAGCAACCGCTATCGCATCTGGGCTTATCAGCACCTGCTCCTCAAAGAGCTTGTGAACATACGGAACATCAGGATGATTTTTGTATTCGGAAAAGCTCCATTCTGAGAGCAGCGTTTGTTTTTCTAGTGGGGTAAGCGTCTCAAGTTCATGAGCCTTTAAGCTTAAGCTGTCAGCCATGGAGGAAACGATCTCCATGTAATGGCCGGCCATGCGCTGTATCGTTTCAGGAAGGAATAGATCGGTGTTGTAGGTTAAGAAGCAGGTCATTTCGCCTTCAATGTATTTGACGGCAAGATTCAAATCAAACTTGGTCGTATTGTTGCTGCGCAAAAAAGGACGGACTTCCAGCTCACTCAGCTGAAGAACGGTTTTCTCCATGCTTTGATAATTAAACATCGCCTGAAAAACCGGGGAATAGCTTAAATCACGCTCAATCTGCAATTCCTCCACCAGCTTTTCAAACGGAAGCTCCTGGTTTGCGACTGCGCCCATAACCGTTTTTTTGACGGTTTGCAGCAGCTCCCTCATTCGGGGATTGCCAGACAATTGAATTCTAATCGCAAGGGTATTGATGAACAAGCCCATTAGGTCTTCCACTTCTTTATGGGTACGCCCCGCAATCGGCGAGCCGATAACGATATCATCAGCCTGCGTATAGCGATTAAGCAGGATAGCAAAAGCCGTTAATGAAAAAACAAAGGGGGTTATCGCTTCCGCACTTGCAAGCGTATGGATTTTGTCCGCTATTCCCTCTGGAATAATAAATTTATGAACTTTCCCATTATAGGTTTGAACATCTGGACGGGGAAAATCCGTCGTCAATTGCAGACACGGAGGCGCTCCTGCGAGTGTCTCCTTCCAGTATTGGACCTGTCTTTCTGTTACTTTTCCCTCTAATAGATTCCTTTGCCATACGGCATAATCCATATACTGTACGGGAAGCTCTGGAAGCTCCGGCTGCTGCCCAGCAGCATAGGCATTGTACAGCACTTCAATTTCCTTGTTCATGACACGGAGGGACCACATATCCGACACGATGTGGTGAACGACGATAATCAGGTAATGCTCCTTTTTTGAGACAGACAGCAAAGTCACCCGTATAGGCAAATCGTTGGCCAAGTCAAAAGGGTTATGGACCTCATCGTGGACAAAGTCCTCGATTTCCCCCTCCAGCTTCGTTCTGGTGAAGGCCTTCACGGATTTCTCAGCAATCGTCATAACCGGCTTCGGGTGACGGCAGCAATAAACCTCATCCTCACGATTTTGGTAAACCATTTGCAAAATCTCATGCCTGTTCATAATCGCATCGAAGGTTTGCTGGAGCGCGTTCACGTCCACCCTGCCCCTCAGCTTGGAAACGAGATGGGTATTATAGGCGGCCTTGTTCGTATGCCACTGGTCAAGAAACCAGAAGCGCTTTTGCGCATAGGAGGCGATAAAACGGTCTTCGCCGTTCCTCTCCAGCCGGGTTATCTTCAAGCTTGGCGCCGGCTGCTCTATACTTTGTTTTTTCATCCTCAGAGCCAGCAATGCCTTCTGTTTGTCCGAAAGGCCACTCCATTTATCAGCAAGCGCTTCGTTCTCCAATCCTTTACTCATGGTCATTACCCCGGCTTTGATTTTTTTTATTTAACCTTAAGGCGAGCAGCGCCTTCTGCGCAGGAGTAAGCTTGTCGGTCATTTGGGCAACGGCATTCTCTTTAAAGGCAGGGACAAGCTCTGGCTGCTGCGTATTTTCCGCTCCGACTTGCAAATTCAGCAAATACGCTTCAACCTGCCTGCTGCCTCCCCTATTTTCGATGTAATCCAGCGCAGCCTCTCTGGAGCGCCGTGATATATCCTCATAGTGCTCCCTCTCACGCAATAAACGCTCCAATGCCTCTTGCCAAGGCTTTATATGCTGCTTCGGAATGTCCGATACGGGCAGGCTGCGCTCATCAACGGCTTGCTTGTAGCCCTTAATCGGATTTACCGGAAGCACATACTCCACTCCCAGCTTAGCTTCAGGATTTCCTCCGACGTCACTTGCCAACACCGGGATGCCTCGCAGCATAGCTTCTACGATCGTTCTTGATTTGGCCTCAGCCCACAGCGACGGTACGAGCATAACGCGGGTTTGGCAGAAAAGCTTATTCATATCGTCTACTGGATCAAAAATACGAACATTTTTGAGCTCCATTAGCGCTTTCATATCATCGGAGGTTGTACCCCATGTCGGTATGGCTGCAAATGCGTGGTTAGGAAACGCGCGCGCCAGCTCTAGAAAAATGGAAATCCCCTTGTAGGCACATGGATTAACCATGGCAATATAGCCTTTATCGAAATTTCCAAAGTCGGGAAAAGGACCATCGCCAAACAAAGAAATGGGCAGCACCTCTGCTTTGAGCTTGGCCCACTGCCACATATAGTCCTTCAAATAATCGCCAACGACAACAATGGCAGCCGCTTTCCGCAGCAGCTCTGTTTTATCAGGCGCCTCCAAAAAACAATCCGGCCCAAAGGGCAAATAGAGGGTTGTCCTGGCAAGGTACACGACTCTGGAAGCCGCATGGTTCACGGCAGCCTCCAGCAGTAAATGCCCGACGTCCTCCGTCGAAATTAAAATTCTGTCGGGCGCAAATTCATTCATTTGCCTGATCAAATAATTCTTCAACCTTGCGCTGTCCATCGCTGCTCGTACTTTCACAGCATGAATAGCCACACCTTTAAGGTTGAAAACGGAAACTTCGGGGCTTGAGGATATAACCTCAAGCTCACCAACACCCCGCTGGTCTTGTTCTGAGGCGCTATTGACCAATGCTGTAGAAACGACGCGGCAATCGTGCCCTAAGCGGCTTAACGCTTCCATAAGCGTTCGGTTGGACTTATTGGCTCCACCCAGTGCAGGATAATAGGATGCATTTTGAGCTAGTAAAAGCTTCATATTTGCCTCACTCGCTCTCTTCCCGAAGCAGCAGCTCGATTTCTTCTTCCGTCAGGTTTTCCAAGGCCGCTAATTGTTCAGCAATTGCGTCCTCATCAAAGCTGCTGAGCAAGCTCGTTTCCACCGCCTCGGCAAGTCCGGCAATCGTAAGCGAACCTTCGAACAGCACCGTCATCGGCAAATCCACTTCAAATTCCTCCCGAATTCGGGACAAAATCTGAATCGCTTTGATCGATTCGCCGCCAACCTCAAACAAATTATCCATTACTCCGATTTGCTCAATGACTAAAACATCTTCCCAAATGGTTAATATTCTTTGCTCAAATTCATTTCTTGGAGCTACGTATTCTGCCCGTTCGCCAGTCTTGCCCTGCGAGGCCGCCTCTACTTTGGCGTGGATGCTTCTAGAAGTATTCAAGTGCCGCCCAATATCATCCAGCACATCTAAAATAGCCGTATCCGCCCCGCTCGCCGTTTGTTCCGCAGCTGCATGTACCTCCTCGCGGTAGTGGTCGGCTTTTTCCAGGTAGGAGGCAAAGTTTATGGTTCTGGCAAAGGCCGCCGTGAACGCATATACTTTGTGATCAGTCGAAGCCGTGACGTCCTGTTCTCCGATTAAGCTTAAAAACTGACCAGCTGGCTGGTTTTTGGAGGTTGGAACAAAAACGACCTCTACTTCACCCAGACCATTGTCCGCCGCCCATTCGCCAAGTCTAGCAAGCATCGTATATTCTATACCTTTGCCTAGAGCTCTGCAGCTAAGAAGGAAGCTGTCCACCCTAAGCTTTGAACCCTGCTCGCGGCAAACGGCCAAGCCGACCATTCCATAGTCTCCAAATCTATCACTTGCCGTTACCGTGAAGCAGCTTACATTGTCTTCGCTGCATCGTTTTCTGAGCTCGGCTTCCGAATGCCTGACCGTAGTAAAATTAAATTGATTCACCCTTTGAGTCAATTGAGCGGCTCTTGCCAGCTCCTCATCAACCAAAGGAGCAATACTTACGTTCAGCTCCAACCCGCTTATAAAAGCTTCGTAGGACAGCATTTCCTGCTGGAACTTATTCCGCTCCGTATTTTGTTTAACCTGTTCCGTACGGCTTTGGTCTGCCGCAGTCGTGTTTATACGGTCAAATGCCCAAATGTTGCTTAAGTAAAGCGGAATGTCCTCGTCCTTTTCAGGCAAGCATAATGTCAGAACTTGGGGACAACGTGCTTTAACCTCCATACATTCGACAGGGTTATCGTCGATAAAGATGAAGCTGTCGAGACCCAAATTCAGCTCTTTAGCCAATGCTTCCAAATTATCCGATTTGCGCTCCCAGTTGATTCTCGAAGCCGCGATGTGTTCGGGCTTGATCAGCATATCAGGCCGGTTCAACGCCTCTATGACATCGCTTTCATTATTTTTGCTGCAAAGACATAGAAGCATCCCTAAGCGCTGCTGCTCCAGCATAAATGCCTGCAGCTGCTTCCGATACGGGTCCACCGCTATTCCTTCAACGCCGTCTTCACCGCAAATGCCCTTCCACAGCGTCTGGTCGCAATCCAGCACGATCACTTTATATGGCAGGCTCACAGCCGAATAGATTTTTCTGGCAATGACCGTACCTAACGCATCAAAGAAAATTTGTTTGTATGGAATATGTCCCATTTTATCCGAATGAAAATCATAATAATCCGCTACGGGATAGAGATCCAAAATGTCAGAAGAAGCCACTGGTAAAATGCCGTTCAGTCCTTGAAGCCCTTGATATAGTCGGTCCTCTATTTCCTTATAATCGCAAGCCGTCTCGGAGCTCCATTCCATCAATGGCGAAGGAGGGCAAATACACACAATATGAATGGCTGATGTGCTCTCTACTGATGTTTTCAATGCATTCAACAGATCAACGATGTTACGGTCAAGCTTGGATTGTATTAAAGCATCCTTCCTGATCTCCGTTTCCAAGCCGTCCTCCACCCTGAACCAATCATCAAAACGAATGAGAATGACGTTGATCCCGTTGTTTTGGCGCATAGCGCTATAAGGATCGAGCAGCTGCTTGAAAACCTGATTCTCATATTGAATTGCAGCGTTTATTCCGAGCTTGTCCAACCAAAAAACGAGTGACCTTCTGACTGGTTCTGCGGTAAACGTTGCCGAAAATACGAGATTTAAATCACGACTGATCATATTCACGAAACTTCTCCCCTTGCTTAGATTTAGGATAGCATTTTTACAGCCTTCTCTAGCTTTAAGCCGCTACATCTGGGAGTTTATAAATTTTTACAACAAAGTCAATTTTATCGTAGTCTATCGTCGAATCATTGTCAACGAATTCCCTTTTTTTGTCGAGGATGTCAATTATCTTGTTTATTTGACAGCAGAGGATTATATTATATTTGTGAAGTGGGCGATGAGCTTATAAGCCGTTGCATGTGATTAAATGTGTGGAATAGAGCAGCTAAACTTTAATAGGAGTTGAGTTATATGAAAGTACATCATATAGGGTATGTCGTAGAGGATTTAGATAAAGCTTTACAGGAGTTTATCGCGCTAGGGTACGAGGTGGACGGCGAAAAATGCCATGACGATCAACGGAATATTTTAATTCAATTTATTAAAAATGGCACCTATTTGGTAGAGCTGGTCTGTCCGCTGAATGACAATTCTCCGGTTAAAAATATTTTGAAAAAGGTTGGCAGCACACCCTACCATTTCTGTTATGAAACGGCGAACCTCTTGGAGAAGACCGAGCAACTGAAGAAGCTGGGCTATCTCGTCATAGCCGAGGCTTTGGCAGCTCCGGCTATCGGCAATAAGAGAGTCGTATTCCTGTTCAAAAATAATATAGGCATTATAGAATTGGTCGAGGAATAGGCTCAGATCGTTTCCTTGTACAGCTGAGGGGACTTCCACGTTTTTACGGAGCCATCGTCAGCTTCCATATTGGCATGAAAAAATCCTTTACCGTCTATGAATGCTGGGACACCGTGCTGCTTTCCCTCAATTGCAGCCTGCAGCGCTAGAAGGGCGAGCGGTTCGGCTGTATCAAAATTCGCATACTTGCTGTGTCTGGCAGGGACAAAATAGCCGAAATGAAATTGTTTCTCTATGATATTGTCTCCTATTTTTCTAGCCATCTCCAAGTATTGCGAATGTCCGAATGTTGAATAAACATCAAGCATCGCATAAAGAGCTCTTGGATCGTCGCACTCTGTCGAAAAATCCAGAGCGGCATCCACTTCAGGTTCACTGCCCATATCTCCAAGTCCATTCCCTTTGGCGATGCTTCTTGCCGCTTCCCATAGGCTTTCGTCGCCCGTTTGGATAAATGTCCTCACGCAGGAAAGCAAAAATTTGCTAGTAGCGGGAAACTGGCCGATGATGGCGCCTTTATCTCCATAATAGCCGTCCCGTTTAAGGGCATATCCCGATAAATCCGTACCGTCGGTGAGCATCGGCTTAAACGCATTCTTTTCAGGAACGTAGCCGTATTTCAAAAAAGCGCCGAGCCCTTGCCTTGACCATTGTGCCAGCTCCTTCACTACTTCCCCCAGCCCACTTGCAAGCTGAAGCTGCATCATTGTATTTTCATAATAGACGGTAGAGGCTTGCGCTTCCAAAAGCATTTTGCCTTCCAGCGCTGCGTCTCCAAACTCGGGACCGAATTGCCGCCCAGCCCTGTCCCCGAAACGGGAATGTGTATTGCTGTCGTCATTCGTATGATACACTTTTCTCGCTTGGTTGAACTGATACGCACCTAAGCCTGTATCCGCATTTCTAGCCTTGTTATACTGGCGGGCAAGCCTTTTCAGCCATAACAGAGCGCCTTTCTCGCCCGCCAGCTTGTACAGCATTCCTGCCGCATATATCAGATCATTTCCCGCGTTCAGAAAGGACAGCCCGCTAACCTCTGAGAACGGCTCCGCATCCCGGAATTCGTGTGCCCACAGCCTGCTGCTTTTCAAGCCGAAGCTGCCGTGTCTGCTAATCTCAAGGGTGCTCCAGTTGAAAACATGTGCATTCCATATCGCTCTAATGTATTTGACGGTAGCTGCAGGGTCAACCTCGTACATGAGTTCATAATACGGAAAATGGTTTTTCAGCTCATGCACCATACCGTTTTTTTCCTCTGCCCCGGCAACCTGCAGCGTCTTCAGATCAATCAGCCGATGCCCGCCCCATTGCAGCAGGCCACACTCACTTTGAAGATGGTCAAAGTGAAATTTGATTGCTAATTTAGCGGCATTTTCATACTGCTCATCGCCTGTAAGCCTCGAAAGCCCCACAAAGGTACGAAACAGGTTTTGCTGGCTCGCCAAATTGGACATGACCACCTCGCGCCCTCCGGGAAATCGCCATGTGACGGGCTCCTTTGTCCTAACATCGATTCCGTCAGCGAACAACGGGCTAGCCTCCCATCCGCTGCGGCCCCTTCCCTCCTTAAGCACATTGTCTGCAAATGATATGACCGTGTTCAATCGCTGCTGATCCCTCGTACTCTTTTCCACCAATACACACCATCCTCTTGGATTTCCGGTATAAAAGCTTCGATCTCCACTATGATTCTCTCTATGGTCAAAAACAGCTTTTTTGCAGGTTCATAGCTAATATACCATAAATTTACCAGATTCTGTGATAGATTAAAACGCGGAAAAGCCGCTTCCCTCGCAGCTTCATGACAAAGAACCCCCGCGCAGCGATCCAATTGGTGCGCGGGGGCTCAAAAACAAACAAGCTACGGACCCTTAATCTAGCTTCTAGCTGCCATACGTCAATGCGAGCTTAGCGAACATATCTTCCAGAGTAAAGCGGACATCCACAAAATGATAGACACGGATCATTCTTTCCTTCTGATCATGCACATAGTACATATCCTCGGTTATTCTCGGAGCAGGCTTCATTTCATACCCGTATTCGTGCTCATCCAGAAGCAGGCTTATGGCAGGTGAGTCGCCGAGCGACCACATTTCACCTTTGGGCCACGGGGAGTCCTTGAACGCTTCTGCTGCCCAATTGTTGAAGTCGATCAGCTGCTGGAACAAATATTGCCCGATTTCACCGTACGGCTTAACCTTGTACATCAGCTCCGCAATACTTACCCTCATCGTCGTATAAACGGTGTGCGGCACCTGCCACAGCTCCACTGATGATTGGAACACCACATTAGCGGCAGCAATATCGTTAAACAAGTTATACTCCCAGCCACCGAGCGGCCAGTGCCCGCCGCCAATCCAGACAACTGTCAGCCTATCCGAGATGCGCGGTTCCATAAGCAATGCTGACGCCATATCTGTAAGCGGTCCAAGGAATACGACATACAGCGGAGAGGAATCCTCCTTCATGGCTTCATGCACAATCGCAGCAGCCCCCTCGGAAGGGACGGGCGTTTCTTCGTTCTCCAATGCGCTGACCGCCCCCTTATAGTAAGGGACCTCCTCTTGCAATCCCATAATCGAGAGCACCTTCTCGATCTCGTCATAGCTTTGCTGCATCGTGTCCTTCCGGTTCATCATCGAAGCCGTTTTTTCAAATTGGGCAGCTATAATACCTTTTATCCTGAAACGAGGAGTCAGCAAGGCATGGACAATGGCAAATTGATCATCAGCTTCATTTTTCGCGTCGGTATTAATGATTAGCCTGATTTTCTTGGACTCCGGTACATCAAACGGCAATTTCATACTCCGCCACCTCCGTTTTTCAACTTTTTATTTGCCGTTAGCAGCCGCCCATTCATCAAGCTGCTTTTGTTTCTCAGCAATAATCTTATCCAGCCCAGCCGCCTTCAGCTTCTCGTTATACTCCTCAATGAGTGCAGGATCCAGCGAGCCGGATTCCAGCCCGACCTTGTATTGATTGACCACGTTAGTCGCCGCGGCCACCTCCGTTTTTACCGGCGTCGCATCGAAGGAGAAACCGAGTGCCGGAGATACCTTCGCGGACTCGTTGAATTTTTTCGTCTGCTCCCAAATATCCTTATCCGTACCTTCCCACACATATGTTAAAAAATTGTTGCCCACTTCCCATTGGTTGAACTGATATGTCGTTTCCTTCACGCCTTCTGGAAGCTTGATCGTTCCGTCCTCATTCTTCACATAGTGCTTGCCTTCAATGCCGTTCGCCAGCAAGTTCATCACTTCGGCATCCGAATAAAGCAGGTTAAGAAGCTGCATAGCGCGTTCCGGGTTTTCGCTGTTGCGGGGAACCGACATCATAAAGCCGCTTGCTCCATTCGATTGGATCACAGGCTCAGACAGATGGACACTGGTCATTTCATAACCGGTAGTCTTGGATTCCTGTGCCTCAAAGCCTGGCTTCATATTATTAAAATAACCAAGCGCTTTGCCTGCTTTTACGAGACTTGAGCCCTGCTCCTGCGTCGTTGCTACGTCCTGCATAATATAGCCGGCTTCATACCACTTGCGTGCAAGAGTGACCTTATTTTTGAAAATGTCTGTTTCCAGCAGATTTACGACTTTCAGATCATTACTGTCCAGCAAAATCACGCCAAGGCTGTCTCCAAGCGGATCGATCTGCGGTGTATACATTTGATAAGCAACCGTGCCTGTTTGCGTGCTTTGAACGAGAGGCACAATGCCCGGTTCCTTATCCTTAATCGTCTGGAATACTGTACCAAGATCCTCAAAAGTCTTGACTCCCGAAAGATCAATGCCGTGCTTGTCAATCAAATCCTTACGCATGACCATGCCATAATCTGCGCCCACGTCGCGTATGCTCGACACGCCATAAATACTTCCGCCGATTTTCGTACCATTGTAAATTTCCGAAGGCATCGTATTTTTAATTTCCGGCGCATACTTCTCAAGAAGCTCGTCAAGCGGCAGCAGCTGTCCTTTGGCAACCTGAGAGCTGTAATTAAAAAAAGAGGAAGTAACAAGCAGGTCCAGAGGCTCGTTGCCTGCCAGAAGAAGATTGACCTGCTGGTTCCATGCTGCAATATCAATTGGCATCAGCTTCACAGTCGCATTAATTTTGGACTTGGTAATTTTGTTTATCTCCTCCTGCACCGCCGCAACATCCGACATCGTGCCGAGATTAATAAAGGCCATCGTCAGTTCCACGGCTTCGCTATCGCCGGCTCCAGCTTCACTTCCAGATCCGCCAGGCGAAGCGTTGCCTCCATTTTCCGAACTGCCGCAGGCTGCAAGAAGCAGGCTTAGTACAAGCATAATCGATAAAAGCAGTGTCGTTGTTTTCTTCTTCATCTTCGATTTCCCCCTGTGTGCTGATGATCATAAATCTATACCAATCGGACCTGCGAGATCCGAGCTTGGCTGCCTCTAACTAACCTTTAACAGCTCCAATGGTAAGGCCTTTAACGAAATACTTTTGGAAAAAAGGATACACACACAAAATGGGCAATATTCCTGCAACTGCCATCGCCATCCGCACGGAATTCATAGGAAGTCCCGCCGCAGCCGTGCTGTTGTTGCCCCCAATGTTGGTTTGCTGTAGAAATTGGATATTACTCAGCATCCGGTTCAATAAATTTTGGATACTGTATAATTCAGGCTCCGTCACATAGATCAAGCCGTTGAACCAGTCGTTCCAATAGCCAATCGTCAGCATGAGACCGATAGTGGCCAAAATCGGTAAAGAAAGCGGTATCACGATCTGGTAAAAAATTTTAAACTCCGTTGCCCCGTCAATATAGGCCGATTCGATAATGGGAACCGGGATTGAGGTGCTGAAAAACGAGCGGATCAGCAGAATGAAGAAGCCGTTTGTAAGCAGGCCAGGTATGATCAGCGCAAGCAGTGTATTTTTCATGTCGAATACCTCGGTAAACACGAGATATGTCGGCACCAGCCCCCCGTTGAACAGCAGCGTGAAAAATACGATAAAGGACAGCGTCCCCCTCAGCGGCATATCTCCCCGCGACAGCGGATACGCCAGCAGCGCTGAAATGAGCAGCCCCACGGTTGTCCCGATAATTGTAATCGTTACCGTTATGCCGTAAGCCTTAACCAGCGACGTGGATTTATTCCACAAATACTCGTAAGCCTCGATGCTCCATGCCTTAGGCAGCAGGCTGTATCCATCCCTCACAATCGCCTGCTCCTGTGTCAGTGATGATGTGATTAACAGCAGAAACGGAAATACACAAGCAGCTGTCAGCAAAATAAGGATGGCATGTACAGCATATTGATTCATATGGTTCGTCTTCATGTAGTTACCTCTCCTAACAAGAACCTTTTTCTTATTCTAAAACAGCGCCTGATCTCTGTTCTTGCGGCTCACAGCGTAATTAGCGGCCAATACGAGCACAAAACCGACAAGCGATTGGTACAAGCCCGCAGCCGACGACATTCCGATATCTCCCAAAGTCATGAGTCCTCGGTATACGTATGTGTCTATAACATCTGTCGTTGGCTGAAGAGGACCTGAATTAAGCGGAACCTGATAGAACAGCCCGAAGTCAGAGTAAAAAATACGTCCGATCGCAAGCAGTGTCATAATGGTAATGGTAGGCATGATGAGCGGAACGGTAATGCTGCGGATTTGATGCCATTTGTTTGCGCCGTCAATCGTCGCTGCTTCATAATATTCGTGATCAATGCCAATAATAGAAGCTAAATAAATGATGCATAAATACCCTACATTTTTCCAAATATTAACAATTGCGAGAATATACGGCCAATATTTAGCCTCTGTATACCAAGCTATCGGATCCATACCGAGCAGCGGCAGCAGTTGTTTATTGATGAAACCGCTCTCTACATTGAGCAGCGACAATCCGAGATAGCCGACAACGACCATTGAGATTAAATACGGCAGCAAAATGGCACTTTGATAGAAGCGCGACGCAAGCTTCTTCTTTACTTCATTTAATAAAATCGCTACCGCGATAGCCAACACCGTATTAATGATGATAAATGCGCCATTGTACAAAATCGTGTTGCGCGTAATAATCCAGGCGTCCTTCGTTTCAAACAAATATTCAAAGTTCTTAAACCCGATCCAATCGCTCCCAAGAATTCCTTTGGCATAATTAATGTCCTTAAACGCTATGACAACTCCAAACATGGGCAGATAGTTATTGATAATCAAATAAATCATGCCCGGAATGATCATCAGGAACAGTGCGCGGTAACGCTTTAATTTTCTCAAAATAAAATTCAGCCGCCCGCTTTCTTTCCGCTCTCCTGCACGAACAGCCTGTGCGATTTGCGGTGTTTCCATCGCCTTCCCTCATTTCGTTGTTGTATTCTATCTTGTAGCTCTATTGTAGGGTGTACGGAACATAGGCAATAACCACTATCCGGACTTTACAGTTTCGAAATCTCGACCTCTTTCGACTGGGCTTGCTTGCGGTAATCGCCTGGATTCATACCTGTCATTTTTTTAAACAGAGTGGAAAAATAAGATAGATTGGAATAGCCTGACTGCAGGGCAATATCACTAACGGTGTAATCTGGCAATGCTAACAGTGCTTTTGCATAAGCAATGCGTTGTAATTGTACATAATCCGAAATGGACATGCCCGTTTCCTTCTTGAATACCCGATTCAAATAATCAGGGTTCAAATATACGCAGCCCGCTACCTCTTCCCGGGTCAGATTTTGCTCGCCTATATGCTCTTGAATATAGGCCTTCACGCGGTCGACCACTGAAAGGCTTTTTTGAGTGGCGTGAATTTGGCTCATCGACACGTCAATGAGATAAAGGATCCATTCCTTGAGTGACGACACGGAGCGGAGCACCTCTTGCGGCTTGTCTGTAAGCAGACTTTTCGCGAACACATCATTGGCCTGTAATCCCTTCACTTGCAGCACAAAAAACATCATCTGCAGAAAATTTTGATAAAACAGCTGCAAGGCCTGAGCGTCGACGCCGTACTTCCTGTCCCTCAAATCATCCAAATAACAAGCGACAGCCTCCGTCAACTTATCCTTGGCTCCCATTTTCATCCACTCTTCCCACGAACTCATGGAAGGCGGCTGCAGGGTTCCCACTTTAGACTTCTTGTAATGGCGAAACAAAAAGGTTTGATTGGCATGCGTCACATTGTCACGGTCCATTTGAATAAGATTGTAATAGCTTGTCACCATTTCAGTAGCATACACAGGCTGACCGATGTAACAGTTTAAATCACAGCTAAAGTATTGGCTGCAGCCGCGCACATAGCTGATGCAATCGTCCAGCATCGCTGTATCCATCCTATCTGTTGATGCTTCAAGCAGCACAAGCAGCCCACCATTAGGAACGGATATGACGGCGGACCCGGCTTCATTTTTCAAAATTTGCTCATTCGCTGCATTTCGCAGCGCATACTCCATAATCTGCTCATCCCGCTGACTGAGCGGTTTATACCATTTTTGGACGCGAATTAAGATCGGCAAATATTTAGACCTCACCAGATTAGGCAGCTTGCTGCTCGCAGCATATTCGGAGATTCTTTCCGGGGAAGAGCCTATGCTTTGCTTGATGAGCTCCTGCCAAAAACGCTCTTTCATCAACGGCTTTTGTGATTCCCAAAGCTGAGCATAATGCTTGTAATCGCTTTCATACATTAGAAGCTCCTGTGTTTTTTCGATTTTAGCTAACGCTTTACGGATTACTTGCTCCAGTTCTTCATAATCAACCGGTTTAAGCAAATACTCGAAGCTGCCCAGCTTGATCGCTTTCTGCGCATAAGAGAAATCGGAATGCGATGTCAAAAAAATCGTCTCTACCTTTGGATCATGCTCCCTTACCCATTCCAGCAATTCGATGCCTGTCCCTTTAGGCATTTCGATATCGCACACCATTAAATGAATCGGCTCATTCAAATAAATTTGCTGAGCCTGCTTCAGGCTTAGCGCGGTATGCACATGTTGAACCTTCAAGGATTTCCAGCGGACGCCTACCTCCAGCCCTCGGATCGCATGAACCTCATCATCTACAATTAATACGGTAAACATATAAGCCCCCACCTTCTGGATGTAGTATGATCATGAATGTCCAGCAGCGGGCATTGGCAGCGACATCGTTACGATAGCCCCGCCGCCGCTCTGATTGTTCTCGAAGGTTATCGCTGCGTCCGATTGATAGAGCAGCCTCAGCCTGCGCTTAATATTCCAAATCCCTACATGCTCGCCCTCTTCGCTTATTTTTTCCTCATCGGCATGCAGACTACTCAGCACTTCTTCGGGAAAACCGGAGCCGTTGTCTTTTATCGTGATTACAATACGGTTCCCGTTATCCGACTCCAGCAGCGCTGCAACAACCTCAATTGTAATTGGCTGATCGATATCAACCGCATGTTTAATGGTATTTTCAACGATTGTCTGAATGACAAGAGGCGGAATTTCAACCTCCTTCACTTCGTCCTTCATTTCGATGCTGCTGCTCAGCGAGTCAGGAAACCGAAGCTGCTGGATACGCAAATAATTGGCAGTATGCAGCAGCTCTTCTTTTAACGGTACGACATATCGGTTCGTTCGAAACATGTAACGGAAGTAGACGACCAGACACTTCGACATTTCCTGAATCAGCTTGTAATCCTTGACCGTTGCCAAATTGTAAACAATGTTTAACGAGTTCAAAAAAAAGTGCGGATTAATTTGCAATTGAAGCAATTGAAGCTCCGACTTCTGATGGTTTAATTTTTCTTCATATACATCGATCTTCAGTTCGCGAATTTCCGCAATCATACGATTGAAAGTTTCATTAACGATTTCAAATTCGGTGGACGTACTGCTCTGATGCAGTCTTGTACCCCAATGACCGTCTCTCGTCTTCCTCATCGCCACGACCAACTGCTTCATCGGCTTAAGAAACACATAGCGTATAAAAAATAAAAATACGACAAAAAAAACGACAGCACCCGCCGTTATGAATGAGGATACCCTCTGTAGAAAAGGAAGCTTTTGCTGAATAACATCATCCGGCACAAGCGCCATAAGTTTAAAATCGCCTTTGTCCGACGATTCATCCATCATTAAAAATGATCTCTCCTTGCCCGTTATCGTATACGCTTCTGAGGAGCTTGCCAGTTCAATGCCTTCCCTCTCGATCATCTCGCTTTGGCTCATTGGCTTGAGTTCGCCCGTCGTCAGCAGTGCGGCTCCCGCTTCGCCGAGATCGATCAGATTTAAAGGCACCATCAGCTTATTGCTGTTAACCCACGCCCCGACATACACCCCCCCGCTGCGTATAAGACGCAGCAGCGCATAATTATGGTTACGTCCTTCCCACACATGCCAGTCAGGACCGCTGTAGGCCCCCGGCTCCCCCTGCAGCATCTGCATAATTTCCTGTTTGGTTGCGTCCCGTTCTTCAAACGATGAGCCGAACTGCTGGGTCATAATAAGCTCACCGTTTGTTATCGAATAAACAAAAAAGAGATCGATTGAACGATGTACGCTAATATCTGTCATAATCGTATTGAACAGTCGCAATTTGCTCATCATATAGGTCGTTTCGTTATTTTGTCTCGGCAATTGAAATCCGATCAGATCGGTATCATTTTCCGTAAAATCGAACAAATACTCATCCACTTCATTCAAATTGCGGTCGATTTCATTCATATACAGACTGAGCAGATTTTTGTTCGATTGGGCGACCTGATTACGGACAACCCCCACTGAATAAATGCTATTCACAATAATGACGATTACAAGCGGAACGATCATAAAGAGGATACTGGCAAACATTTTAAACCGCAGCGAATTTAGATATGCACGCATCAGGCATCTGTCCCTTCAAGCTGATTAACTCGTAGTTTTCGTAGCGAAATATTCAGTCTCTTTCAAAGCTGCAGCAGTCGCCTATCCTAATTGTACCCCCAAATCCTTCATAACGCTTTTGTTATGACGACCTAAACATTATGAAAATCGGACTAGAACCGGACTTCCTACCGGAATAGAATGAAACGAATGATGCAAGCAGCTATGTGAAAAAGAGAAAGCGCCCCTATCTTTGAGAAATGGTGTTTGGCTAAAACAACATCGCTCAGAGAGAGGAGCAACTTTAAGGTGAAGTCTATCACAAAAATCTCAAATTTGAACACGGAATTTCCTGTCATAAATGCATAACAAGAAAAGCAATCAGGCCAGCCCGGTCTTGGTTGCTGATGCCAAAACCGGGCTGGCCTGATTGCTTCAGGTGTAGGGTTCATTAATGACACTACTCATCGTCGTCGTCGTACATAAGCAATTTAGCTCTTATAATAATAGTCTGGAATCGCTTCCCACCGTTTCTTCAGCTCGTGCGCCGCTAATTTCGGCTTGCGGTCACGCGTAAAAACCCCTTTCTTGTTCCCTTGAACGCGGAAGATGCCCTGACTGGTGCTGAAATCGGCAAAGTTCCATACATGCTCGCCGACAAAATTGCTGCACTCGTCGAAAATCTCATGATTTGCCCGTAAAAATTCGGTCTGAAATTCCTCGGTAAACATGACGGGATCAACATCATGGAAGCCTGCGATCGTATCCGCGCCATATTCCGTCATGATGATTGGCTTCTCTGGGCAGCGCTTCCTCCAGCCTTGGAGCTCCTGGCGGAGTCTCGATTTAGCAATCTCCCATTCCCCGCCTTCAACGTACCAGCCGTAATACCGATTCAAGCAGAGAACATCTACCAGATCCGATACCTTGCAATGCTCCGGGCTCCCTTCTTGAAGCGTCACCACTGTGACGGGACGTCCTTGCGGGTCGCATTCCTTCGCATATCGGAGCAGCGGCTCGAAATACTCGCGCGCCCCTTCCTCGGAAGTCGCAGGCTCATTGGCGATGGACCACATCACAACGCATGCATGGTTCTTGTCTCTCGCTATCAGCTCGCGAATGGCTTCCCGATGCGCTTCATAGGTTCTCAGCTCTTTCCACGTGTCCCGTCGCTTCCCACCCGTCAGCGTTGGAATGAAATTCAAATGCAGACCGACGGCAGCCACCTCGTCGATAACGACGAATCCTTCCCTGTCAGCCAGTCTCATGATTTCTTCCGAATATGGATAATGGGATGTACGGAACGAATTGGCACCCATCCACTTCATCAATCGAAAATCCATGACATTGGCCGCCTCGTTAATGCCACGTCCATGAATCGGCGAATCCTCGTGTTTGCCGAAGCCCTTGAAGTAGAACGGTTTGCCATTGATTAGGAATTTGCCGCCCGCCACTTCCACAGTCCGGATGCCAAAGGGTTGATCATACTCATCGATGATTTCTCCTCCTTGAACTAGCTCCACCTTTAACGTGTACAAATAAGCATTCATAGGCTCCCAAAGCTTAGCATCCGCCAGCAAGAAGCTCCCTTGCTCCCCTTCTCCTTGGGCAACGATGCTTCCCGCTTCATCTAGGATATAGATACGCACGTCGGACTCTCCGGTGCTGTCAATCTTGCAGCTCACTTCCGCGGAACCGTCATCCTTGACGCTTGATATAATCTGTACATCTTGTATATAGCTTTGAGGTGTCGTGTAAATTTTCACAGGACGATGCAGCCCCGCATAGTTAAAGAAATCGAAATTGGGATTATTCCGAGCGACTTTGCCCACTCCTTCAATATCGCGCTCCACGAAATGTCCCACGGGCAGCGTCGATTCGTCCAAAATATTATTGACGGCAACTGTCAGCCTATTTTTATGCGGCAGCAGATGACCGTTCAGTTCCACTTCGAACGGTGTAAAGCCGCCCGTATGCTCTACGGCCAGCGTTCCATTGACATACACCTTCGCTTCATGGGTGGCCGAGCTGAACCGAAGAACGATTCGCTGCGAGGCCAGCGTCTTCGGAATAATGATTTCCCGTTCGTACCAAACCCATCCTACATGATTTCGTATTTCGGCATTAACGCCGATATCGTTATAGGAAGACGGAACAGCCATCGCAATCGTGTCGCTTAGCGACTGCATCTGCCATCCTTCCAGTAAACCGATTCCGGGATCTGTTTTGAAATTCCAAATGCCGGACAAATCGATAACGCTGCGAGAAGACGTATTAATAGGGTATAGCATCCTTATCACTCCTCATAATGGATAATAGATGTGCAGCGCGAATACCCATCCGCGCTGCACAGAACTTTTTACTGCTTGGAATCAATAATTTTCTGAACCTTTTCTTGTGTATTGCGAATCGTCGTATCAATGTCGACGCCGGATAACATCATTTTGTCGAATTCCTCCAGGAACACCTTTTCTAACTCCGCATGGTAAGGAACAGCGACAGCTGGGGTGGCCTGCTTCGTGTTTTCGAGAACGTACATCAAGGATTCCTTATCGATTTTTTCAGGCGTTTTCGTGCCAGCAATAATGTTATCTACAACCTTGTTCAGATCGGCCTTTTTCCACGATGGGAAGTTCTTGCCCTGCAGGACGATTCCTTCCGTTGTGAACCAGCGGATAAAGGTGTAAGCAGCTTCTTTATGCTTGGACTTGCTGTATACGCCAAATACGTCGCCGCTGACGTTGCCTGTGAGCGGATCCCCTGCGTTCATCGTTGGAAGTGGTGCGAACACGGTTTTGAACGTTGCAGGTACTTGCTCCGTTCCCCCTGCTTCCGGCACCAAGAAAGATGCCATCGTAATCATGCTCGTGTCCTGGTTGAAGTATTGTGGACGGTAATTTAGCTTCTGGCTCACAATTTCTGAGTAAGGCGTCGCCGAGCCTTCTCGTTCCCCTTGCAGGCGAACTTCCAACGATTTCCTTATTGCAGGAGTATCGATGTTTGCTTTCAAGCCATCGTCCGTCGTGAGATTAGCTCCGGTAGTCGATTGCCCCATATTCTGAATGAAATAACCGAATTGAATCCAGCTGTGGAAATAGGTGCCGTATTGCGTTTTGCCGTTTTCCGTCGTCGTCATCGCCTTGGCATACTCCATATACTGGTCCCAGGTCCATTCCTTCGGAAGCTCCAGTCCCGCTTTCTGGAGTCGGCTCTCATTGATGAAAACCATAGGTGTAGAAAGCTTGCCTGGCAAGCCATAGGTTACATCTTTGATTCGTGTGTCCGTGGAGTACTCGTCCGCCAGAGAGAAACCTTCCTTCTCTATATACGTATCAACTGGCTCCAACAAGCCGAGCTCGGCGCGCTGGCTGAGAAATGCCATGTTACTAAACATAATAACATCCAGATCGTCGCCAGAAGCCGCAGCTAAATCCAGCTTTTTATAATATTCATTCGAGTTGTTGTCTTCTGCGGAGTTGAACTCCACCTTGATCCCAGGATGTTTCTTCTCGAACTCCTCGATTACGATATCCCAATTATCAGCTTTCTTCGGATACCAAGTATGCAATTTAATTGTGACTGCCCCGTCTGAAGAGCCCTTGCTTCCCGTCTCCTCCGCCGTACTATTGCCGCCTGCCCCCGAGCATGCTGATGTTGCAAGCGCAACCAAAACCGATACGACAGTCGCCTGAATCCATTGTTTCTTTAACATCGAAATTCCCCCTTGAATAATAGTTTTCTATCCTTTGACACTTCCCGAGGCCACGCCTTCAATCACTTGTTTCTGGCCTACAATGAAGATGATCAACAGTGGCAAGATCGCAGAAACGGCTCCCGCCATCATAAGCGAATAAAACTCTCCATTAAAATCGGCAAACTTCCGAATCCCCAGCTGAAGCGTGAACAAGGGTTCAGAGCGCAGGAAAATAAGTGGATTCTGATAATCGTTCCATGTCCAAATGAAACGCAGAATCATATAAGTCGCAAGCGCCGGCTTGACTAACGGCAGCCCGATCCGGAAGAAAATAATCCAATGATTCGCGCCGTCGATTCGCGCAGATTCGATAATCTCATTATGGACGCTCATGAAGAACTGGCGCAGCAAGAACGTGCCTAATACTCCCGATGCTGCAAGCAATACAAGACCGAAATGGCTATCGAATAGACCAAGCCAGCGAAACATCATAAATTGCGGAACAAGAATGGCCTGAGAAGGAATCATGTAAGTAGCCAGCACTAAGATAAACATAGCTTCCCGGCCTTTGAAGATCACCTTGGAAAATCCATAAGCGGCCATAGCCGAAATGATTAACGACAATGCGGTAGCCATCAGTGTCACTTTAATGCTATTCAAGTAATAAAGCGTGAATGGAACAGCACCTGACCAGACTTGTGTGTAATTTTCTATCATGTACCATGTTTTCGGAATCCATTGTATGGGGTATGTCATAACCTCCAATTCAGGCTTGAACGAGGCCGATAACATCCAAATGAATGGCAGGATAAAAAATATCCCGACGATTCCCATTAGAG
Source organism: Paenibacillus sp. JT22N7 (assembly GCF_059383875.1). Taxonomy (NCBI): domain Bacteria; kingdom Bacillati; phylum Bacillota; class Bacilli; order Caryophanales; family Paenibacillaceae; genus Paenibacillus; species Paenibacillus sp. JT22N7. The sequence goes on from NZ_JBXENY010000005.1 coordinate 226,668, forward strand.
CCGTGACGATCAGACGGCTCGCGCTGACGGATTGCATATGTGTATTCCCCCTAGTAATTTACCCATTTCTTCTGACCCACCCATTGGATAAGTGTCACGAATAAGATCAGCAGCAGCAGCACGATCCCCATCGCAGACGCATAGCCGGATTGCAGGTTAACAAACGCCGCTTCGTAAAGGTAATAAACGATGACCGATGTAGAGCCGGCAGGGCCGCCGCTGGTCAACACCATAATGAGATCGAAAACCTTAAACGAGCCAACCACACCTGTAATAAGCAAAAAGAAGGTTGTCGGAGAAAGCATGGGCAAGGTAATAGTGAAAAACTGCCTCAGAGGAGAAGCTCCATCTACATCGGCCGCCTCATAAATATCCTTTGGAATTCCCTGCAAGCCTGCCAAATAAATGACCATATTAAAACCAAGCGAAGTCCAAACCATAATAATCATGACTGCAATCAGTGCGAATTGCGGGTCCGCCAGCCAAAGCGGCGGATTCTCAATGCCTATCCCCCGCAAAAATCCGTTAATTGGTCCGCTGTTGGGATGGAACAAGACTCGCCATAATAAAGCGATTGCCACGAAACTTGAAATGAAAGGCATAAAGTAGATGACTTTGAAGAAATCTTTAAAGTAGGTTGCTTGGTTAATCAAAGCCGCGAGCACCAGCGCGAAAAGCATCGATACGGGAACAACCGCGATCATGATGACATTGTTCCGAAGCGCTCGATGGAACCCTTCATCATGCAGCAAATTATTATAATTCTCAAATCCGATAAAATTTAGCCCATCAAGCCCTGCAATGAAGTTCCACTCGGTAAAACTTATCAACCCTGACAAAATGATCGGGATAACGACCAGCGTCATAGTCAACAACAGCATTGGCAAAATAAATAGATAACCATTAATCATGTCGTAAAACCCTTGCTTGCGGATTCGGAGAGCCTTGCCTGTTTTCGCCCCCTGATCCAAACCATTTCTCGTTGTCTGCTCCAAATTTGCCACCTCACTGTCCTCTATGTCTTCCTCATTATAGGTGCCGCGTTCCATGCAAACATGCAACGATTTTTTCTATAGCAAAAAAGTTTTGCGATATTTTTTCCCTCATTGCAAAAAATGTTGAATGAATCGTTCATCAGCATGCTGTAGTATGGCTTTATAAAGAAGAATGGCAACGAGGGGTGGCACAACATCATGCGTGTTATATTTAAGCTAAAACATTTATCCTTGCGGCAAAAGCTGATTCTGACATCTATTGCCTGTCTGGTATTGCCTACGGTAGCTATGCTGTATATTAGCAGCTACTACTCCAAGTTAATTATTCGAGAGCACACGCTTGAGAAAGCAACGCAATCCCTTGCCATTGTACAATCTCAAGCCAATGCAATTATGGAGGAGCTTGTGTCTATCTCAAATTTCGTCCAATTCGATCCCGAGATTAAAACCTTGCTGGAGGAAGCCCAGGATCATCCGATTGCTGCTAGACAACTAACGACCCGGCTAGAGCAGATTGCGGGAGAGAAGCCTGATTTACGGCTTACGCTGCTGACAAGGGATGGCCGCGCTTATTCCGATTATTCCTTTTACGATTTCGAGCCACAGCAATTTACTCAGCAGGACTGGTTCGCCAAGGCATCCCGACTGACGGCATACGAGACGTTGTTTTTGGGTGGATTGCGGAACTACTTGCCGCCGCTGGATCAAGATCAAGGATATGTTTATTTGACGGCTCGGGCATTGACGGAGGCTGTTGATCAAGCCCCCTTCGCTTATTTGATTGTCAGTCGAACGGAAGACTCCATTCGAGATCTGTTCGCTGGCTTGGAAGAGGATGTTTACCTGCTGAGTGACGAAAATATCATTCTATCCAATCGAAACGCCGACGTAATTGGTCAGCCATTCCACACGATCATGAACGAGGAGACAAGCTCATCACCAAGCTTTATTCACCTGCGAGGAGAGAATCAAATTCATCTCTCGCTTCCACTCCGTTATGCGGACTGGAGACTGGTAAGTCTGGCTCCTTACGAGCAGCTTACCGGTAAATTAAATACCTTCTATCAGTCCGCCTTATTGCTTCAATCGCTGTTTGCCATCTTTTTCTTATTTGCTTTGACCTATCTATTGGGTAGATTCACGAAACCGGTTCGATTGCTGGGCGAGGCGGCCAAGAAGGTGGAATCCGGGGATTTGCAATACCGCTCCAATATTCGCGGCCGTGACGAGATTGGGCGGCTCGGACGCTCATTCGACATGATGCTGGATCGGATTCAGCAAATGCTCCAGCAAGTTGAGATCGAACAACAATTGAAGAGGCAAGCGGAAATGGCGATGCTCCAGGCGCAAGTACATCCGCACTTTTTGTTCAATGTCCTAAGCTCCATACGCTTGAAATTATTGTTAAAGCATGATGAAGACACCGCTCATGCGGTCGGCTCCTTAGCCTCGCTGCTGCGGGCAAGCTTGATGAGGCAAAATGAATTCGTAACGCTGTATGCCGAGATTGAAACGACGATGCAGTATATTGATTTAATGAAATTTACAATGAGATTCCCGACCGAGTGCCACCTAGACATTCAGCCAGACCCGTTAACCATAACGGTGCCTAGATTTATTTTGCAGCCAATCATCGAAAATGCTTATAAGCATGGATTTACGCAGAGCGGCGGTATCATCACGATTAAGGTAGCCACGGATGCTCATATGCTGCGTATCACAATCGCAGATAATGGTCTGGGCATGACACCAGAGACGCTTCAGACTTTGAAAGATCGATTCAATGTTCAGAAGCGGGACGTAATTGAGAGGATGATGGCGGAGGAGCGTACAGCCGCCTCAGGAATTGGATTATTTAATGTGTACAGCAGGTTGAAGTTGATTTATAGTGACCGTTTTGAGATGAACATTCATAGCGTGTACGGCGAACAGACGACAGTCGTATTAATATTCCCTGCTGCTGAGCCAGCCGAATCTGTAGAGGTAGGTGAACACCATGTTTAAAGTTGTTATTGCAGACGACCATTACCCCGTGCTTGATTATTTAAGCAATATCATTCCTTGGTCCAAGCTTGGATTTGAGCTTTCCGCGCTCTGCTCCAATGGAGGTGAAGCATGGGAAGCCTGCCAGAACCAACAGCCGGACATTCTTATTACGGATATCGGTATGCCCGTGATGGATGGTCTTGATCTCATCGAGAAGGCTCGCGAGGCAAATCCTCGTTTGAAGACCATTATTTTATCCTGTCACGAGGATTTTCAATATGCCCAAAGAGCCGTTAAGCTTAACGTCAACGATTATATCCTGAAGGAAAGCCTTCGCATGGAGCATGTCGTTACGGTTCTGCAGCAGCTTGCTTGCACGTTAGCCGAAGAGAAACAAGCCGAGAACAACCGTCTCCAGCTGCAGAACGTCGTGCAGCAAAATCTGTCCGCCATTCATACCCGATTTATTCGCAAGCTGCTGGAGCAGCCGATATGGAACGAAGCGGAGTGGAACGACGAAGCAGAGAGGATGGGCATCCACCTCCGTGATGGCATGCCATACCTGCCTGTTGCGGTGCTGCCGGAGCGCTCCTTCGAGCTCGCAAGCCGGTTTGGCGGAGCCATGAATATGCAATTCGTCATCGACAACGCCTTGCAGGAATTGGTTCAATACGAAGGTGTTATCTTGCTTGTACCGAACGAACGCCAATACTTCCTTCTGTTTCCTTTCCCGGCCACATTGAAACGTAATCTTCATGAGGACATCCGCTCCGAGCTGAAGCGTGTTCAACAATTAGTGTACCGACATCTCAGTATTGGGATATCATTCTATCGTGGTGATGTGGCTCGGGATTTCCTGCAATTGAAGAAGCAATTACAAGATTTGATGAATGTGAAGATGTTCCGTTTCTATGCAGGAGAGCTCGTCTTTGCGGAGCTGCGGCCGCTCCAAACGACGAAAGAAGATTTGTTCCTGCATTATGCCAAGGCCTTTCAGGAGCTGAAGGACAGCATGCTTGGGGGAGAAAGGGCGCTCATCCAATCTACGGTGAAGCGATGGGGAGCATTCATTCAAGATCGTGTTTATCCAGTCGAATCTGTGAAAAGCTGGGTACTAAAAATGGCATTGGAGCTAGAGCTCAAATATACGGTGATGCAAAACTTCGTGATCAACTTCAACAGTGAGCTGCAGCAGCAGCAAATCGCTTCTATCGAAACGCTGAATCATCTTTTGGAATGGCTTCAGAACTTTCTCGAAGAGAAAGCTACCGATATTCAGATGCTGCGCGACCATACGGTACGGAGGGAGATCGCGGAAGCCCAGCGCTACATTCAAACCCATATTGGAGAGAAAATCGCAATGGATGAGATGGCCCATCGGTTGAATCTGAATCCGTCGCACTTCAGTCGTATTTTCAAGCAGGAAACCGGGGAAACCTTCGTCGAATTCGTCACGCGGACGAAGATGGAGAAAGCGAAAGAGCTATTGAATCAGTCCGACATGACCGTGGTAGAAATTGCGGAGCAGCTAGGCTACGAGCATACCAGTTACTTTATTAAGCTGTTCCGCAACGCCTCCGGCATGTCTCCAAACGAGTATCGTAAATCAATGTGAGCACATACAACTTAAAAAATACCCCCATTAAATATAGAATCCAGCTCATATGCGAGCTGGATTCTAATAAGATTATTTAAACAGCAGATTCTACCATAAAAAAAGAAAGAAATTTATGCTTAGTCATCCCCACTTAGCCAGGATAGCATCGTACTCACTCTGAGTGACCGGCATCACCGTTCCATGGCGTTTCTTTAAACGACCAAAAGCATATTCTTCTGCCGCCGGCTTCCGCCAGCACTTCCCGGTTGTATCGCCGATATTCGTTGTAACGAGTGGCAAGTAGCCACGATTCGTTCCATACTGATCAACAAGAAGCCCCCACTTCTCTTCGCCGTTAAACTTGAAAAACTCTGGACCCTCTACATCCTTTCCAGTTAGTCCCAGACCTAATGACTCAAGTGTAGAAATAACTTTCCATTCCCCCATAAGTCACTCGCTGGATTCGATCGTGATTTGCCCATCGCCCGAAGCTCGATAATACATACCGCCTGCTTTAATAATAGTGGTGTCGATAATCGTACGCTCTTCACCTCGAGTGATGTACAGTTCAGAAGGTGTAAAGGTTCGAAAATCCCGTGTTTTGCTGGCGTAGATGTGCAATCCTTTTTCCTTGCCGTTACTGGACACCATGCTGGAAGCCCAGAAAACCAGGTAATCATCTTCCTCTTCATCATAGATCGCTTCCGGCGCCCAGGCACAGCCCGCTTCCTTTGGAGCGACCTCAACCATTCGAGGCTCAGACCAATTCACCAGATCGGACGACTCCCAAATCATGAGCGAGCGGCTTCCCGTGACCGTTGCTTGAGACTCTTGCCAACCGCCGCGATGATAGATACTAAGATCAGTAGCCATTAAATAGAATTTGTTGCCGTCGACACTGCGAAGCAAATACGGATCTCGAACTCCTTTTTCGCCGATTGTTGAGCGTAAGACTGGATGATTTTGATGTAGATCCTGCCAGTGAAGCCCATCTTGACTCAATGCGAAATAGATCTGCTCCCCGTCCTCCTGTTCACCGATAAAGTGTGCAAATAAATAGCCGTAAAATGGCTCTTTCGTATTTTTCATGTGCCCTCCATCATGTTCTACCTTTAATAAATCGTTCAGAAATTGCATTGATGAAATTTGCAGCAAAAAAAGACCTAATTCAATAAAGTGCGTAGAACCGCAATTTGGGTGCACCCCTTCGAATATAGATCTTGCAAGCCTGAACAGTATACAGGTTTCTTGAAATAGGAAAAATAAGCTGCACAACGGCTGGATTTACCTATTGACGGCATTCGCTCGCCTTAATCTCTTTGACATTCTTATTTAATTTTGATAATACTGCCCTAAAAGCAACAAGTTCTTCTTCACCAATATCAGCGAGCAATGCCCTTGCAAAACTCTCTTTCTCTCTTTGTGCATTTTCAATTAAGTGTCGCCCCTGTTCTGTTAGTCGGACTAGAATTAAACGGTTATCATCCTCTTTTCTTCTTCTTAATATAATCTCGTTTTCTTCAAGCTGTTTAATATGTCTAGTAACGGCTGACTTATCAATGGTCACTTTTCTTTGCAAATCACCTTGACTGATTTCGAACTCTTGGTAAATTAATGAGAGTATTTCAAAACGAGATTGACTGATACTAATGCAGGCATCAAATGAGGTATTAATCGTTTTGTTTACACCATACATTTGGAATAAAATTGCGGCTTCCTGAGCCCAATCTGTTTTCAAGAAACATCCCATCTTTCATTAAATAGATATTTGGCAAATTTTTTTGACAATGTATTAGACACTATACCGCTTAATTTCTTTTTTTACAAGCAGCTAGGCAGCTCGCCTATGCTCCACAAAAACATGTATAGCTTATGCCTGTTCCATAAAAAAAAGCCGCTCTAATAGCAGCTTCTTTTACTTCGTCTAATTAAATTATACTTTGTTTGTTTATCTCCACTCAACGATGTCACTCAGGATTTGCCTTGTTTTTGGACGTTTAGGCTCCTCTAGCCGATATCCGAAAGCAACTAGGCAAGCTACCCCAAATTCGTTATTATGAATAATTCCCTCTTCTTCAAAAATAGCAGCCACCTTCTCTCGGTCGATGCCTTCAATTGGGCATGAGTCAATCCCGATTTGAGCCGCAGCTGTCATCATATTACCGATAGCAATATAACTTTGTTTACATGCCCATTCAAAAATGAGCTGGTCATCATCTTGAAGTTCTGTTTCAGTAAACGTTTTATAAATGCTGGAAACAAATCGGGCAATGTCTTCCGGCATATGTTGAATATCCTGCATCATTTTGTTTACGTAAGGAGAATCGAATCTAAGCCCGCTTTGTTTTCTAGCCAAAACAAACAGTAAATGGCTAGCAGTCGAAAGCTGTCCCTGAGCGCCGCTAGAAACCGGTCTTAATTTTTCACGAAGCGCAGAATCTTGAACTACGACAAACTTCCATGGTTCAAGACCAAATGAACTTGGTGATAATCTGCCCGTTTCCAAAATGAATATAAAATCATTATCGGGGATCTGTTTGGCTGTATCAAAGTTTTTACATGCAAATCTAAATTCATAAGCCTTTAAAATTTCTTGTTTTTTTTCTTCGGTATTCATACAGAACCATCCTCCATACATGCTTTTTTTATTTGCCTGAAAAACTTAAAAGCGTTAATCTTTATATTGTTTATACATCAACCGTTTACACATCAACTGTTGATGTGTTAACAAGCGTTCTTTTTATTTTGGATGCTAAAGGGGATGCTTTCTGATACAAAAAAGGTGAGGACTGGTTTAATTACAGTCCTCACCTTTACGCGAAAAAACGAAGTCATTACTTCATTTGATAACCGATTTTAACCTTCCTCTCTGTACTGCCCCGGTGTCTTGCCCACAAGCTTGCGAAAGGAACGTATAAAATTGGCAGAATTATTATACTGCAGCCGTTCGGCGATTTCTACAATCTTCAGGTCGGACTCCTTCAGCCATTTCTTCGCTATAGCAATCCGATGCTGTGATAGATATTCCCCGAAATTAATGCCCGTCTCCTGACGGAACACACGGCTCACATAATGCGGGTGATAGTTGATGCGCGAAGCGCATTCCTCTAGCGTAAGCGCCGAATCAAATTCTCTTACTATAATATCAATTATTGCATCGGAAATATGCTTGAATTGAGAGTCCCGGCGAGTGCCTAACTCCTGGATATATGGCAGCACGAATATGGACCAGAACCAGTGCTCCATCTCCTGTACGTTTCGAAGCTTGAACAGCGACTGAATTAACGCCGCTTCATCCTCCGGAATCCGCTCCATTGGAATAGATAACTCCTGTCCAAACTTGAGAAGGGCAATCAGAAGCCGCAGCAATGACAATTGATAATCACGATGCTGCTCTTGAGGCCAAAACAACTCGCCAATTAATTGCTTCAAAGCGGCTTCTGCCTGCTCCTCATTTCCAACCCGGATTGCATCTAACAAGGCTTGCTCACCCACAATCGGATATCTGTTCAAATGACTCTTCTGCGGCTGCACATCTTCAATAAACAGGATCGATTCCTGCCCTAATCCTACTCTGGCCTTAAGGGCGGTCGTTGCCTCGTGAAGGGCTTGCTGCGTCTCTGCAAACGACACGAACGGACGGCTAATACCGATACTGATTTTAATCTCCAAGTACTGGTATATGGCCTTCTGAATTTCGTCTGACAAGTTGAAAATCTGCTCTTTAAAGCGCTCTCCCGTCTGCAAGGAACCGATCAGCGTCACTTGGTAGTCCGATTTGACAATCGGCTCCAGCCTTTGCTCGGAAAGAATCAATTCGCCAACGATGTTGTTAATAGCAAACATCAGCAAGTCCCGATTTCCTTCCGCGTATCTCGTATCCTTAAGCGTATCGATTTGAATCGCAACGACGCACATAGATGGCCACGGCTGCTCCAAACCATACAAGCTCAGCTTCTCTAAAAAATCATTAGGCTGAATCGTGCCGCCAAATAACTTTTGCATAAAAAATTCTTTAAGCTGCGTTTGCTGCCCCTTCAACTCATTCATAATAAGAGACTGATTACGAATCAAATAGTCAACGCGTTCGCCGATTACCTGAAGCTCACCGCTCGACTTCACCTTTTCATTCATTGCAGGAACAACTGTTAAAGAAGAATATAGGGATTGAATCGGACTGTACATTTTTTTGGAGCCAAACCAAGCAACGATGAGCGTTACGAGCAGAATAATCAAGCATACGAGCATGGTAATCCAGCCGATTATTTTATTTTGCTCGTTTACCTGCTCATTGGAAATGACGGATACATAGCTCCATCCGTTATAGGGGGATTTACGAAAAGTGACCGTAACTGCCTCTCCGTACCGATTAGTCGCGTATTGACCGATAGTTTCATTCGTATCGATAAATGATTTCAGATAGGGTTCATCCACGATTCGGCTTCCCAGTTTGTCGTGGTCACGGTGAACAATAATCGTGGCATTCTGATCCACGATAAATGCGCTGCCGAACTTACTGTTCAAAAACTCGTCCATATTTTTCATCACATCGGAGGACAATACCACACAAATAATACCTGTCGGGTTGGGAGAGTTGAACGGATACTTTTTCACAAAATAAACGGACTGGAACGAATCAGGGAATTCTACTGATCCGCTGCTCCAGAACGAGCCCTTCGCGTTCCGTGAAAACGATTCTAGTACTGGCCTAAATTCAGGAAAACTGTACTCGTTTACGCCGCTGCTCGAAACGATCCAATCGTTGTTCAGGCTAAATAGAAACACTTCCTTGATGCCTAGCTCATACGTTTGAATCTGCGAGATGCCTTTATATAGCTCTTGCACCAATTGGAAATCATGATTGGATAAACTTCGATTGAAAGCGCTTGTAACATTTTGCGACTGGAGCAGCTGTGTTGCAGAATTATCGATCGTCCTGAGTGTTTGCTCCGTACGCACCTGCATTTGTTTTAACAGCAGCTTGTTGCTCTCGTCCACTTTTTCCTGCACCGTTCTGGAGGCGTTAAAATAAGCGAACGTACCTAGCGTAATAACTGGAAGCGTACCGATTAATATAGACAACAGCATCAGCTTCAATAAATAAGACGGGGACCGGAATCTCATAATGCCTCCAATTGGTCGTTTCCTGATATTCCTTAAAGTGTACAAGAAAACTCCTTATTTAGCCATCATGCAGCTCCTGACTTCCCATACGTTCCTGTAACCTTCCGCATCCATTATTCATGCAAAACGACTAGCAAGTCAGTCTCCGTTTTGATTGTTCTTGATCTAATTAATGCTTCATTGCATTCGGCTCTGAGCTTTGCTCTTAAGTCATTTCCCAGCCTGCTTGGCGTATTCGGCGTTCATTTCTTCAATCACTTTGCTGCCGCCGCTTTGAAGCCATTGCTTGACCGCACCGTTCCAATCGTCCTCGTTGATCGCGCCCATAATGAATTTCACGGTTGCATCAGCAATGATTTTGGACAACTCCTTGCCTTTCTCAATATCCGTGTTTGAAATAAACGGCGCAGCAGGGTTTGGCACGGCGAACGTCGCATTGTCCTGAAACAATTTCGAACTAAGCAGCTCCAGCTCTGTCCCGTAATTGACAACCTCATCCTGTAGAATCATAAATTGACCGCCGTCGGTAATATCTGCTCTGAGCTTCGCATCTGAACTCGGAGTATACACGCCATTCTCTAGCGTATATTGCTGGCCATCAATACCGTATTTCATCAGGTTCTGATTTTCCTTCTCAGACACTTTATCAAAATATGCCAATATTTGCTCAAGCTCTGCTTCCGTTTTGACGCTTGTTTTCGGAATCATATACATGCCGAGATAACCAGAACCAGCGCGCGTACGATCACCCAACGATCCTTCGATACGGTTAAGCAAGTTGATTTTGGCATTGGGAACGACCTTCTTGATGTTGTCCTCAATGTTTTTACCGTCTAGCATATTATCGATCCATAGCCCTGCATGGCCTTTATACATGACCGAACGGCCGTCCTGAACGGTTGCGAAGTCCTGATTAATGATTTTTTCGTCGTACAGCTTTTTGTAAAACTTCATTGTATCCAAATAGGCTTGCGTCATATGAGCTGGAACGAGCTTGCCATCCTGAAGCTCCCACTCGTTAGGTCCGCCCATATAAACGAGAATGTCTTTGAACCCTGCGATGTTGTTTCCTTGCATGCCAACAGCGAGTCCAATCGTATCCTGCTTGGCATTTTTGTCTGGATCTCCCGTTGTAAAGGCTTTCAGAACATTGTAAAGCTCATCGACGTTTGTAGGTGCTTCAATCCCCAGATTGCTAAGCCAATCTTGGCGGATCATCAGCCCGAAGCGAGCGAGATCACGCTCGCGATACAAGCCGTACACTTTCCCGTCAATCGAAACGTTGCTTAAGACGAGCTCCGACATTTTGCTTAGGTTTGTATAATTCTTCAGGTACGGACCGACTTCCCAGAACATGCCAGAACGGGCGGCGTTAACGATGTAGGAGGCTTTCGGCTCCAATGCCACGAACGTTTTTGGCAATTCGCCGGATGCGATAGTAGCGCTGAGCTTATCCGTATAAGAGGCGGATGGAACCCAGGAGACGCTTAGCTTCGCGCCTGTTTGCTCCTCCAGCATTTTCAGAACAGAACTATTGGCCGGCATTTGCTCCGCACTGTAGGTTGGGAGCATCATTGTCAGCTGAAGCGGTCCTTGTGCATCTCCTGAATTGCCGCCGCTTTGCGGATTTCCATCATTGTTTCCTCCGCAGGCTGTAACGGTCAGCGCGATTGTGACCAGCAATGCCCCTGCTTTCGCTAATCTTCTTTTTTGATATTTTCTGTTCATACTTGCATCCTCCCTTTATCTAAATCCTATTATATCTTCATCCCTTAACCGAGCCTAGCAATACCCCTTTTGCAAAATGCTTTTGCAAGAACGGGTATACAAGCAGAATCGGAAGAGTTGAGACCACGATTACCGCCATCTTCACAGCTTGATCCGGTGGAGCGACATAGTCCGTTTCCATTGTACTGGAGTCCCCAATACCGCCCGAGGCCAGGATGACGATTTGCCGCAAGAGCACCTGGATCGGCCACTTGGTATGGTCATTAATGTAGAGAACCGCGTTAAAGAACGTATTCCAATGGCCAACCGCATAAAATAACGAAAAAGTCGCGATAGCGGGCATGGATAGCGGCAGCACGATTTTAAGAAAAATGCCAAGATCGTTGCAGCCGTCTATTTTAGCCGATTCCTCCAGCCCATCCGGCAGCTGTTGAAAAAAATTGCGGATAATAATCAAGTTAAAGGCGCTGATCGCTCCGGGAATAAGCAAGGCCCAATAGGAATCGATCATGCCGAGCTCCTTCACCACGAGGAACGTCGGAATCATGCCGCCGCTGAACAGCATGGTGAACACAACCAACATCAAGATCGGCTTTTGAAAATCCATATCCTTGCGCGCTAAAGGATAAGCCATCAAGCATGTGAAAAAAAGGTTAATCAGCGTGCCTACAACCGTAATATAAACCGTTACCAGCAGGCTTCTGACAAGTGTTTGAGTAGAAAAAATGTACTTGTATGCATCCAAAGAAAATTCAGTCGGAAATAAAATAAAGCCTCGCATTAACAATTCCTTCTGGGTAGCAAATGAGCCTGCAATGACATAAATGAACGGAATGACAGTCATTAAAGCGAACACAAGCAGTAGTACAACGTTCACGCTATCGAAAATCCGGCTCCCCCAGCTTTGTTTAATTCGCATGGTGGTTTCACGCTCCTCTCTCTAATAGATGCCTTCTTCTCCGAATTTTTTGGCTAGTCGGTTGGCTACAACGACAAGGATCAGACCAACAATCGACTTAAATACGCCTACCGCCGTGCTGAAGCTGTATTGTCCTTGGCTGATTCCGACGGAGTATACGTACGTATCGAACACCTCTCCAACCTCACGGTTCATGGCGTTAAGCATAAGGAAAATCTGCTCAAAGCCCGTGTCGAGAAAGTGGCCGAGACGCAAGATGAGCAAAATAATGATGGTGCTGCGAATGGCTGGCAGCGTAATATGCCAAAGCTGGCGAAGCCTGTTCGCTCCATCCATACGGGCCGCTTCGTAGAGCTGAGGATCCAAGCCGGACAATGCCGCAAGGAAAATGATCGTGCCCCAGCCTGTTTCCTTCCACATGACCTCAGCCGTAATAATCGTCCGGAACCATTCATTGCTAACGAGAAAATTAATCTTTTCGCCTCCAAAGCGGACTAGCAGCTCGTTCATAATGCCGCCTTCCGTCGTCAGGAACATGTAGGAGATGCCTACGACGACGACCCAAGACATAAAATGCGGAATGTAAATGAGCGTCTGCACGATACGCTTTGTAAACTCCACTCTCAGCTCATTGAGCATAAGCGCAATAATAATCGGCAGCGGAAAGAAAAAAATAATGTTGTAAGTCGCAAGAATGAGCGTATTCCGAAACAGAATCATAAAGCTGGAATCGCTGAACAAACGCTCGAAATGCTTCAACCCTACAAATGGACTGTTCCAAAAACCGAGAAAAGGCTGAAAATCTTGAAAGGCGATGAAGATTCCGTACATCGGCCAGTACTTAAATATAAGAAAGTACAATAATCCGGGGAAAACCATCATGTAGAGCCACCGGTTCCGCATAAGTCTGCCGACCAATGTAGATGACATGGATGTCCGCGGCGCGGGGACTCTTACTGACTCTGTATTTCTTTTTAACATGCTGCTGCCTTCCTTTCTTTGCATATGTAATTGAATCTGCAGCCTCATCATACGGGGCAACCGTAATTGCCGTCGATAGTCCCTACTTGATCTAATTGGCCAGTTATGTGCCATTTCTGCTGTAATTGCAGGGCATTGTCATTAGTTGAGGTCGCTGTCTTTGGATGCTTTTTCGTGTTTTTGCCCATGAAAAAAGAGCCCGCAGTACGCAGACCCTTAATTTCATATCCCAACCTCACAACCGATTTGGGTGGAGTGAAGCATATCCAGCAACGTGAGCCCGATTAACGAGTCAAAACGATTTAAAATATTTTGTTGAAACGCAACTATAGATATTACTCGTTAATCTCTGACCAATAAATTGTACTTTGTCTTTAACAAACTTGGAACAAATCCATTTAAATATGGATTTCACAGTATATGTGATTTTTCATTTTAAATGAGAATTACTCAACGAAAAACCGCGTAAAATAAGGAGATCTGTTTCATTTCATTTGAGAAATTGAAAGGCTAGTGTGCTATACACTGCTAAAAATTCATTTTAATTGAGAAAAAGCGCATTTTAGAAATATGCAGAGTTTATGCATAATATACACTTATTAAATTTCAGATAGGCTCTCGGTTAATTATTGATTTCACCGTAGCAAGCTTAGAAAAATATATTGATTTCCATTTTCAAATCGACTTGCTTGTTTACTTTAAAAGAAGAGGTGTTTGAAAAAATTAAGCATTAGACTGACCACAGCATTAAAAACAGAGGCAGCCATGGACGATTAAATAAAGCCCTAGACTGCCACTGTTTTTATTGCATGATCCTATCCCATAAGTTCAATGTCGATTATTCCGAATCAAAAATAACAATTTTACCAAAAGCCCATCTCGCGAGGACGCGACGCCGTCGTAGATCGGATTGCGGAAAAAAGGGGCCTTTACGCGATTCATCCGCTGTGTGTCACGCCCTGCATAGTCATCGATACGCCAGCCCGATAGACAAAATCGCTAAAGGTGACCGTACCTTCGCCCGTTGCGTCAAGCGCGATGCGAAGACTTAAGAAGTCGCCCAGTACATTGTGATGAAAGCCGGACATTTCGAAACCGTGATCCAATTTGGTCCATAGTCCGATCGAGTGACGATAATATAAGCTAACCTCGTGGTGATCGTTGACAATTCGGAGCGTTACGGAGCCTTGGGACAATGCTGTGTGTTCACTCTTGTATCGATTCCGGAACGCAAACGGCTCCTTTCCGTTAAAGCCGATCCCGCAATGAAATCCCGGTTTGTAATAGAGGCCAAGCGTGCCCTCCGCTTCGCCTTCCACCGTTACGGTAACCTCCGCAGTATAAGCATGGTGCACTGGAATGCACAAGAGTGGTTCGGCACTTTCCTTCGCGGCTGCCTTCAACACCAGCTGGTTATCTTCGATCATGTAATCGCGCAGACGTTCCCCGCCGAAGAAATGCCATTGAAGCCCCAATCGTCCGGAATCCACCAGCGTCAAAGCGCTATCCGAAAGCTCTGCGGTTGCAACAGGATCGGTCTCAGCAGTAGCTTCACCTTCGGGATCAACCGCGGTGAACCAGCCGTCGGTTGTCCATTGAATCGGTTCGATCAGCGTCTGTCTGCCGAGCGTATAATAGTCTTTTTCATATGCGTGATAGACGACAAACCAATCCCCTTCAGGGGTATCCACCAGCGTCCCGTGTCCCTTGGACCACCATGTTTCGCTGCGATTTTTCGTGCGCACGATCGGATTGTAAGGCGAATTCTCCCAAGGTCCATCCAGCGACTTGGCGCGAGCGGAGACGATCATATGACTGGTCGCAGGTCCGGCTGTCCCCCCTTGAGCACTGGTCATATAGTAATAGCCATCCTTAAAGTTAAGCTTAGGAGACTCCAGATAAAACCCTTCCGTCAGCCATTCCTTCGGATATCTCCAGCCTTCGTATATCTGCTCTAACTCTCCTACGGTAGATAAGCCGTCTTCTGACAATCGAATCCGGTAACCTTCCGATAAGAATAAGTAACGATTCCCTTCATCATCAACCATGTGTCCCGGGTCGATATAGCCAACCTTCAAGTCAACCGGTTGGCTCCATGGGCCCGCAGGGCTGTCTGCGGTTACGACCCAATTGGTTCTGCCGGCTGGGAAATAGATGTAATAGCATCCCTCATGGTAGATCAAATCCGGCGCCATAATCGATCCGCCCACATGCTCCTTGATCGCGTGACCGATCGGCTTCCAGTCGATCAAATTACGGGAATGCCATACGAGCAGCCCTGGGGTATAGTGGAATGAAGAATGTGTCATATAGTAATCCAGACCAACCCTCACAATGGATGGATCCGGATAGTCGCCTGCCATTATAGCTTGAAGACCGTGAACTCGTGACATGGTTTGCCTCCCGTTTAATTATGAATGCCTACCACAGGCGATCGGGTTATCCTCTTCTAATCCGGAAAACCGTATACGAATGTTTCGTGAATTCATAATTGACTTGATTTGTTGATGTTTGCATGCTCCTATGTTGTGGTTTTATATTATGCGGCGCTTCAAAGCTGTTCACGGCATCCAGTGCGTGACCAGACAATTCATAGATTTCAATAGATAGTTTATCCGTATGCGCGTCGACGAGTTGGAGCTGCGCCGGAACATGGACATCCTGTACGTTTACGACTTTGACGATCACATCGCCGGTTGTCTCATCCATGCTGGCCGAGCAGTATAGCGGCTCAATAATAGGCACGAGATGTTCCGTCTCACTGATCAAAGTACCGTCAATAAAGGTACGGATCTTCCGGCCTTCCACACGCACTTCCAGCTCATATTCCACATTAAGCTCGATCTGGAGCAGGTTTTGCGTCAGACACGATCTCATCCCGCTCGACATGGCATGAATCATCGATTCCTGATTGTGGAAGCTTCCGACCTCCCACATTACATAATTCGCTTCATCCAGATGACCAAAATACAAAATGAATCCTCTGATGCCCCCTGTCTTCATCGCTTTCGTCCGGAACGAATAGTGCGTCCAGTTCGTTTCGCCCACGACCATTTTGCGACCAAGCTGAGCGGTATGAATCCGATCTTCTTCTGAATCGCTAATTTCAATCTGGTCTGCAAGCAGCCGTTCTTCGCCTGTCTCGAGATTAATGATGCGTATATCGCGATATTCACACGTATTGAGGTTCGCCCCAACGAGCAGCTTGCCTTCCAGACGATCTGCATTTCCTGCAGGCTGCGCCGGGGTGTCAAACCCTTCCGATTCAATACGCAGCAAGTGGTCGCCTTGATGGTGCATGAAGAGCTGCTGGACATAATAATTTGCCGTGCCGAACACCTGATGATTGTTAAACCAGATCATGTCCGGCTTCCAATTCACATAATCAGCGTTACACAGGAGTGGTGCATAACAAGCCAAACCAACGGCATGAGCATTTCTTTCAAGTCCAATCATGAAGGCCGCTTCCACTAATGCGTTATAGTACGTATTGCCCCAAGAAGCGTACTCGCCTAGAAACACTTTTGGATCAGCGGCTTTGAAAGAATCATAACGGTGATAATGAGCCAGCATCCAGTCCGGTGACATATAATAATGCTCGTCCACGTAGTCCGAATGGTTATCCCGTGCGGATTGCCATCCCCGTTCGTATTCGCCGCCAGCCGCAAACGGTCCGCTTGAATTGATGATCTTGATGTCGGGATATTTCGCTTTAATCGCCTGATGAAAATAGGCATATCGTTCGAAGAACGGCTCCCCGACCTCTTCATTGCCAATGCCGATATACTCGAGCTGGAAAGGTTCCGGATGTCCAAGCTGTGCCCGTACGCTCCCCCATTCCGTTGCAGCGTCGCCACTCGCGAATTCAATCAGATCAAGTGCATCATCAATCCATGGTCCCAGCTCGTCAATCGGAACGATACGTTGGTGATGAGGGTCATAACCTGCCGGCAAGATCGGGATCGGCTTGGCACCAATGTCCTCGCAAAGTTGAAAATACTCGAGATAACCAAGCCCCAGCGTCTGATGATAATGCCAGTTGTTTCTGCGCGGAGGCCTCTGTTCAACAGGTCCGATCGTGTTTTTCCATCGGTACATGGCATTGCGGTCCTCTGCGTTTAATGAGCCGTCATGAATAAGACATCCACCCGGGAAACGCATGAATTTCGGTTTAAGATCTGCCAACATCTCCGCGATGTCCTCGCGTACTCCACCAGGTCTGCCACGAAACGTCTTGGTGGGGAAAAGCGAAATCATATCCAAATACAAAGTGCCATTGCCTCGGGTCACAACTGCAAGCCGGCCGCAAAAGTCGGTAGCCGAAGACGCAAGAACAACCTCGTATTTCGCCCATTCTGATGTGACCAACATCTCCGCTTTTCCGTAAACCGTACCGTCGATGCCTTCCAACGTTACAACGATTGGCTCGTCAAAGCTTGTGCTCCGCCGGGCATACATGGAGAATAAGTATGTTTCCCTTTCGCGATACGGCAGTCCCGAATTGAAGCCCAGGTTTTTAATACCTACGCCTGCTCCCGGTGCTACGATTTCAATTGCAACGTAGTGCGGATTACGTGGATGGATAGGATCAGTCTGTTCCACAACGATGCTGCTCTTCCCTTCGCCAAGCTCAACCTTGTCCCAAGCCGTTAAACCATGGTAATCACTCCGGTCAATCGGGTCGAATTCGAACGAACGGTTGCGAATCATCTCGGCATACAAACCGCCATCCGCAGCATGATTGATATCCTCGAAAAATATACCGAACATATCCCCCAATGCGGCTCCCTTCTCTTTCGTTACGACAGAGATCGTTCCTTGCTTGCTCATGGTCTCTCTATCCCCTCATTTCACATTAGATGCTGCCTAGTATTCGGATGGCTGCTTCGCATAGGCGTTCAATCTTTCATATTCTTCCATCGTAATGGTGAGAATTGTACCGTGCTTGTAGCCATAAGGGAACGTGAAGGCGGTGTCGGAACGAATGAATTTCCCGCTAGCCAGACGTTCCGCTATGAAGGGCACATACCCCTGCTCTTCAGCTGAGCAGCCATAGAAGTCTAGGAACAGACACCATCTTCCATCCTCCAATTGAATCGCCGTTGGTGCCTCATAAAGACCGGCCTCGACGACCTCCATACTTTGATCAAATGCCTCAACTCTCTTGAATGGACCGGTAATCTCCTCCGACTTCATGAGAATGATTTTGCCGGGATTTTGTTCGCTCTTTAAGAACATATAATACCGTTCGTCTTCCTCATACATCGCAGAGTCAATGACGCCGCTGTCTTCTTTCTGATACAGCAATTGCGCTTTGCTGAACTGCTCAAAATCTTTGGTCCGGGAATAATAAATTCCCTTTGATCCAAAATCATTGCTGCTATGAGTCGAAGACCAGTGAATAACGTAGTCGTCGTGGTTCTTGTCATAGATAATATCTGGTGCCCATAAACAGCCGAAATCCTCATCTCCGAGCTTGATCATCTTCTGCTCCGACCAATTGACCAGATCGTCAGACTCCCAGAACGACAAACATTTACTCCCGTTCCGTGCAGCTTCCGCCCATGAATGGTTATATTGATTCAGCATGCCGTAGGACAAACTCAAATCGGTGGCCAAAATAACAAATTTGCCTGTCTTCGTGCGGGTAATCGTAAAATCCCTGACACCCTTGTCACCGTAATAACTCCACAATACGGGGTTCCCATCATTCACTTGCTCCCAGTCAAAGCCATTCTTGCTCACACCGAAGTACACCTGCTCGCCATCCGGCGTTCTCTTTTCTTTGAAATGTACAAACAAATAAGCCTGCAAAGTTAACCCTCCAAACCTGATTATTAGATTAAGCTTACCGCAGCGCTTGCCTCAAGGCAGACGCCAATTCCATCCGCGTGATACCTAACCTTTCACACCGCTGGAAGCAATCCCTTGCACAAAATATTTCTGAGCAAAGGTGAATAAAATAATTGGCAAAAGAACGACGATCGAAGCACCAGCCATCTGGAGGGAATAATTTGCTCCGGCTATAGACGAAAAATACTGAATGCCAACGGTCACCAACTGCTTCTCTTGACTGGAAATGAAGATATAGGGACCTGCAAAATCGTTCCAAATGAAGACGAAGGAGAAGATCACCATGGTCAGCAATGCGGGTACCGCCAATGGAAGGATGATGCGGAAGTACACGCGATAATGCGAACATCCATCCATAATGGCCGCTTCTGTAATTTCTTTTGGAATTCCCATGAAAAATTGCCGCAGCAGGAATAAGAAGAACACATCGAAAATCGCCGGAATAATAATCGCCCAATGGGTGTCCAGCATATGCAGGTATTTATACATTAAATAACGGGCTACAACAGTCGTATCGGACGGAATCGCAAGCGTAGACATCGAAAAGAATAGCAGCAAGCTTTTCCCCTTAAAATTCAATCTGGCAAATGCATAAGCAGCCATCGTGACCATGAACCCGCGCAGCAAGATCGAAAGGACAACTACCTTAAACGAATTGCCGATCCAAATGAAATAATCAGGCGATGAAAACAACGTCTTATAGTTTTCCCAATAGATCGTTTTCGGAATAATATGGGCAAGCGGATCATCGAAAGCATCCGCGGTCGTTTTCAACGAAGCGGAGATCATAAAAATAAATGGAGAAATCATAGTAAGCGCGATGATAAACATAAGGATAGAGTACAGTGTTGTGGACAGGTTCTTTTTTGCTAATAATGCACCCATTTTTTCTGCCCTCCCCATTGAATAGCCGAAATCAGCAGAATGATCACAAACAAGACAATAGCTTGCGCCGCCGAATAACTGTAGTGATTGAGAGAAAATGCCTCTTCGTAAATATTTAGCGAACTGACTCGGGAAGCAATACCCGGTCCTCCTCTAGTAAGCGCATTAAAGATCGTAAAGTTCTGGAACGACCCGATGGTCGCCGTAATGACCAAGAAGAAAGTAGTCGGTGATACCAGTGGAAGCGTAATTCGGGTCAGCCGCTGCCATCTGGATGCTCCATCAATTTCTGCCGCTTCGTACAAATCGCTTGGAACGCCTTGAAGCGCAGCCAGATATACGATCATTTGAAACGGAAAATTGGCCCATACCGCGACCAGCGCAGTAGTTAAAATAGCGGTGCCGCTGCCTGCGAACCACAAAGGCGGATTGTCCACGCCCATTTTCATAAGCACCGTATTGACGATTCCGCCAAAGGGATCAAACAGCATCGTGAACACGATCGAAATGGCAACGATGTTGGCGACATACGGCATCAGGAATAAGGATCTTGAAAAAGCCTTCCAATGAAACGTTTTATTCAACATGACGGCTGCTGCAAAACCGGCCGCCGTCAACAATGGGACGTAAATCACCGTATAATAGAAGCTTTTGAAATACGAGGATACGGCAACGGAATCATGAAAGATTGCCTTATAGTTGGATAAACCGGCCCATTTCAAGGAATCCAACGATTTGAACGAATTGAAATCCATAAAGCTGATATAAAGCGCATAAAAAAAAGGCGCTAATCCGAAAATAACGAATCCGATAAAGAACGGCAGCACAAAGACGAAAGCAGCCCTCGCCTCTTGTTTATCCAAACTCAAGCGTCTTCTTTTGTCTTTTTTTTCTATACTTAAGGTAGCATCGATTTGCCGTGGTATGGACACGCTTCTCACTCCTAATTCAAAGATCACTTATCCGCATAAGTGACCTTTTATTTGCTTGCAAGGACCATTCGTTAGTTAACTGTGCTTTGTTTTTTTATCGCTTCATCCGCACGGGTCTTGATCGCATTGATCGTATCATCCAGCGACTTTTGACCAACCAGATACAATTCGCCTTCTTGCAGAATGATATTTCCATATTCGGTCGGAATGGTTCCCGTAATTTTCTCAGGTACAATTCCAAGGTTAGGTGTTAATAAAGCCGCTTTAAGTTCCTCTGACGTAATACCGTCCGAAGCCGGGTATTTGGAAGCCATATCGGTAAAAATTTTGTTCGCTTCCTCATCACTCAGATTCACTTGCGCTGTCATCCCGCCGGAATACTTATAATTATTTTTGGCAAACCATTTTACGAAATCCGCCGCTTCCTTCGGATGCTTCGATGCTTTATTTACCGCAATGCCTCCGGACGATCCGATGCTATTTTTGCCCTGCGGATCAATTGGAATCTGAGTAACACCTACCTTCCAATCCCGCGGATAGGTTTTCAAATCCTGTGGGGCGAAAGAAAACCAGGAGCCGATAAACTGCATGCCGTATTTACCAGTCATGAACGTGTCATACGGTATTTTTTTGGACTTGATTTCTAGCCAACTCGGCTGAATTTTCAGCGTATTACCCAAATCCCCATACCATTGCAACGCTTCTTTGAAAGCAGGATCATCATAGTTGGAGGACCCGTCCGCCTTATAACCGTTTATGCCCCGCTGCTGGGCCAACAGATATAAAATGCTGTCATAGTCGGGCATGGACGATCCGTAGATCCCTTTGCTGGCATTGGTTAACTTCTTCGCGGTTTCGATATATTCATCCCACGTCCATTCGCCTTTCGGATAAGAGACATTCGCATCGTCAAATATTTTTTTGTTGTAGAATACAACCCAAGATACTACGCCGTCCGGAAGCGTATAAACGGTATCCCCATTAAATTTGGTCAAATTCTTGCCAAACTCCGCCTCGTAATCATAGCCCTCTTCTTTATAAATATCATTTAGCGGCAGAAGCCAATCATTGGTAGCATATTTCGCATGTACAATCGGATTTTGAATTGTAATCAGGTCCACGTCGCCGCCTGCCGAAAGATCCACGTCGATTTTTTTGTAGATGGCCTCTCCGTCGCCAGGAACCACTTGCAGCGCCACCGTCACCCCGGATTCGGCTTTGTAATCAGCCAGAATCTGCTTGGTCGTCGGCTGATTGCTTGTTCCGGATGTCACATACCACTTGATCGTGACCGGATTCGCGCCCCCATTCGATTCTGCGGCCGACTCGTTAGGCGAGTCACTCGTTCCGCTACAGCCTGCAATAGAAGTTCCTGCGAACCCAAGCAACAGCAACGATAACACTGCTTTTTTTGTTATTTTCATCGTATTAGCCCCCTTCGATAATTTCATCGTCTTTCTGATTAAAGTATAAAATTCTCCACTGGTCTTTCCCATGCAATATCTTTTATCTTTTTATCCTATTTATCTATATCGCTATTTTTCTGCTGCGCGAATTTGTCTTATTTAAAGAAAAAATGTACTTTTTTGAGATTGTTGTCATCCCATTAAGTACATTTCAGATCGTTATCGATATTTTAAGGGGGACTCCCCTACATTCTTTTTGAACACTTTGCTGAAATAGTATTCATCCCCATAACCAACTTCTCTTGCGATTTCGGAAATTTTCAAATCCGTTGTCTTAAGCAGAAATTTTGCGCGGCCAATTTTGACTTCGGTTACGTAATCGATAAAATTTTGTCCCGTTTCTTTCTTAAACAAATTGCTCAGATACGCGGGGGAAAGCTGCAAATAGTCCGCTACTTTTTCCAGAGACAGCTCACCTTTATAGTGTTTATTGATAAATTGCTTCGTTAAGTAGACTCTCAAGCTTTCATAGTTCTCCATCAGTTGCCGGGTCATCCGATCCTTTAATTGATTGATCCAATCGATAAAATCAACTTTCATACTCATTGTGCTTATGCGATCATACATATCCTTGGTGAGGATTTCCTTCTCGCTGAGCTGATAATTTTCAACAAAGCTCTGGAATAAATAAAAGATGGTGAAGCTGATCCCCATCAGAAGTTCTTTAGTCAGTTTATGGTTACGACTGATCCCCTCGGTTAACCGTTCCAACGCTTGCTGGATATCATCCATTTCTCCGTCAATGAACGCTTTTTCAAGGCTCTTCATTTCCGCTGATAAGTCATCCGTTTCTTGCGAAGACAGCGAGCAAATATCGCGATAATAAACATTTGTCCCTCTCGGATAAATAAAGGCAAATCGGACAGCTTCTTTAGCTTCTCTATAAGCTTGCTGGAGTCGTTCATAGCCATCATAAATTTCGCTGATCCCGATACTGACCGAAGTGCTTAAATATTTGCGCAGCGTGATCCGTAAATTTGCCATTAACTCTTCCAACCCTTCGGAGGACTTCGCATCCCCCTTTGGCCGCAACGACAACACCGCAATAAACTGCTTCAGTTGAAGGCTGACGACATGTCCGTATGCGTAACTGGACAGCACCTCCTCCAAAATATTCAATACGGAATAATCGAGCAGATGCGGAGATTCGCCATATTTTAGATAAATGGACGCATCATCGACTTCAATAATGAGACATACCAACTGCTCCTCCGGGAACGTTAACCTATTCACCTCTAATTGATGGAGGATCTCGGATTGTGTCTTAACAACGCCGAGCAGCATATCTTTAAAGAGCTTTTCTTTGTGAAGAGGAGCATGATAGGCAGGCCCTGCAGTTGAGACATATACTTGCTCGCTGCTTGATGTCAAGATTAACGTCTTTAATTCCTTTAATATGCTAATGAGTTGTTCGGATTCCAATTCTAGTTTTAGGATGTAATCCTCGGCTCCGTTCTTCATCGCTTCTTTGACGAATTCGAGATCATCATGGGCGCTAAGAATAATAAACTTAGCCGGGTGGTCTTCCCGCTTCAACGCCTTTAGCAGCTCTATGCCCGTCATGATCGGCATTTTGATATCCGTTAGGATAATGTCAGGGACGTGCTCCCTGGCCATCTCCAATGCTTTTTTTCCGTTCTCTGCTTCCCCAATAAGTTCTAGCCCAAGTTCTTCCCATGGGATAATCGTCTTGATGCCTATACGAACTAACGCTTCATCGTCAACAATAAGTACTTTAATCATCGGTAATCTCACCTTATTTCAGTATCGTTCGGATTTTGGTTAAAGGATAATGGGAGTGTGATATGAACCTTCGTATAACATAAGGGTTTGCTTTCGATGTGCAAACCAAACTTCTCGCCATATATCATTTGAATGCGATTATGAACATTTTGTACGCCAATCCCATTGCTGTTCTCCCGATTCGGGTGACGGAATTTCATCGTTTCCGATATTTGTTCATCCGACATGCCAACACCGTTATCCTCTACCGTTATCTGGAGCACAGAATCCTCGGCACACACCTTAATTGTGATGACTCCAGGCCCTTCCTTGGGTTCAATCCCATGAAATATCGCATTCTCGACAATCGGCTGCAAAATAAATTTAACGCATTCCGCAGCATAGAACGGTTCTTCCACCTCATAATTAACTTGAAACTTGTCCCGATATCTCGTTTGCTGAATGAATATATAGTCTTTGATCATAACAATCTCTTCACCCAACGTAATCATCGAGGTGGGCTGTCTGAACGTGTTTTTCAGCAAACGGCCTAATGCATCAACAACCTCTTTAATCCCATCTGCTTTCTGAATAATCGCCATCCAGCGGATCGTGTTCAGCGTGTTATAGAGAAAATGAGGATTAATCTGTCCTTGAAGTGCTTTGATTTCGGCGTTCCTTTTTTGCTTTTCTTCCTCAACGACCTGATTGAATAACGCGTTAATCCGCTGGATCATGTAATTATAAGTTACGCTTAACAGGCCGATTTCATCTGTACTCGTTACATTAACTTTCACATCAAGATTAGAGCCCCTCAGTTCTTTCATCGTAGAAATCAAATGTTTGATGGGAAGCACGATATTTCTTGAAACTAGGTACCAGAGGATTCCCGTAAATAAAAACGAAATTAGAAACACGATTGCCGTTACGTTAATGATGATTTTATTATCTTTGGTCAGCGCCTCAACGGGCACCATCTGAATGATTTTCCAACCATACTCCTCGATTTTATAAGAAGAAGTAAGAAATGTTTGTCCATCCTTCTTGATTTCAAGGCCTGATTCTTTGATATGATCTGGAAGGCTAATTCCTTCTGATTGTAACGTTTTGGTGCTTTGCTGTTCGGGAAACACGATTCTTCCACGTTGATCCACCACATAAATTTGACTTTGCGTCTTTAGCGAAGCCTTGCTTAAAATATCCGTAAATACTTTCGTACTCAAATTCAAATAGATAGCTCCGATGTTATTGTGATTCGTATCGTTAATGACTCTGGCAATTGAAAACACCTGATTTCTCCTGAAGTCGTTGTCATTGTCGTGAACGCCTAGCCAAAGGACTTTTCCGTTTAATTCAAGCATGGTTTTATACCATGCTGAGGTTTGAATGTCATCGGTGTTAATGGTATAGGCATCATTGCCATAAGTAAACTGACTGCCATTTTTTCCGAATACAAAGAGGGATGTAATATAGGAGTAATAGTTCGAGTAAAACGATATATTATCAAAAACTTGATCGACTCTTTTCAAATTCATATAGAACTCAATATTGTTGCTGTTATCGGCCGTTATGGCATGCTGGATATCCTCGTTGATGTAGATCAACTCCGTAATCTTTTCAATGCCTGCAAGCTCCTTTTCTGTTGAATTCCCAATATACAATAAGTTTTCTTGAAAGGATTGACTGACCTTTTCTTTCACAATTTTCACGGACAAGAAGTAGGAGCTCACGCTAAGCGCAGTAGTTGGAATGATCATTACAAGTAAGAAAGCAATAAAAAATTTGCTCTGAATACTTTTACGAAACATGCGGGAAGTTTTCATAGTCTGGTCCCCTTACCACCATAACAGTGTATGATAACAATTGTATCTCCTCGTAAATAAAGACCGCTCCTCCATAAGAGCGGTCTTTAGCTTACCACAAATTTTCAAGCTCTCAAAATTAAAGAGCAAAGGAAGCAATCTCACCTGCCGTCAGGCCTGAATCAGTATAGCTTGTTCCAATTACATCTGTAACAATCGTTGTATAAGGCCCGCCGCTGGCTGATGCGCCTGTCGGCATTGTCGACACTGCCAAAGTTCCCCCATTCATTACACTCGTAACTTCTGATGCGCTAATAACACGGTTGTAGATTCTGAAGTCATCAATCTGCCCCTTCAAATATTTATCACCTGCCCATTCCGATTTTCCAATAAAGTTTCCACTGGTCGTCGGTGCCAGATCGGAAGGCTTAAACGTCATACCCGTATTTGTTGCTGCCTGAACTCCGTCGATATAGAGAATACCAGTACTTCCTGATAAAGTTACCGCAATATGCTTCCATGTATTCGCCGTTAAATTGCTGCCTTGCGAAATATTCTGTTCCGCCGTATTACCATTAGCAGTAATCGTAAATCGACTTCCATTAAGCAGCATCATCATATATTTCGTTGGCGTCGCGGCAGCTGCCGGCCCAGCCGTAAATAAGCTGATTGCATCGGCCGTATTGCTGGACTTCACCCAAGCTGAAAATGTCATACTATTCAATCGATCTACAATATGGCTTGGCAATGCTACATAAGCTGCTGTCGTATTCGTTCCTCCAAAGTTAATTGCATTACCGTATTTGCCTGCCGCCCATGTTGCATTGCTTCCGCCAATAACCGTTCCGTTATTTCCGTAGCCGGACGAGTCCACGGCCGTAGTACCGCTCGTTTCGTCAAATTTATACCAAGTGAGCAGACTGGAATCCGGCATATTATTTAGGGTTGCTGCTGAAGCAATAGATGAAATACCTGAATCTCCTACCGCATTGACTGCCTTGACTTTAAAATAGTAGGTTGTATTCGCCTGTAATCCACGGACGGCAAATGTTGTTCCGCTAATAGCATCCGAATTTAAGTTTGTATATATCGCATTCACTGCTGAAGAAGTAGACATGTAGACATGATAACCAGTTACACCTGATACGGCTGACCAGCTTAAGTTGATTGAACTGTAATCCGCTGTTATCGCCGTTACCCCTGTTGGCGTTGCAGGAACGGTTGCCAATGTTTGCCCATTCATTACGCCAGCAATTTCAGACGAGCTTAAAACACGGTTATAGATTCGGAAATCATCAATCTGCCCCTTCAAATATTTATCACCTGCCCATTCCGATTTTCCAATAAAGTTTCCACTGGTCGTCGGTGCCAGATCGGAAGGCTTAAACGTCATACCCGTATTTGTTGCTGCCTGAACTCCGTCGATATAGAGAATACCGGTACTTCCTGATAAAGTTACCGCAATATGCTTCCATGTATTCGCCGTTAAATTGCTGCCTTGCGAAATATTCTGTTCCGCCGTATTACCATTAGCGGTAATCGTAAATCGACTTCCATTAAGCAGCATCATCATATATTTCGTTGGCGTCGCGGCAGCTGCCGGCCCAGCCGTAAATAAGCTGATTGCATCGGCCGTATTGCTGGACTTCACCCAAGCTGAAAATGTCATACTATTCAATCGATCTACAATATGGCTTGGCAATGCTACATAAGCTGCTGTCGTATTCGTTCCTCCAAAGTTAATCGCATTACCGTATTTGCCTGCCGCCCATGTTGCATTGCTTCCGCCAATAACCGTTCCGTTATTTCCGTAGCCGGACGAGTCCACGGCCGTAGTACCGCTCGTTTCGTCAAATTTATACCAGGTATTTAAGTTAGTATCCATGACTACTTTTACGGCGGCATTGTAATTCTGTCCATTGTAGGTAGCTGTAATCGTAGCCGTACCTAAACTTACACCCGTAACTACGCCTCCTGCATTCACTGTTGCCACGGCCGGGTTAGATGATGAATAACTCGCTTGAGCTGTAAGATCCTGAACGCTCCTGTCCGAATCCATGACCGTTAATACCGTCATATGTGTATCATTCAGCATAATGGTATAACTGCTTGCATCCAAAATCGGAACTCCGGTTCCTCCCGTTGCCGCGGATACGACAGCTGACGTCGATCCCCCGGCTACGCTTACCTGATAATAGTAAATCATATTCGATTCTAACCCGGTATTGCTATAAGAGGCTGCTGTAAATGGTGCACTATTAATCTTTGTATAAGTTCCCTCTGCTGTTAGTGATCTATATAAGTTATATCCCAGTGCTCCCGGTACAGCCGTCCAACTTAAGTTGATCGTAGCCGGGCCTGCTGCCGTTGCTGTCAAGCCCGATATTGAGCCTAAAGTGATCTGGTTGCTCAGGCCCACTGTTTGTGCTGCATCAGGTGTGTACAACAAAGTAGCAAGCGGATAATCCTTCGCAGCAACTTCTGGCATTCCCGTTTCATAGGCATAGGCCAGGTATTTATATTTTTCTTGGGTCATATCCCTTTGTTCCATATATTTATAATAGTTATATAAAACACTTAAGTAAGGATCGATTCTGCCCCTGCCGTCCGAGTTGATTTTGTCATAATATGCGGCTCCAGCTGTGTATCCGTCCGAGTACGCAGGGGTCCATAAAACATCATGACCAAGATGATACTTCAGAGTGTATGTCACTCCTGCCAATAACCGATCATCTAGGAAATTGAATACATTGACCGCATTCGAAGCAGTAGAAATCGTTCCATTCATCGGGTCAACTTTCGTACCTTGGGCATCGATGGTTTTCACCAATGTAGACAGTCCACCGACATTGCCGTAAGTATGTCCCGCATCGCGCCCCATTTCCATTAACTGCACGTGGTAATCCAATGGAGCCAACGGTTCTCCTGTTATTTCATTGGCCGTCATCCACCGCATCTGATGCTTGATCGAACCGTTTCTTCCTCCCGGGTTACCTGCTGAGTTAACTGTCGTTGCTTCCACGGCCTCCGCATAAAGCTGCAGGTCATTGTTAAAGATAGCTCGCGCAATCATCCCCATGATGGCAAACTGATGCTGATTCATGAAGAAATTATGGGCTTGATTAGGATCCTCAGATTGATCATAAGTGTTTCTAAGAAGCTCCATCATATTTGTGAAATTTTGAGTATCGGTATCCGACCATTTCAGACTCTGCGTCGGCGTATCGGAATAGCGCAAAATTTCTGCCGCTGCCGCAAGCAAATAAGTCGACGTTGCAAAACGGAAGTTCGTATGTTTAACAACAGACTGTATTGCTGCGTAATTTCTGATGATCGTCATGGCATTCGAGCGATACGTTTCATTACCGGTAACATACCACATAATCGCCTGTATGAAAGCGGTTTCGGAATCCGTATTGGCCCGAGTACCTACATAATCGCTGGGATTGGACCGATATACGCCGTTTGCGTCCGTAAAGGCCCATGGACCCGGAACATTGACGAATAAATCATACCCGGATTCATAATAAATTCTTGGATTTTCGCTGGATTGGGGTTTGCTGGAAAAGGTATTAAATGCCGTGTTCCAAGGCTCGTCGCCCGCTCTTACATGATCGCGCATATTGTCCAAATCTGCCTGTCTCATTGCAATGCCCGGATGGTGGATGATTGCCGATATCGTGTTCCCGGAAGAATCAATATAAGACGCATTGACATCGGTATTTACGACCTGAGGCTTGTAAGAAGTAATAAGCGGCGAAATAGCCGCTTTCGCTGTCTGGCCGCCAACGAAGATAACGCCCGAAACGACCAACATAGCGCAAAGAATGCAGGAAACAAATTGTCGAAAACGCTTTCTACTCATTATTTTATTACCCTCCTTTTATTCTTTTTCCATGAAAATATTGCAATTCCGCCCCCGATTTATTAAAGGAGGAAGGCATTAAGGCCTTCCTCCCGAAACTAGTACGATTATTAATGATATCCTAATTGACCATTGTTGCCTGAATGACCGGACCGAAACCTTACTTGGTCACAGTAACAGTCATCGTATCGCTGGAGATTGCACCAGCATAGTTGATGAGTTCCGCGCGATATTCATATATGCCAATCATCCGATCCGTAATAGCGGTTACTGCCGATTGGGCAGACGGTGTATTGCTCGTCAACTCTTGCGTATGGATGAGAACGCCATTTTCGAACAAATTGTACGTTGTACCATTGGTGCCCCACCACATATTCATGCTGACATTGAAATCCCCGTCGCCGTCCCAGTTATTTACAGATAATACCGGTTTGGCCGGCGCTGCATGCGTTACGTTTACCGTGTGCGTACTGCTTGTTGTTGTCCCATACGCATTGGTCAGCTCCACGCGATATGCATAGGTCCCATTCAGCTTATTTGCAATGGAAGTTATCTCTTTCTGAGCGCTCGGGGAGTCATCCTTTAAAATTTTGGTATCGATTAATACGTCATTCTCGTAAAGCTTGTAGATCCTGCCATTATTTCCGTACCACATATTCATGATAATATTGTAATTGCCGTCCTGCTGACCTGTATCATACCCATTGTCGTCGGACAGAACTGGTTTGCCTGGTACACCTGTGCTCTTTGCTGGGATATTGTTTACTGTCGCGGCAACCGAACCTTGGTTTCCGGCCGCATCGACAAACTCGAATGTGAAGCTGCCATTCCTAATGAACGTATAACTTTCTGAACTGCCATTGTTTGTAATGGATACCGACTCGCTTGGCATAATCGTAGCTATCACAGTATGATCTATCGTGGACGGTCCATTGTAAGCCACGGTTGCCGTTGGAGAGATCTTGTCGATATTGCCGACCGCATAGCTGCTGACATTCGAAATATTGCCCACAGCATCCGTTCCCCGTGCAAACACCGTAACGTTTTCGGACATAACCACCGGACCACTGTACGCGATCCATTCGCCACTGTCGCCTACTTTGTATTCCTTCACCGCAGTGTCATCCGGATAGCTGATCGTTAAGGTGACGTCGCCGTTGGTCGGGTCCGTAACGTCTGCAACGAAAGTTGCATCAGCAGGAGCTGAGATATTTCTGAACACCGCCTTCAAATGCCAGTCTCTGACTACATTGTACGTTTTTCCGCCGCCCAAATAACCGCCTGAATAGGTTGTCAGGTTGAACACGGGGTATTCCGACCATAAATAATCTGCCGTCATCCCATAGGTGATCGTCGGCTCCACCCATTTGACGAATTCATAGCCTTCAGCCGGCTTCGCCACCACGGTAACGGACGTTTGATCGCCATGCACCGTCAGCGAGGTTCCCTCATTCCCTGTCGGCGCTGGAGCAGGCGGAAGGCCGTTCGAATTGACATAAACCAAGGTCGTTCCTGCCGCCGGATCACTCGACGATGTCGTGATCGTATACGTAGGATCGTAGCGCTTCAGATCCTCGCCGACTTTCCCAAACATACGTAGTTCCGATATATTTCCATACCAGGCTCCTCCATAAATACGGAAATATCGGAAGGCGTAATCCTTAAATTGATCCTTCGCTTTAATCGGCTGCCAGATATCATAGCTATAGCCTTTCGATGTTTCGGAAATCATTCGCCAGTTTACTCCATCATCAGAAGCACTTACATTCACAGCTGCTGCCCTGCCAGGAAAGCCGCTACGGTTCAAAATTTCGATTCGGTCAAGCTGCATCAGCTTGTTATTGTTGCTCGCGCCGAAATCAATGTCGTAGTAACCGTAAGCGTTACCATTATATCTTACGTCGGCGAAGGTTGATATTTTGCCATCGAACAAGTAAGTAGCTTCAGTCGCGTCCAACGTATTGCTTGAACCGCTTAATTGTGCTTCAGCTCTCACATTAATCTCATTGGAAGTATTGGAAATCAACACTTTCTGGGACACTTGTGCGTTATTCACATTCGTAATGTATTTCTCCGGGTAGCTGTAGACAGTATAGGCCGGTGTACCGTCTGCAAAGGTATAATCAATGGAAAGCTCAGCATAGCCTGACTTCGATCCGGCATGAACAACATACTCAGCGGTATAGGAACCATCCCCGTTATTTGTCACGCCAACCGTCTCACCCTGAATGGTGGCCCGAACATTACCGATCAGTTCATCTGCTTTGAATGTGAGAATCACCTTATCGCCTATGACGGCACTAGGCGGGATATCGAGCGTATCCTGGACAGGCGCAACGGCTTCCAGTTTCAAGCTTATATCTTTCAACACATTGCCCGTTTCAAAGCGTTCGCCAAAAATATGGAGATCAGAGATATAGAACGGTTGGTCCTCCGTATAATCATCCTTGTTTAATACGCCGGCGGTAAGATCCTTCATTCTAAAATAACGGAATCCGGTATTTTTGTACTCGTCTTTTACCGAATAAGTGAACCAATCTGTGGTATATTCCGATATATCGTCGGAGATTCGCACCCAGTTCGTATAGTCATTGGATGCCAGAATGATTGCTCCCTCTGACCGTGCCGGGAAGCCAAAGTCGGGCAACATCAGGAACTTGCTGGGCTTTACCTTAAAATCCTCACCGAAATCCAATGTAAACTGCTTCTCGTCAACTATCCATCTGATAGGAATACCTGAGCCATCATAGTCTACTAAAAATGCCGGATTGACATTGGGGCTGTCCGGCGCCCCGACTGCGATTCCCGTTAAATCAAGGGCTCCATCCGCTATCAACGGATTTAACAGGCGCAACCCGCTCACAGCTTCCTTCAGATCAAGCAATGCCTGATTCATGGCAGCCGCGTCGCCGGATTCGACAAGAGTCAGCGCAGCTTCATACTTCGTCCGGAATACGGTATAGCTAGCTGTTTCATACACTTGAGCAGGATCATAAGCTTGGATTACATTTTTAATCGCTTCACTATAGCTGCCTGTGACCGAGACGGTGACCGCCAAAATATTCATGGCTGTGCCATTAGATGCCGACACATAGAATGAATAATCACCCATTGGGATGGATGGCGGAATGTTCCCCGACAGTATGCCGTTGCTATCTACGGTCATATTTGCATGGCTAACAAATTCGGTGTTATCTTCGACTATGCTGTATGTTATGGTTTGTCCTGCATTGCTTGCGGAATTGGACAAATCATATTGCAGCCGCGCCGACGTATAAGAGTCCAGTTGCAGCTCGTTTACGGCTCCCTTGAAGAGAGGGGCTTTCACCGTTGTGCTGTTGAGCAATAGATGATCAAACTCGACATATTCCCCCGTCTTGCCGTATACATTGAAATAGATCATGGAGTCTGCTTGGAAAGCGGGGCTAGGCACACTTGCCAAGTTGACGATCACATACTTCCATTCCCCTCCGGTATCGGGCAGGTTAACCGTGGCGAACGGCTCTTTGCCAATATCGCCATGGAACTTCAGCGTCGTAATCGCATTGCTCTTGATTCGGAACGCCAAGTCA
This sequence comes from Paenibacillus sp. JT22N7, assembly GCF_059383875.1. NCBI lineage: Bacteria > Bacillati > Bacillota > Bacilli > Caryophanales > Paenibacillaceae > Paenibacillus > Paenibacillus sp. JT22N7. The sequence continues at coordinate 260,095 of NZ_JBXENY010000005.1, forward strand.
CCATTACGCCAGATGCCCACACTAGGAACAGCGAATAGGGAGCCGGCTTCTTCGGCCTCGATGAGGATCGAATCGTTTGTTCTCGTAATGCCGCTGTCTAACGGGGTAAAATGTGTTTCAAACTGGTACGGAATCGTGCTCCCATTCTCATGGGCAATAACTGCAGGTACGGGTGTGCCTAAAGCACCATCAGGAATATAGAGCCACAAATCGCTGGTTCTCAAACCATAAATTTCCCAATACTTATTCATCGCTTCGGCTACATACTTAAAGTCGGGATTGTTATCCGTATAGCCCTTGCCATACTTATAGATGTAGTAGTAGTCCTCGCTGGCGCCAAGGCGTCCCCGTCTGTCTGCGCTAACTGAATTATTCAAGCCGTCATTGAATGGAATAGCGTATCCCAGATTGTATTTATAATAGGTATTGATGCCTTTGATAAGCCGGTCGTTCAAGAATGAATAGACGTCCACTCCATCACTGGCCACAGTAGCTGTCCCGTTGACTGGGTCGAGTGAAGTGCCTTGTGCCGAAATGATTTGAGCCAGAATGGACAAGTTCATCACGTTATCGAACGAATGCGGTTGATCCCTTACCATTTCTTTGATCGCCACGACAGGCTCGTCCAGCACATTCCCTTTGCTGTCCGTGGAGTATTCAAACATGGCGTTGGCTATCGCACCGTTATGGTATGCGTGCCCAGATGGAGTGCTGGCGTTTATTGTCGCCCACTCTAACACACGCTCGTAATCCACCTTGTTATCCATGAAAATATAGGAGGATAATGTTGCCATGACAGAAGTTTGGTGTTGATTCATCCAGTTGGTATTTCGCTCCATCCAGAGACTGAGCGCCGGTTTCTGAAAGTTATCGCTATATTTTTGTGAATACTCATCCTTCCATTTCAGCTCTTCGTGACCAGTACTCGTATAACGCAGCAATTCCGCAGCAGCATTCATATAGTACATGGGTCGTCCCTGATGAATATGCGCATCCGTCACATACTTCGCTTTAGACGGATCTAGGCTGCCCCACAGCAGGACGATCCGCATCGCTTTTTCCCGATAGTCGGGATCTCCTGTCATGAAATACATGATCGCCTGATAGTACGCTGCAAGGGCATCCTGCGTCATTGCCCCATTAAAGAGGCTGGTGCTATAGCTGTCGTAGGTGTAGTTCGCCTCAAGCGCGTCAAAACCGGCGGACGGATTTTTATCGATTCTGATTCCGTACGATTTGGACGCGAACGAACTGGCCGCAAAATTTTCAAAATAACCGTACCACGGCTGTTCTTTGTTGCGGATATGCTCCCGTATACGAAACAGATCCGCTGGCGCCACACTGACGGCAGGATGAACAAGCTCTGTACCCGTGTTGTTGACGAAGGTCGGCAAAGGCTCGGCGAGACCCTGAATCGCAGCAAGCAATTCTGCCGCCATGGCGTCTATCTGATCTTGACTGGCTTCCCGATCTGCTTTCAACGCCAGTGCGCGACTGTTTGCTTCCAGCAGTATAGCCCAGGTTTCGTCCGAGTAGTATTGCTGTCCGGCCGCAATCATATTGGCGGCTTGATGAAGCACGGAATAGAACTGGGTCCCCTTGTATACCCTCTCAATCTCGGCCGCGCTTAGGGCATAGTCGTAGATACTGAATTCATCAATCAAGCCGTTAAACAACGGATCACTAGCGAACTGGCTTTTCCCGATATAGTTCAAATTCGGCGCAAAATCACTTGGCTTAATCGCAACATTGCTATTCGTTGCTTTTGCTTCCCCGTTTACATAAAGTGTAGCTCCTCCACCGCCCAGCGTCAGAGCCACATGAGTCCACTGTCCTACTGGGAGCTGCGGCGTATCCAAAACTTTCTCGGAGCCACCGTTTATAATGGCGAACCGCATAAGTGTCCCTCTTTTCGGTGTCAGGAACATATAATTGCTTGTGCCTTTGCCGAAGTCGAAAATCCTCTGCCAGTTGCTTCCTCCATTCCATTTCACCCATGTAGATATGGTAATGGCTTCATAGTCAGACATCGGATGCTCAGCCGGCAGCGTCACGTAAGAGGATGTTCCATTCAGCTGGATGGCTTGCCCGACTACCCCGTCCACGTATGCGGGAGTGCCTGTGACCGTACCATTAGCCGCTCCGTCAGAGCTATTGGCATTCCCTTCAAACTCGTAAACGATCGGCTTCGGGGAACTTTCGTAAGTTGACTCCGTGACAGTCTGCCCGTAAGTTGCTTCCGTAACCGACACGCCTGAACCTGCGGATTCTTCGCCTTGCACAGGCAATGCCAGAGAGAACAGCATGATCAGGGATAGAATCAGGGCTATCAGCCTGCGCGATTGCATAATAACATTTACGATTTTCATTTCGTTCCTCCAATTTTAAAATTCTTTTAATTTACTCTCTTCCCCTAAACCATTACAATTAAGAAAACGCTTACAATCCCAATCATAAAAATCACCCCCTATCAATGGTTCTTATAACCAAAAATGTAGAGACAATTTATCGAAATGTTTATATGTTGGCTTCTTCTACAAAATAATAATACTTCGAATCACTTGACTAACCATCATGTCAGTTGTTTTCATATCTTTCACCAGTTGTCCATTACCCGGGATGTAGTCTCACATCATGAGAATGATGCCGTACTGAACAGCATCATTCTCTGAATTGTTATTTAATCGAAATCCTAAGTGGATTCTTTCGAAAAATAAAGAGCGATCATCCTTTCCTAACGCGGAACACAGTAACTGAATGCTTAGGGAAATCGTAGCTTACTTGATTGCCTGGCGTTTGCATCCTCTTATACTTGGGTACAATTTTAGCCGGCGCCTCCAAGCTGTTCATCTCATCCAGACCGTAACCAGACATATCATATACATCCATCAAAAGGCTGTCCGAATGCAAGTCGGCAAATTGGAGCTGCGCTTGAACGTCGACATCCTGTACGTTCACGGCTTTGACAATAACATCTCCGGTTGCCTCTTCAATACTGGCAGAACAGTATAGGGGTTCAATGACTGGTGCAATGTGTTCCGTATCATTGATCAAAGCGCCGTCGACATAGGTGCGTATCCTCCGTCCATCTACTCGCACTTCCAGGTGATATTCCACGCCAGTCTCCGGCGAGAACAGGCTTTGCGTCAGACAACCTCTGTACCCTTTCGAGCCGGCATGAACCATCGATTCCTGATTGGAGTGGCTGCCCGCTTCCCACACCACATAATTGGCTTCATCCTGAAACCCCAAAAATATGATAAACCCTCTCGAGCCATTTTTCCTTATCGCCTTCATGCTCAGCGAATAGCTCTTCAAGCCAGTTTCGCCGACTACCGCATTGCGGCCAAATTCAGAACGGTGGCGTCGATCTTCTTCCGTCTCGCCTATTTCGACCTTGCCGGTCAGCGTCTTCACTTCACCAGTCTCGTGGTTAATCAAGCGAATATGGCGGTAAACAACTTCATTGAGATTCGCCCCCACTAGCAACTTACCTTCAATTCGTTCTTTATTTCCGGCAGGTTGGGCTGGAACTGCGAACCCGTCGGTAACCATGCGCAGCAAATGGTCTCCTTGATGGTGCATGAACATTTGCTGAACATAATAGTTGGCCGTACCGAAAACTTGATGATTATTGAACCAAATCAAATCCGGTTTCCAGTTCACATAATCGATGTTGCAAAGAAGCGGCGCATAACACGCCAATCCGACGGCATGAGCATTCTTCTCGAGTCCGGTCATAAATGCGGCTTCCGCAAGCGCGTTGTAGTATGTATTGCCCCATGAAGCGTATTCCCCGAGGAACACCTTAGGATCGTCGGCGCTGAATGAATCATATCGGTGATAATGAGCCAGCAACCAGTCCGGAGATTGATAATAATGTTCGTCCACGAAATCCGAGCCGTTGTCCCGCGCGGAACGCCATCCGCGTTCATATTCGCCCCCGGCAGCGAACGGCCCACTTGAATTGATAATCTGAATGTCGGGATATTTCGCTTTAATCGCCTGATGGAAATAAGTATACCGTTCGAAGAACTGCTCCCCGATCTCTTCATTGCCAATACCGATATACTCCAGGTTGAAAGGCTCTGGATGCCCGAGCAGCGCGCGCAAGCTGCCCCACTCGGTCGAAGCGTCGCCGTTCGCAAATTCGATCAGATCGAGTGCATCGTCAATCCATGGTCCCAACTCATCAATCGGAACAAAGCGTTGGCTATGCGGATCAGAGCCCGCAGGCAAAATTGGAATGGGCTTTGCTCCAATATCTTCGCAAAATTGAAAATACTCGAAATAACCGAGCCCCAGCGTCTGATGATATCGCCAGTTGTTCTTGCGCGGCGGTCTTTGTTCGACAGGCCCGATCGTGTTTTTCCATCTGTACATGGAGTCACGGTCCTCGGCGTTTAAAGAGCCGTCATGAATAAGGCAACCGCCAGGAAAACGCATAAATTTCGGCTTCAGATCGGCCAACATTGTCGCGATGTCCTCTCGCAGTCCCCCCGTTCTGTTCCGAAACGTATTGGTCGGGAAGAGCGAGATCATGTCCAAATATAGGGTGCCATTTCCCTTTGTCACAACTGCCAGCCTGCCGCTGAAGTCGGTAGCCGATGACGCAACGACAACCTCGTATTTCGTCCACTCCGATGTAACCATTACCTTCGCTTCGCCGTATACCGTACCGTCAATCCCTTCCAGCCTTACGGCTACAGGCTCATCGAAGCTTGCGCTCCGACTGGCGTACATGGAGAACGCATATGTTTCACCTTGGCGATATGGCAATCCTGAATTGAAGCCCAGATTTTTAATGCCTACGCCTTCTCCAGCCTCTATGATCTCAACCGCAACGTAATGAGGGTTGCGTGGATGGATGGGGTGCTCCTGCTCCACTTGTATGCTGCTTTTCCCTTCTCCAAGTTCTACCTTCTCCCACGCTGTTAAGCCATTATAATCATGCCGGTCAATTGGATCGAATTCGAAAGAACGGTTTCGAACCATCTCGGCGTATAGACCACCATCCGCGGCATGATTGATATCCTCGAAAAAAATGCCGAATAGATCGCCCAAAGCAGCCCCCTGGTCTTTTGTATAAATCGAAATTTTTCCCGTATTGCCCATTGTCCTTCTTCCCCTCATTTACATTGTCTGTTTATTCCTTGACGAATACGATATTGCGGACATAACCGTTTATATCAAGAGCTCGGTGGCCGGTTCCCTCCACGCGTTCATCCCCGAACCGTAAGTTATGGAACAGGACGCCATCTACAATGCGTTCATTATCGAACCCATGTATTCGGGACGGATGCGGCGTTTTACCAGCGTAATGAATGTCTCGAAATACAACATTTTCGATTCGATTGCCAGGCACGGGATTATAATCCTCGTTATGAACGACGCGGATATCGAGCAATTGCCCCTGCTCGATCGCTTCCACGCGAATGTTCTCGAATACAACATTCCGAACTGTATTCCGGTCCCCCGCGTTAATAGCCATGGCTCCCCAATAGTTGGGTTGAGGCTCATGGTGTTCAAGAATGTCAATATTTTCGAATCGAAGCTCTTCGATAACATCGCCATTGCGATGATGATCTCCATGTGTGCCAATCATGATGGGATGAGCAACATCGGCCCAAAGAATGGAATTCCGCACCGTTACCCCTCTGGTGTCCCCGTAGAAATCCCAGCGCGAACCGTAAACGGCTATGCAATCGTCTGAATTCCGCATAAAGATATCGTCAATGTGAATCCGCTCGCTTGACATGATATCGATGCCATCCGACCAGCCTCGCGTGCTAAACGACTTGAAATTCCAGATCGAGATTCCTTGCGATTTTCCAATAAAAACGCTGTAATGCGGCGGGTCGATGACCGTAATCCCTTCTATTGCAATATTCTCGGAGAAGATGACCCTAACACCCCGAAATGCCGAAAAACGAGGGAAATCGGCTAGGTAGATAAACCCGCGCCCCCGAATGACAACGTCCCTCACATGATCGCATACGATCGAGCCGACGAGAATAGCGCCGCCTGCGATATAGACCGTCTTGCCCGATGAAACGGGAAGCACCATCTCTTCGATATAGTGCATGCCCGGTGCAAAATACAAAATATCAGGAGCTTGATGTTCGTTCTTACTATTATTGAACTGTTGTAAAATATCCGGTAAGCGATGAATTCCCGGCTGAATCGCGAGCACATTCGAATCGTCGGGATTCGGTGCATCCGTCTCTATAGGGTTCGCAAATAGATGCAAATTGCCGAAACGTTCGCCATTGCATTCGATAACTAGCTTTCTTGGTTGATTGAGCGTCAATCGAATGGTGTCCTCTTCGACTGCGTAATGAATAGAATGCGACAAAGGTCGAATAGCAACATCCTTCAATTTACCTCGACGGTACGTAATCTCCGCTTCGATAGTTCCCTCCATATCGAAACTAGACATGGATGCTTCCCGCACATCGTGCATATCTACCTTGACCTTATAGACAGGCACATGCTGCCAAGCCTCGCCGGGAACCCGTACCTTTACTTTAAATTCATCTAGCAAAACCGCCCCCATCGGGGCAGCATAGGTCACTACGCTGCTCACTCGCCATACACCTCGCTAATCCCATTTATTGAAAGCGCTTTACAAGTTATCATATATAAAATCTTTCCGCATGAGTATTTAGCTCAATTAGGGAAATATGGACAATTTATTGTTTAATTGCGTTGCTTGTCTAATGGTGCTAATAATCGTCCATGTTCTTCTAATCTTTATCAATAGTAAAGAAAAAACCCCGTCAATGACGGGATTTGAAAGTCAGTATAGAGTTGATGCCCGATAACTGCTTGGGGTCGTACCCTTCGCACGCTTAAAGATTCGGGTAAAATAAAAATAGTCGCTGTATCCCGACTGCTCCGCAACCTCATTGATCGGCATATCCGTTTCCGACAAAAGGCGGCAAGCATAATCCATTCGCAGCGCGGTTATATATTGCGTAAAGGTCGTACCCATTTCTTTCCTAAACAATTGACTAATATAATTGGCGTTGACATTAAATTGCTCCGATAAAAATGAAATCGTAAGGTCTTCGCGATAATGCTCGTCAACATATTGCAATATGCCTTTGAATGACCTGTTCCTTACTTGCTGAGCTCCCGGCCGCGATTTGCTTGACATCGTACCATCGCAAACGAGGACGGAGGAGCCCAATCCAGCCGTAAAGTTCCGATCCACCTCTTCACTCTTCTGAATGATTCCCGCGGCAAGCAGCATTTTCTTCAGCTGCTCCGCATATTCCGGAGATCCCGTTTCCAAGTTTTCAAAGATATTTACGTCTTTGGTCATTTCTTTATCTTTTATGAGTTTTGCGGCATTCTTGAGAAAACCGGAAATTTCGATTTCGTCAAACGGCTTTAAGCAATAGCCGAAAGCTCCGTAATTGATCGCTTTTTGGGCAAGCGCAAATTCGGCATATCCACTGAGCACGATGACCAGCGCTCTAGAAGATGTATCCTTTAACTGCTTGATAAGCTCCAATCCACTAATCCCGGGCATACGAATATCAGTAAAAACAAGGTGTGGTTCGATTGCCTGAATCGCATCGAATGCCTCCGACCCGCTTAATGCGTAACCGGTTATTTCGAATCCGTACGCCCCCCATTCGACGCTTGCGATCAAACTTTTAATGACCAGCTCCTCATCATCAACAAGAAACACTTTATACATCGTTATCCCTCCGAAGCGGTAGATTAATGACCGCCATCGTTCCAGTGTCAGATTTGCTTGTAATGGTTATACCAAATGCTTCGCCATAGTTCAATTTGATCCGGTTATTGACGTTAACGAGACCGATATTCGTCCTCTGATCGTCCGTCATATCCTGTATAACCGACAATTTGGACTTCAGCGCTCCAAGCTGCTCCTCGTCTATGCCTATCCCATTGTCTGAAATGGACAGCACAAGGTTTTCCTCAAGTTGTTTGACAGTAATCTCGAGAAGCCCGTTCCCAGTCCGTTGCTCGATACCGTGAAATATGGCGTTCTCAACCAGCGGCTGAAGAATCATCTTCGGAACTTTGTGGGACAACAAGTCATCGGGAATGCAATAGGTGACGCGAAACCGGTTGCCGAACCGGATTTGCTGGATGTGTACATGGCTTTTGACCAACGTCAATTCTTCCTGCAGCGTTACGAAATCCGTGCCTTTGATGCTATATCGAAAAACAAAAGCAAGCGCTTTCACCATATGAAAAATTTTATCCGAACCTTCTTCTACGGCTAATCCTTTGATTGACTCAAATGTATTATATAAAAAATGCGGATTGATCTGGCTTTGCAGAAATGCCAATTCAGACTGCTTCTTTACAAGCTCAGCGCGATAAAGCTTCGTATTGCTATCGAGCAGTTGCTTGGTTAACGTATCAATCTCGTCCAGCATGCGATTGAAATCGCTTGCCATGCTCGTGATCTCGGCATATCCATGAAGGCTGATCCGGTTATTTAGATTACGAAGATGCCCCAGCTTAAAGTCGTTCATGAATCGCATCAACTTTTTTAGTGGACGCAAAATATTGTTGATGACAAGTAAAAACGGAATAGACAGCACCAGCAAGGAAGCAAGCAGGATCAGCAACGATTGCTTGCGGATATCTTCCAGCCCCCGCAGCAATTCGCTTTTCGGTAGCTTGAACACAAGCTCTCCCTCAATATCGGGAATCCCCCCCCTCTGAATAAAAAAGCTGGAGTCCGAATCGGCAGAACTGATCTGTGAATAAGGCGTGCCTGTCTTTACGTCTTTATCATTGGTAAAGAACACATTCCCGTTGCGGTCCAATGCATAAAGCTTGCTCCCTCCCATATTAACCATACTAGGCGTGGATCCTAATATAGTCTTGGCATCTAGCACGATCAATATAACGCCGTATCTCTTGTTGTCAACGAAATCTATCGTTGGATTAATGGGACTGCCCACTATTAAAACATCCCGGTTAATGTTATGAATTTGCAGCTTTTGCAAACCTGTAAAATTAAAAAATTGATTTTCTGGTATTTCATCTATAAACGGAGTCAGAATATTGACATCTCCATTTAAAATAAACGTTGTTCCATCGCCGCCGATCAAGGCAATATCCAGTATTCCGTCCTTCATGTTCCTCATGTCTGCCATATAGCTCATTAATTGCGTATACTGGGTATATTTTTTGACAGGATCCTTCTCGTTCAAATATGGCTGCACAATTTTTGGATTGTAAGCGATGCTTAGTAAGATTCGTTTAATTGCATCGGTGTTGGAAGCGATGGTCTGATTTATTTGAGCAATCATCTCCATATGATATTCGCTGTTTTTCTTCTCCACAACTTGAGCTGCTTTCAAATAATTAGTATATACAATGACCAAGACAATGACGAATATAATGGCTACAAGAACGGAAAGCTGAATCCCAATCGGCAAGCTCTTCAAAGCCTTCCTGCTCCTCGCGAACTTTAAACTTAACATCTCAACACGACCTCTTGTCAATTTTGCCTATCCTGTACTTGGAAGTAGTATCTATTTATGATTGCATGATGAAGCGCCAATTGTAAAGGAAAAAGCTTCGTATCACTCAGAGAATAACCGACAAAAACAGGAATAGGCAGCATCGCTGTCCATCCCTGCTCGGTTACTCATGTATGGCTAGTATTCCGAAGGAATCTTTTGGTAAGATTTTAATATTTCGTATTCCTCCATCGTAATGGTCAGAATTGTACCGTGCTTGAAGCCATATGGGAATGTAAAGGATTTGTCCGATCTTACGAACTTCCCGCTTGCCAAACTGTTTGCAATAAACGGCACATAGCCTTGTTCCTCTGCCGAACAACCGTAGAAATCCAGGAACAGGCACCATTTTCCATCTTCCAATTTTACCGCCGTTGGCGCTTCATATAATCCAGCCTCTACATCTTCCATACTTTTATCAAACGTATCCACCCTCTTGAATGGACCGGTTATATCCTCCGACTTCATTAGAATATTTTTGCCGGGGTTTTGTTCGCTCTTTAAGAACATATAATAGCTTCCGTCTTCCTCGTACATTGCGGAGTCGATGACGCCACTGTCTTCTTTTTGATACAACAATTGAGCTTTGGTAAAATTTTTGAAATCTTTGGTACGGGAATAGAAAATTCCCTTGAATCCATAATTGTTGCGAGCATGAGCCGATGACCAATGAATAACGTAGTCATCTTGTTTGTTGTCATATATAATGTCAGGTGCCCATAAACAGCCGAAATCTTCATCTCCGAGCTTGATCATCCTCTGCTCCGACCAATGAATCAAGTCTTCCGACTCCCAAAGTGACAGACATTTGCTCCCGTTACGGGCGGCTTCGCCCCATGAATGGTTATATTGATTCAGCATACCGTATGACAAACTTAGATCTGTGGCCAGAATAACAAACTTGCCTTCCTTTGTTCTCGTTATTGTAAAATCTCTGACGCCTTTGTCGCCGTAATAGCTCCACAACACTGGATTTCCATCATTCACTTTCTCCCAGTTAAAGCCATCCGTGCTGACACCGAAGTAAACCTGCTCACCATCCGGCGTTCTCTTTTCTTTAAAATGCACAAATAAATAAGCCTGCATATTCTTTTACCCTCCTATTATTCTGGTAATAGCTTCAGATCGAACGGTTTATCCCGATTGCAAATGAGAACGCCATCCACAACTTCCAACTCGGCTGCTTGTATCGATGATCGCCTTGTTCCGTAGGTTGACTCTTCGTTACCGTTCGTTCTCTCGGGATGCGTGAAATAAAAGATGTACGCATGCTCACCTTGAACGACAACATCGGCATGAAGGCCGTTTGTGCCATCATCCTCCCGGGAACCCGGTTGATCGAGAATAAGCCCGTTGCGTCCCCAATGAAGCAAATCATCGGAGCGGTATACGCCCTGCCCTCTCCACTCGTCCACGATCATCCAATAAAACCCTTTGAACTGGAATACGTTAGGCCCTTCATGCCAACGTCCCTCGATAACCGGTCCAATCCGTTTCCATTCGTACAAATCGCTGCTCTCAGCGGCATATGTGTGATTGCTTTCCTTAAACCACATTCTGAACATGCCGTCCGGCATTTGATAAATGCAAGCGTCTATGATATTGGTGTCGCTAATTTTCAATTTGGATTGAAATGTCCACTTGATAAGATTCGAGCTTGTATAATGAAGCATATCCGCTTGATGCCCCCAACGATCGGGCACGCCTCTTATATAAGAAACATACATATGGTAAGTACCCTCGTGCCAATAGATTTCCGAAGCCCAAAACGTATTTCTTCCCCATTCAATGTCTAACCCTTCTATCGTGCCTCTGTATACCCACTCTTTGCCGTCGACGGATGAAGCTACCCCAATATCCGTTCCATACACCCAGGCAACATTACGATCCTCCGCCGTCGCCCTGCGATTCGTATATAACATCCACCATTCCTTGGCCTCTCTATTCCAGATAACGACAGGATCTGCCGCACCGTCATAAAAGGGATCTCTGTACAAGGGAGCCTTCGTCACGTTGTCCATGTTTATTTGCCCTCCTCTTGCCGTACATTCCCATCAAGACCGTTGTAAATGAAATGACTAAATGAAGCCCTACCGCTTCCAACGGCATCCAAAGCGATTCTTAAACTTAAAAACTTCCCTAACACATTATTATGAAACCCAGACATTTCAAATCCATGGTCCAGCTTCTTCCAATTAGACCCGTCTGAACCATAATATAAATCGACGTCATGGGAATCGTTTACAATACGTAGCATGATGACATTTTCGAAAACTTCCGTATTCTCAGACCGATATTGATCGCGAAATGAAAACACATGCGTGCCGTTAAAGCCGACACCGCATTGGAAGCCAGGCTTGTAGAACAGGCTTAAGCGACCTTCCGTATTTGCATCCAATTGAAGGGAAACGATAGCTTCATACGCGTGATGGTATGGAATACATAATAAAGGCTCGACGATTTCAGCGGAAAGTCCTTGCAACTCTAGTTTCCCTTTTCCGACATTGTAGCCGGTCACGGTTGAACGGCCATAGAAATGCCAATGCGACTTCAAGCGGTCTGACTCGAACCGGTCGGATAAAGCGATTTCTCCGGTCGATGGCAAATCGCTTACGCCAAGTTGCTCCGACGTTCGGAACCAGCCATCATCTTCCCATTGCACAGGCTCCATAAGCGTCTGTCTTCCAAGCGTCGCATAGTTATTTTCATAAGCATGATATATGACGTGCCATTCTCCCTCGGGCGTATCCACCAGGGTTCCGTGACCTTTCGACCACCAGCGCTCCATGCGGTTCTCGGTTCGTACGATTGGATTATAGGGCGAGTTCTCCCAAGGACCATCAATCGATTCCGATCTGGCCGATATAATCATATGGCTGGTTGCCGGACCAGCCGTTCCGCCTTGCGCGCACGTCATGTAGTAATATCCATTCTGAAACGTAATCTTGGGCGACTCCAGATAAAAGCCTTCGGTCCGCCATTCATTAGGGTAGCGCCAGCCTTCATATACCTTCTCGAGCTCGCCGATCGTCGAGAGCCCATCGGCCGCCATGCCAGATGATTTCCGGTGCCATAATACAACCCACATGCTGATGAACGGCGTGTCCGATAGGCTCCCATACCGTTAAATTGCGGGAATGCCATACAAGCAGTCCCGGCATATAATCGAATGAAGAGTGGGTCATGTAATAGTCGTCCCCTACGCGTACAATGGACGGATCGGGATAATCGCCAGGAAGAATTACAATGGGAAACCCAGTATTGGATGGGGGCATGAGAAAGATCCTTTCTTTTTATCTCGAAGTATAAACGTTTCGTGCCAAGACCAAGGGACTGCTCTGACCAATTGTCATCCCGAAGGCTAACAACCATCTCGGCAGTCCGATCCTATTACTGTTACATCACAATGTTACCAACCCTTATTTCGCAGTTAGACGTTCTTGATACACTTTAGTCGCTTCTTCCAGCAGCTCTTTTCCGCCGGATTTCAACCAATTTTGTTTGAACTCTTCAAATGTTTTATCAATATGATCAGTTCCGATAATCGCTTTTACATAATATTCGTCTTGAAGCGGATTGAGCGTTGCGGAATATTTGGACTTCGCTTCCAATGGCGTCGGTCCTAGCAGATCCGAAATCGTTTCAATGCCTTCATTCAGTGTTTCTCTGAATTCCAGCTTTGCAGGGGAGAAATGGTATTTCCACATCGACAAACTACGCTCAACGAGCGGATTGTAGTAGCCGCCGTAGCCCAATTCGAGCACCTTGTCGTTATTGCTCTTATAAGGCTCCAACGCCTCCGCCGCACCGTCCTTAAGTTCATAGGAAACGCCTTCGAGACCAAACGCCGTCTTTAGATAAGCATCATCGTTGCTCACCAAGTCTTCAAGAATTTGCAAAATTTTAATTCTTTTCTTCTCATCTTTCTCAACTTGCGCGCCGAACAGAAGCGGCACTTGCAATGCGCCGTTGGACATAGCCAGCGACTTGCCGGCAGGTCCAATTAAACCTTTGCCATAAACGGGCTCTATGCCGTTTGCCTTATTCGTCTCGATTTGGTTGAACAGATGATGGTACATATTGTGGTCGAGTATGCCGATTTTTTTGTTGTTCCACTTTTGCGTAATGGTATCGTTATTGTCCGTTAAGAATTCTGGATCTAGAACGCCGTCTTTATACCACTTCTGCAGAAGCTTCAACGCTGCTTTGGCCTGTTCGGAGAGACCTCCCCACGTTACGGTCCCGTCATCGGCTAACATGAATTGATAAGGATTTACGCCGTAAGCCGCATAGATCTCGTTGAATTGCTGATTGCCTGTACCGCGGGTCGTAAAAGCGTACGTATCCTTTTGACCGTTGCGGTCCGGATCGTTGTTCCGGAACTTGTACACGACATCCTCGTATTCTTCAAGCGTCTTCGGGGCTTCGTTATAGCCGATTGCTTTCAACCATGCGCCGTTGTAAGTCGGAATGAATCCGTAGGAGCCGTTCAGCCATACGCGCGGAACGCCCCAGTTCTTCCCGTCATAAAATCCGATATCCCACGCATTCGGATCGACAGCTTCCACGTCCGTCGTGTATGTCGGCATATATTGCTTGATTTCGTCTACCGAAATGCTGGCGATTACGCCTTGTCTTGCGTAATTCACCATATCTCCTTCGCTAATATTGTGAGGAAAAATGTCGGGAATTTCGCCCGCCGACACTTTGACCTTGAAGTTCTCGTCGGTCGCTCTCATATTCACGATTTTGACGTTATACTTTTCCTCGACGTACTTCTGAATTTCGTTGTCATCATTTGTCGGAATGCTCCATGTGCTTGGGTTGATTGTAAGTACAATCGTTTCTTCTTTGTCCGGCGTATTGCTCTGCGAAGGCGCGTTCGTTTCGCTGCCCGTCCCGTTCGAACAAGCCGTTGCAACCAATGTCATAGACAACATAGCCACAAAAATCAATCGTTTTTTGTTTTTCATTTCTTTTCCTCCCTTTTATGTGCCAATAAAATTTATTAAAACAAGGAATGATTGTATTTGTCATTCCCTGGATAAATCGCGCTAACCTTTAAGTGAGCCGATCATCGTCCCTTTAACGAAATATTTTTGCAGGAACGGATACACGATTAGAATCGGCAGTACGGCGAACATCACGGTAGCGGCTTTGATTGAAGTTTCATACTTGTAGTTCCCGACAACCGTGCTGCCGAATGTCTCTTTGTCCGCATTAAGAATAACGATTTCTCTTAAAAAAAATTGGAGCACTTGCTTGGACTGATCGGAAATGTACAAGACCGCGTCGAACCAAGCGTTCCAATGTCCGACGGCAGTCCATAACGCCAGCGTTGCCAATACGGGCTTCGACAACGGCAATACGATCGTTACCAGAACGCGAATATCGTTCGCTCCGTCAATTCTTGCCGATTCCTCGACTTCCTGCGGAATAGACATGAAAAAGTTGCGCAATACGAGCATGGAGAAAGTCGGCACCAATCCCGGAATGATGTACACCCATCTGCTGTCCATCAAGTGCAGCTCTTTGATAAGCAAATAGCTTGGAATGAGGCCGCCGCTAAAAAACATCGTAAATAAAATGATCATCGTGTAGAAGGAGCGATGAGGCAACGTTTTGCGCGATAAAGGATACGCAACCATGGACATCGCGACGAGCGTCAACAAGGTGCCGACCACGGTCCGAAAAGCCGAATTGCCGAAGCCCCACCATATTTTTTGCTGGCTCACAACCTGCTTCCAACTGAACAAGTCGATGTCTTTCGGATATAAGTGAAATCCCATACGCGTCGATTCCGCCGGCCCACTTAACGATACGGACGCAATATGAATAAACGGATAGATCATAGCAGTGCACAAGCCACATATAAATGCAATAAGTATAAACTGGAAAATATTTTCTCCAACTGACGATTTCATGATGTTCGCTCTCCTCCTGACGGCTCTTTACAGAACCCCTTCTTGTCCCATTTTTTTCACAACATAATTCGTGCCGAGCACCAACGTGATGCCAATAATGTTCTTGAACAAGCCGACCGCTGTCGTTAATCCGAATTGACCGTTAACGATACCGGCTCGATATACGTAGGTGTCGATGATGTCGGAAACGTTGTATACAGTAGGCGAATACAAATTAAATATTTGATCGAAGCCCGCGTTGAGAATGCCTCCCAGCGATAAGATAAACATGATGGTAACTACTGGAAAAATAGACGGGATCGAAATATGCCTTATTTGCTTGAACCGATTGGCTCCGTCGATCTTGGCCGCTTCGAACAAGGTTGGATCGACCCCCGTTAAAGCAGCCAAATAAATGATCGTGCCCCAGCCTATTTCTTTCCATATATTCGTTACAACAAGCGTTGATCGGAAGTAGTTGGAATCGGCTAAAAAGTAGATCGGATCGATGTTCACGAGCGACAATAAATAGTTAATCGGTCCATGGGTTGGCGAAAGCATCATCATGATGATGCCGGACAGGACGACCCATGAAAAGAAATGCGGGATATACGAGATCGACTGGGCTACTCTCTTGAATAAGCCAAATCGTATCTCGTTCAGCAATAATGCCAAAATAATCGGCGCCGGGAATCCGAAAATAATATTATAACAGCTAATGATGACCGTGTTTTTCAGAATTCTTAGAAAGTCTGGCGATTGGAAAAACAAAAATTTGAAATATTCAAATCCGACCCATTCGCTTCCCCAAATTCCGCGTATCGGACTAAAATCTTTAAATGCCAACTGGACGCCGTATAACGGTCCGTAATGAAAAATCGCGTACCACACCAATATGGGGAAAAGCATAAAAAACATATATTTATTTTTTTTGTATTCTCTCCAGGTATGGGTCCATTTTGACCTTTTAGGCCTAGCCGCTTGAAGGACGCTCTGCACATTTTCACTTTTCAAATCCAACAATCCTTTCCGCAATCAAATTGACGTTATATTCGCCTATCGCGAATACGCTACCCGCTGTCTACCGTTTATTACCGCTTTCATATAATGTTGTTTTATTGGTTACTCAGTTGCGATTTCCTCCGGCAGCTGCAAATGCTCAGTCGGCGCTGCCAAGCTTCGGAGCTTGCATTCCAAATTTCGGATAATCAGCTGCGCTATCTCTTCCATATCCTCACCTGCTCTTTGGCTTCTCAACAAATGGTAGATATCGTAATTGCACTCAATCGCCTCGTTCCATAAGTAGAGATCGAATGCTTAGTCTTATTTTGCCCGCACCATAACGCCTTGAATAAGGCATAACGCTAGGAAAACGCCGAACACGATAGGCTCGAACAGTCATTTCATAAAAACCTCCTCATAAGCTGCAAAAAGGATGTCCTTCTTCTACACACAAAAAAGAAAGCGCTTTACTAATTCCATCATAATGAATTCTGGAGTTTGTGAGTATTCCACACAGTTAGGGAAATATGGACGATTCAGTGTCCTATCTAGCAACAAAATTTAATAACACTATTATCTGTCCATATTGGTATAAGTTTTATCCATATGAAAAGAAACGGACGTAGCAAACGAATCGCCTCAAACTCCTTGAAGGAGCCTGAGGCGATTCGTTCATTCTATTTATCTTGATTAACTTTTGTTGGAATAAGGACTTGGTTCCTTTATAAGTAGCAATTTTAGCGGATTTGTATGGTACTATGTTCTCGTCCCTCGACAAATTTGGCAAAATTATCTTTTGAGTTTTAATTTTCCGGTAAGTACAAATCCATCCTTCATGTTTATACTCATTAGGAATAGGTTGACACCACCGCCTATGAGTTCAATCAGCTGAACCAACAAAAATTTCGTGCCAAATTGACCTGTTGATGCCCACATATTAAGTAATATTGCGGACGGTATCATAATTAATATACCGATCAAGGCAATATAAGGCATTCTTTTCTTTTTCTTTTCAATAATCATTCCTTTCCTTCCTTTAGATATTTTGAAGCCCGTTGCCCCAGTTATTGCCATGGCCGGAATCAAAACGAGCAATCCTGGTAGAACAATCAAACTTTTTAATTTAGCGATCGTTTCATGACTACAGAACAAATCTACTATAATAGTAGAACTAAAAAAACTGGCGATACATAGAAAAGATATAATGCTAGCAAACGCATGTAGTTTCTTCATATATAAATCCCCCCATCTTTATCACAGACGTAAGATGCTATACCTGCCGCAGATAGTCTAATGATACAAATGGGTGCTTCCTCGATTGATCCATCCACGTGCCGTATAGAACATCTACTCGTATGCAAGGTTGTTTTTCAAGAGGTAAATATTCTGTAAATTCATACCCCAGCTTACTTCTTTGAGCTGCCAGTGCTTTTTTAAATTCCTCTTCGTCATTGATAATTTCGGCGATTCCTATAAATTGAAATGCCTTTGCCTGCTTTTTATTTTCATATCCCAGTAAATTATATACCGACAATCCAACCTGTGGATTTACAGTGATATTATGCAACTTTCTGGTGCCTGGAACAGAAAATAGGTAGAAGACCGGTCTGTTTTCTTTATCTGCAACTGTGGCAAAATGCATAGCATGAATAAGTGGCCAATTTGTCGGAGTTGCTGTCGCTAGATTAGCAACCTCTTGTACTTTTAAAAAGTCCAAAATGTCTTGCCTAATTTCATTTTCAAATTCTTGTTTAACTAACTTAGGCATAAGATCTTTCTGTTCCAATCTGTTTTCAATCCACATTGATTTAATATCCCTCATAATCTAACCTCCAATAATTAAACTGTACAGTACGGTTTAATTATAATGAAGGAATTACTAACCGTCAATATTCTCTTTCTGCTTGCGAGCTAGCACTTTCTTATTTGACGATAATGGTTTCAAATTTTATAATGAATTTAGAAATTTGCAGATTGTACAGGGAGCGGTTTTTTTGAGAACCAAAAGTGAAAGCAAGAGGAAAGCAATAATCGATGTAGCCTTACAATTGCTAAAGGAAAGTGCTTCATATGACGTATCCATGTCCGAAATCGCTGCACGTGTAGGCGGTTCCAAAGCAACTTTATATAACTACTTTTCATCAAAACAAGAAGTATTTGTAGAAATGGTCAAACAGTCTGTTCAACCTGAATTAACCACAATAAAGTCCATATTGACAGAAACTGAGGATCTTAAGACTGTGCTACAGAATTTTGGGGAACATTATTTGCATCAACGATGTAGTTCGGATACGATTGCCATTAACCGCATGCTAATTGCTGAGTCCACTCGCTCTGACATTGGGATTTTATTCTTTGAGGAGGGTCAGAGGAAAATTCTCGATATGTTATCCGAGCACTTTGAGAAAGAAATGGATTCTCAAAAGGTAAAAAAGAGAGATATAGGAGTGGTTGTATCACACTATATAGCCTTGATCGAATCAGAGCTAGTGGAAAAATGTCTATTCGGTATTATTGAAGATCCATCCGATGCTCAAATCAGAATGTTTGTTGAACGCGGTGTTAGTGTTTTTTTGGATGCGTATATATTAAACTAAGTTGTTCGTTCGTTAGGAGGATCTACTAAATATTTGAATAGATTCGGGACTATCGCTACAGGTAACGATTCACCTATTACCAAGTGTCCCTTGTTGTAGGGATTTAAGAGCGCATAGCCTGTTGAATTAATTGCCCCCACCTCTCAATGAGGCGGGGGCAATTGCTTCAAGACTTTCCCTATAAGGAATCGTTAATTACATCGGCTGTACCCGCAATTGCTGCACTGCTTGCAGCCTTCTATATTAATCAACGACGCTGACCCACAAGAAGGGCAAAGATCGAGCGAGCTTGCGCTGCTGCGTCTTTTTGCTGAGTCTGGAATGACGTTAGCAGCCGCTATTGATGCAGCTGTTGCGGATGAAACTACTTTTAAGCCCTTACTGGCTTCAGTTCCTTGAGCTGCTTCACGGCTTTCCTCTGACCGTTCCACATCCAACTGCTGCAGGTCAGTAGCCGCTATATGCTGCTCCAACGCCTTCGCCACAGCATCAGCAATCGATTCCACGCGGTTTGCGCCAAACCCAATCGCACCTGTGCCGCCGATCCCCTTCAAGTGCTTGATTAACAGCTCCACCTTATGACCATGATCGCCATAACGAAGGAAAAGCGAGCAGACGCGGCCCAGCGCTTCCGCCATGGCGAACACGTCGGAGCCAGCTTTGCCGACATTCAGAAAAATTTCGCCCGGCAAGCCGGAGAGATCATTGATCGTAATGTACGCCATGCCGAACGGCGTATTTACTTTGTAGGTGGCACCGCGCAGTACCTGCGGGCGATTTTTGTATGCTTTGTCCAGCGTTTTCGGACTAACAGCGGTTGTAGCTGTAGTTGTTGTTGAGCCTGCTGCATCCTGTACACTCTCAGCTCTTGGAGCATCTTGAGAAGCCATTCCCTCAATAATAGCATTGGCACCATGAACATTCAATCGAGCAGCTTTATCCTCGCTACCCGCTCCTGATAACGGCTGAGGCTCCACTTCCTTCTCTTGTTTTTTCTCCTTCTCATCCGTAGTCGACAGCACCTGCACATCCCTGCTGCCGTCGCGATAAATGGTCACGCCCTTGCAGCCAAGATCGAACGCCAGCTCATAAAGCTCCTTCGTCTCTTCCACTGTAAAGTCATTCGGGCAGTTCGCCGTCTTCGAAATCGAGCTGTCCACCCAGCGCTGAATTGCCGCCTGTACCCGAATATGATCCTTCGCAGACAAGTCCATCGCCGCTACAAAATAATCCGGCAGCTCCTCGCCAGGATGCGAATCCTTCCACTGCTGGGCAATCGGAACGAGCTGCTTGTCATAGCCAAGCCTGCTTTGGCGGAAATATTCAAAGGCAAAATACGGCTCAATGCCCGTCGAGGTGCCGACCATCGTTCCCGTGCTGCCCGTTGGCGCCTGCGTCAGCACCGTTACATTCCGAATGCCATGCTGCTCTACAGCAGCTCGAACCTCAGGATAATGCGACGTCAAGCTTTGCATAAAGCCGCTTTGCAAAAATTTATCTGCCTCAAAGGCAGCAAAAGCGCCTTTCTCCGCAGCAATTTCCGTCGAAGCGAGATACGCCTCGCGGGCCATAAACCCATATAGCTTATCGAGAAAATCGAGAGACTCTGCGCTGCCATAACGGATTTGCAGCTTAATCAGCAGCTCCGCAAGCCCCATCGTGCCGAGCCCGACGCGGCGCTCGCGCTTCTGGTTCGCTTCATTTTCAGGAAAATGATACGGTGTGGTGTCAATGACGTTATCGAGAAAACGCACCGACCAACGCGTCACCTTCGCCAGCTCCTCCCAGTCGACATCATGCTGCTGCTCATTATAGAAACGCGACAGATTGACCGCTGAAAGATTGCAGACACCCCAGCCCGGCAGGCCCTGTTCACCACATGGATTCGTACTAATAATGGGGTTGAAATACCAGCTATTCGACATTTGATTATAATATTCCATAAAAACGACGCCGGGCTCTGCTGACTTCCACGCTGATTCAATTATCATGTGCCAGATATCGCGGGCGCGGACCGTTTTGTACAAAATCACCTTTTTGCCAAGTGCCCGCCAAGCATCCAAATCCCCTGTCCAAAGCTCGTTGTACTGTGCATCCTTCGTATCGGGGAATACAAGCTCCCACTCTAAATCTTCCTTTACGGCTTTCATAAAAGCGTTGCTGACGCATACTGATAAATTCGCGTTCGTCACCTGGCCCATTGTCTGCTTGACTGTAATAAAATCCAGCACATCGGGATGCCAGTCGTTGATCATCAGCATTAAGGCGCCGCGGCGGCTGCCGCCCTGCTCAATCAACCCCGTCGTATAGCTGAACAGCCCGCCCCATGATACCGCCCCGCTTGAAGCGCCATTTACCCCTGCTACAATGGCGCGGCGCGGGCGAAGCGACGATAGATTAATGCCAACGCCGCCCCCGCGCGCCATAATTTCCGTCATTTCCGTCAACGTCTTCATAATGCCGCCACGGCTGTCTGCCGGAGAAGGCAGCACATAACAGTTAAACAGCGTTAATTCCTCGCTGGCACCTGCCCCCGCTGCAATTCTGCCACCCGGCACGAGCTTCCAGTCGTCCAAAATATAGCGAAAACGTTCCGTCCATTCCGCCCGCTTCTCCTCGCTGCCCTCGACTCCGGCCACCGCCTTCGCCAGACGATCCCACATTTCCTCCGGCGCCTGCTCAATGGTCAGCGTCAGCTTCTCAACTGCAGCCGTTATACGCTCACCGTTTCGGAGCTGCACCTCCACCTGGTCCCCCTCACGGGCAACGATCTCTCCGACTTCCTTCGTCGGAAACTTCGGATCATCTTTTGTCAGCACCAGCACGATGTCTCCGGGCTTTGCGCTGCTGGAATCAGCATTTTTCCAGGCATAACGATCGAGAAAAATTTTCTCGCTGAGCCCCTCCAGCCTGCCGCTGCCTATCCTATTTTCCTTTAAGGTTTGTTTCTTCTCCATAAGTAACGCCACCTCTCCTCACATTTGCAAAAACCCACCTATTTGCCCGCTAACACGGTGTCCCACAAATCCGATATATTGTGTCTAAATATCATTATAACATACTACATATTGTGTTTCTCCTTCATTTCCAGCCAAAAACGCCCAATTTTCTCGTTGGCCAAAGCCTGCGCTTTCCTTTGCTTGTCCTCACGCTTTTTTTGGCCCTTTCTTATGAATAGGCGATGAAAGGGCCATACTAGAAACAAAGATTTCAACCTACTCGTTTTGTTCTATTGGACGATGAATGTTTGGCTTAAACGATGAAAGGAGCTGCTCCCTTGTCTTCAGATATTAAACAACCGCTACACGGATCTTCCGCCGCTCCAGAAAGTGCACTAGTCACCCGCAAGCTTCATCCGCTCGTAGATTTGCAATATGACCGTTCCACTTTCGACGAGTTGCAAAGCCGTATTGCCAAAAACGGTCCATGGGATGACTGGACGTTATATCAGCTATCGATGGAAGCGGAGCAGGCGAAACGGATTGAAAGCTTCGAGCAGCTGCAATGCTTGCGCAGTCTGCCAATGCTTGAACCGATGCCTCATCAAATCTCGACCGCGCGCAAGGTGCTGCATGAAATGGGCGGACGCGCCATTCTCGCTGATGAGGTTGGCCTTGGCAAAACGATTGAAGCGGGGCTTGTGCTGAAGGAATACATCGTTCGCGGACTCGTACGCCGTACGCTCATTCTTGTGCCAGCCTCGCTTGTGCTGCAATGGGTGCGCGAGCTGAATCAGAAATTCGGCATTTCCGCCGTCGCTCAGAAAAAAGCCCACACATGGCATTATGACGTCGTCGTCGCTTCGATGGATACGGCTAAACGCGATCCGCATCGCGACGTCATTCTCGGTACCGACTACGATATGGTCATCATCGACGAGGCGCATAAGCTCAAAAACAAAAAAACGACCAACTACCAGTTCGTCACCGAGCTGCGCAAAAAATATTGTCTGCTGCTCACCGCAACGCCGGTGCAAAACAATTTGGATGAGCTGTACAATTTGATCACTCTGCTCAAGCCTGGCCAGCTCGGCCGCCAAAGCGAGTTCGCCGCCAACTTTGTCGTTGACAAGCGTCTTCCGAAAAACGAGGAGCAGCTGCAAACGGCGCTGTCCAGCATTATGATCCGCAATCGCCGCGGCGACGGCGGCATTTCTTTTACGAAGCGTTTTGTGAAAAATATTCCGCTGCAGCTGTCAGCTGACGAGCAGGCGCTTTACGACGCAGTGACCGCCTTCGTGCATGAACGCTACGATGAGAGCGGCCCCGACCTGAGCAGCATGCTGTCCTTGGTCACGCTCCAGCGCGAAGTTTGCAGCAGCCGCGATGCTGTCTTCCTGACTCTCGTCAATATGTTCAAAAAGACGGCTGAGGATTCACCCGTCCGCGCAAAAATATGGGAGCTCGTCGAGTTTATTAAAAAAATTGAAGCCAATACGAAGGCGGAGAAGGCGCTTGAGCTCGTTAAGGAAATGAACGATAAAGTTATTATTTTCACCGAGTATCGGGCTACGCAGGAGTATTTGCTGCAATATTTCCGTTCTCACGACATGATTGCCGTCCCTTACAGGGGCGGGATGAACCGCGGCAAAAAGGATTGGATGATGGACCTGTTCCGCGGCCGGGCCCAAGTATTGATTGCAACAGAGGCGGGCGGCGAAGGCATCAATTTGCAGTTTTGCCACCATATGATCAACTTCGATCTGCCGTGGAACCCGATGCGCGTAGAGCAGCGGATTGGCCGCGTCCACCGGCTCGGACAAACCGAGGATGTCAAGATTTACAACCTATGCACCCTCGGGACGATAGAAGAGCATATTGTGCATTTGCTGCATGAAAAAATTAATATGTTTGAGCTTGTGATTGGCGAGCTGGATCATATTTTGGAGCGTTTTGAGAAAAAGGATGGCTCGCTGGAGCAGCAGCTTGCCCGCATGCTGCTCGAATCAGGCGGCAGCGAAACGGAGCTGCGCGAGAAAATTAGCGATCTCGCCTCCTCGATTACGCAAATTCGCGATGAAGTGCAGCAAGGCCCTGAGCTGCAGGCAAGCGCGCAAATAGTGTCACAAATGACAGCCCTCGGGCAGACGGTGGAGATTAGACATGAATGAGAAGCAGGTACACAAGTTTGTACAGCGATATTTGGAGGCGACGCAGTGCCAGGTTTTGGAGAAATCGCCCTGCCATTTCACCGTAAAACTGTCTCCTGATGCGGATCGGGAGCTGACGAACCGCCCGTACTACTGGAGCTTCGTTGACCGTACGAATGCCGCTCCCGAGACGATGACCTACCTGCTCGTAACCGACCGCGAAAAATATGACGCCGCTCAAGCCGGGACACTGCCCGCGCAGCAGCGCTTGCCGGGCGGTGGCGTTGGAGCGGCGGACATAGTAGCGGACGCACAAGGAAACGCAGGTGCAGCAGCGTTTCCCGGTGCAGCAAGCAGCGTGAGGCCTGATGCGGGCATAGGCCCCGCAAATACAATTGCAAGTCCAACCGTCCACGGTGATACGGCAGGTTTAGCATCAACCTCGACGGCGCCAGCGAGTTCTGGTCCTGCAGCCGGCCCTGCCGAAAGTGCCGATAGCAGTGCCAGCACAGCGGCAGCCGACACGGGCCAAGCGGCAGCAGCTGATGCAGCGCTTGGCCGCTCGCTCGGCTTCGTGCACGGCAATATCAATCAGACGGGGCTGCGCATTCCGCGCGAGGAAATGTATTTCGGCTCGCGCAAGCTGGATCAGCTGTTTGGTGCGGCAAAATCGAAGGGCAGCTACGTCTTTCTTTTTCAAGAACCGGAACGCGGTGCCGCCTCTCCCTACAGCTCTACCCCTTACACCGCCTGGCTCGGCATCAATATGCGCGTAGAGTTCGCCTGCGACCGCAAGCGCGAGGAAATACACAGCTACGGCATTTCGCTGGCAACGGGGCATTGCACCGAGCAGTTCCATGATCGGCTTCAGCGCCTCAGGCTCACGCCGCGCCTGCCCGCGAACATTCATTTGGCGAAAAATGGCCTTTCCTTTAATAAGGCGCTGTCTATTATGGAGCAGGCGCTCGAACGCAAGCTGAAAAGCTACGATTATGAATGGGCAGGCGCCGCAACCGAGCGGCTGGAAGAGGAGCTGGAACGCATCCGGCTGTATTATGAGCCGTTAATTGAGCATGCGGCTGACGATGAGCTGAAGCAAAGCGTACGCGAGCAGTACGAACAGCGCCAATCGGAAATTCGCTGGCAATATGAGCCCCGCGTGACGGCTTCCGCCATTAACTGCGGTATTTTCCACCTGGAAGGTATCGAATAGACGAAGATCAGACCCGATCCGCACCATTGCGGCAAAAAAAGAACGGGACAGGCTGCTGCATGCCTGACACATTCCAACAGCCTTCTCCCGCTCTGCCTTTTATAATGAAGCTGCGAGTTAATAATAGGCAGCATTCGCCACTTTAGCGATCTGCCTCATGAAGAAAAGGGTGAATTTATTGCTGAGCCAAATTCGGAAGCTAATGATCGGCGCATTATTATTAAGCGCTTTATTATGGACAAGCAGCCTCCAACTCCTGCAAGCTGCCGCCATGCCGGAGCAGGAACAAGCAGGCCAAGCGTCCCTCCTCGCCCATGCAAAGGCATGGACCGAACAGCTCGCAGCTCAGCCTGCTTTCAAAAGCTGGCAAGGCGCAACGCTCAGCATATCCGCACTTGGCCCTGGCACACACAGCTGGATGGCCAGCGTTATTCAGCACAAAAAAACCGTCGGCTACCTCGTTGTCCATGCAACGGAGAGCGGCGGGTTTGTTTTAGGTGAATATGGGCTTGGCGACTATCTGTATAATTTAACGACGCTGCAGCAATCGCTTCAGCGGCTTGAACTCATTCCATCTGCCATTACGAGTACGCCGCTATATGTCCATCCCCTGCTGTCCGTGTGGAAAATTTCCGGCAAGTCCACTGCATTTACCGATGCCATGAGCGGTGAAGCGCTGCCGCTGAATGATTCTCTCTGGAGCGCCGAGGCAAGTCAGGAGCTCAAGCTTATTCAAGTACAAACGCCTATGACCGCCACTGCGGGCATTGCCAAAGCGGTATCCAATTCCTCATTCAGCCCTTACGAGAAGCTGCAATGGCTGACAGATGCTCCTGTAGACAAGGCTGAATCCAAAGGCTCAATAAAGCTGCTGCACATTTTGGACAAAAAGAAACACCTTACCTATACAGCGGCAAGGTTTAATGGCGACATGCTGTATGTGTGGTCGGCAACGGGCTATCACAGCTGGAATAACGGCGCTGTCTACGTTGCCCTTGAAACAGACGAGCTAGGCGAAAGCCAGCGTTATGTGCCGCTTTCGCTGCTTCTTGAGCTAGGCGACTTTTACCGCTGACGCTCGCTTTTTCCCCGCCACCACATCATTAGACTGACAGGACCCCAGCCGAACCAGCGCGTCAGCCATGGCTCCCTTATCGCCTTCGCTGACGCTTTCATTTGCTTGCGTTCCCCTTTTGGCTTTTCCATATATTCCACAACCTGAACGGTCACATATTTAATTAAATCATCCCCGCTGGCCATTTCTGTCGCTCTCCTTTTTTGCTTAAGTAAAAAGACAGTCGCTTCTTAGAACAGTTGTTTCTCACAACCATTGATGATATCAGTTTGCCCTGTCATCTCCAAACATAAACATGCATGAGATTTCCTCCATTGAGCCACGATATAGCTAAGAAAAAAGCCTTTCAAAAGGAGGATGGCATGTGCTTGCTTGCTTTAGATGTTTGATCATTACACTGCTCTTCTGCCTTCCTGCCCATTCCGCATCAATGGCAGCAGAAGAACATAACGCTTCAAAAGACGATGCGGCTCCACCCTCCCAACAATCCGCCCCACATGCTGGGCATTGGACTATGCCTTCTTCCGTCGTACTCATTGATGCAGGACATGGCGGCATAGATGGCGGTGCAACAGCTGGAGGCGTAGTGGAAAAAGACATTAACCTTGCTGTAGCCAAAAAGCTTTATTTGCTTCTAAACAGCCAAGGCATTACCGCCGTGCTGAATCGCACGGACGATTATGCGCTTAGCGACGATAATCGCTGGCATATTAGCGGCTCCCGTCATCGGCGCGATTTGTCGCAACGGCGGCAGCTTACTGAGGAAATTCCTACGCAGCTGCTCGTCAGCCTGCATGTCAATTCGACACCCGACCGCTCGGAACGCGGGCCGCTGGTGCTGCATCAGAGCAGCGGAGAAAGCGCCCTGCTTGCTTTCTGTATTCAGGACACGCTTAATCGCCAGCAGCGTACACGCTTTCTCCCAAGGGAAGGCAAGCCGTTTTATTTACTTAGACGCGTATACCAGCCAGCCGTTATTGTAGAAATGGGCTTCGTCAGCAATAGCGATGATCGAACGATGCTCACCGACCCCCGCGAGCAGCTGCACATCGCATCAGCGATCGCTTCCGGAATTCGGCAATACAAGCTGATCACCAAATGATTGCAGCACCATATCCGATAGCTTGACGATGGAAACAGCGGTGTTCATGGCAGGTATCGACTGTCTTAGAACAGCCGCTGTTTTTTTGCCTGGAGGCCCCACATGACCGATTACGACGCAGGTAACATGCGTAGCGAGATGCTTTTGCACTTCATTCATTTGCTTGCTAATATGCTGCACCGTATACACATCATCGAGAAAAACATCGTTGGACAGCAGCGGTACGCCAACCTCCTTGGATACCTTCGGTACAACGGTCTTATAGGTCGTCCGGCTATCGAGGAAAAACAACCCGCGCTGCTTGCAAACGTCAAGCACGATACGCATAATCCGCTCATCCGCAGTCACCTTGGATCCCATATGATTATTCATGCCAATCGCATGCGGCACATTGTCAATGGCCGCATTGATCCGCTTGCGGACTTCGTCATCGCTTAGATCTGCCGTAATGGCTCCGGGACCGAGCCATTTTTTCAAGCCCTTATTTGGCTCCATTGGCATATGCACGATGACATCATGCCCCAGCCGATGCGCCTCCTCTGCATCTTTTTGCGTAGAGGGCATAAACGGCATCACCGCCGCTGTAAACTTGATCGGCAGCTTCAGCATTTCCTCCGTCCCCTCCATATCATTGCCGAAATCGTCAATGACGATGGCAAGGTGGCGCCGCTCCTGTGCAGGGGATTGCGCTTCATTCGATGGTATTTGCGAAACGGACAGCGTCTCCGAGACTAGCTGCTGCTGTATCTGCTGTTGTTGCTGGAATGCATGCGAATGCTGCTCGGCAGCAAAAACGGAAGCGGTTCCTGTCCCATTGCTCATAGACAAAACCAGCATCGTTAATCCAAGCAGCCTAACCGCCTTCTTTTTCCATAAATAGCTTCTCTTCACGTTCACACTTCCACACTCCTCATTCGCTATCTACGCGTCATCACTCATTCCCTTTCATTGTTTGTGAACTTGCGCCAAAATATGCTGAATGCTGGAAATTAATTCGCCGTTATTCTGCTTCCTTTGTCACATATCGCCAAAATCACCAATTCCATAGTAAAATAGCTAGGAAGGATGCTGGATATTTATTTATGAGGAGGCGATTCGTTATGCTCGCTTTAAATAGCTCGATTTGGTCGGAACTGGAAGGTCCTTACGGCTTCGCCGATTCTGTACCGGAAATGCTGCAGCAGCTAGCGCAAAACTATGACTCAGAGGTCAAAGACGAGCTTTACTGGGAACATCTTTATCATCAAAATACGATTTATCCGTGCACCTACGCCGCGGTCCCTTATTTGGCGGAAATCGCCCGGCTCTCGAGCGATCCGGAAGTGAAGCTGGATATTTACATCACGTGCGGCTTATTCGAAGCAAACAATTCTTGTCATTTAACATCGGAAATGCCGGCTGAATTTGAGGAATTAGTACCTGATATTACTGCAAAGGTACGGACTGATATTTATCTTTCTTATTATGATGCCATTAAAAAGTTTAGTGAAATGTCCGAGCAGATTGCCGACTATGCGCGGCCTAATAAAGATGACTCAGAGAAGCGTTATATCGCAATCGCAGATGCTGCTTTTCAAGGGGAGCAAGCCGTTGCCAATATGCTGCAAACCCACAGCGAGGGAGATGAATATGTCGCTGCATGCCCTGCTTGTGAGCATGAAACGTACATTTGGCCGGATGAAAGCGGGGAGAAGCTTGTCGCGTACAAGGCAGATCCCGTTTTTAACGACAAGGATACGCCTGTGAATATTACCCCTGCTGATCCTGCAAGCTCGGAGGAATCCAGCCTTCGTTATGTACACAGCCGAGCTGAGCGATTGGGTGATGAGCAGCTTAAGGTGCAGCTGCCCTATTTGGCTGGACACACGAATTGCCTTGCCTGCGGCGAGAAATTTCATATTTGGAAACAGCTGCTTGCCCTCTATAACTAAAAATAAAGCTTTTTCTATTTCATGTTTCCACCTCATTCTACATAAAGGCAGCGTGATCTTTTGCATAAATCATTTTATATTATTTGGACGGTATTGCTTTTATTAATCGGCTCCATTACGCTAGGCTATTTCATTAATAAGACGCTCAACCCAAGCCGGGCTTTTTCGGTTGGGCTAACCTCTAATACGGAAGCAATTCCTACGATTGCGGAGGAAGAGCCTGCTTTTACAATGGAAGAGGAACTGGATGATGAGTATGTATTGGATGAGGAGGAAAATGTAGAGCCGTTCTTAGAAGAGGAGCCGATAACGGAGACACCATTGGAAAGCGCACCTTTTAAAATATGGGATAACTTGGAGGAATTTGAAGCAAAATTTAATGAAGCTGCACTAATTATGCATCCTTCCATGACGTTGGGAGAAATGACGGTTAAAGAAGGCATTGGAGGGAACTTACTTTTCACTTATGATTTTTCTGATACCCATACGTTGGGCGGAATGATTAATCCAATAGACGGGAGTATAGGAGGAGTGACCATTTACATAATCAACGATGAGACTCCTGAAACATTAGAAAACTTTTTGGATACCGTCAGCATTGCTGTAGCCTCCACTTATCCCCTTTCTGAAATCAATATGAATGTTGAAGACATTCTTATTGATTTATTGTGGGAGGATGTTCCTTATCAAGATTTTTACAACATGGATAGCATCGTTGATTTGAACGGAATCAATTACTCCATCAGCAGCGAAACAGGCTATGGCATCTGGTTCTCCATTCAAGATAGCCAGTTTACTGGAGTTCCTAAATTATATGACGCAACCGATTAGACTGAAAATTTCAACTTCTTAAAGCCAACTTGACTTCCCCCATGACAACATGCTAAATTAAAAATGTAAATTCTGCATGTGCGGTCGTGGCGGAATTGGCAGACGCGCTAGATTCAGGTTCTAGTGGTGTAACAGCCGTGGAGGTTCGAGTCCTCTCGACCGCATTAAATCTTCAACTAACAGGTTCGTGAAATGGCTCTTAGAGCGATTCACGAACCTGTTTTTTTATATGCTTTTGAAATTCAAGCTGCTACACGCTCATCCCAAATGCATCTGCAATCAGCCTGTAGGAATGGATTCGCGCTTTCTCATCATAAATCGGGCTATTGATGAGAATCTCCCCAACATTGTATTCCTTGCTCATCAGAAGCAGTTGTTTCTTTACCTGTTCTGGCGTACCGATAACCCGCCGCTGGCGAGTTTGCAGAATATGATGCCGATCCTGCTCCGTATACGGATAATCGGCTGCAGTCTGCACAGAGGGCAGAAATGGCACCTCCAGACCTGTTTGAATACCGAGGAATAACAAATCGCTGCTCATCGCCAATCGATTCGCTTCTTCTTCCGTTTCAGCGCAAATCACAATAGTTGCAATTATAGAACGTGGATGATTTTGTAATACGTTGTTAGATTTAAAATGCTCGTTATAATGCTGCATCGCCTCTTCTCCGCCAGGCGTGCCGAAAAACTCCGCGAACGCATAAGAAGTGCCCAGCCTTGCCGCTATTCTTGCACTCTCACCACTGGAACCAAGCAGCCATATTTCAGGTGCCGTCGAAATAGCAGGTGCAGCGAGCAGCTTCTCAAACGGATGCCCAGCAGGCATTGAACCATGCAAATAGCCGATAATATCCTGCACCTGCTGAGGGTATTTATTCACATCAACGTATTTATCCTGTTGCAGCGCTCTGGTCGCAAGCGGCATACCGCCCGGTGCCCGACCCAAACCTAAGTCGATACGGTTTGGATGAAGCGCCTCCAGCAGCCGAAAATTCTCTGCAACTTTGTAGGCACTGTAATGTGGAAGCATGATACCGCCAGAACCGACACGAATACGGGAGGTTGCAGCTGCCAAATGGGCGATTAGCACCTCCGGACTTGAGAAAGCAAGCGCACGCATGGAATGATGCTCGGACACCCAAAAACGGGAGTAGCCTAGTTCCTCCACCGCTTGTATGAGACGAGTCGATTGCTGCAGTCCTTCTGTGGCTGTTTTGCCTTCAGGGACAAGTACTTGGTCAAGCACACCTAATTTAATCATATTAATCATTCCTCCTTTTCCCTGTGGGCTTACGGGCAAGATCCAAGACAGAAACGGGTATATTTATATTTCCATTACTATCCACTTGACGATTCGACACTACGACAAAAAATAAATGCATTCGCACGCATACATTATTGCACGCAAAATATGACATGTCAATATCATGTAATTCTTTTAAAAGACTACCTATTACAGGTTTCAAGGTTTCCTTGAGCCCTTATTCCTTATTATTGCCTTTTCAAAGTAAAACAAAATGGACTTGAAACAAAACAAACGTTATCATAGATTAAATGGATTTATGTATAACCCCGTGCCATACGATAATCATAGGTCTTCATTTTATAGAATAGGAGAATCTTATTATGAATAACGAACTTTTAGATAATTGGTTATCCCTTTCGCATATTCAAATGAAAATAAATAATAAACTCGAAATTGCATTTCAAGATAAACATAATATAACCTTGAAAGAATTTTATGTGCTCTATCATTTATTACTAGCAGATGATAAAAAATTGAGACTACAAGACCTGCCTGACTTGGTTGGGCTAAGTCAAAGTGCTGTATCCAGGCTTGTAACCAGGCTAGAAGCAAAAAATTGTAAGGGCCTTGAACGAGATGTTTGCGAGGGCGATCGCCGCGGTGTTTATACACGTCTATCTGCAAGAGGTGAAGAAGAAGTAAGGAAATGTATCGATACCTTTCATCAAATTTATCTCTCTGCTGCTTCTGAACAGAATATTAAACAAGAATTACAAATACTCATCAAAAAAATATAACCTTATCCATAATTAATCAAAACCCAACGTATATACGAATCCAAGTTTTGCACCTCTACTGACGATCCTTACCTCCCTCTTCATTAGAGGGAGGCCTTTTCATGACATTCATTCACCATGAATGAACCGCTTTTTATCGTTTGTATGCACCCCCTAACTGAGCATAAGTTTATTTTGTCGAAGAACCAAAATCAGTAATCTTCAATTTAATTTCAAAGGTTACGGGAACCCGGCTGAACACTTCGTCCCAGTTGTCCTTAACCTTTTTCCATTTATGCGGATATTTAATAGCGAGAGATTTCCCGAATCCAGCTACGTCTACCTTATATTTAGACTGCATTTTCTCCATCACATGATCAATCATCGTCGTTAATCTTTTTTCAAAAACCTTCTCTGCTTCCTTTAAATAAGTTAGCTTGGATGGATTTTCTTCCGTATCCCAATTTTCAATCAATCTCCCGTCTGATTCAATGGCAACGTGAAAGGAAATCTCATCACCCTGCAGTTTTGCAGTCATTTTACTTTTCATGGATTTAATCTCATAGGTAATGTTCTCATTTCTCCAATTATAACTTTTGATTACTCCTCCTTGACCTGTTCCTTGAATCCAGGATAGACTTTCCACATTTTCTTGATTCAAATCGCCAATCCATTTGCTCGAATCCCCCTTAATGATACCGGCACCTGAGAATTCTATTTCCCCCTTTGAACTAACAATATTTTGCAGCAAGAAGCTTTGCTTGGAATGAATCAATCCATCGATTCGAGTCAGATTGACCTCATTCATTACCTTATTGGTTCTGAAACTATTATTGATCATCGAGTTTATCCGAAAAGCGGGAACTTCTTCCGGTTGATTACTAATAAAGGTATCATAAGCCTTCCCCTTGCTAAAAAATACCCGGCAGCTAGGACGTATATCATTATCACGCAGCACGAAGTCCATTAGTTGGTCCATCTTATGCTGTTGTGCCACTTTTGTAGATACTACTATGACTTTAAGATGGTGCCCGATGACTGGACGTTCCCTTCTTGTTGAGTATTGGCGCATAATTTCAAAGACAGAATCCCCTGTTAGGCGCAAATTTGAATACTTCAACAGCTGCTTCTCTTTTGACTTTTCTTGCCGTTCGAACGATTTTATTGGAACAATTTGTATGGTAGCTGTAATCAGATTTTTTTTCTTATAATTGGCGCCTTGTCTTTCCAGATTGCGTTCAACTTCAGGCCGTTCCCCTACATCCAGAGCCAGACCTGCATAAACACTTAAATCCTCAATTTCTTTACTGCTCCAGCAGCCTTGAGTGACAACAAGTGACGATAAAAGAAGTAAAGCAAACAAGTTTTTAAATCTATACATGATGATTCAAAACCTTCTTTCTAAAGAGCAATATGACAGTAAGTAAGACAGGCACGAGAAAAAACAAAAAGATCCCCATCTTGCCTATCGTATCACCTAGCTTAAAAACTTCATTTATTCGCACAGGAAGCATCGTAGTGATAAATATAACGGGGATTAATCCAAATATCACCGGGTGAATTTTAAGATGAAAAACCTGTGAAATTCCTAACGAAGCATTAAAGTAAAAACTGGTGAAATTGCAAAATAACTGCATCATCCAAATGACTAGAAACGGAAACTCAAAACGTTCAAAAATTAATCCTGTAATTTCAAAGCTGCGAAGAAGATCGATTGTAGGCCAGGTGCTATTCAGCACCGAATCAATTGACATTCCCCCTATGACGACGACTACAGTCATAAGATATAGCACAAAAGGAACGCCTATTCCTGCAACAGTCGCTCTGACTGCCCGCTCGGGATGCTGCATATGTGCGACGAGAGTCATGATTACTTCGCATCCTGTAAATATAAGTACAGTTGATTTCAACCCTTTGAATACGGGGAGGACGCCTTCGCTCAAAACAGGACGTAAATTATCAATATCAAATAATCGAATACTGAGGAAATACGAAAGCACCAGTATTAGAATGCTGATTGGGAAAATAATTTGAAAAACTCGTGCAATGGAATTAATCCCTCCAAAGCAAATATAGGTGCCCACCCAAATAAAGGGAATGACAATAGCCCAGATCGGAGTTCCTTCCAGCAAGTAATACATGGTTATCTCTGCAAATATCCTTACCTCAAAACCCGCAATAATAATGTAATAGCAAATCAAGCAAACACCTAAGATTCCGCCAGGTATAGTGCCTACAATTCTTTTAGAGTATTGATATACCGTGTTATTAGGAAATTGCTGACTTAATTTCACCATGACCATCGTTACCAAAATGACGATAATGCCGCCTAATAGCACAGAAAGCCAGACATCCGGTGTTTGTGCAGCTTCGATCACACCTCGGGGCAAGGTCAAAATACCAGCCCCCAGCACTGAATCCGTAATAAAGATCGATGTTTGTGTTGTGGTGATTTTATCATCGTTGCGAATAAACACGTTTGCGCCCCCTCTCTAAGCCGTTACTATCTTCGCTTCTTATCTTGCGTCTTCATCATGTCCGGTCGTTTATTCATAAAAGGCAGCGGGGAACGCAGAAATAAATCCTTCCAGTCGTTAAAGCGAAACGGTGAGATCGGAGTCACATAAGGAACTCCAAAGCTTTTCAGCTTGCTTAAATGACCGCAAATTAACAATATAAACAAAATGGTTCCAAACATCCCTAGCACTGCCGCACATAACATGCCAGCGAAACGTAATATACGCAGTGTAATCCCTGCGCTATATACGGGTATCGAGAAAGACGATATAGCCGTCACAGCGACTACGATCACCAAAAAAGGACTGACAATTCCTGCCTGGACCGCTGCTTCACCAATGATCAAACCGCCAACAATGCCCATTGCCGGTCCAATAGGCTTAGGCAAGCGAATGCCTGCCTCACGCAATATTTCAATCGATATTTCCAAAATCATCACTTCTATCAATGAAGGAAAAGGGACACCCTGCCTTGTTTCAATGATCGTAACGGCAAGCTCTGTCGGGATTAAGCCCGGATGAAAGGAAATAAACGAAATATACAAAGCTGGTGCCATAAGGGCCAAGAACGCTGCGAAAAATCGCAGCATGCGCAAAAGAGTCCCCGGCAGCCAACGATCATAATAATCCTCAGGCGATTGCAGCAGCATGCTAAACGTCACTGGAACAATTAGAGCAAAAGGAGTGCCGTCCAATAGAATGGCAATCCTTCCTTCTAACAATCCGCTAATGACCCGATCCGGGCGTTCTGTATTTTGAGTTTGCTGAAATGGGCTTAGGTAATCATCTTCAATGAGCTGTTCCACATAACCCGATTCAGCAATGAAATCCATATTGATTTTTCCAACTCGATCTTTTACCTCCTGAAGCAGGTCTGGATTAACAATTTCCTTCATGTAAGCAATAACCAGCTTCTTTTTAATTCGAGTTCCTACCTCGTACATATTTATTTCCAGATCTTCACTGTAGCCTTGTCTGCGCAGCATCGATGTGTTCTCACTTAATACCTCGGTAAATCCGATACGAGGACCTCGAAGCAAAGCCTCAGAGCTTGGTTCATTGATTGCCCTGGTCTTCATTCCTGACGAGCTGATAAGCAGGGCGTGAGGCATGCCTTCAATGAACAAGGCTGTAAAACCCATCAAAATGGATTGTTTTAAATCATGAAGTTCTGCAACTTCATAGGCTTCGCAAACAGGTAGTACTTTATCTTTAAGATACGAGGAGAACTCCAATGGATTAACGAAATGGCTCCCGTCAGTCATATCATGCTTAACATCTTTCATTAAAATGTTCATGACCTGCTTACTGACCAGCTCTTCATTTTGCATCCCATCTACAAAAACGAGCGTAGCCCGAGCATGAAATTCTGTTATTTGAAATTCACGAAAATGGACATCACTGTTACTGCCAATAGCTTGTTTAATTGCATTCAAATTTTCATCATAATCTTCGGACAAATTCGAAGGAGCGGCATGGTGCTTACTCTTCCGTTCTTTTTGGATAGGAGCATTCTTTTTTGTAACTAATGACCGCAAATATTTATTTAGATAATAAAGAGTAATAGCAATGATCAGGCTTAAAATAGCCTGCGCACAAACTTTCCAATCAGGGAGGTGCGATATTATAACAGACCACACGCTATTCCATCCTTCCTAAATAAAGCTCAATTTTAACTTGTCCCTTTATTTTCTTTTCATGCACCATTTTTCAGAAAATCAAAAAGCCCGATTTAGATCGAAGTTGACGATCTAAATCGGGCTAGCGTTCATTTTTTCACAAATTCGGACTAATGGTTGATATCACATTTGTTCAATATGAACGAAATTTGATTTTCAAGTCGATTGATCGCTTCTTGTGCTTCTTTGTCCTCCGCTTGCTGTTCACGAAGCGATTCGAGCTCCTGCTTAAGTTGATGCAGATCATCTCCCGCATTTGCACAATCATAATTACTCTCGAGGCTGTCGAGCATGTTTTATCCCCCAATCCATAGGTAAGTGTACTTGAGTATTATGATGAATTTCCATTCATTTATTCATTTCCCTCAGATTTCACTATCGCCTATGCCTCGACCTTGTTTCACACCCCTCTATTCCTAAATTTTAATTGTCAGTTCAGTCACACTTTTTACGGCTTCCTTTGTAGGTTGCTGTTCTGAAGCTCGCGCCGCAGCCGCAGGAGGCTTTCGCATTAGGGTTGTCGATCGTAAATCCGCCAGTCATGCCTTGATTTTGGTAGTCAATTTTGATCCCTTCCAAAAATTCGATGCTCCGTTTATCCCATACGATGTTGAAGGTTTCAGTCGGCAATACCTCATCTTCTTCCGTCAACAGGTCGTCTAGTTTAATATTGTAAGATAATCCGCTGCATCCGCCGTCTTCAATACCTACTCGAAGAAACAGATCAGCAATATTTTTGTCCAAGATCATTTGATAGATAGCCGATTTGGCCTTTTCACTGATTTCTATCATCTCAGTCACTCCTCACTAAGTATCGCGATAACGAAGCCTGAATGGCTTGTGCTCGTTCATAGATCAGCATACCGGGGAGGTTAAACGGGGGATCCCCGCCTTCCAACAATAAAGCCCGAGCAGCTGCGGTATATTTCTTGGCCAGATTAATTTCAGCCATTCCACCAATTGAAGTGCCGGCTTCATCTGATTGCTTGCTGATGTTTTTTTCCATTAGCCCGATTTTTCTTTCAAAATCTCTTATAGCTCGCATATTCTTTTTCAGT
Source organism: Paenibacillus sp. JT22N7 (assembly GCF_059383875.1). Taxonomy (NCBI): domain Bacteria; kingdom Bacillati; phylum Bacillota; class Bacilli; order Caryophanales; family Paenibacillaceae; genus Paenibacillus; species Paenibacillus sp. JT22N7. Next base: position 297,631 of record NZ_JBXENY010000005.1, read on the forward strand.
CGCTTTTTTAGTTTGCGATCTTCCCCTAAAATTGGTTTAGAGATATAGCAGTATTGGCAGTATTGGTAAGGTAAACCGGGAAGCAAGCCTTCAAAGACCAAGCGCAAACTATACTGGCCATCAAACACGATACCTACAATCGGAAATCCTAGTTTAATGACTGACAAAATGAGAGCTTGAAGTTCCGCAACCGTTCCACTTTCCATATTTTTTGCAGCAATTACCGTGCCGCTAAATACTTCATATAAGATGTAGAGCGTTTCGTTCCCCTTTTTTTGCTGCACACCGTGCATCGACAAAACAATGCCGCCATTGAGCTCAGTCGTCACATGAAGTGCAGCAGTGAGTTCGCTTACCGTCATATGAGGTGTAAAGCAAGACTCTCCTAAAAGACCTAGCACATCCCCACCATAGGATGACTGTTTCATGCCTAGCATTTCGGCTTCCGCTGATTTGTAGAAGATGCCTTTGTGTGAGCAAATCATATTTTTGCATGTGTAGGCTATACTCCATGCTTCAATAATACCGTTTAACGTCGTAATTTTTTTGTGCCATCCTGTGTGGGCACGCTGTAATTTCTTCTCACAATGCGGGCAAAAAGTAAATTCGGGTCGAAAATATATTTTGCGATTTTCCTCTTGCCGATTTTTCGAAAGCAAGGCGAACACTCCTCAAAAGGTCTACCCCATTGCTCAGCAGTATTAATCCTGCAAAAAGAAAACTAAATTTGCGGGTCAATATTATGATTTTTGCGGAAAAAGTTTGTCGGATCGTATTGCTGCTTGATGGCGAGCAGCCTCTCGTAATTAGCTGCATAGGCATCTTTCGTTATTTGCTCATCGGCTCGAACGGTATTCAGATAAGATGACTTGCGAAGCGAATAGGGCAATAACGCCTCGTAAACGGATTCTATCCAATCGGCACACTTCTCCGCTTCCTCCATGGGAAAGTCGACATCCAAACTGAGAAGAAACGATGCATCACGAACAGCAAATGCGGTAGCATCGGAAGGTATGCGATTCATCCGGCCGTGACAGCTCCAGAATTGTACCAGTAAAGACGGTCTTGGAGGGTTTTCCAGTTTGCTGAGCAGCGTATCAATGATTTCATCGTTCAATTCTTTAACAAAAAGTGACGTTCCATAAACGGGAACATTTTTCGGAGCTGCTAGGTCGAACCTACTTTGTAATTCAGTATATAGAACGATACCCGTTTGATCGGCAATCGGGATAGCCAATTCACGCAGTGGTTGAATGGCCTTTTCCCCATCTGCCTTATCACCTGCATATAACCCGGCAATCACTATAACGCGTTTGTTATGCATTGCTTCAGGCACACTAGGCAGCGAAGGCAGCTGAAAGGTCATCATATTAAAGGACACTTCATCCGGTGCCTGCTGCAGGAAAGCCTGCGCTTTTTGCAAAATCTGCTTCGCATCTTTATAGTCATACATGACATCGACAGCCAAAACTTCAGGACCTATAGGGTAAAGCTGAAATTCGAAAGAAGTGACGACTCCGAAGTTGCCCCCGCCACCACGAATGGCCCAATACAAATCGGGATTTTCCTGTTCGCTTACTTGATTCTCTTCCCCGTTAGCAGTAACGATACGCGCCGAAATCAAATTGTCGCTTGTTATGCCGTACATCCCTTTTAGATAACCGAGTCCACCGCATAAAGCGAGTCCCGCAATGCCCGTTTCTGAAACCGTTCCTGTCGGAGTAGCTAGACCGTATTTCTGCGTCTGTGCATCGACATCCCCTAAAGTTGCGCCTGGTTCTACAACAGCTATACGCCTTATAGTGTCTACGGTAACCTTACGCATATCGGATAAATCAATCATGATACCTTTATCGCAAACGGCTGTTCCAGCAACATGATGACCACCACCCCGAATGGAAACGGGGATGTCTTTCTCCTTGGCAAATTGAACGGCAGCGACAACATCGGTTGAAGTCTTGCAAACCAATATGGCTGCCGGATATTTATCAATGGCCAAATTCCACACCTTTCTTCTTTCGTCGTACCCTTGCTCTCCTGGTAAAATGAGATTTCCATCAATATTAGCTTTTAAGGTGTTAAACATTGTACATCTCTCCTTTCGTTTATTTGTTTTTCAAGCCTGAAGTTTGAAGACTTGCTCTATTTGCTTCAGTTGCTGGTGTAATCCGTGTGCTAGCTAATAAACTCATAACGATTAACAAGAGATGAAAACCCATCGTTACAGTTAATGCAGCTTGCATCGACATCCCGGCAGCTTGGCAAACAACTAGGATAGAACCGCCTATCCCGATAACGACGCCCGGTGTAAAAGAATCTGCAAATTGCAGATTTGCCGAGGTTTTGCCAACCCCTTCTTCACCTGTTTGGGAAAAAGCCACTACGCCGCTAATCGGATGCGCCAATCCGATTCCAATCCCCGCTATAATTTGGCCAATAACCGCGACAGCAACGGTTACAACGGGTACCCAAAATACGAAGGCAATCCCAATTGCAAGCAGCAGCACACCCAGAATAATTCTTGTATGACGTCCACGTCCCTGGTCTGCCGAATCCCAACGTCCTTGCAGATAAGCAATGACGCACCAGCTCAGTGCGGCGCTAGCTACAATTAATCCGGCCTGAGAAGGCGTAATTCCTTTCACATCTATTAAAGCCAATACCAGAAAATTTTGTGTGCTCGTATAAGCGGCGAAGAATAGCCCACGTGTTGCGAGAATAGCCGGCATGCCTCTTCTCATAGCAAGCGTTCCCTTGGGGAGCAGTTTGCGCAGCGGATATACCATTAGCACTAAGCCGATAATGCCTAAAACAAACCCTGTAATGGTCGGCAGCTTGCTGAGACCAACTAATAAAATCCCCGTACCGACCGTCAATAGCAACGCCATCCATGTAGCGGCAGCTCCATTTTCCCCTTGTGTCCCCTGCGTTTTCAGCTTCCTAAAAGCAGGCAGGCTAAGCAGCGCTGAAACGATCAGGATCGGTAATATTCCCCAGAAAACGAAGCGCCAGGACCATTGATCGGCGATAAGGCCTGCAACGTATGGGCCGAGCATAGATGGAAGCACATAGGCAGTACCGAATGCTCCGAGTATTTTCGCACGTAATTCATCGGGGTAGCTTAAAGATATTGCCGTGTAAACACAAGTCATCATGGCACCGGCACCTAGGCCCTGCATGGCTCGGGCCAAAATCATCATATACATATCACTTGCTGTCGCCGCAGCGATCAGTCCAACGATGAATAATAACAGGGCGTAAGTGAACGGTGCTGCTGGCCCTTTTCGATCAATGATACGACCAACGACCAAGGTGCCAATAATCTGCGCAAGCAGATACGTGCTGAATATCCAGCCAAATAGGTCAATGCCGTTCAAGTCGCCAGCGATGGAAGGAGCAATCGTCGTTACCGAAAGGCCTTCGAATCCAACCGCCATCACGGACAGGATAATTCCTATAGACAATGCAAAGTAACGCGGGCTGAAAATGCTTTGATGATTAGACATTAAAATTGACCTCCAAACAAGATTGTTATGTATACACCGTATCCGGATACTTAGTAAACATTTTTCTTTACAAAGTATACGGTACCGTTCGCCTTTGACTTTGTCAACATTTTTATTTAAAATGTAAGGAGCGATGTAGTAGATTCAGTTGCTTAATAAGGAGGGCACCATGAGCCGAAATCAAACAAATAAAGATTCCTCGACCAGAACCCGAAGAGCGATCATTGATCTGCTAAAGCAGCAGGGCGGGATGGATGTGATGGCACTAGCCTCCGAATTTATGCTATCTGGAATGGCGATTCGCCAGCATTTAAATGCCCTGAAAGAAGAAGGATTAGTTACACATGAAGAAGAAGCCCGCCCCATGGGCCGGCCGGCAAAGCTATGGAGATTAACTCCCGAAGCTAATCGTTTTTTTCCAAGCGGTTATTCGGAGTTGTCCGTCAGTTTGATCCATTCGATGAGAGAGGCTTTCGGTAACGAGGGGTTAGACAAGCTGCTCGCTGTCCGGGATAAAAATATGCAAGCGCAATATCTTCAGCACCTTGGTGACGCATCGGACATAAGGGACAAGCTAGAGAAGCTGGCCGAGATTCGAACAAATGAAGGCTATATGGCCGAGATTAAGGAGCAAGACGATGGGAGCTATCTATTTATTGAGAAGCATTGTCCGATTTGCGAGGCTGCCGTAGTCTGTACCGGGTTATGTAAAAATGAGCTGCATTTATTCCGAGCTGTTCTCGGAGAGCAGGCGCTTATCGAACGGGTGGAGCATATTTTGGTGGGAGGCCGAAACTGTGTCTACAGGGTTAGCATAGGCAAGCAAGCCTAATTCTGCTTAAATAAAGACCCGCAAGACGGTCGCTTGGCTCACCAAGCAGCTGTTCTTACGGGTCTTAGTTTACTATTCAGCCTATTTTTTTGAACGTTTATTAGCAGATGCTTTAGCCCGCTTTGCGCGTCTCGCACTCGAAACCATAACATTTTTCTCCGTATGCGTGAAATGCTGCTTGTAGACAGGACAACAATGATGCTGCTTCACGGTTTCAATGTTTTGAACGACATTCACAAGCTGTGGGTGATAGTAGTTCTCGTATTGTACAATCGGAGGATCATAGATCGTCTGCGTTGGACAATCGGGACAAAAGTTCATGTCATTCATACCGCCTACATTACCCATATTGCCTATAACACCCATATTATAGTAATTATTTCTGTTCAAAATAATTATCCCCTTTCGGTTTTGGAATACACGTTATTGTATTCGCAGAAAGAGAATGCGGCTTGTATGTTTGACATGGAAGGCTATGGCCTCCCCTATTTCTGCGGCTTGGAGTGCGTGATACGAGCTCAAGCCTTGCTTTCACGCAGCAGCTCTATTTTGATCCCATGCATAAACGGCTGCCGCCGTCCTCTGGCTGCAAAGCTACCGTTTCGCGTTGAAATAGAAGCCCATTATAAGGATCGTACTTATCATTTCTTATATTCAACAAAAATTTTACGTCGCTCATAAGAAAAAACAATCATCGACACGCCCAATATCGCGCATATCATATACATAAAGGAATAAGAAAAAATATCCGCTATCGGCCCCATAATAACTCCTCCAAGCGAAACGCCCAAATCCGCCATCGCAATAAATAAACCAATTAATACATTACGATTCAATTGCGGCAATACAAACGTTAAATAAGTTGTTAATGTAGGATAAAGCAGCGCCTGAGCGATCCCCATCAAACCTGCACCGACATAGAAAAACCCGGCTCCACCCCTTGCAGAAAAGCCCACACATAACGCCGCTGCAGCTAGCATCAGCATAATAACCATGATAAAAGCTGAATGCCATTTTCCGTCTGATGGAATTTTCTTTCGTAATACAAATCGGGCCACGACTACCGCTCCTGCCTGCAGCATGAGATAAATAGCGGCATTGCCACCTTCGACTTGTGCAGCGTAAAGCGGTATGAAGGTGGTCACCGCTCCAAATACAAGGGAAGCGATCAGCATCAGCACACTGCATTTGAACAAATGCGGGTTTTTGAATAACTGGCCAAAGGAAGCGGACATTTTTGCCCCCTGCTCTGACTTGTCGGGAAAAGGCTTGGCCTCTTGATTGTCCATTTTGGCGCTATACCCTACTACGCCTGTAAGGACAGCAATGGCAATCATGGCCACTGTAAAATCATTCATCTGCCCTGTTTGCCAAATGCCTAAAGCCAGTAATGGGCCAATAATACCCGGCATCGAAGCGCATAGGGAATACATGGAAATCCCCTGTGAACGATCCTTTTCTGGCAGCGCATCAATAATGCCCAGTTGCAAAGCCATGGAGAAAAAAGCCGTACATACGCCTTGCAGCATGCGAGCGACGAAATAGCCCTCTAATCCTGTAAACGTATATAGGATTAAAGCAAAGCCATTCATAATAAGAATGGTGCGCAGCACGCGGATGGGCCCGTACCTTTGAATCATTTTGCCCGCCCATGGCCGAAAAAACATCGTTGTAAATAAATACGCCCCCATAATGATACCGATCGTTGTATTGGTAGCGCCAAGCGATTCACCCTTCAAGGGGATAATGACATTAAGGATGGAGTTTGCACTAAAATACAACAGGGTCAAAATATATAATCGAACAAAAGGCCATGATAGAGCTCCTCTCACCACTTCTGCTCCTTCCTCTATTCTCCTTGTGACTGGCTCTGGAACTCTCTTTGCTGCTAGCGTCAGGTAATGATCATCTGCAGCAATCTCCTTGCATACGCTGACTGGACGTCTTTTAATTGTTCCATATGGACCATTTCTTCGATTTGACCATTTCTAATCATCAAAACTTTATCGCAAATATAAGCGGCAGCCTGAATATCATGGGTGATGAAAATATAAGCCATGTTGTAAATTTTCCTCAAGCTTTTTAGCAATTCCAGCACCTGCATTTGCACGGAGCCGTCCAAAGAGCTAATCGCTTCATCAAATACGATACATTTTGGTTCTGTTGCAACGGCTCTTGCAATGCATACGCGTTGAGCTTCCCCACCCGATAGCTCATGCGGATATTTTTTTCGATAGGACGTGTTTAAGCCCACCTGCTGCAGGAGCAAATCCATTTTGTCCTGAGCTTCAAGGCGACCTCTGCTTTGCTGCTTCAAAGGCTCCATCAGTGCCTGTTCTACTGTATAAAAGGGGTTAATCGAGGAGGAATAGTCCTGAAATACGGCGCTAATCTGTCCCCGTCTCGCTCGTCGATCCTCTACGTTGTTCCCCTCAAATAAAATCGTTCCGCTATCAGGCTTTTCAAGCCCCAATAATAATCGTCCCAATGTCGATTTGCCGCTTCCGCTTTCCCCGATAATGCCCAAGCATTCACCCTGCCCGCATTCGAAGCTAATGTCTGTCAGCACCTGCTGTATTTCTTTTGAGAAAAATCCGCCTTTTAAATAGGTTTTATGAACATGGTCAACGCTGAGCAAGGCTAACTCCTCCCATTAATCGCTTGAAATGATCATTCAGCGCTTGCTTCGAGGATACTAAATATCGGGTATAGGCATGCGCAGACTCCGAGAAAATAAACGGGCTCGTCCCGCGATCCACAATTTCCCCTTCTTTCATAACCAGAACGTCATCCGCTATTTTTCGGACGATGCCTAAATCATGTGAAATAAAAATCATCGAGCAGCCCATTTTCTCCCGCAATTGAATAAATTGTTCAACGACCTCGAACTGCGAGATCGTATCAAGAGCCGTCGTCGGCTCATCCGCGATAACGATAGCAGGCTCTAGCACCAGAGTGAGCGCAATCATAATCCGCTGCAGCATGCCGCCGGACAACTGATGCGGATACATATTCATCACCGCGATCGGATCTTTCAGCATCACGCTTTCCATAGCACGTTTCATTTTAGCCGTTATTTCTTCTCGGCCCCAACCGAAATGGCAGGCCAGCGTTTCCCGCAAATGAACGCCGACCACGCAAGAAGGATCAAAGGCACGCATTCCATTTTGCAAAATCATACACAGCTGCTTGCCTCGTTTTTTCCTCATTTCCTTTTCTGAAAGCTCGCTGAGATTGACCCCGTTAAACAAAATGTCCCCAGCTTGGCGGATGCCAGGCTTGTTTAATCTCATGATGGCTCTGCATGTGAGGGATTTCCCGCTTCCGCTTTCGCCGACAATGGCTAGGCAGCGGCCTTGCTTGACATGAAAGGAGCTGCCCGGAACAATGACCTGACCCGTCTGGCTGTCCCAAATTTTCAAATTCGCCACTTCCAAAATAGCCATAAAATCAAGCCACCTCCTTGCCTTGTAGTCTAGCAATGGCAGCAAGTCCCCGTGCTTGCTGTTTATATTTGGAGGCCAATAATTTAGGATCCAAAGCAACCTGAAGCGCATCCGATAAAAAATTGATCGCCGATACGACTATAATAATCGTTAAACCGGGCGCGAGCATAAACGCTGGCTTTGAGAACATTACTTCCCTCGCCTCATTTAACATCATGCCCCACTCCGCATTCGGAGCCTGAATGCCTAAGCCAAGAAACGAAAAGCCTGATAATTGCAATATCATGGAACCGAAGGAACTGCTTGCAATGACCGCAATTTCCGGAAGCGCTACTGGAACAATATGCTTGGCTATGATTTTGAGGTTGCTGACACCAAGCACTTTGGAAAATTTCACATAGTCGGATTCAGCATATTGCATCACAGAAGTTCTAATGATTCGCGCAAACCATGCCCATTTCATCAAGACGAAAGCGAGCAAAATATTTTCAAGGCCTACCCCCAAAATACCGATCACGGCCAAGGTCATGACATAGCCAGGGAAAGAAAGCATCACATCACAAATTCTCATCACAATGGCATCTATGATCCCTCTAAAGTAACCGGCTATTAAGCCTAAAACCGCTCCAATTCCGACTGATACGGCCAATGCAGCAAGCACCCAAAGCACACTAGGACGGATTCCAAAAATTAATCTCGATAAAATGCAGCGCCCAAGGTGATCGTTGCCTAACAAATACTCCCACGATGACGCAGCATATCGAAGCTCCATATGCACTTCTTCAGGATCATGCGGAGCAAATAAAGGAGCGAATATGCCGGCAGCCAGGGTCAAAACAAGAATCGATAAAGAAGCTGCGGCCAGCTTATCTTTCAACAGAAATCGCAATCGTTTCATTTAGTGTCCCTTCCTTAATTTAGGGTTCATCGCCGCATTCATAATGTCAGAAACGGTGTTGAACAGCACAAAAGCCATGGCGAGTACAAGGACATACGCCTGAATGATCGGGAAATCCCTGCTAAGAATGGCTTTAACACTCAGCGTTCCTAACCCCGGCCATGCAAAAATATTTTCCACAACGACCGTGCTGCCTAAAATAATCGGGATCGCCATACAAAACACTGATACAGCAACCTGCAATGAATTTCTCAATATATGCATCGTTATTTTCATCTCTGGCAAACCGCTTGCCCTGCCATACAGCACGTAGTCTTCATTCATATTACTTAACATCGAGCTTCGAACGATTCGAAAATAAATGCCTGTATAACTGATCGTGATTACAAGAACCGGTAAAATATAACTTGCGTACGAATCCATCCCGCTTGTCGGCAGCAAATCCAATTGCACGGAAAAATACCAAACCATAAGCGCCGCAAGCCAATAAGGCGGCATGGAGGTTAGAAAAAAGGAAACGCCTCTAATCGATTTATCGGTCATTTTCCCTTCTCTAAGGGCACTAATTACACCTAATCCAATGGACAGCGCAATAATGGCAGCCGCCGACACCAACGTCAGCTTTAACGTATTTAGAAAAGCGGGAGCCAGCAAGGACCACACGGTTTTGCCGGTAACATACGAGTTCCCGAAATCAAGCTGCAGGCATGACACGAACCAGTTCAAATAGCGGATTAGAAATGGCCGATCCATCCCAAGCGCTGCTTTCGTTTCCGCTATTAATTCATCCGTAATGGCCGGCACGCCTTGCGCGTGCAATATGACTTCAGCCGGATCTAACGGGGACAAATTGTTCAAGCCAAACGTTAAAAAAGATATGATTACAAGCAACGGAATCGAAAGGAGTGACCGTTTGATAATATAGCTGACCATAGCAAGCTCCTTGTTTTGGTTATCATCTATTCAAAATGCATTTGCTCAAAGGGCAGTTCAAATTGGGTTTGCTTAAATGAAATACCCTGCAAGTCTTTGGGAGCTACAATCGTAACGCTGCCATTGGTAATGGGAATAAAGACGGCTTCATCATGAACGATCGCTAAAATATCCGCATACAACGATTTCCGTTTTTCCTCATCCAGCGTGACCATTACTTCATCAATTTTCTTGTACAGCTCATCCGCTTGGTTGATGCCGCTTGTCGTGTGGTAATAAGCCGACTCGGAAGTAAAAGCGGAAATGGTGCTCTGCGGGTCGTAGGCGAGTCCCCATGTTTGATTGAACAGCAAATCATAGTCTCCCGTAGCTCTTCTGCTTGCAATGGAGGAAGATTCTTCGCCGATAAGCTCCAACTGGACCCCGATCTTTTTTACTGTGTTTTGAATGAACTCGGCCTCTGTTTTTTGCGAGGAGGAGCTGACGTCATAATAAAGCTTCATCGCTAATGGCTTGCCGTCCTTCATTCTAATCTCGCTGCCATTCTTCTGCATCCAGCCTGCTTTCTCCAGTAGCTGCTTCGCTGTATCCAAATTAAAGCCGCGTTGCTTTAGCTCGACATTGGCATAATGGACGTTAGCGGAAAATAGCGTATGGGCTGCTGTTTCCGTACCGCTAAAAATTTGCTTGCTGATCGTTTCTCTGTCAATCGAATACCAAATGGCTTCACGAACAGCCGTTTCATGGGCGGGATTATCCGCTTTGCTGCTGTTGGCAACGATCATTTTCGTATTCATCGCTTTGCTTCTGACAAGCTGGAAGTCGCCCGAATCCATTAACTGATTCATCGCCTCCACATCAATGCTGTCTGAGCCCCGATCATCTGTAAATATAAAGTTGACCTCTCCCTTTTGCAGCGCCAAAAAGGTTGTCTCCCCTGCCGGAAGCACCTTCGCTGTAATGTTCTTCACCTTTGGCGCACCGCCCCAATAGCTATCATTCGCTTCGAATACCGCATATTGATCGGTTTTATGTTCGGTCAGCTTATAGGGCCCCGTGCCGTTATGGCCGCTTACGCCATCTTTCGTTTCCCCATTAACAAAATCTTTGGGCGAGATGAATACATAGGGTCTAGTCATCGATAATTCAAGCAATGCCGGGTAATACGGCTCGGACAGCACCATTTCAAACGTATACTCATCGAGTACGCTTACGCTCACAATTTTCGTCGAAAGCTTGATCCAGGCATGCTTGCTTGCATTGCTTTGCACCGCTTCTATATTCTTCTTTACCGCATCGGCGTTAAATGGCTCGCCATCGTGGAATTTCACATCTTTTCTTAAATGAAAGGTGTATACTTTGCCATCGTTAGACACTGTCCAGGACTCGGCAAGCAATGGCTTGATACCATCCTCCGTGTTTTCAACTAATGATTCGTACACCATCCCTTGCGCTGGCAATGAGCCGGGATACAGATGGGGGTTCATATCATTAATATCTTTTGCTGTGGCGTACACCAGTTCCTTGCCTTGATCCGCTGCTTCTGTTTTTGCAGCATTTTCAGCATTTCCAGCATTACGATCATTACCGCCACTGCAGCCTGCCAATAATACAATTGAAACGATTAATGCCGATAATAAAACAACGATTTTTCTTGTCATGTCATATCCTCCTGTATAAGTGCGCACTCCATCACCTGTGTTCTATGCTGCTGCCGATTTCACTGCAGATCATCTTCAAATCTTCTTCAAAGCTCTGGACAACGAATGCATCCGATATTTTTTCGCCTTTAAGCGCTTGGGCAGCTTCCTCGATTTTATGCTCATAGGCTGCAATGAATTGATCAAGGGTTGGGCAGCTTGAGCCTGCGAATCTTGCAATGCCCTGAATGATTTTTATCCGATAATAATCCTCTTTGGGCATTCGTGGAATATCCCAATATTGCTCTTGGTTGACGAAGATTTGACGAATGGGAACGGCGGAAAAATCGAAATATTTCCCGTCCTGATCCGGCTCCGAGAATGGGTCGATTAACAGCGACGTATAGCGTATGTACAATAAATACTCTTGATGAATCGTCTCCAACTGAATAAAATTATCGATATCATGACGCGGTAAGCTCTCTAATCTAACCGGATAATTATCATCGATCATGAACTTCAGCAGATTTACACCATTCAAATTCAGCTTTTCGATCACATTCGTCATCTCTTTCCACCCGGCCAGCATATCGCGAATTAAATATTGCGTAATAGGTCCTTCGGGAAACATTTTATATACATATTTCCTTACAGCTGAATGGCCGAAGATAACGTTTAGTGAGAAAGGGTTCATAAACAATGGCGGATGGACATAGAGAGAGATGTTTCTCGTCTCCGCCTCTATGGGACTGCTCATGACTTCCAGCCTAATGCCCAATCGTTCAAATAATGCACAGAGCCTTTCTACATGGGGTGAAGCATTGTTCGAGGAGCCAATGAAAACCTTTTTCTTAACCCCTGTCGTCAACACATGATTGGTTGGCTCGCCGCTCTTCCAGCGTGTATCGCCAAGGTAGGTAGAAAAGCTGATGATGTCCACATTTACATTTGGCAAAATCGTATTCATATAATGGCGTACTAAGCTGTTGGAGCCGAAGGTGGGCGAAATTAATACGATGCACCTTACTTGTTGGAGCAGTTGATCATTAAGCTGCTTCAAAACCCCCATATACGCATCGGTTGTGACAGCAAAGATCAGCGTATCCCATTCTCCCGTCATGCTGCCATATCCATCATAAACATGATCGATGATACAGCTGCCTTCCATCTGCTGATGCTTTTTATTTTGAACGTCTACCCTCACTTGATTTTGGCTGTGCTTAAGTGCCGTAAAAAAACGTTCCGAACGAGCCGACTTTCTGCCAACAATGCCAATACAGCTGTTCAAATCCTTTTTTAGCGTGACGGCAAGCTGAATAGAAGCGGGCCCCGTGCCTACGATTAACACGCGTTGGAATTCACTCATATAAACCTCCTATTGGATCATGATTAAGCCTGTGCTTTTTTTAAATCTAAGAATTACGCTTGTACAAAGCTATATCAAACACATGGTCAGGACGCAATATGGTGTCAACCAGCCTCCACCTTCCTTCATCCACCGCTTGCATAGGGTAATTGAATAAGGACTTCAGTTGATCGCCGTATCTCATCGCCACGACCACTTGCTCATTCGTTAAGTCATATAATTGCTCCAGCAGCTCGTATTTATTGGAAACGGTTGAGCTGAAAATAATATGGGTCACATCCTTGATGATATCAAGCTGCTCTATGAACGATTTTTCTAACCGAATGTTTAATTCGCTTCCTAATTTATGTATCACTTTTCGTCCTAGCTCGATAGCTTCCTCATCGATATCAATGCCGACTACTTGTGCGCCCGTCCGCTTTGCGATAAATAATGGCGTCATGGGGAACGAGCCTGAGCCAATCAACAATACGGTGGATCCCTCCGTGACCTGAAAGCTGCCAAATTCTTGTTCAATGCAGGACTCGATATTTTTAAAATAATCGGTATTGTCCACTTCTCCATCCAGCAGCTTCAAGGCGCGATATTTTTCCATAATAGCGACGCATAACGAAGACATCTTCCTTAGGTCAGCGAGAAGCAGAGGAAGCTCATTACCGACTTGCTGCTCCAAGGCTTCCCATGATGCTTTGTTCCCCTCGTCTAGGATGAAAGCTGAATAGTCATCTATGACCCGCTCTAGCTCCGAGCTTTTATGAGACGTGCCGTCATATCGCTTTACTAAATCCGTAAACCGTTCTCGAAACAAGGTCAAGCTTTGTTCAAATGTCGTTAACTGATTCATTCCCTTCTCCCCCATACCCATTAATCGTTATACAGAAATAAATGCTTTGCCTTGTGCTACGATTCCAACAGATCCTTCAATTTTCAAGCTTGTTACTTCATCTTTATAGCAATCAGCCATTACATGAATCGTGCCGCCGGGCTGCTTAACTGGTGCAGCAATAGCTCCTTTGTTTTTCCAAGACAGATATGCGCCAAGTGAAGCCGTACCTGATCCGCACCCTCGCTCCCATATCATGCTGTCTAAAGAAGGAACGTAAATGAGCGGAGCCATTTCATTAGAGTCAGATTTAAACAATAATATGCCGATCAAGTTGGCTCCTAACGTTATGCCAAGCAGCTTGGCTAGTGATTGTGCTCTGTCCTTCTCGGCCCTGTCGAACTGCTCTACTTCAATGACAATATGAAAAAAATCATCATAGCGCACAATGACAATATTCAAATCATCGCCTTCATACACAACGGTCTTCTGCTCGATTTTTCGAGGCATAGGCATCGCCACTTGGCAAAAAAACTCCTCTTGCATTTTTTTCACTTGGCATGTCACTAATTGATCGGTTCCCGACGCTTCTAATACGATTTCCATTAAATCGCTTTGATTGATTCCTTGTTCAGAAGCAATAAATGCAGCCAGCGCCATACACGCATTTCCGCAAAACTCACCTCCCGCCATTTGCAAATAGGCAGCAGCACCGTGCTTGGGCTGTTCGATAAAGCCTACTTGTTCAGCATAAACATGGTCATAAGACATCATTTTTGAAGCAATTTGCTTGTACTCGGAAGCGGCATGATTGGTTTTCACAAGAATGGTCATATTTTGCGTGGGGTTGAACTTTACAAAATCGATTTCTCGTTTCATCATAACTACCCTCTAATTCAATTTTTTTGATCCAGCGCTCCTCTTGCTTTATTGTTGCTTAATAGTAATAATTACTATTAACATTCGAGTACATCATAACCATAATTTGGAGCACTGTCAATGATGAAAATAGACAGATTGTGCTCGGACTAGCAGCTTCAAAATGGAACAATCAAAAAAACCCGTCAAGAGCCTTGATCTCACAAGGCTCTTGACGGGTTTTAACTTCTGACGCTTTGACGTATTTTACGCTGAAGCATCGTCTATTAACGACTACTATCAACGACTGCTTCGCAAGGCTTCGGAACTTTGAGAGACTATGACCTCTTTTCTTGTCCGATTGACCATATAAATGCCAAGAGAAACGAACAGCAGGGCCACGAGATTTTTAAACTCCATAATCTGTTCACCGAGAAACAATGCGGACAGCAAGGTCCCGAACACAGGAATCAGGAAGTTATAAACGGACACCTGCCCGACTTTGTTATATTTAAGCAGCAAATTCCACAGACAGAACGCGGCCGAGGACAGCAGCGCCAAATAAATAAGGTTGCCTGTCGACTCCGGTGTAAAATGCGTCACACGGCCCCCAAGTCCAAGGCCCAGCAAGGTTAGAGCCAAGCCGCCAATGAGCAAGCTGTAGCCTGTCACTAGCAAAACATCAATGGTAGCTGTCAGCTTTTTGGCATAAATGGCCGTGATGGAGAAGATGAGGGCTGCCACAATGACGAACCCCTCCCCTTTAAAGGAAAAGGAAAACTCCAGCAAATCCGTATGGAAATTCACAACAATAACGCCGATAAACCCGAGCAGGCAGCCGAAAATTTTATTTTTGCCCAGCTTGTCATTTTTATAAAGGTAATGGGCCAAAATGACGCTGAAAAAGGTCGTCGTTGCATTCATAATCGAGCCTTTGACGCCTGTTGTATTGCCTACTCCCACATAAAAAAATATATATTGGAGACCTGTCTGCAGCAGGCCCAGAACGAGCAAGCTTGTTAGCTGGCTTTTGGATAAGGAAAGCACCTTCTTGCCCGTGGCCCGGAATAACACCAGCAGCAACAGCCCTGCCAGCACAAAGCGATAGCCGGCAAAAACATATTTTGAAGCGATGTCCTCTGGCATAATATCAAAGGCGAGATAGCCCAGCTTAATAGTCGGATAGGCACTCCCCCATAATAAGCAGCACAAAGTAGCAATTAACGCTACAAATTTCGGATCGCTAAACCTGCTCCGATTACTTTGTTGCATTCCATTGCGTTGTTTCTGTTGATTCTTTTGTTCCTTCTGTTCCTTCACAGCCAACCTTCTCCTCATCCTTTATATCTCAAGCGTCAGCTCTAATGGCGCGCCTTCAACGACCATATCATAATTCGGCACGGCTTGTAAGGAGAAAAATCGAATAAGCCCGGAAAAACCTTTTATAATAAAGGTCCTCCGGGCTTATGGCACAATCAGGAAATCGCTTTCAATTCAGTTCTCCGCACCTTCTATTTCGAAAGAGCATCCCTCTACTTACTTGGATGGCCAGTTGCCATACCAGGCGTAGCCTGTTCTTCTTTCCTGGTCGATATCGCTGAGCTTGTACTTCACTACACCGTCACGGCCCACAAAGATTGGCTTGTTGGTACCAATCTCATAGAACCGCGCCCAGATTGGGGTAGTGACGCTCGGATCGCTGATTACAACAACATCATTGCTCGTTTTCTCGACCCGGATTCCCTTAATTTGTACCGCTTTGAACCAATCTTCAGCCCCTTTAATCGCAGCGGCGATTTTCGTAGTGGACGTTCTCGTTTTCAAAAACTTCACAATGTTTACGCTCTCCTGAGCGGTGAGTGAAGGCACTTCATAAATTCTTGCCCCCGCCGGCTTCAATGTGCTGGAGTCATGCTGCTGGCCCCATGCTGTCAATTTGCCGCTAACTGTAACTTGCGTGTTCAAAATGCAGTCTACCCCTTTATCTACCGCCTGCTTGCTTTTGGCAGCGAGCGTGCTGTCGATAAAGGAGAAATCCCCTTTTTTATTCGCAATTTCATCCAATAAAATCAGGACATTAACCATTGCATTATCATTATAGGTAATATGTTTATGATAGCCAGAACTTTGATAAACTTGTGGGAATCCTCCATTCGCATATTGCATATTGATTAGAAAATTAATGCCCTTGATTGCCGCTGTGGAATATTTGCTGTCCTTCGTTTTCTGATATTCGGTCGCCAATCTGCGAATTTCCGAGTAAGTTGCCTTATTGTCGATTGTTGACTTGGACCACTCGCCACTAGTTTCTGAGTAATCCTTTCTCCAGCCTCCATCCGCTTGCTGGTTTTTCAAAACATCGGAGAGGCTTGCTGTCGTGCCCGAAGCATCTGCCGCCATCACTGTCGTAAGCGGTTGCATGATTACGGCTGGAACAGAGAGAAGCATGCTAAGAGCTAAAGCTGCGGTTACTGTACTTCTTTTCATTGAACAAAATCCCCTTTCTTTTTTCCTAATAGTTGTAATTAATGATATTTAATTACTTTTTTAGTTTACTGAGTCTCGACTCAATTGTCAATAATATCCTTGTAAAAAATTGTATTTTTGTGTAGAAAGCTGTCTGTCGTTGGCGATTTTCTAACCATCCATAAGCCAAATGAAAATAAATGGAGCACAGGCTTGACCTTAGGGCTGACCTAAGGTATATAGTGAAGCTAATGACAGTGTTCCCCCCATAAAATAGTAGGAGCGACATAATGAAAAATGATATTACAATTAGCAGTCTCGCAAAACTCATGCATGTATCTGTTCATCAAATTCGTTATTTTGAAGAAAAAGGAATTCTTCAACCTGCGTATATTGATAACAACCAGTATAGAATG
The DNA here is from genome assembly GCF_059383875.1 of Paenibacillus sp. JT22N7. NCBI lineage: Bacteria > Bacillati > Bacillota > Bacilli > Caryophanales > Paenibacillaceae > Paenibacillus > Paenibacillus sp. JT22N7. The sequence goes on from NZ_JBXENY010000005.1 coordinate 314,815, forward strand.
TACGGAATAGATCAGATTTATCGGTTGTCCCATATATTACTGCTGCGCAGGCTCGGTATACCTGTCTCGTCTATTAAGGACTGCTTCTCTACCTATTCTTCCGAGCAATATGAGCAATTGCTGCATACGTCTTTGCTCGAAACCGATCAGGAGATTGCCAGGCTCCAGGGGCTCCAACTTTTAATTCGCAAAGTGCTTCATGAACAGCAAGCATTTAGCACACAGAACAAGCCCTATCAAATCAAATGGCAAAAACCTGTTCATTTGAAGTGCTGGTTCGCCAAGGCTGAACAAACTAAACTTCATGCGAGGCTGCTGTCTGAACAGTCGGACCCTGTTCCGGACTTGTTCGAGTCGGATATTTATTATGTGTATGAACAATCATCTACCCTTAAGCTATGCACCGAAACACCCGAACCCAGCGACCTTGTCCTGCCTTCAGGAGACTATCTTTCCGCCCATTTCCAGGTTAACGACGAGGAAGAGCTTGAACAACGAATCGAACAGCTATACGGTCATGCAGCAGCACAAGCTTATGTTACGGAGGGACCGTTAATTGTCATTGAAAAATCTTATTTATCTTTGTTTAGCCACGACAAACTCCATTATGAGCTGCTCATCCAAGTTGAAACAGCCTTACGTGCCGAACAGGAGGCGAAAATATGAAGGTTTCTTCTATTACAATTGAGCCGATGCAGGCCAAATATAATCGGCAAGTCGGCCAATTGCTTGTACACGGCTTTAAAGAGAAATTTTTTAAGCTTTCTAAGCTGAATGACTCTATTCTTGCGCTCTTTTTTGAGAAGCTTCTGGAGCACTTTCCCAATGAGCCCGCAACACATCGAGTAGTAGCGCTGCAAGCTGGTAATATCGTAGGGACATTGTCCATCAAGTGGTGGCCTGAGTCCGAACTGGAAGGAAGCACACCACAGCCTATGCTCCCTTTATGGCGGGAATTCCGTATATTTGGTAAGGGAGCTTTACTCAAACTGCTGCTTGGTTTGTATTTTCTATCGTACAAGCCGCAACCAGGCGAATGTTATATCGCAGACGTAACCGTCCATCCTAATTATCGAGGCGAAGGCATCGGCAAGCTGATGCTGGGGTGGGCGGAGCTTTATGCCCGTGCCCATCCTTCTTTTAATGTCCTGAGTCTGCACGTTTCGAGCCATAATCTGGGCGCCAAACGGTTATATGAACAGCTTTCCTATCACATGCATCGTAAAGAACGCAGCCTGCTAAAGTATATGTTGTTCCATGAATTGGAATGGGAATATATGAAAATTAAGTTGAAATAAAATGAATACCTATTGAGGAGCCGCTATGAAAAAGAAAATGGGCATTGTCCTTATCGTTATTTTATTGATTATAGGCAGTTCGACTTTCTATGTATTGCAGCAAAATAGCTTTGACATTGTAGAGCAAACGATCCAGATTCCCAGCCCCGAAGGCCAATTAACAGGCATACTCGCCATGCCCAAACACGCTTCGGGAAAGCTTGGGCTTGTATTGTTCGTGCATGGTGACGGCCCGATTAATGCCTCTCATAATGACGGATACAAGCCGCTTTGGGAGCGGCTTGCTGCCCACGGCTACGCTTCTTTGTCCCTCAATAAGCGGGGAATTGACGGCTCTGCCGGCAACTGGCTCGATCAGAGCATCGATGACCGGGTAGAAGAGGCGCAGCAAGCTTTAGCGTGGGCCAGAACACAGCCCATGATTGATCATACAAGAATCGGTGCATGGGGTGCCAGCCAAGCCGGATGGGTCATCCCAAAGCTTGCAGGGGAAGAACAGCTTGCTTTCAGCATTTTGGTATCCCCTGCCATCAATTGGCTGTCTCAGGGTCAATATAATACGCGCGAACAAATGAAAAAGGAAGGGTACTCAGAGGACGATATTACAGCCCGGCTAGCATATGAGCAACAAGTCAATGCGCTGTTAAAAAACAAAGCCCCGTACGAGAAATATGTAAAAACAGCTCATCAAGGCGAAATGATGTCACAGGAAAGATGGGCATTTGTGAGCAAAAACTTTTTATCTGACGCCGCTGGCGATCTGGCTAATTTCCGTTCACCCGTGCTTCTGCTGCTCGGAGAGGACGATATTCACATAGATGTAAAAGAGACTGAACAGGTGTACCGCGAGGGCGTGGCCCCTTCGCTGCTCACTGTCGCGGTCTTCCCGAATACAGAGCATTCGATGCTGAGCACGAGCACGGCAGATTCGGAGCTTAAAGCAACTTTTATTAGTCTGTTTGCGCCAAGAAAAATAACCGTCAGCGAATATATGAATCAAATCGAGCTTTTTATAAAACAGCTTCCCTGACTTGATCTGAATGTCAGGAACGAAACCAAAAGGATGCTGCAGTAAAAATAGGAACCAGCTGCGCAATCTCGCGGCTGGTTCCTATCCCTATCCCTATCCCTATTCCTATGACAAAGGCAATTGCACCATTACTTAGCCGGCCAGTTGCCATACCAGGCATAGCCTGTTCTTCTTTCTTTCTCGATGTCGCTAAGCTTGTACTTCACTATGCCGTCCCGGCCTACAAAAATCGGCTTGTTGCTGCCTATTTCGTAAAAGCGTGCCCAGATCGGCGTCTTCATATTTGGATCGCTAATGACAACGACATCGCCGCTCTTCTTCTCGACCCGGATTCCCGTAATCTGCGACGCTTTGAACCAGTCTTCAGCGCCCTTGATGGCCGCAGCGATTTTAGCATCGGATGCTCTTGTTTTTAGAAATTTTACAATGTTTACACTCTCCTGAGCGGTGAGAGACGGCACTTCATAGATTCTAGCTCCGGCTGGCTTCAGCGTGCTGGAATCATGCTGCTGTCCCCATGCCGTCAATTTACCATTGACTGTAACCTGTGATTTCAGGATGCAGTCTACTCCTTTGTCCACCGCTTGCTTGCTTTTGCTAGCCAAAGTGCTGTCGATAAAGGAGAAATCGCCTTTCTTGTTCGCAACCTCATCCAGCAAAATCAGCACATTAATCATCGCATTATCATTATAAGTAATATGTTTATGATAGCCGGAGCTTTGATACACTTGCGGGAAACCGCCATTGGCATATTGCATATTGATCAGGAAATTAATGCCCTTGATCGCCGCTGCGGAATATTTGCTGTCCTTCGTTTTCTTATACTCACTAGCTAATCTGCGAATCTCCGAATAAGTTGCCTTATTATCAATCGTAGATTTAGCCCATTCGCCGCTGCTCTGTCCGTAATCTTTTCTCCACCCTCCGTCACTTTGCTGGTTCTTCAGCACATTCGAGATGCTTGCTGTCGTACCCGACGCATCTGCCGCCATAACGGTTGCAGCTGGCTGCAGCAGCACTGCTGGAGCCGAGAGCAGCATAGTAAAAGCTAGAGCTACGGATACCGTACTTTTTTTCATGGAACAATTCACTCTCCTAATTTTCAAATAGTTGTAATTTTTGTCTCATAATTACCTTTCGAATTATACTTAGACCTTATAAATTTGTCAATAATATCCTTGTAAAAAATTGTCGTCCAATGTAGAAGTATGTCTAAACATGGCGTTATATGATTTTCGCTTTACACCTATAAAGCGTGCAGTTCTTCCTCTATGCTTTCCCCTAGCATTTTTATGGCAATCTTCAAAAAATCCTCCTCGCTAATTTTAAATTGTCCGAAGCGGAAGCAGTAGCCCCAGTTGCGCTTGCCACTCGTAAACGTCAAATCGTCCAACAGACCCGCGATTTTCACGGTCCGGCAAGGCAGAAAGCGAACGGCCCGCCGAAAGGGAATGAACGATTCCGTCATTTGATGCGGATAAATCCGGTCATCCATCATCTGCCCAATGGCGGTAAACGCCTGCAGCGATTCTCCTCCGTTCATCTCCGTCCGCGGCGAATAATAAATGAGCCAATCTCCCGCCCGCATCCGCTTCAACGCAGCTTCCTTGCCGTTGCAAAGCTGGGCAACGCCCTCCTCCACACCGTTCCGCACATGCGCTTCCGAGACGACGCCTATCCAATAGCGGCGCTGCTCTAGCGAATCGCTTGCTACTGCGGCTAAACTATTTTGCTCCATGGACAATGCAAGCTGCGCCGGCTGCTGAGTGTGTCCCCTTTGCGCCAATTGCTCTAACTTCCTCATTACGGCTTTCGCATCATACGCTTCATTTCGTAACATATTTGCTCTCTCCTCGGCCTTTTATTAAGCTAACTATACAAAAACACTACTGACAACAGGTTGTCAGTAGTGTTGATCACCTTCTCTAGCTCGTCCATTTCCTTCAAATTAATTGATGATGGCTCCATAGGATCGCAAAAAAATAACCGCCTGTTCGCTATCCATACGCACCCCCTTCAAATCAAGGCCCTTTAAATCAATTCCATCCAGCTTGGCCCCTCTTAAATCGGCTCCTTTAAGTCTAGCTTTGCTTAAAGAAATTCGGGTCAGATCGGCATCTCTTAAATCCGCCTTCTCCAAATTAGCATCCGTAAAGTCAGCCTCCAAAAAACGAACGCCTCTTAAATCTTGTTTTGAAAATCGGGCATGCCTTAAGTTCGTGTAAGCCCAATCTCCTTGAGCAATCGTAATTCCGTCCATTTGGGCACTCGAAAAGTCGGAGCCTGTCATTTTGCAAGCGTTGAATATGGAAACAAATAGGTTTGCATCGTTGAAATTACAATTTTCGAAGGCTGTCCCCGTATGAACGGAGCCGTTTAAGGATGTTCCGCGAAAGCTGCATTCGACAAAACGACAGTTAGTCGTAACTACTTCCTCCATGGAAGTATTCGTAAATGTGCATTTAGTAAACGTACAGCGAAATAATTCGCCATAACGCAAATCACGTCCATCAAACCGAACCTCATTATAAGACTGCTCCTTGTATTGGTACAAAAATAACCCTCCTGCCCTATTTTATTGCTTCTTTTTGGATTCTGCCTTTTTCTTCGATGACTTTGTTGATTTTTCTGGCGTTTTTCGCTCAGCTAGTACAGCAGCCAATTGATCCGCCTCTTCTCTGAGCAGCTTTTCTTGCTTCGATTGATATTCCGATATAATAAAGTTTTGGAGATCAGAATTGTTCATTTGCAGAAATTGAGCAAAAGCTTCCGGATATTGGAATGATTTTTCCCCAATTGCATTTGAAAATAAAACGTTTATTTTCCCGTCTTCCTTGCCTACTACACGCCCAATACCAAATTTAATATGGGTAACCGGTTGATCCATCATATTCATTGGATTCGTTTCCTTTCAGCTCAGCTCGCAAATATTGGCCGGTGTAGCTCGCTTCGCAATCGGCTACCTCCTCTGGGGTACCTGTGCAAACGATACTGCCGCCATGTGTACCACCTTCGGGGCCTAAATCGATGATATAATCTGCGTTTTTAATCAAATCCAAATTGTGCTCAATAACAACTATCGTATTCCCGCCATCGACGAGTGCATGTACTATATGAACCAGTTGATGCACATCCGCCACATGCAGCCCTGTCGTAGGTTCATCCATAACATATAGGGTTGAGCCTGTAGCCGGCTTCTGCAGCTCTGCTGCAAGCTTCACTCGCTGTGCTTCCCCTCCTGACAACGTCGTGGAGGATTGTCCCAGCTGCACATACCCCAGTCCTACCTTGCAAAGCGCTTCGATCTTTTTACGAATTTTAGGAACGTTGCCGAAAAATGTGACCGCTTCATCCGCTGTCATTTCTAACACTTCCGCAATGCTTTTACCTTTATAGTGAACCTCCAGCGTTTCACGATTGTATCGCTTCCCTTTGCATACATCACAGGCTACAAATACGCTAGGAAGAAAATGCATCTCCAGCTTCATCATTCCGTCGCCGGCACATGCCTCACAGCGGCCCCCCGATATATTGAACGAAAATCTTCCCGGGCCGTAGCCACGAACTTTCGCTTCATTTGTCAGGGCGTAAAGAGATCTAATTTGGTCAAAAAGTCCGGTGTACGTAGCCGGATTGGAGCGCGGGGTACGCCCTATCGGGCTTTGGTCAATGTTAATGATTTTATCTAAAAAATCGATTCCTTGCATTTGCTGATGATTTCCCGCACTCATGTGGGCATGGTTGAGCTCCGCAGCCAGCCTTTTATAGACGATTTCATTGATTAAGCTTGATTTTCCAGAACCCGAAACCCCCGTCACACATGTAAAGGTGCCCAGTGGGATGGAAACATCAATAGCTTTCAAATTATTTTCTGCTGCGCCGATAATCGTTAAAGCTTTTCCATTGCCTTTACGCCTGTATTCCGGGACGGCAATTTGTTTTTTGCGAGATAAATATTGGCCAGTTACCGAGCTTGGCTCCTTCGCAATATCGTCAAGCGTTCCTTGCGCAACAACATAACCGCCATTTTTCCCGGCGCCGGGCCCAATATCTACAATCCAATCTGCCTGTCTGATTGTTTCTTCATCATGCTCAACAACAATGAGCGTATTCCCCATTTCACGCATGTCCCCTAATGCCGACAACAGTCGCGCATTGTCTCGTTGATGAAGGCCAATGGAGGGCTCGTCTAAAATATATAATACGCCCGTTAAGCCCGAACCGATTTGCGAAGCTAATCTAATGCGCTGGCTCTCACCCCCGGAAAGAGTGCCAGATGTCCTTGAAAGCTGTAAATATTCCAAGCCTACATTGTTCATAAACTGAAGCCGGGAACCAATTTCCGCAACGATCAATTCAGCAATCGCCGCCTTCGTTCCAGGCAGCCTCAAATTCGCAATAAAATCAAGGGCAGCAGAAACAGATAACCTGCAAAATTCAGCGATGTTCATACCGCCAACCGAGACAGCAAGCAGCATGGGCGCAAGACGGTCTCCGTGGCAATCTGGGCATGGCGGCGCAAGCGTTTCATCCACAGCCTCCTGCTGCATCCCAGCAGCTCCCTTAAAAGAGGCCGCTTTGACTTGAAAGCCTAGCCCGGAGCAGGTCCGGCATGCCCCTTCTTGGTTATTGAATGAAAACATGCGTGGCGTTAACTCGGCTAATGACACCTCGCAGCGTGGACAGCTGTAGCTTTGTGAGAAGGAAGTCTCTTCCCCGCTGTCATACTGATAAATAAGGACGATATCACCAGCTAGCGAAAACGCGGTTTCAAGGGAATCGGTCAGCCGCTGTGCATCATCTGCTTTCACCGTAAGCCGGTCAACGACAATTTCCACCGTATGCTTCTCGTTTTTATGAAATGGAATATCATCATCCAGCTGATAAAAGGAGCCGTCCACCCGGACACGCGCATAACCGCTAGCCTTGGCGTGCTCCAGTATTTTACGGTGCTCGCCTTTTTGCTTTCGCACGATAGGGGCAAGCACTGCAAACCTCGTTCCTTGCGGCAAACTATAAATTTGATCAACGATTTCATCAACAGATTGCCGGCTAATTTCATCGTTGCAAACGGGGCAATGCGGCGTTCCGACTCTGGCCCACAGCAAACGCAAATAATCATAAATTTCCGTAAGTGTCCCGACGGTAGAACGCGGGTTGTTGGAGGTCGTTTTTTGCTGAATGGCAATCGCTGGCGAAAGCCCTTCTATGGCGTCAACATCCGGCTTGCCGACTTGTCCCAAAAAATGCCGGGCATACGCAGATAATGACTCTACATAACGTTTTTGGCCCTCCGCATAAAGGGTATCAAACGCCAAGCTGGATTTGCCAGAGCCGCTCACTCCAGTAAATACGACGATTTGATCACGGGGAATTTGAATACTAATGTTTTTTAAATTATTTTCCCGCGCACCACTAACCTGTATAAAATGGTCCATCTGCTAACCTCCTAAATGACTCAAGCAGGTTGTAAAAAGCTCAAATAACCGTTTTCCGCCTGCGGCGTCTGTTCATGAAAAAAATCAACGGATAGCTCTCTAAAGCTGGATATCCGTTGATTAAGTCTCTATATCATTTATATCTCGAATGAACTAGGCAGCTTTTACACGTTTAATAAACAGTCCAACGATGGCCCCTGCGACTGCAACGAATAGGACAAACACAAAGGCATCCTGAACGCCTGCCGTAAGCGCGGCTGGTGTAAATGTCGAACCGCTTTCCCCAGCTGCATTTTGCATATAGTGATTGGCACCGGATGTCATGACGCTAACCGCTACAGCCATGCCAATCGCGCCTGCAATCTGGATGAGCGTATTCATAATCGCTGTTCCATCCGGATGCATATGGCGAGGTAGCTGATTCATCCCATTCGTCTGGGCTGGCATCCACACTAATAAAACACCGATCATGAGACAAATATGCAGCATGACAATGAACGCAATCGTGGATACAGCCGTTACAGCCGAGAAGAACCAAATCGTAACCGCCGCTAAAAGGATGCCCGGTATCACGTGCCATCGAGGGCCGAATTGGTCGAACAGACGGCCAAAACAACAAACATCGGGTGCTTGAATGCTCTTAAATTCATTAATGGCTGCTTCATCATCAATTGCCGAATGACGAACAATACGAGTGAAAGATGCGCGGTTTGGTATTGGCAGATACATTTTGCATATATATGAACCCAACAAGCGATGCAATTAGCATAAGAACGAGGGATAGCCAGAAAATCCAGTGCCAGCTTAAATGGGCAATCATCAATCCGGAGACGGTTGGACCTACAGCAGGTGCAGCCGTAAATACGAGTGTCACAAGTCCCATGGCAAAGCCACGCTTATGGGGCGGAAATATAATAAGCACCGTATTGAACATAAGCGGGAGCAGAAGTCCTGTTCCGATCGCCTGGAAAATACGGGCTGTCATCAGCACCTCAAAGCTGCCTGAAATTCCCCCAATACCAGCACCAATAACGGAAAAGATGACCGCGGTTAAAAATATTAAGCGCCGTTTCGTTAAAGGCTCCAACAAAGCCAGCCAATATCAACGAAATGACGATCGGAATTAATTTGATGCTTGGATTTGCTTGTTGTTGTCCTATTGTCATGCCTGCTTGCAAATTGCTCATACTCCTGTTTATAAATACACGATACATTATTTTTATCTTTATCTAGGAAATCAGCTTGCGGATCACTTCATGGAGCGGAATCATGCGACGGCCAAGCAGCTTTGGCGGGTCGTCACTCTCGATTACAGCCAAGCTATTTGCAGGAACTAGCTGCAGCAATGATTCGACGATCAATGATCCAAGCTGACCCGTTGCTCCGGTTACCATTAATTTCATCTTTTAATACCTCCATATCCCTTATAAATTTGGATTTGTTCGTTTATGTCCATCGACATAATTAAAGTTATCATATAGAATTATGACAACAGTATGTCATAGTTTTTTTCGCAAAAAAAAATAAAAAATAAGGATGAATCCCTTGAAGATTGATCGACTATTATCCATCGTTATGCTGCTGCTTGAGCGTAATAAGGTCAGTACTTCTACCCTTGCCAAAATGTTTGAAGTCACTCCTCGCACGATTTTCCGAGATATAGAAGCGATAAATAGAGCCGGCATTCCCATTATTTCTTATCCGGGTGTTCATGGCGGTATTGGCATTATGGAAGCCTACAAAATAGAAAAAAAGCTATTTACCGTTTCGGATATAACGGCCTTATTAATTGGGCTTAACAGCATTCAAGCTTCAATGTCCAGTGAAGAAATTTTAACTACGATTGCGAAAGTAAAGGGGCTCGTTTCCGAAGAGCAAATGAAGGATTTTGAAAGTCAAATTTCTATTGACCATACGCCCTGGCTAGGCAACCGTAACGTAAAGCCGAATTTCGAGGAAATGAAAAATGCGATTCATGAGAAGAAGCTATTGTCGTTTAAATATTCTGACCATAACAGCAAGCGGACGCTGAGAAAAATCGAGCCCTACCGTTTGGTACTGAAAAATTCAAACTGGTATTTACAGGGCTATTGTATGGCCAAACAGGATTTTCGCACATTTAAATTATCTCGCATTTCAGCTCTTAAACCTCTTAATGAAAGCTTTGTGCCTAGGGAAATTGGGCCAGAGCTATTCGAAATGGCTGAAAAACATACGATTACCATTAAGCTTCTAATTGATGAGTCGCTTCGCGACTTTATGGTGGAGTACTGCGGGGAGCAAAACGTCGAGCCTCATGGAGGAAATAATTTTGTCGTTTCCTTTCCATTCAATGAAAATGACCTTGGATACGGTTATTTACTTGGCTTTGGCGATAAATGCGAGTGCCTGGAGCCTGAACATGTGCGTTTAGAGCTTATTAAGAGAATTAATCATTTAGTGGATACTTACAAGCTGCGTGCATTCCCGCAGGTGGACCATGAGAAATAAGCTTGTAACAGCTTTTGAAAGCGGCATAACCTAATAAACCTTAAGCAAAAAAAGCGTGAAGCTTGGACGAAATACGAGTGTCCAAGCTTCACGCTAAAATTGAAATCTTGCATGCCCACCGTCTGCTATGCCTTCAATGCGCTCCAGCTCCAGCAGCTTGCGCTTCATCTCCAGACCTCCGCGAAAGCCAGTCAGCTTGCGGTCCGCCCCAACAATTCGGTGGCAGGGCAGCAAAATCGGAATCGGGTTGGCGCCATTCGCAGCACCGACAGCCCGTACTGCCGTAGGCCGTCCGATGGCAGCCGCAATATCGCCATAGGTTCGAGTCTCACCATAAGGCACCTGACCAAGCGCGGTCCATACTTGCTGTTGAAAGGCCGTCCCGATTAAATCGAGCGGTATTTCAGCAAAGGAGCTGCGTTCCCCGGCAAAATAACGCTCCAGCCATTCCACAATGCCTGTCCGTCTAATCGCCTCTGCATCTTCCCGCGGCTCCTTGCCGGGCGCTGCTTTGTTCATCCAATTGCGCCAGCCTTCCAGCTCCTCATGTGGGAATACTACACGGCACAGCCCCCGCTCGGTTGCAAGCAATAACCACCTTTGCTTGGCAAGCTCCAGCTCCATCCACATCATATCCGTTCTCATCAGCCCTCGTCCTTTCCTAGCGAATGTTATGAAAAAGAAACCCATAGACTGGACGCTTCTACTCCAAGCGTCCAGTCTATGGGCATCCGTCTATGCTAATGTTCCGGCATTTTTTGAGCAAGCTCAAATATCGTTTGATTTCTTAGATGCTCCTCCATCTTCCCCTCAGCTGACACCATCACTTGTTGAATTAAACAAGTGGAACTATGATTCAGCGAGCAATCAAACAAGGAGGCCGTGCCTTCGATGGCATGAATAATATCCAGAAACGATATTTGTTCCCAATTACGCTTTAGCTTGTAGCCTCCGTTGGCGCCTGAAGCGGATTCAATCATGCCCGCTTTAACGAGCTTGGTCAATATTTTGGACAAATAGGTAGGCGATACTTGCTGCCTCTCTGCCAACTGCTGAACCCCAACTGGCTTATCCGGGCTGGTCGCCACAAGAAACAGCATCGTATGAAGAGCATAGTTAGTAGCTTTTGAATATTTCATGCGGGTCATTCCCCTCAATACAAGACTTCATTTATCTATATTAGCGGTTATTAGCTTAGCTAGTCAAGCTTGCCGGGTGACTACAAAGCGGGCATCAGCCTTTAAAAATGACCGTGAATTTCACGCCCTTCTCGGTATTTTCAACCTGGTACTCACTTTCATGGAGCTCCAAGATCCGTTTCACAATAGAGAGTCCCAGTCCCGTGCCTCCTGTTCGCCGATTGCGCGAGCTTTCGACGCGGTAAAAACGCTGCCATATTTGCTCCAGCTTTTCCTCGGGAATCGTATCGCCAACATTTTCTATGGAGAAAATCAGCCTGCTCCCTCTGCCCTCAATCTGAATCGTAATGGCGCTGTTTTCCTGCGCGTGCTGAATCGCATTGCCTATGAAATTTGATAGCACATGCTTCATCCACCTCGCGTCGGCATGCAGCGGGAGCTCATTGCTCGTCATGACGGTAGCCTCAAGCTGCTTAGCTTGCAGCATATGGACATAGTTTCCCGTCACTTCCTCAAGCAGCTCGCTAAGCATAAATGTGCTTTTACGCAGCTTGAACGTATCGGATTGCAGCGTGGCCAAATTGAGCATGTCCTCCACAAGCATTTCCATGTTCTGCGCTTCCTCTACAATCACCTTTAAATAGTGATCCTGCTTTCCCGCTCCTACGCCATCCTGCAGCCCTTCGCTGAAGCTTTTCACAATACTAAGCGGCGTTTTCAGCTCATGAGAAGCATTTGCGAAAAATTCCTGCTGAGCCTGTTCCATCCTTTGCTTTTCCGCAATATCTTTTACAAGCTGCTGATTGGCCTTCTTCAGATCTCCTAGTGCAGTGTCCAAGCTGCGTGAAAGGGTATGGAGGCTGCTTGATAAGCTTCCCAGCTCATCGTTTTGCCGAATTGGCTCATGCACGCTGAAATCGAGCTGCACCATCCTTTTGGCTGCATTGTTCATCGAAATGAGCGGACGGGTAACCATTTTTGAAAAAAAGAACGATAAAATGATGATGAGGATAAATCCACCTACACCTAAATAGACGTAAAACCAACGCAAAGCTTCATTCGTTTCGCCGATTTCCTGCAGAGAGGTGACGGAAAACAGCAAATCCACTTCCCCCGATTGCTGCTCAACGGGATAAATCATGATCGAATTGCGAACACCTGACCATGTTTGCGTCCACTTTTCCTCTACAACCTCCATGTTTTCGAGCTTTTCCTTCCGCTCCTGACTGAGTGGGAACCACTCGCTGATCGCATCCAGCAAAATGCCTTGCCGCGTCGTATACGTCCTCGAAACGGGTTGGATCAGTTCGGTGACGATGCCGGAAACCTTCTTATACTCGCCTCCGATCGTCACATTGGAGGTGTAGCCTACACTTGGGCGGCCCGTTTTGTGAATGCTTAACGGATAAAGCACCTGATTCATCGATTCTGCCCCAGGCTCCATCTCCCCTTCCACCGTTACAACATTCCCCGACTGAATGCCGGCTGCCCGGAATTCCGTTTCGTAGCTATTCAAGAACAAGGACAAGGGAACAACATACAAGCTTTGATCATCCGTTTTTAATGTAATGTGATAAGGATCATCCATTCTCACTTTGCCGTCCAGCGTTAAAATGGCGAGCTGGATTTTATTTTGAAGCATAAAACGGGCAGCTTCATTAGACGTTTTGCTGGAGCTCCAGCCGGTCTGGGCATAGTTTTGGGCAAATTTCGCCAGCTGCTTTTCATTGCCGCTTATTTTCTGATTTTCATAAAATTGATCAAACAGCAGCAGCTGACAGAGGATGACCATGCCGTAAAAACAAAGAAAAAAGACAACGGTCATAATGAACAGCTTAAAAGTAACTCCCCGCTTCTTCATGGCTCCTCCTCAAATTTATAACCCGTACCAATAACGGTGCGAATATGCCGGGCCTCAAAGCCGAGCTTGCTCCGGAGCTTCTTAATATGGGAATCAACGACACGGGAATCCCCTTCAAAATCCATCCCCCAAATTTGGTTCAAAATGACGTCTCTGCGCAAAACAATCCCTTTATTTTTAATTAAAAACAATAACAAATCGTATTCTTTAGGCGCGAGCACCACCTCGGCGCCGCTTACATCCAAACGGTGAGCGGTCAAATTAAGCATCGCATCGCCAAATTTCAATATATTCGGCTGCAGCACGACGCTGCCCTCCACCCGTTTCATTAAGGCGGCTGCTCGCGCCAGCAGCACCTTAGGACTGAAGGGCTTCGTCACATAATCGTCGGCACCTAGCTCAAACCCCATAATTTTATCTTCATCGCTTGATTTAGCCGTCAATAAAATAATCGGAATAGCCAAGCTGCTCCGTACCTGCCGGCATACCTCGAAGCCATCCAATTGCGGCATCATAATGTCGAGAATGATCAGATCGGGCTGCACAGTGCCCAGCCAAAGCAGCGCTTCCTTGCCATTTTCCGCCTCAAATACGCGCCAGCCGCTCATCTTGAAATAATCGGCTATCACTTCCCGAATCAAGCTTTCGTCTTCAACTAGCAATAACGTTTTATTCATTATTTGAGTTCCTCTTCTATCCATAATGATCCTTACTTTAACAATCGACTATGGCTTTTATGTGCCCAATCCGCTCAGAGCAGATCGATCTTATCTATTATACCCAATCTAGTTTGAGGAGATAGGTCGTGCTGCATAACCATATAGCAAAAAGAACGAAGCATAGCTGCTCTTCCAAAGGGAAGAAGCGCCTTCGCTTCGTTCTTTTTGTACACCATTAACCTACTTGCTAGTCAACTGGCTTTCTCATTAGCTGCTTTAGCCTTTCTTGGCCAGATCGTATAGCTGAAGCTGATCACAAAATCAATGCCGAGCACCCATGTCCACCACTCCATGACTTGCCTTAAAGCCACTGTCTGGGGCGGCTCGTTAACCATTATAATCATGCCATACAACACTGCACATCCAATAGCCCAAGCAGCGAGATGGCGAAGCCAGCCTAACCGCTCATTGCGGGCATGCTCTTCACCCGTTTTCGCTTTCTTCTGTGGTGCAAGGCCTCCGGCAAAGCGATGGGCAAACTGCACATCTGCCCAACGGATCATCGAATGCCCATATGCGATCGAACAGCCGATATATATGGCAGCCAGCCCGTGAACGAAGCTCGCCTCTGCCCCGCCACGAAGGTGAATAACTGTAGCGGCAAGCAGCACCAGATCGATGACAGGGGTGCAGTACAGCAGAAACGCTCCTAGCTTAGGGGCGCGCAGCATATAGCGGCTAATTAGACCAGCCAGCACAAACACCCAGAAAGCCATTTCACAGCCAATAATAAACACGGCCATTGTATCCTCCGCCTTTTTTAGTACGAATGTATTATTTAAATACCGTTGTTATTATAGCTCAATTGTATTAAAAAAACAACTGCGCTATAATACACTCATGCCAAAAATAGTTGATCACAATAAACGAAAAGAAGAAATTGCCGAAGCCGTATGGCGCATTATCGTTAGGGAAGGGCTGGACAGCGTCTCCGTGCGCCGCGTTGCCGACGAGATGGCCATGTCGCTCGGATCCATTAGACATTATTTTGTTTCGCAGGACGAGCTGCTGGTCTTTTCCATGCAGCTTGTTTCACAGCGTGTCAATGAGCGTATACAAGCGCTGCCCTTTACCGGAATGGTCCGCCACGATATGGAGCTGATCATCTGGGAGCTGATGCCGCTGGAGGAAGTGAGTATGCAAGAAGCGCAAATTTGGCTCGCCTTCGCAGGAAGAGCGTCCGTAAGCGAAGCGATACGAGCGATAAGCCTCAGCACCTATGAGGAAATATACAACGGCCTAAGAAGGTCGTTAGAGCATCTTATCCAGCAAGGCGTAACGATAGCAAATATAGATGCCGAATACGAAACGGCAAGGCTTCATGCCCTAGTGGACGGACTTGTCGTGCATGGCGTCACCTATCCACAGCGATTCAGCAAGGAAAGGATGAAAAGCATCGTTATCCAGCATCTCGATACACTGATGAAAATCCCTTGAACATCTGGATGTTTTCAAAAAATAGGAGCTGGTCAGTTGGAAGCCATTAAATAAGCTATGCCGTTGATCCGGCTTATTTAATGGCTTCCATATGTATCATTTACTATGGAGTTAATGATTTATGCTTTATATTATATTTTTTCCATTTCCTTATTTTCGCACGGAATGATTTAAATGGAGCCGCCGAATTAATATGAATCCACCGGGCCATCGGCCAGTTTTCCTTACTACCCGTCCAGTGGCGAGCGCCTTGTATAAAAAGCTCGTCCTCGGTTAATGTGTCAATCCATTCCAGCCAGCGCTGCTCCTCTTTCCGAAATAAGTCTCTAAGCTCAGATAGGGAATATGTACCGTACCTCTCGTAAAAAGATTGGTACAGGTTACCGAGCTGGTTCCATTTATGATCTGGAGTTGGCATAATGACACGGCGCCCTGCTTCCTCATCCCTATCCCAGCCCATAACTAGACCAAGCCAGCCCAGTTGGTAAGCGATTATTTCAGCAGGCGTTTTATCCACGTCCGGTATTCTGTCATCCTTTTGATCATTGCTGATTTCATCAAACTCCTTGTCGAGCAGTAAATAATTGGAGTGGATAACTTCCAACAGCTCTTTTTTGGATGTATATTCATAGCTCGCCATAATAACACCCCTCTTTATCATTTCGGTTATATCACATCCGTGTACAATGATGAATTAATATTCATACCCTTTCACCTTCGCATAAACACAAGTATTAGCAAGCTCGCCTGTCTGCTCACGGGCGGACTTTCGCAAAATGCCCTCCAGCGTAAAACCGGCCCGCTCCGCTACCCGCGCACTGGCGTGGTTCATCTCATTACAGCGAATTTCGATTCGGCTGGCATTCAGCTCCTGAATGGCAAAGGTGGTAATTCCATTTACCGCCTCCGTCATCAAACCTTGGCCGGAACGCGACGTTCTCAGCCAATAGCCGATTTCAAACCTCCGCACATCCCAGTCAAATCGGTGCAATCCGCTGCTGCCGACAAATTCACCCGTCTGCTTATCAAACAAATGCAGGGGCAAATCGGTACGCTCCAAAAAATTCAACCGAGCCTTCCTTACATAAGCTTCCGATTGCTCTACAGTAGGCATGGTTTGCACAAATGGCATCCACGGCTTCAACTGCTCCAGGCTTTCAACAATAGCCTCATTGCTAAAAACACCGTCCCCCCACTGCGGAGCCCGAATGAGCAAGCGCTCGGTTTCAAACGATTCAGGGAAAGAAATTAAAATTGGATTTTCGCTCATTTCATACAGCACCTCCTGAAGGTTAAGGAAATAAATTTTTTATAGTATAACGGCGATTCCATTATTTTACCAGCCTATTTTCGCCAGCTTTCCCCTCTATTCCTTTATGAGCCTATTAATCTATAAAACAATCAATTGTCTCGTTACAAACACTAGGTTCGCTTCATATATTATCTTATGAAGTGGAAAGGGGAATGCATATGCCTAACATCGAAAGTTCACACCGTTCTGAAGGTAACCGTACTGGCGGCAACCGTACTGGCGGCAACCGTACTGGCGGCAACCGTACTGGCGGCAACCGCACTGGCGGCAACCGTACTGGCGGCAACCGTACTGGCGGCAACCGCACTGGCGGCAACCGCACTGGCGGCAACCGCACTGGCGGCAACCGCACTGGCGGCAACCGCACTGGCGGCAACCGCACTGGCGGCAACCGCACTGGCGGCAACCGTTAATCGCCATGCTCCTTTGCTCCCTTGAGCTGAAGCAAATACAAACAAGAAGAGCTGGGCCTATGAAGGCCCAGCTCTTCTTGTTTGTTAAATTTTACTCGCAATACTCTGTGTTACCTGCGACAGCCGTATGGATGCAAGCTTATCCTCCATCGCCTGCTGCGCTTCAGCAAACACCTCTTCGAGCGACGACTGGATGTTTCGTCCAGTCGGACAAGCCGGATTCGGCTTGTCATGAATCGCAAACAATTCCTCCTGCGTCTGCGATTGAACTGCCCGATAAATATCGAGCAGCGAAATTTCGTCCAGCGGACGGGTAATGCTCGCTCCAGCCACTCCCGGACTAGTCTGTACAAGACCCGCTTTCGCCAGCATGCCGATGATGCGGCGAATGACAACCGGGTTTGTATTCACACTGCCTGCAATATGGTCGGACGTCAAACGCTCGTCCTTATCCAAATCCAGCAGGCTCATGATGTGTATGGCTACTGCAAACCGATTGCTAGTCACGATGACCACCCTGCTTTCTATTCGACAAATGCAACCTGTCCATTCGAAAGTGAAGCAATTCTTGCCAGCGACTCCACTCGGTATCCCAGCTCAAGCAATCGTTCTCTGCCCGGTTGGAAAGACTTTTCAATGACGATGCCGATTCCTGCAACTTTGGCTCCAGCTTGCTCTACGATGCGCGCCATGCCAAGTGCCGCCTCCCCATTTGCCAGGAAATCATCGATGACGAGAAACACATCGTCCGCCTGTACAAACTTGCGGGCAACGCTAACCTCGCTCTCCTCCTGCTTCGTAAAGGAATATACCTTATGCGTGTATAAATCATCTTGAAGCGTCAATGACTTGCGTTTCCGGGCAAAAATCAGCGGAACGTCCAGCTTCATTGCCGCCATGACGGCAGGCGCAATTCCTGATGATTCAATCGTTAACACCTTCGTCACACCCGCAGCAGCAAACAGCTCTGCAAGATGCTCCCCAATGGCAAACATCAATTTCGGATCAATCTGGTGATTCAAAAACGAATCTACTTTAAGCACCTGCTCGCCTAGCACGATGCCCTCTTCTCTAATCTTCTGCTTCAAAAGCTCCATCCGTCATACTTCCCCTTCCAAAATGCTGCCACGTTCCTGAGAGGCCGGTTCATACAAATACGTCCTGCTCAGCTTGACGACCCGCCTGTTTGCTCTGCGAATGACGACGGAAGCATCATCCCAAGCTACGACGATGCCAATGACGTCATTCATCTCCAGCCCATCGCGGACAACGCGCACTTTCTCGCCGCTTATTCGGAACTGATCCAGCAATTCCTCACTAACCATGCACGAACACTCCTCCCCTCAAGCCGTACTCCCGTATATGGTGAAAAAAAACCTCAATAAACTGTAGAACCGTTTATTGAGGCTGATATATGCTATTGATCTGCGTATGCCTTAGCCAACATGTTCCTTGGAATCATTCGTTTCATACCACTCATCCAATACGCGCGAGGACATGACACGCTTACCAATGTACTCGGCTTGACGCTCGCTAAACGGCTCACGCCATTCCAGATCCAGCTCTTCAAACAGCTTCACGATCGTAAGCAGCTCTGACCATGCTACATATCTTTTGTACCAGAAAAATTGCGGATGCTCAATCATATAAGGGTACAAATCATCAAATTCCGTATGTTTGCAATCTAATGCACGCTCAAAATGATTTTTCGCATCGGATAATTTGACATCCATGAATTCTGCTGACCAATTTCCCATTATTTCTGCCTCCCCTCGATCACTTACGTTTTATTATAAGCCAATTTCACTTGCGGGGAAAGAGCAATTGTTCTGGAACATCTTACTCAAATGTAATTTGGCCGCCTTCAAGCGACGAGATGCTAACGAGCGATTCCACGCGAACCCCTTGCTCACGCAGCGTGCGCGAGCCTGCCTGAAACGATTTTTCCACGACAACACCCATGCCCACAAGCTTTGCGCCAGAGCGCTCAATAATTTTGAGAAGTCCTCGTGCTGCATCGCCATTGGCAATAATATCATCAATAAACAGCACCCGGTCTTCGCTTGTCAAATATTGCTTGGATACCATAATATCGGTAACCATCCCTTTCGTAAACGAAGGGACACGCTCACAATAAGCGTCATTATCTGCGATTAGCGTCTTTTTGCGTCTTGCAAAAACAAGCGGTACACCAAGCACATAAGCAGCTGCAAAAGCAGACGGGATGCCTGAAGACTCTATTGTGATGACCTTCGTAATTTGCTCCCCAGCGAAGCGGTTTGCAAACTCATGGCCCATTTCCATCGTTAATGCAGGATCGACCTGGTGGTTGATAATAGAATCCAGCCTAAGCACATCCGTTGACAGTACCGAAGCCTGTTCCAAAATTCGTTGTTTTAAAATATCCATCGTATGCCATTCCCCCCACCAAAAATTCCTTTTGGATAACTTACCATAGGTATAGCCAGCAGCGCAATAAGAAACGCATAACTTGCCTCCTCGTTTCCGCCCATAGGAATTAATGGGTCGTTTCCCCAACTTTTTTGCCCTTTAACAGAAACTTTTTCCCAATATCATCCGTTTTACCTTATAGTAGAATAAAAGCATCATCCAATGATGACAAGCGAGGAGCGCTGCAAAGTGACGAACATGAAGAAATCACCTTATCGACTTGCAAAACATGCCGCAGTTATAGCCATTGCCGTTGCAACAGCTGGCTGTCAAAGCATGGCCGGGCCAAGCGAAACGGCTCAAAGCGCAAGTACTCCCTTGACGGCCGACCAGCTGCTCACTCAGTCGGACAGCCCGCAAAAAACCTATTTGGAAAACGTTCTGGAGCAACAGCAAAGCCCTGTGCAAAATCAGGCGATTGAAGATCATGTAGACGCCAGTACCGAAGTGAATGCTGCAAACGGCTTGTCGAGCAATAAAACAACACCAGCCAAAACAACGGAAGAAGGAAAATGGAATGCCGCCAAGCCGGCACTTCTCGGCCTTGCAATCGGCGATTCCAAAGCAGCCATGACGAAGCTTTTTGGCACTGCTCTCGATTCCTACACGCTGGAGGAAGAAAATCAGGTTAAAATTGAAGTCCACGAATATGATGGCTTCGCTGTTGGCCTGAGTGACAAAAATACGATTCAATACATCGAAGTGTATGATAAAAAAGTAAAAACCGGACTGAGTGGCGTTAAAATCGGCGACCATTCCAAAACAGCCGTTAAGGCGCTTGGCAAACCTACGTCACAAAGCGGCTTTATTATCGCATACGAGGGAACAAAGACGCTGCTCAAGCTCGATCTTGATCCCGATTTAAGCGAGATCGTGTCCATCAAGCTGCTTGCCCGCAGCTAGCTTTAGTAATCCCCGGTCAACCACAGCATGAGTAAAGCAACGAGCAAAATCGGAAACGTAAACAGCAGCCCATATTTCGTATACTCCCGCCATGAAACCTTTACGCCGCCCTGACTCAGCAGTTGCAGCCACAGCAGCGTAGCAAGCGAACCGATGGGCGTAAGCTTCGCCCCAATCGCCGTTCCTAGCAGGCTGGCGTAAGGCAAATAATCTGCCCCATTCACCTGAGTAATCGCAAGCGACGAAATGAGAACCGCGGGCAGGTTGTTAATAGCTGCCGCCAGCAGCGCAAACAATAGTCCCGAACCAAATATGCCAGCCATTGGCGAGCCGCTGGAAGCCGCAGCAATCAAGTCCGGAAACCACGCAACAGCCCCATGCACATGCAAACTGTACACAACCAAATTCATCGCCAGCGCAAATACGATAATGAGCCACGGTGCCCGCAGCACCGTCTGTTTGGCATCCACTTGTTTAAAAATAGCCGACGCCACCCAATGGAGCCCCGCACAACCAAGCGCAATCACACAAGCTGGGAGCCCGAAATGCTCCGACATCAAATAACCGGCCATCATGATGATGATAATGACCCAGGAAAGCCTGAACAGCGTAACATGGCCCAGCACGGTTGCAGGCTGCGGAAATACCTTTGGCATGTCGCCCCTGCTCTTGTCATTTTTGATGATCCGGCCGAAATAAGTTAAAGTAACTGCAATGGTCGCGCCAATTGCCGCAAGTCCAGGCAGCAGCATTTGCGAGGCATATTGATCAAAGGGAATACGAAAAAAATCGGCCGTCAAAATATTCGTCAAGTTGCTCATCATCAGGGGAGCGCTTGCTGTGTCTGCCATCAGCCCGATTCCGAGCAAGTAGGCGAGCCTTCCTTTACGGGACAGCTTCAGCAGCGCGGTTACTTCGAGCACAATCGGCACCATAATCAAAATCGTTCCATCGTTGTTGAAAAAAATCGTAATTCCCGCAGCGAGCAGCGACAGCATCGTAAACAACAGCAGCGGCAGTTGGTTAAAGCGATGGACAATATGAAGCGCCGCCCAGCGGAAAAAGCCATTTTGATCCAGCAAAGACGTAAAAATCATAATGCCAATCAAGGAAAACGTCGCATTCCACACAAATCCCCAGATGTATACGACATCCTCCAGCTTTAGCAGCTGTAAAACAAATAAAATAATAGCTCCGGCAAGCGCAATTAAAGCTTCATTCATGCCTTTTGGCTTCACCAGTATAAGCGCCAGCGTGATAATAAATACGATAATGGAAATAATCATAGTCATAGCCTTTATGCCAACCTGCCTTTAGTCAGATGAACTTGCAGTCATGCCCGTCCCGTTTTGGACATACCTTCTATAAAGCATGTGCAGAAGAGTTCGGAAACGGGGGAAGGGCAAATCATGATAATGAAACGAACAGGTAAGGTGCTGCAAATTGCATCTACCTATATGGGTACTGTTGTTGGAGCCGGCTTTGCGACAGGGCAGGAAATTTTACAATTTTTCACCCGTTTCGGCTATTGGGGGACGCTGACGATCGCTTTAGCGACCTTCCTCTTCATATGGCTTGGTACCAAAATGATGCTAATTGCCAGCGATATTCGCGCCAAATCGTATGAAGATCTGAATAAAGCGTTGTTTGGCGAGCAATATGGCCGTTGGATCAGCCACTTTATGTTCGTTATTTTGCTCGGCGTTACCGCAGTTATGCTAGCTGGAGCCGGAACGATTTTTTATGAAAACTGGAATATCTCTTATCAAACCGGCCTGCTCATTACGATTGTCGGCTGTTATTTCCTGCTGCGCAAAGGGATGAAGTCGATTTTGATGGTCAATGCGATCGTCGTTCCCGTCATGCTGCTGTTTACCGTCCTCATTATTATTGATACATTCAATACGCCAGGCGCCGGGCGCTTTATCTCGCTTGCCAGCGATCATTCGATCTGGGCAGCATGGGCTGCGCCTTTCCTGTATGCCGCCTTCAACCTGTCGATGTCCCAAGCGGTACTTGTCCCGCTCGGAGCCGAAATCCGCGACCGTAAAGTGATCATCATCGGCTCTTGGCTCGGCGGCATTGGCATTGGCTTCATGCTTCTTGCCGGCCATATTGCCTTGTCCGTACATATGCCTGGCATTCAGCAATATGCCATTCCAATGGGAGGCATCGCCAAGCAGCTTGGGCAAAGCGTGCAATTTATTTATGTATTCCTGATTTTCGCCGAAATTTTCACCACCCTGATCGCCGACATTTACGGCCTTACCCTCCAGCTGCAAGAGCGGCTGAAATGGTCACGTTCCATTATTACAACGATCATCCTGCTGTTCTGCTATATGGCAAGCCAGATCGGATTCGGGCCGCTTCTATCCACTCTTTACCCGATATTCGGGCTGATCAGTCTCGGCTGGCTGTATTTAATTATCCGCAAGCGAATGGACCGGAGCGAGGCTTAGGCAGCTTCTGCCCTTGGCCTTCTGCTCCAGCCCACTCCGAAATGACAGCATTTGATTATTCCGCTTGACGCAGCGTATTGACGTACACTTTTTTCAACTGTGCAATAACCCGCGTCAGCGAATAAACCTGCTTTGCTTTATCCCAGCCTGAACGCGCCAAGTTGTAGCGATAAGAGGAATCCGTAACCAGCTTCTCCAGCGCCTCAGCAAGTGCAATCGGGTCCTCTGGCGGTACGAGCAATCCATTGACGCCATCATCAATTTGCTCCGAAATGCCCCCGACATTCGTTCCGACAAGCGCCAACCAGCAGAGCGCGGCCTCGGCAAATACGGAACCGAACGCCTCCGCCCGCGAAGGCAGCACGAAAATATCAAAAAACGGCATAAATTCCTCGGGATGCAGCATGTAACCGTAAAAAATAATATCGTCATATAAATCCAGCTCGACTGCAAGCTGCTCCAGCTCAAGGCGAATCGGCCCATCTCCAATAATATGCAGGACGAAGGGATGACCCCTGCGCTTCAGCTCGGCACAGCCATGAAGAAGAATGTCAATGCCTTTGGCCGGTACTAGGCGGCATACGGTAATGAGCTGTGGAACTTCATTTTCATGGGCAATCGGCTTAAAGCGCTTCTCATCAAATCCGTTCGGAATGACCTTAATCGCTGCTGCGTCCAACACATAAGGAGAAATATACGTGCGGAATGATTCCGACACCGTCAGCAGCTTGTCAACACGCGCTTCCAGCTCGCCGTAAATAGCGGTCAAAAATTGATGCACCTTGCCATTCTCTTCGATTTTGCCATTCAATATTAGCTCGCGTTCATAGCTGGAGTGAATCGTCATCATGACGGGCGTGTCTGGATAAAGCTGCTTCATAACCAGCGCCGCAATCGGATGATGCGCATGAATAATATCATAGGACTTCTTCAGCCGCAGCTTCGTCCACCAGACGTAATCGCGGTACGTTTGAATATATTTATCGACAAGCGGATCCCCTTCGAAAGCATGGTAATCGAATGTTTCGAATACCACTTCCTCCTGCCCTTTTCCTCTTACTCGCTTCGGAATCGAGAATAGCTCCATTTCCCATCCCATTTGCTGAAAGCGGTCCTGAATATAGGGAATCATGGAAGAAACACCACCCGGCTGCTCCGGCGGGAAAAATAAAGCTTGTAAGATGTTCATAACTTCAATCTCCTCCAAATTTGCGCTCAAAGCCTCAATTACCCGTATTCGATTGCTTGCAACGGATTACACATTTTGGGCAACGATGCCGATACTACTTATATTGGCGTTGTTCATCTGCCATCAAACATGATATAGTAGAACATATGTTTCTGTAAACAAGACGAATGTTGACAAGCGCAATTATTTTTTTAATTTTTATATTTTGAGCATATGGTGGTCTTACAATGACAATCCTTTCCTGGTTAGCAGGACCTAATGGTCAACTGCTCGCATCTTCATGCGTTATTCTCATCCTTATTCTTATGTTATTCATGTCTGTGCGCCTTAGCGCCAGCTACAAGAACAATCGAACGTATGGGCTGCTCAATGCAACGCTGCCCTTCTTCATGATTCATCAGGCGCTGCTGGCCATGCTTGCTTATGCAGGCACCGCTATTCCGCCGTGGATTCATCTGCTGGCTACAACATTGCAAATCATTTCTTTTATCATTATAAACCTTGTTTTCATGAAATTATATACTCATCGGGGAACCCGCCTGAAAGTGACGCCTTTTGTCGTCATGCTCGTTCTCACTTTTGTGATCGCTGGGCTGCACATTACGTATATGTCCTTCACTGGAGCAGAGGCTGCCTCAAGCAGAGCAGGCAACTTTATCGGCCTTGATTTTTACGCCCTGATCGTTACGTTTCTGGTTTTGCTCGATACGAAGGGTATCGATATGAATACGAAATATTTCGCCAGCCTCGTCACCTATTTCGTCTATGAGCTCGCTCATTTGGCTGATGCGTACGCTTTTCACGGCACGATGCCAGGGATGCAAATTTTCACCTATTTGCTGTCAGTCGTCTATTTTGTCCAGCTGTTTCTGCTGTTGTTTGATTGGGTTATTGAGCGTCTTATTGCAACCTATCAATCGTCGATTACCGATGGTTTGACGGGGCTGTATAATCGCCGCACTTTCAATATGAAGGCGGGCCAGCTGATGAAGCGCGGCAAAGGCGTGGCCGTTATTTTCTGCGACATTGACAACTTCAAGCAGCTTAATGATACGCAAGGCCATCATAAGGCGGATATTGTGCTGAAGCAGGTGTCGGAAATTTTGAAAGAGGAATCGGCGGGAATTGGAACGGCCGGAAGATATGGCGGCGAAGAGCTGCTCACCTGCATTACCCTCGACAAGGTGAAGCCGGAGCGGGTAGCTGAATCGATCCGCAAGCGCGTAGAGCTGGAGACGATCGTAACGATCAGCGTCGGCGTATGCATCGCGAAGAAAAACGCAGACATTCAGGAGCTGGTGAAAGCCGCTGATGAAGCGATGTATACATCCAAAAAAAGCGGTAAAAACCGCGTCACCATAGCTCCCGCCTCTGCGGCTATGAAGCAGTCGCTTTAGAGATAGCTCGGCTCATGATGATTTTCAGCCATTTGTTTAAAATTCTGTTCATTCAGAATCTGAAATGTAGCGAAACAAAATGATATGCCTTGGTTTAAAATCAACAAAGACGAACCTGCGGAGGTTTAACTGATTCGCAAGTGCGTCTTTGTTTTGTCTTTCTAGATGAGCTTGGTTGTCGCATTACAAGACTGGCACCGTTTTATTGTACTTTTGTTACCTGATTAGGTTAAAGTCTAGTGACCCAAAGGGCCGGGTCACTAGATCTTTGTGGCAATAATTGAGATTAAGTTCATATATTTCCCGTCGTCAGCATTCAGCAGCGCGATATTATCGCGTGCATGGTCGTTGTCGCACTGAAGCCATTCGTGCCACGCTTTAGAAAAGCAATTCATTTCTCTTACCGATTCCACGTAAACATTTGGCGACTGCTCCCATAATTTCTGCCACCAATTGCAAGTATACCAATGAATATCATCCGTACTAGGTGAAAAGAACGGCTGCAACGCCTCAGGTACGCCCCCATCAAACTCGCATTCCTTTTTGCAAAGGCAAATTTGCCGTTAATTCCTCGATTATTACAATTGAACTAGGCCCCATTAAATTTGCTCTTATGAAATCAACGTTACCTAGGTCCCGTTTATTCATATTTGAGTCTCCTTTACTTTCTTAATAGGATATTTCCAATAAATCAACTCTTGATCTTCGTTGTCCATTTGAAATTCTAATTTCAATAACGCATTCTTAGAACCAATATTGTCAAGTTCGCATCTCGCTGTTATGATTTTGACATCATCGTGATTTAGCGCCCACTCTAATAATTTCTGAGCGGCTTCAAAGCAATAACCTTTGCGACGGTGGCTATCATTCGTTGCAAATCCAATTTCAATCATACCGTTTTGATCGGGATCTCCTAAAAAACCAATCCCTCCAACAATTTCTTGAGTATCTTTTTCCAATATGATCCATGAGTCATATCCTCTGGAGCCGTTATTTTTAATCAGTCGTTCTCGAAAGTAAGGTAATGCCTCAAAAAAATCAGGACCTGGCCATTCTCCGTTAGATTTGTAACCCATAGCTTCAATAGCGCCGGTATCATGACGAGCTGCTGCGTCGATCAAATCAAGATCCAGTGTTTTTAATATGAGCCGTTTCGTTTGAAGTTTCATGTATTGTCCGCCTTTCTCTTACTGATTTTGGATCCAAAACATTCGATTTCGTTTGACCAATATTTGAAATTTTTCGATTCCACCCCCTATGCCAAAAAATAGAAAAGGGTAGAGATGAACATACGTCATCCCTACCCTCATGTTACCTGCTATTGAGCAACAAAAAAATCCGCGCTGAATCAGCACGGACATGAACTCATTATAACAGGTATCCCTAAGGATCTGGTTATATCCGTTGTTCTTAACTAATTCCGAAGCTTTCAATCCCCACCCGCATAACAAAAATCGGGCAGACGGATAGTAGGTACATGAAAACCTCATCATATGGAACTGGTTTAGTTAAGAATAACTCCAGACAAAAAAATCTCTCCTTAGTGAACTTTAGTCATTATACCAAAGACAATTTCACCTGCCAACCCTTCACCATATTGTAAAAACGTTCATTGGAAGCATTCTGCCCTCTAGCCTAATAACGAATCGTAAGTCTAACACTTTATTTTCATCTGACACCTTTTGAGAGAGCTGGTTGTCCGCTGCATATCATTCAGTTAGCCGACGCTTTCCGTCCTGTCAAAATCGACTTCTCCGCCAGGATACAGCGTCGAGCTGTACAGCCGTTTCTGCTGCGGCAGTGCTTCTCCTGCTCCAGCTGTCCGTTCTAGCGATAGCGGCTTGCTTGCATAAATAGTCGCCAGCTCATCGTTATAAATAACAACCTGCTCCGTCCCGCTTCCTAGCAAATCCGCATGTACCGCGTAGCCTTCCATAGGAAACTCTGCAACGACTTCTCCATAACCGTCATACAGGGCAGGAAATACGCCGCCCCCACGGCGGTAGCCAAGAATATAGTCAGGCGCCTGCTCGCGCCAGACGCTCACCGTCTCAATGATCGTCAGCCAGCCAGCCGTACTGCGGTCCTCCTTCCACAGCTCTTGTCCTGTGGCATCAAGCAAGAACAGCGCGTCTTTCCCTTTCAGGCCTTTGCCATCATCCTCGCGTACGAGCCGGTCGAGCCCGGCCACTTGCAGACCAGGCGAGTCGCTGCGAAAACGTCCTAGTGCGATGTGCTGCGATTCAATGGAGCCTTCATAACGCCATAACTCCTCGCCGCTGCGGCTGTACATGACCGTAACGCTGCCGCCAATGACGAGCTCCGGCTCTCCGTCGCCATTCACATCGCCAACCCAGATGCAGTCGGCATGGTCATCCAGATCCGTACAGCTCCAGCGGACCTTGCCCGCCGCATCCAGCAAATCATAGCCCGCCATTACCTCATCCTTGCCGTCGCCATCCAAATCGTACACCCATGGATAATGCCCCGGGTTGCCCTCATGCGTCCACAACAGCTCAAAATGCCGATTAAGCGCCCACAGCTTATGGTAGCGGTCTTTCAAAATAATGTCGGAGGCGTGCTCGCCGCCTGATAAGTTCGCAATGATGATGCAGTCATGGGCATGAGGATCCGGCAGGTCATAGCTTTCCTTAACCGTCCCAGTCGCGCCATCCAGCAGCAAAAAACGGTCCTCCATAATGCATAGCACCTCCAGCCTGCCGTCCCCATCCAAATCATAAATTTGCACGGGATAATCCGAGCCTTGTTTGCCTGCCTCTGGATCTGGCTTGCCATGCTGCCACAGCAGCCTGCCCTGCAAATCATAGGCGGTCAGGCACCGTACCTGATGGGGAATATAGCGAACATCCTGCCGATTGTCCGGCTGTACGAGCAGCAGTTCCATGCGGCCATCACCATCCAAATCGCCGATCAGCATTTTGCAGCGCGGCCCTGCCTCCCTAATGTCGATGCTTCCGAGCGTATATACCGATTCCGTTCCTGACATAATCGTTATTCCTCCTTGCTTCCTATAAGGGATACGCGGCTGCCGCCTGCAACTTCGAGCTTTACGCCATCTACGCTAAGCCAGATGCTTTGCGCATTCGGATTTTCCACAAACGTTAAAGCAGCTGAAAATTGCAGCCGCTCATACGCTTTTATATAATCAACAATCTCCTTATTCGTTGCGTACCAAATATCATCCCGGCCCCCGATGTACTCGCAAAACTGCTCCATCAGCTCCCAATTGCCTTGGTCATCAAACTCGTAGCTGTGGCCCCATACGTACATGAGATACAAATATTGCGTTTTGTGCAGTCCCGCAAACGTCTCCGCATGCTCCATCAGACGATCATTATGGTGGCAGGTCGCCTTCCATTCATGCCAATCGTCTGGCAGGCCAAAGCCTCCTGTCGTCTGTACAACCCGCGCATATTCAATGCCCAGCGAGGGCAGCATCGTCTTAATCGCTGGACTGAACGAACCATTCGGATAAGACATCCCTCTAACGGCATACCCGAACAATTGCTCCAGCCGTTTGCGGTCCTCCATCACCTCATGCACAATCTGCTCAGCCGGGCATCGTGCAATCGTCGGATGGGTCAGCGTATGAGCGGAAACCTCGTGCCCGTCGTAAAGCTTTACCGCCTCCTGCTCCGTCAGCCTGCGCCCCGTGCCGAACAGCCCGCCATTGATATGAAACGTGCCTTTAATGCCATGCTGGTTAAAAATATTTACGAGGCGCTTATCTGCGCTCACGCCATCGTCGTAACTCATCGTCAATGCTTTATGCTTGCCCTGTGGAAAACAAAGCAGTATAGACGGCATCTTCATTCCTCCCCATATACTTTCAAATTGGTATATTCCGCAACGAGCGGCGCCATTTGCCGAAATCCGATTTTGCCAGCTCCGAGCAGCGGGCCATAAGCTACGCCGTCATCCTTCCATTCCAGAATAGGCAGCTCATTCATAGAAAAATAAATGCTGCCGCCCCGCTTCACAAGCAGCATGCGATAGCTTTCTGCGCAGTCTGCCGTCCCCGGCAGCGGATCGGCGCCTTGCGCCACGAGATGAAAGCCGTAGCTTTTGCGCAAATTGCAAGTATGGAACTGCCGTTCCTCCGGCCAGCGTCTGCGAAAATAAGCCAAATGCAGCGCATTTATATCGCCGTGATGATATTGCTCATAGGGGCCGTTTCGCGCAGCAAGCGCACAATCGAACAAATCCTCCCCGCTGCGCCCCTCCGCTGCAAAAAACAAGATCGCCAGCCCCGGCTCCGCAATCGGGCGAAAATCCCAAGCAATCGCCACATCCGCCGGAAAATGATGCGGGCACCATAATACAAAGTTCGCCTGCTGGCCTTCTGCCGCATCCCGGGCACTGGCTAGACGCAGCCGCTGCTGCGGAAAGGAGAGGACAGCATCCCCCTCCGCGCGGAAACCGTTCATATCCTCCGCACAGCTCAGCGGATTGTCATAGATCAGCTTCCAGTGAGCTGGTATCATCGCCCGCTCAGCTCCTTCTGCTCCTGCGCTTCTGCCGCTGCACCGATCTGATCGGCCTGGCCATCGCCGCCTGTCCCTGGAGGCGCCAACTCCATAGCAGGCAGCGCCTCTGGGATCAGCTCCAGGCTAATGATCGTATTCAGCGACCACTGCGACGCCTCATTCGTATTGATCCAATCGATTTCCTTCATACTGCGGATGTTTTGGACAAGGGCAGCCTCGCCCAGCAAGTCCGTGCGGGCAAAAGCATTGCCCAGCAGCGTTTTCCAGGCAAAGGCTGCCGTTGCCGCATCTTGGCGGCGGAAAGCGCCGTAAGCGGTAATCGCAATGCTGAGGACCGGATGCTCAAAACGGCTGTCGCTGATTTCCCCGCCCGTCAGCTCATCCTTTTGCTCCTGCGTCCAGTTGTAATAAACGCCTAACTCACCCATCATATCTTCCCATTCCGGGTCCTTCAGCATCATCGCCAGCTCAAACCACACCTGCGGCGCACCCATGCATATGGCCAAATGGCGGCCATAATTGTCCTCGCCAAACGGCGTAAGCACATTGGTCGTCGGGTCATAGCCATATGTTGGCCCGGAGATGAGCCGATATTTCGCCTGCTTGACGCTGTTAATGCCGGTTACTATTTTATCCCGGTACACCGTATCCTCGAAGCGCTCCCAGCGCGTCATCCAGTTTGAACTGAACGCGGCCCAATCCGGCCCGACGCGAATATGGGCCGGATGCTCGTCTTTTGGAAAATATGCGCGCATCGGGTCCAGCACCACCGTGCTGAAATCGGCGTCCTTTACCTCATCAAGCATATCGCCAATGCGCTCATCGGCGGTCAAATAATAGTAATAGCGGTGCAGCCCCGCCATCGCAATGCGCGCCTCCTTGCAGCCGCAGCCCCAATGGACCACATTATGCCGCGAGCCAAGCCCGGCATATTCGCCAAAATGATACACATCCACCTCGCTCGTATGCCGCGTCATCGCCTCAGCCAAACGGAAAATATCCTCGCGTCCGCTGCGCATGAACATAAGCCACAGCCACATATTCGGCACCAGCTCTGAATTTTGCCATGCACAGCCGCCAAGATCATAGTTCCACACATGACGGACCGGATCATAGCTGTGCATGAAATCGCCAAAATCCCAAAAGCCGTACCAACGGCGCTGCTCCACCTCAGCCTGATAAAAGGCGACAATGCCATCCAGCCGCTCCTCTAGCTGCGCCTTTGCAGCGGTGCTGCGATCCGGCAAGCTCCAAATGCCGAAGGCACGTGCCTCATGCAAATGCTCCGGCTCGCATACAAGCTGGGAGGGCGACTGAATTTCCGCCAGCATATGCGCCAGCCCCTCTTCATTTGGCGTTGCCGCCGTGCACCAAAGCGTCAGCTCGCTCGTATTGGCAATGCCGTACGGCGTTGCCCGCAGCTCCTCCGAGCCCTCATAAGCCGATTCCACATACGTTTGTGTATCGTAATGCCGCAAATCCATCGCCGGCGCATCCGGCGACCAGAACCACACATTTAGCTCGGCCGAAGTCGAAGCTGTATGGCGAAGCTCCAGCGAGGCCGGATGCTTTTTCCAAAAATTCCGCATACCTGCAGCTAGGCCGCCGCCCTCGCTTCCGATATAGGCAAGCCCTTCCGCACGGCTTCCCTCACCCGCCTTCAGCCAGCTGCACTCCGCCTTCGTGCGTTTCGTCGCCACATAGTGATCCGCTGAATGCTGCACCAGCTTGAAATCATCCCAGACCGCCGAATTTTCCAGCAGCCCGAGAAAATAAGCATCCTCGTCCGCATCAAAAGCGACCGCTTCCCCCGCAGCTTGCCGTTCAAACAGCTCGCGGTATTTGCCTTTCGTCCGCCGAGTATGCAGCGATTTCGGCGATTCCCGCAAAAAACCGCCGTCATTGCCCGCCAACCGGGCATGCCGATTGTAAAGCGGCCCCCGCATCGGTACAGCGAGCGACAGCCCCAGCCCTTTTATGTAATCCGCATGCGGATTGCCGTCATAGAAAAACGTGTGGACAAGGCGAATTGCATCCAGCCCCGCATACAAATAAAAGCGCAGCGTAAACGGTATCCATTCTCTGCTTGGACTGACTCTGACTACATTTTGCTGATTGGGCCTGTTCGGGTCAGCCGTTTGGCTTAAATTGTAGCTCGCGCGATGCTTGCCCGTCAGCTTAATGACCGCCCTGACCGGGCCGTCCTGCTCAACAGCCGCCGCATGAACAAAGCCGTGAAACGGCTCCTCGCGCAGCGTTAAAGCGCCGTGCAGCTGGTTACGGCTTTCCTTCAAGCACACCAGATCGCCGCCGCTGCACAGCTCCTGCTCCCCGCGCTTAATGCTGCGGATGACTCCCCTGCCGCTTCGCGCGAACGTACAAACGATAACACCTGTATCTACGATGATCGACTCATCGGTTGTCACGATTTTAAGGACGGGCTGCTCGCCTTCCGCAGCCGCATCAGCAGCCCTATCAAGCTCCTGCCTTGCTGCCGCTGCCAGCTTAGCCAGCTGAAAGCTGTCCGCAGCGCCGGAGCTGACCGCCGCATGGGCGGACCATTTGATGCTGCCATCCGGCCAAAAGGCGGTAGGCCAGCTTTGCATCGGCAGCGCTGAAGCGCTTGCCACCTTTTCCATGCCTGCTGCCTCGCTATGCAGAACAAGCGAATCGCCGCGCAGCAATTCGCCTTCCTTCCAAGGAACACCCCATGTTAAACCGACAGGCGCAGCCGCCTTTTTACCTAGCCATTTAAGCTTGACACTCATTGCCAGCACCTCTTTCTTCTAAGCTGCTTTCTATACTAGAAGGATGATCGTTTGCGGGCAATGACACTTTTTTGCTCCAAGATCCTTTTGCAGTAAACGCCACTTAAGCGACCTAGATCAGGTATCAAATGCGGACCTTTCAAGGCTTGCACTTTCTTGCAAAGGCTTGAACTTTATTGCTTTAGCTATAGGCAGCAGTTGATGCCAGTTTCAGCATTGCGGCCGCTACCTAGCTACTTCTCTTGCTGCTTTTCTTGCAGAGCTCCTGCCTTGCTACTCCGCTTGGCTCAGCTCGCGATAGCGGCTTGGCGTCATGCCCTCCAGCTTTTTGAAGATGCGATTGAAATAGCTGTGCTGATAGCCGACGCGCTCAGCGACGTCATTAATTTTCAGCACGGACTCGCGCAGCAGCTCCTTCGCTTTGTCCATGCGCAGCCCAGTCAAATAATCGATGAAATTTTTACCCGTCACCTGTTTAAACGACTTGCTCAGGAAAAAAGGATTCATGCCGATATGCTCCGCGCAGCTGTCGAGCGATATATCGCTCATATAATGCTGCTGCAAATACAGCATCGCATGCTCGATCTGCCGCTTCACCTGGGCATTCGTCCGCTCGCCCAGCTCCCTAAGAAACGGAGCGGCAATCATGCCGCGGAACCAGTCCAATAGCAGCTCTGGCTCGCGAATTTGCGACAGCTGCTCGTAGCGGTTCGCACCCTTGAACAAGCGGTTCGGGGCGATGCCCGACACCATAATTGCATGCTGGACGGCGCCGAGCAAATGCAGCATGCCCTGCTGCACATCCATTTCCTTCGCCTCGGCGCTGGACAATGCTTGCAGAAACTGCTCCAGCAGCTCGTAAGCCTCCGCTTCACGCCCCGTCCGGAGCGCCTGTATAAACTCCCGCTCCAGCGTAAACGGGTAGGCAGGCTCCGCTGCTGCGCTGCCCTGCTCTTCCAGCTGCTCCATATCAATGATTTGATTTTCCTGATCGTAGCGCCTGAAGCTGACCGCATGCTTCGTCTCTTCAAACAAATGCGGAATCTCTGTTATGCTCGCTGTATCCGGGCTGATCGCAATCGTCGCCCGCATATTAAGAATTTGGTTGAACGCCTGCATCGCCGCTTCGCTGAATGCATGCAGCTCCTCGCGATACGAGCGCCCTTCCGGCACAATAATGAGCAAGCCCGCTGCCAAATTATGAAAGTTAATCGTATTGCTCTGCTCAAAATAGGTGGCCGCAAGCTCCTCCATCATATTGACCGCCGCAAACGTCGCCAGCCCCTCATCGCCGTATTTGAATTTGCCCTCCAAATTAGCGATGCCGGTCAGCTTCATATATAGCACCATATAATGTGTGCCCGGCTCTATCTGCCATTTGTAACGCTCCATTCGGCGAAGCAGCTCCCCTTCGGAGTAATCCGCCAAATAGCCTTGCAGCAGCTGATGCAGAAAGCTCTCCTTCACATGAGGCAGCTGCTCCGAAAGCTTCGCATGCAGCTCCTCGCTTTCCCGGTGCAAATGCTGCCACTCCCGCTCGATCCACGTAAACTCGCAATCCGGCTTGCCTGCTGGCGCGCTTCGCTCCCGCAGCACCGTCATCAGGCGATTGACCGGGGAATATATGCTGCGCGAGGCAAGCCACGCTAGAATGGCCGCAAGCAGCAGTGCGCCAAGGCTGACCGCAACAATGCTTTTCGAGACGACCATAACCGGCTCTGTAATGCCCGTAATCGGCGAAGCAGATACATAAGTCCAATTGTCTGAAATTCGTGACAGCTTGCCATAGGAAACCGCGTACGTCATGCCGCTCTCGCTGAACCGAAACAAAAATGAACCTTTATTCGAGCTCTCAGCAGCAACCGCCTCGTTTAAAGCGCTTACAAATTCAGAATTCCTGTCATTCCCGCTCGTGGATGCGTACAGCTCCCCATTATCCTGCATTAAATACGTTTCTCCGCCTTCACCGGGCGTCATCGTCCGCAGCATATCGCTAACCTTGTCGTTATCAAGCCTAATAAGCAGCGCTCCGAACGGATGCAAGCTGCCTCCAGGAACGTAATGCACAAGTGTCAGCTCTTTTTGGGACGGACGAGCCGCGTCAAAGGCCACCTGTGTCCAATAAGCTACTTTATCCGATTGGAGCAGCCCTTCATAGGCTTCTGCCTGTCCATCTCCTTGCAGCACGCCATATTCCGGCCCGAACAGCACATGCTGATCCCCGCCAAGATACAGCCCGACCTGCTTGTTCATCGTATTGGAGCCTTGCATGACCAGCAGCGTCTTCGTAATGTCACGCGCCTTCTCGAACTGCTGCACATAGTCCCGATTGCCGAGCGTATAATCGAATTTGGAATCGAATGCCCAGTGCGACAGCATCAGCTCCAAATTCGTCAGCTGCTCGTCAATGCTTTGCGCCCGCTGCTTAATTTGCTCATTATGCTGCTCCAGCAAGCGGTCCTCCAGTATGCCCCCAGCCAAAAAATAAACGAGCGCCCCGGTAATCAGTCCCGGAATGCTGCAAACGACGAGCAGCAAAATAAGATTTTTGCGATAAAATCTTCCTTTCGGACCCGCTGCTTTCCCCGCCCCCGGCATAAGCCTGGCTTTCATTCTTTTGATCATGAGCTCACCCACTAGCTGAAAATTAGGCGATTGCAACGAATCCCCTTTGTAAACGCATTCGCTAAGCAGGCTGAATTTCCTGCCAATCACGCTTCAATTTATTTATTTGTTACATATAATGGAATCGCATGGAACAGGAATAGACAGAAGACCGCTGCTATATGCGGTTCCTCTGCCTATTGCCCTGCCCGATCAGGCTATCAGCCTTGCGCGGCAAGCGTAAACGGCTGTCGCCGTCCTCTGGCGGCAAAGCTAGCGTTTCGCGCTGAAATATAAGCCCGTTATAAGGGTGTAACTTATAAATGCTTATATTTCATAAAAGCTCTTATTTACTTGCTGCATACAGCTCGTTCATTTCCTTGCTCAGATCATCGCCGCCACTCGTTTTCCACAGCTTGATCGCGTCTTTAAAACCAGCCTCGTCGATTTGACCGACGATAAATTTAATCCGGGCATCATTCATAATATTGTCCAGCTGTGCGCCTTTTTGCGTATAAACATCCGAGATGAAAGGCTCTGCCGGATTCGTCACGATAAGCTGTTCATTTTCCTTCTGCACCTCAGTCTGCTTAATGCGCAGCGGCGTCTGCTTCACTTTCGTCGACTTGTCCTCTGGAATAAAGCTGAGCATCTGATTGAGCCCCTCAACCTCGGATTCCAGCAGCGCTGCATCCTTGCTCGGCTCAAGCGCACCATCCACGATCGTATGATGCTTGTTTTCAATGCCATACCCTAGCAGCGTCTGCATTTCGGGTTCGCTCAGTTGATCCATAAACTTGAGGATTTGCTTCAGCTCCTCCTCGGTTTTAACGGACGATTTAGGGAAGGCCAGCAAGCCGGCAAAGCCGGACGTTGGCAGCGTATGAACCTGTCCATCCGTTCCTTTCACCCCGCCAAATACATCCATATAATGCACATCCGGCTGGTCTTTGCCCGCTGCCGCAAGCGCAGCATGAATTTTATCATCGGCCCGCGCCGCGCCGTCCACGACGTCCACAATGACGCCAGCCTGATTATTAACAAGCGGATCATTCCATTTCGCCGAATCCATAATGGCAAAATCCTGATTAATCAGCTTTTCATCGTACAGCTTTTTCATAAATTTAAGCGCTTCCAAATACTCGGGCGTTTCATAATCGACAACGAGCTTGCCATCCCGCTCGCCCCATTTGTTCGGTGACCCAAACCACAGCTTAATCGTATCGAAGCCGCTTGCCCACTGTCCCGTCCATTTGACCATGACCATGCCGTACGTATCGTCCTTGCCGTTTTTGTCCGGGTCCTTCTCCTTGAACGCCTTCAGCATATTGTAAAAATCATCAATCGTTTGCGGTGTTTGGAGGCCAACGGCATCGAGCCAATCCTTGCGGAAAAATACCCCATTGCGACCAAGGGCGCGTCCGCGGTACAGACCGTAATTTTTGCCATCAACCGAGGAGTTGTTTAAAATAACCGGGTTCGCCTGGCTCAAATTTTTGTAATCCTTCAAATAAGGCCCGATTTCCCAAAACGCGCCGGACTTCGCGGCATTAACGAAGCTCGGTGACTTCACATCTGGCACATACATAATATCCGGCAGCTTGCCCGAGGCGAGCGTAATATTAAATTTATCCGTATAAGAGGCGTTCGGCACCCACTCAAAATGAATGTCGGTATTCGTCCGTTTCTCGATTTCGGCTGCTACCGGACTATCATCCTTCGGGAAATTCGTTTTAAAAATCGGCAGCATAATATTGAGCTGCAGCGCCTTCTCGGCTGCCGGGCTCTCACCTGCTGCAGTCGGTGCAGCAGACGAACCTCCCGTACTGCCTTCGGCATTTCCTCCCTGCTGCGAGCAGCCTGCAATTACGGCTCCCGCCATTGAACCAACGAGCAGCATGGGCAGCAAACGTTTTCTCTTTCCTTCTTTCTTTCTCATCGCTGACGCCTCCCTTAATCATTTATCATATATGGTAAAATACCAAACCGCCAGCTACTTGCGCGCTAAATCGGCTTGTTTGTGTTGCCTCACGGAAACAGCTCTGACGTGCCTTCGCCATTAGCCCTTAATGGAGCCAATCAGCACGCCTTTGGCAAAATGCTTTTGCAAAAACGGATACACGAGCAAAATCGGCACGGTGCCGACGACGATAACCGCCATCTTGATCGATTGGTCGGGCGGCTTGACGAAAGACGGATCCATCGCATTAACGTCGCCTGCCGCAGCCTGTGACAGCAGAACAATTTGACGCAGCAGCACTTGAAGCGGCCATTTTTGCGGATCATTTATATACAGCAGCGCCGCGAAAAAATCATTCCAATGCCCTACCGCATAAAACAGCGTGAAGGTCGCAAGCACTGGCTTTGAGAGCGGCAAAACGATGCGCCACAGCAGCCCGAGCTCCGTACAGCCGTCAATGCGGGCCGCTTCCTCCAGCCCCGGCGGCAGCTCCTGGAAAAAGTTTTTAATAATGATCAGGTTGAAGGCGCTAATCGCCCCCGGTATAATGAGTGCCCAATAGGAATCGAGCATCCCCAGCTCGCGAATGACCAAATACGTTGGGATCATGCCGCCGCTGAACAGCATCGAGAAAATAACGAGATTCAGCACGACATTGCGGCCCATCAAATTGCGGCGTGCCAGCGGATAAGCCATCGTGACCGTGAAGAACAGGTTCACCAGCGTCCCGAACGATGCGATAAACAAGGAAACGCCAATGCTTTTCATAATCGTATTCGTAGAAAAAATAAATTCATATGCCGCCAGCGAAAACGTCCTTGGTATGAGAAACACCGTACGCTGGGTCAGCTCCGCATCGGTTGCGAACGAGCCCGATATGACGAAAATAAACGGCAGCACCGCCGCCAGCGCACAGACGCTGAGCACGATATAATTCGCAGTATCAAACACTCTGCTGGATACGGTATTGTAATGCTTAGCCATTTTTTCAAGGCCCCCTTCTTCCATACTGTATAATATATTGGTGTTCAAGAGGCTGCGCTGCATGAAAAGATTGACCTCCGATCGCTATCGCTTCTCCGATTCAATCTTTTCATTCCGCTACTCCTTTTTCACCATGCTTTTAGCTAGTACAGCCCCGACTGACCAAAGCGCTTCGCCAAATAGTTCGCCCCGACGACAAGCACGACGCCGATCAGCGATTTGAACAGCCCAACTGCGGTACTGTAGCTGAATGCGCCTTGGGTAATTCCCATCATGTACACATACGTATCGAATACTTCTGCCGCCTGCCGGTTGAGCGGGTTCAGCATGAGATAAATTTGTTCAAAGCCATTTTCAAGAATGTTGCCCATGCGTAAAATAAGCAAAATCACAATCGTGCTGCGTACTGCCGGCAGCGTAATATGCCAAATTTGACGCCAGCGATTCGCGCCATCCATCGTGGCGGCTTCATATTGTTCCATATCTACACCTGCAAGCGCAGCGAGAAAAATAATCGTCCCCCAGCCGCATTCCTTCCAAATGGTTTGCATAATGATCAGCGGCTTGAACCATTCGGGTGTGGCGAGAAATTCGATTTTGTGCCCGGTATACTGCTCCAGCACTTCGTTGACAGGGCCCCCGGCCGTCGTCAAAAATACATACGTCATACTCGCCACAATAACCATGGAGATGAAATGCGGTACATAAATCATCGTCTGCACCGTGCGTTTGAAGAATGCGAAGCGTATTTCATTCATCAATATCGCCAGCACGATCGGTGCCGGGAAGAAAAATACTAAATTGTATAAGGAAAGCAGCAGCGTATTGCGCAGCAGCATAAAAAACTCGGGATTGGCAAAAAACAGCTGAAAATGCTCCACTCCCACCCACTCGCTTTTCAAAAATCCGGTAAACGGCTGGAAATTTTTGAACGCCAGCAGTACGCCCCACATGGGCACATATTTAAATACGATAAAATAAAGCAAGCCTGGCAGCAGCAATATGTACAGCCATTTGTCTTTCTTAAGCCGCCCCAGCACGCTTGGACGATAGTCCCGGGACGGCTGCTTGCCAGCTTCCGGCATAACCGCCATTTGTTTCATCCTCGCTCACCTCCAGCTTTCATTCGTTTACTTTTGTCCTGCCGCGTCGTTGGCCTCACTTATCACACTAATCTTACTCGGCCTCACTCATTTGCGGTGTAGCCTTAGTATGCGGGCAGCTCGCATTTTCCCGCAATTAGACATTCTTGAACCGCGCTGCTATGGGGTTTTTGGGCGTTTCGCCAAGAAAGTGCAAACCTGTGCAAAAGGTATTAAACCCGAATATTAGCCCTGTTAAAAAGTCCGATTGCCAGTCGGCAGCAGCGCCTATTAAAGTACAAAGTAAGATCAACGGAAAGGCGTGAGTTTAGATGAAGGGACCGCTGGAAGGAAAGCTGTATCATGGGGCGGCACTGTATCCTGAGCTTTGGAATGCTGATGTGCTTGCGGAGGATATGGCTTTAATGAAGCAGGCTGGCATTAATGTTGTGCGAATGGGCGAATTTATTTGGTCCAAGCTGGAGCCTGAGGAAAATCGGATTGACATTCGGTTTTTGGCTGAAATCATCCAGACGCTGTATGAAAATGAAATCGATACGATCATATGCACACCGACAGCGACACCACCGATTTGGCTATCGCATGGACATCCGGAGCGGCTGTTCGTCAATGAGAAAGGCGAGACGCTGGGACATGGGTCGCGGCAGCATGCGTGTACGAACAACGCCTACTTTCGCGGACGCTCGGCGATCATTATTGAGCAGCTCGCTCAGGAGCTTGGCAGGCTGCCAGGTTTGATTGGCTGGCAGCTCGACAATGAGTTCAAGGCGCATGTAGCCGAATGCATGTGCGCAGGATGCTTGCAGCTGTGGCATAGCTGGCTGGAGCAGCGGTATGGAACGATTGAGCAGCTGAATGAAGCGTGGGGCACTCATATTTGGAGCGAATATTATAATCGCTTTGATCAAATTCCCCAGCCAGGTGCAACGCCATTTCTGCATCATGCGTCGCTGCAAACGATGTATCGGCTGTTCTCGATGGAGATGCTTGCAGAATTTGCCGAGGAGCAAATTGCCGTCATCCGGCGCCACTCGGCGCTGCCGATTACTCACAACAGCAGCATCGCCTTCCATGTGGATATTGAACGGCTGTTCCAGCAGCTGGATTTCGGCGCCTATGATACGTATGCGTCCAGCATCAATTGGCCGGCCTACTTGATCAACTGCGACTTATGGCGCAGCGTCAAGCGCGGCAAGCCGTTCTGGGTTATGGAGACGAGCGCCAGCTACAGCGGCTCGCTTGAGAGCTATGCGACACCTCACCCGGATGGTTATGTGAAGGTGGAAGCAGTCGCCGCTTATGCACTGGGCGCGGGAGGCTTCTGTTATTGGCCTTGGCGACAGCAGCACGCAGGCAGCGAGCAGCCGCATGGCTCAGTCGTAAGCGCTTGGGGCAAAAAGACGATTGGCTATGCCAATGTCGAGCAGGTTGAGCAGGCGCGGCGCGAGCTGGAGGACATTCTGCTGGCAACCTCGCCCATGCAGGCTGAGCTAGCGATGACCTATTCGGATCGCGCCAAAGCCTACTTGCGTACCGAGCCGCTGCGCAAGCTGAATCATCGCGGGCTCGTCACCGATTTTTATGCCCGGCTGGTCGCGCTCGGCATTCATCGCGACTTAATTATGGAAGGCAGCGAGCTCGGCGGATACAAGCTGCTGCTTACGCCATTCATGCCCTACTTGCCGCCGGACTACATCGACCGTGCCCTCGCCTTCGTTCGGGAAGGCGGCATTTGGATCGCGGGCCCGCTTACGGGCGGCCGGACGGAGCATCATACTTGGCATACCGATGCCGCTTTAGGAAAGCTGGAGGAGCTGGCTGGCGTGGAGGCTACGTTCGTTTATCCGATGGACGGAACGAATGCGTATGGACAAGCATTCGGCCTCCAGGCCC
Source organism: Paenibacillus sp. JT22N7 (assembly GCF_059383875.1). Taxonomy (NCBI): domain Bacteria; kingdom Bacillati; phylum Bacillota; class Bacilli; order Caryophanales; family Paenibacillaceae; genus Paenibacillus; species Paenibacillus sp. JT22N7. Next base: position 356,171 of record NZ_JBXENY010000005.1, read on the forward strand.
CGCTTGGCATGTGGAGCTCGGTGTTTGAGCCCCGGGGAGACAACGACCTCTCTGGCGGCGCATCCGCTTCTGACAGCGATGGCCAGGCAACCGCAATCGGCTGCGTTCAGCGTGGGCTGACGCCAGGCGCCGCGTTTATAACCGAGCGCCGCATCGGTCAAGGCAAGCTTGTCATGCTTGGCTCCATGCCGCAGGGCGATGAAGGGGATGCGATGCTGCGGCGCATGCTGCTGCATTATGCCGATGAAGCGGGTGTCACGCTGCGGTTTGAAGCTACCGAAGGCACCATTGTCGCACCTAGGCAGGGGGATGGCTATGTCATCTGGGTCATTATTAATATGGATGGTGCTGGCGGTAGCGTTACACTGCCGCGTGCAGGCGTAGACGCCTTGACTGAGGCTGCCATTGCCGCTGGCCCGCTTACGGTGGGAAGATATGAATATAGGGTCGTTCGTTTTTAATATAATCAAGTTAATTCTGATAAATCTTCACAAAATAATGGATATAAATGCACAAAAAACAGCAGCGGAGTAGGGCAGAAACTTGTGTCCTACTCCGCTGCTGTTTTTTTGTTTCAATGTAACCACGTAGTTAAGCCTGACGTTAGAGTTCTTCATCATCATTTTCAGGATTCAAATAGGATAACCATTTTCAGCCATTCCCCTGGCACTCTCTTCTGGATTTTTATCATCATGAATAGGAGCCTCTACCGAAAGACAGCTTCTTGCATAGTCCTGGCGGACACAGCAGCCGCTATTTCAACCGAATTAAGGGTTATGGCAGGGGCTGCGGACTCAGGAGACGCTAATGCGCTGTCAATGACCATTTTGACGGAATAATGAGGGCTATAACGGCTTTCCTGTCCGCATACAGCCTCAAATCATCTCATAAATCAGAATAGCGGAACCTCAGTCCTCTGAAAATCTGTCGTTTGATTTATCCATTTACAATTGAAATGAGCTCAGACAGCTGCTGAATTTCAAAATCCGGTTTAACCGCGGTCATATTGCTCTTCTGGTGCGGATTAAACCAGCACGTAGCAATGCCGCTGTTGATGCCTCCCTGCATATCGGAGGTCAAGGAATCGCCGATGATGATAATTTTGGACGGGTCAGTTGCACCCAGCTTCGCAAACGCATAGTCAAAAATGCCTTTATGCGGCTTCTGATATCCCGTCTCCTCCGATACGATAATATGCTCAAAAAAAGGATTCAGCCCCGCTTTGCCAATACGCGACAGCTGCACCTCGAGAATGCCGTTCGTAATAACCGCCATTCGGCAATGCCCATGTAGACTGCTGCACAGCTCTACAGCACCTTCAATCAGAAAGCTGCCCTCGCCTAAATAGTCCAAATAGCAGGCGCTGAATTCATCTGCTGCGATGTGAGGATTATTTTCAGCAAAAAGCTGTCTAAACCGCTCCTGTTTCAGCTCCTCCAGTGTCACCTTGCCCTGCTCAAAATCCAGCCACAGCTGCTGGTTAATCATGCGATAGCGTTCTACGTAGTCGCTGCCTTCCAGAGTAATGGCATAGTCCCGACAGGAGCTTGTAAAGGCGTGAGCCTCCGCCTGACCATAATCGAGCAGCGTATCGTCGATATCAAACAAAATAATATCGTATTTCATATTCGCTTTGCTTATTTCCACCTGCATAAACACTCCTTCGGCTTGTTAGCGGGAGCCGCCGCGGGGAGCGGAAACATTTTTCTCCAGCGCATACAGCTCGTCTTCCATCGCTTGCATTCGTTCGACAACCGTCTTTCTCGCATCCTGAATCGCCTGATTATAGACATGCGGACCGAGCAGCGCAACCATATGGTCAAGCAGCTGTTCCGCTGCTATAGAGCCGATTTCCTCCGAACGCTCCAGCTCAAAATAGTGCTGTACCTGCTCAATCAGCTGCTGCTTCTGCTCTCTTTGCCATTTTAGCTTCATCATCGCTTAAATCTCCTCCAGCTCACCGCGCATCATTAGAACGGCTTGTCCGCTTAATTGAACGCGATCCATTGTATTTTTCACCTTTACAAAACCGCCTCGAGCCGACGCTTGATAACCGACCAGCTCGTCCTTGCGCAGCCGCTTCGCCCAATAAGGCGCCAGTGCGCAATGCGCCGAACCTGTCACTGGGTCCTCTTGCACGCCCCCTTTCGGATAAAAAGCCCGCGATACAAAGTCGTATGCTGCCTGGCCTTCAGCGCGAGCTGTCACAACAACACCACGCCCATCCAGCAGGCGCAGCTGTGAGAAATCCGGCTTCAGTGCGCGCACGGTCTGCTCGCTGTCTACTTCAACAACATAATCCATCCGGTTGCGTCCCGTATAACGCGGAATGAGCCCAAGCCCCTCAATGAGCGCCTCGGGCGCTTTCGCCGGAGCTGGCGGCTCCGAAGGAAAGTCCATCGTCATTTCCGCCTCATCTTCCCCTAGCTCTACAGTCAGCACGCCGCTTCTCGTCCAAAAGGCTGCCGCCTGATTCGGACTTAGCCGCTCCGTCTTCCACAATACGAAAGCTGCAGCGAGCGTAGCATGCCCGCATAAATCGACCTCGCTCGCAGGCGTAAACCATCGCAGCTCATAACCGCCCTCGCGCGGGGCCACAAAAGCCGTCTCGGACAAATTCATCTCCGCCGCCACTTTTTGCATCCACCGTTCATCACTCAGCGCCTCCAGCAAGCATACCGCTGCCGGATTGCCGCCAAATGCTTCTCTCGTAAATGCATCTACTATATAAATAGGTACCATGTACGCCTCAGTCCCCTTCCTGCTCGTGTTTAATCACCAAATAAAAAGGAGGCGTCCCGCTGAGGACTCCTCTCCTATTATAACGCATCTAATTTGTGCGGCACAGCTTGTTCTAATCGGCAAGCGGAATAAGAAGCTCAACCGCTTCCTCCTCCAAATGCTGCTCCTGAATATAAAAAACTTCAAGTGCGACAGCGCTCTGATGCTTCTCAAGCTCCTGCTCGTTCATCCAGGCGAATAGCTGCTCGTAGGCTTCTCCAATTCTCTTGTTCGTTGATGCAACCATCGCATAACGATGGGTTGGGATGGTGAACTGCACCATGCCATCCGGCACGTCCTCTGACGGCGGCATTTCGTAGCAGGCCCAATAAGTGGCAAATACTTCGTTGCCAAAATACGGGCTGTACAGCAGCGGCGCCTTCGACGTGGTATTCAGCTCATGCTTGCGGGCTAGAAACTCGCTTTGCAGGCGAATCGCCTCATCTGGAAAAGTAGAATACGGACCACAATAACTAATCCCTACTAAATGAAGCGTTGGCTTCGTAATAATTGAGCAGTTGTCCACGCGAATTCCCCCTTTTCATCGGTCAGAACAGTTGCGTTAGGATGAGCTTTCACCCGCCAATAGTGTAACATGATTGCCCTAGAGAGCGGTAGCCCTTTATCCCAAATGGGCAGCATGGCTCAGCTGCAGCACAGGCAGCAGCTCTATCCGTTCCTGGGTATGCTCGTGCACCAGCCATCGCTCCTTCATATGGTCGATGAACAGCACGCCGTCCAAATGGTCTATTTCATGCTGCATGCAGCGGGCGAGAAAGCCTTCACCGTGAAAAATAATACTTTCGCCCGCTCGGTTTAGGCTGCGCACCGCAACCTTCTCCGCTCGGCTCACCCGCCCGTAGTAGCCTGGAAATGACAAGCAGCTCTCCGCTCCCGTCTGCTCGCCCTCCATCGCTATAACTTCAGGATTAATGAGCTCGATCAGTCCGTCCCCGCAATCCATAACAACGACTCTTCTTAAAATGCCGATCTGGGGAGCAGCTAATCCCGCCCGTCCTTCACTTTCATATAACGTATCTGCCATATCACCGAGCAGCTTTAGTATTCTCGCATCTACCGCTTCAACAGGGCGCGCTTTTTTTCGCAATATCGGGTCACCGAACGGCAAAATAGCTTTAATGGTCATTTGGTCAAGCTCCTTTCGTTTTGGCGGGCGGCGTATGCACCCATAGCACACTCGGCGAGCAATCCAGCGCCGTGCAAAGCGCATCCAGCGTATCCGCCTTCATTTGTTTCGGCTGCCCGGTGAGCAGCGCACTAATCGAAGGGGCAGACAAGCGATAGTCCGCTTTCTCCTCAAGCAGTCGCGCCAATGCCGCACCAGACCAAATGCCCCGCTCTGCCATGACCTTTCGCAGCATCCACTCTAGCATATGATTCTCCTCCTTTTATGAGTGCATAAATGTAGGCAACAGCTTATATTATTAGGTATTGCCTAATATATCATAAAAGCAATCTGGCTGCAGCTGCTTTTTCATTTTCGTTTAAGCAAGCTAGTATATGATAGGCACGCTCCCCTACCCTCTATGAAAAGGCGTGTGAACCGCATGGGCTTCGACGATTTGTTTTCCTCATTCCCTTTTCTACATACGAAACGATTAACGCTGCGCCAAATGGCTGTGCAGGACGCTGAGGATTTGCATGCTTTTTATTCCGATACGAAGGTGACGCGGCATTTGGACTGGCCCGGGCCAGACTCCATTGAAGCCTCCAAAATGCTAATAGACTCCTGGAACGAAGCCTACGCAGAGCGCAAGCTCATTCCATGGGGCATTACGCTGCAAGACAGCTCCCCTATTTTGGGAACGGTGATGCTGATGCCGACAAGAGGGACGTTTGAGGAAGCGCCCCGTTATCCGCTCACACTAGGCTATGACCTGAATCCCGCTTATTGGAATCAGGGCATTATGTCCGAAGCGCTTCAGGCTGTTATGCATTTCAATAACAAGCATATTCACGCACGCCGCATTCAAGCCGAGGTCCATCCTGAAAATGCTGCTTCGCTGAACGTGTTGAAAAAGCTTGGTTTTCAGCAGGAGGGCGTGCTGCGGCAGTACTTAATGCATGAGGCTACTAAAAATTTTCTCGACGTCATTGTTCTGGCCATGCTATTTAGTTAATTAATCAATGAAAAAAAGCATTCGGTTGCAATAACCGAATGCTTGATAAATGATAGGAATAGGCTTAGAAATTGAAAACAAAATCATCGTCATTGAGCTGCTCGACGTGAATCGTCCGTACGTAGCCATTGCCTTTTTTGGAGAAGAAATCATGCTGCTTCGTGTGGGTGCTGATGCCGTTGAATACGATTGGATTGACCGGCTCATCCGGGAACACGCCGTCAAAGCCAAGATTCATTAGCGCCTTATTCGCGTTATAACGCACATAAGTTTTTACTTCTTCCTCCAGACCAAGCGGTGAATACAGCGAATCGGTATAAATAACCTCGTTCTCGTACAGATCGTTAAGCAATTGATCCAGCTCCTGCTTAAGCGAAGTCTGCTCCTCTGGCGTAAAGGTGTTAAACAGCTCCTGTGCCAGCACGCCAACGTACAAGCCATGGATGCTCTCGTCACGCAAAATAAGGTCGATAATTTCGCCGCTGCTCGTCATTTTGCCTTGACCTGCCAAATAAAGCGGATAGAAGAAGCCGCTGTAAAACAAGTAGCTTTCCAAAAATACGGAAGCGGCCATTGCTTTATACAGTTCTTGCTTCGTGCTAATGCCTTCATACCACGAGGAAATAAGCTCCGCTTTTCGTTGCAGCTGCTCGTTTTTCTCTACCCATTGGAAAATCTCGTCGATCTCCTCCGTAGACGCAAGCGTTGTGAAAATGCTGCTGTACGATTTCGCATGAATTTGCTCCATCATCGACATAAAAGACAGCACCGCTTTGCGCTGCAAACCATCCACATGCTCCAAAATCTTCGGCATGCCAATACCGCCCTGAATCGTATCCAGCAGCGTCAATCCGCCAAGCACGTTTTTATATAAGCTGCGCTCGGCATCGCTCATTTCCATCCAGTCCATTTTATCATCGGATAGAGGGATTTCTTCGTCCGTCCAGAATTGCATTACGTTCTGCTGCCAGAACGTCAGCGTAAAATCATCATCCGGGCGGTTCCAGTTAACTGCCTTCATTATATATTAGGCTCCTTTGTAAAAGGCTGCGTGACGGCACATAGAGCGGCCGCCCCACAACCTTATCTTTTTGCGCAAATCTATTTTCTTGTTTTAAACCGCGCAGCTTGTGCACTCTTCTACGGATAGACGTTTCGTTCTTGTGTAATAGAGCGACTTCAATCCTTTATGCGCTGCATAAATGTAGAAGCGGGCAAGCTCCCGAGTTGTCACGTTGCTGTTGACATGCAGAACCGTCGATATGCCTTGGTCCACATGCTGCTGAATTTCTGCAATCAGGTCAATAAGCTTGAACTGATCGATATTATAAGCCGATTTGTAATAGAAGAAATTGTCCTGCGACAAAAACGGCATTGGATAATAAGTTGTCGAGTTCGCATACGTCCGCGTCTCAATATGCTCAACGATCGGCATAACGCTCGATGTCGCATTTTGAATGTACGAAATGCTTTGCGTTGGCGCGATAGCCAGACGGTAAGCGTGGTAAAGGCCGTGCTGCTGTACTTTCGCCTTAAGCGCAGTCCAGTCCTCAGGGGATGGAATTTCCATACCTTCGAACAAAGCTTTCACCGCAGCGCTGACCGGACGGAAATCCGTCTCTTCATAACGCGAGAAGTAAGTGCCCTTCGCATATTCGGAACGGTCAAAATCTTTGAACGTTTCGCCGCGTTCTTTGGCAATTTCCATACTTTGCTCCAGCGAATAATAGTTCATCATCATGAAGAACGTGCTGGCGAACTCCTTCGCCTCATCGCTTTCGTAAGCAATGTGGTTTTTCGCCAAATAGCCGTTCAAGTTCATTGCGCCAAGGCCGACGGAATGAAGCTCTTCATTCGCTTTGCGTACGCCTGGAGCGTTGTCGATTTTCGAAAGGTCGCTGACTGTCGTAAGCGCCTCGATCCCAACATGAACCGATTCCTTGATCTTCTTAAGCTCCATGACGTTTACGATGTTCAGCGATGCCAAGTTGCAGCTAATATCGCGCTGAATCAGGTCATCCGTGCCGTAGTCGTTAATAACCGATGTCTCCTGCAGTTGGAAAATTTCCGTGCAAAGGTTCGACATCTTGACGCCGCCCACATCTTTAAGCGCATGAACGCGGTTCGCATTCGATTTGTTCATAATGTACGGATAGCCGGATTCCAGCTGGATCGAAGCGATCTTGGTCATCATGTCGCGTGCGTTCATGACGATTTTCTTTTTCACTAAATCGTTCGCAAGCAGCTCCTCGTACATTTCGTCCATGTCCATATCGTCCAAATATTTGCCATAGGCTTTGTGGACGGAATGTGGTCCGAAGACGTACAACGGCTTGTTTTGCGCAGCAAGCTCATAAAACTTGTTCGGTATAATAAGGCCGATCGACAGCGTTTTGATCCGCGTTTTCTCATCGGCGTTAATTTTTTTGCAATCGAGGAACTCAATAACGTCCCAGCCAAAAATATTATAATAGCCTGCGCCAGAACCTTTGCGCTGTCCCATTTGATCAGCATAGGAGAATGCATCCTCCATCAGCTTAAGGACAGGCATAATGCCTTTCGCCGCACCCTCGACGCCTTTGATTGGCTCGCCGCGTCCGCGCAGCTTCGAGAGGTTGACCGCTACGCCGCCGCCGATTTTGGACAGCTGCATGCACGTGCCAATGACATAGTTGATGGAATTGAGCGAATCGTCCATTTCCAGCAGGAAGCAGGATACCATCTCGCCGCGGCGGCTTTTGCCCGCATTAAGGAAGGTTGGCGTTGCCGGCTGCAGCCGCTGCTCAATCATCGCTTCAGCAATGCGCAGCGCTCTCGCTGCGTCGCCTTCGCCCAAATGAAGCGCAACAATCGCAACGCGGTCTGGATATTGCTCCAAATATTGCAGCTTGTCGTTCGTTTTCATGGCATAGTCTTTGTAGAATTTGGAAATTGCCATATACGACTGAAACTGGAAGCTGCTGTTTGCCGTTAAATCAAATACAGCCTCAACTTGCTCATATGTATAATGGTCAAAAACGTTATCGTAGTAGTCATTGCCGATCAAGTAGTCAAGCTTCTCCTGGAGCGAGGCGAACTTCACGCTCTTCTGCTCAACTTCCTCCATAAATGCTGCTACTGCCTCTTTATCCTTGTCCAACTGGTAAAAGCCGTCAGCTCCGCGCTGCATCAGCTCATTATTCAACTCAATATGCTTCAATGGTTCGCACCCTTTCAACAAAGTTTTCCGTATCGTATTTCGTTCCGGACAACTCAAATTTAGAAATAACAGGGACATTGTATAGCTCGGCAATCGTATCTGCGCTTTTGGCAAAGCCCGTTCCCCAATTGCGGTTGCCGCTGGCGGATACGCCGCGAAGATGTTTGCTGTTGCGCTTCAGGAACGACATGACCCGTTCTGGCACCTGTCCGAAACCTGTTGTATACGTGATGAGAACGAACGGCTCTTGGACCGCTTCCTGCTCTTCAATCGGCATAACGCGCATATTCAATTTGTTGATAAATCTTTTGACGTTGCCCGTCTTGGAATCATAGACAACCAGCATATATTTCTCTCTCCCCTACCGGATATCAGCAATAGAAAAGCGCTTCTGACCCTGAAAAAGCGTCAAATGCGCTAGTAGACTTAAAGTGTCGATTTCCGTGCTACACAACAAGATGTAGTTGCTGAATTTGATTCTACATCAATATATAGGTGGAGTCAAATGAAAAAATACGCCTATCTATGAGACCCGGTTTTAGGCCACTCGACTATTTTAACAGATACGGATATGATGTGGTAGAGTCATTTTTAATTGATACGGAGGTTAATATGAACGAAATTTTAACGCCTGAACAGCTCCGCGAGGCAGTGCATAAGCTATTTAAGGATGCCGGATATACGAATCCCGAGCTGCTGGAAAGCATCGAATTATTAGCGGCAGAGAACGATCGCTTGAAGCAGGAAGTTAAAAAATGGCGGCTCGCTGCTGCACGTGGGGCAGCCGCAGGCACTTCCATGAACAGCCGTTTGAAGGACGCGCTTCGAGAATAATTTTTGATAAAGTAATTCAAAAAGCATACATCCTTCACATTGCATCGCAGGGTAATCCTGCTAAAATGATACAGGCACACATGGACTCAAGTGTAAGGGAGAAATAGGCCATATGGATAGAGGTTGGATTACGGTCATTATTGGCCCAATGTTCTCGGAAAAATCCGGCGAGCTCATACGGCGCTGTCATAAATTGCTGCAATATGGCCGCAAAAAAGTAAGAGCGTATAAGCCTGCGGAAGATAATCGGTTCAGCAGCGAGGAAATTGTAAGCCGCATTGGCTACCGGCTGCCAGCCTTCAACATTCCGAAGGAGCTTACGCCCGAGATGGCGGAGCGCATTTTGCAGGATACGAAGCATGCCGACGTCGTCGCTTTCGACGAGGTGCAGTTTTTCTCCAAAACGATCATCCCTCTTGTAGAGGAGCTTGCCTATAACGGCAAACAGGTCATTGTAGACGGCCTTAACATGGATTACCGCGGCAAAGCCTTCGGCTATATCGGCGGGCTGCTTGCCATTGCAGACGAAATTGTAAAGCTGACTTCCTTCTGCGCCGTATGCGGCGATGCGAACGCAGCGTTCACGCAGCGCGTCATTAACGGCCAGCCAGCGACGCTGGGGCCGGTCATTTTAATCGGCGATACGGAGAGCTACGAGCCCCGCTGCCGCCATTGCTTCGTCCCTCCGCATAAAGCGGTGGAAGAAGCGAGTGAAGAGCATACAGACGCTGCTGCGCAGCTCTGATTGCAGGGAAACATACTGTAGCGAAAATGCGACAGCCGATCTCCCAGCAACTGTAATACGAGCACAAAAAAGGCTTGTACGGCCGCTCTGCTCCTGTTGAGCATGACGGCCGCGCAAGCCTTTTGGCGTTCCAGCAGAACGCCGTATTATCATTTTACCGCTGCAAAAAAAAGCCGCTCGGAGTGCTCGCCTTGGGGCTGCAGCTTGAAATCGGCAAAACGCTCGACCTTGCTGAATCCGGCTGCGTGCAATTGCTCCGCTATCCAGTCCGCCTCATAAGCCCGCTGCACATGCATTTCTTCAAAGCGGCGAAACCGCTCGCCGCCTTCATGCGCAAAAATCGTCAAATGATGCTCAATTTCGCAGCGCTCCTCATCCAGCTCGCATGTCCAAATGTAGGCAGCCCCGTCCTCGTCCAGCACGAATGGCTGCTCCTCCGCATAACGAATGAGCTGTGCCTTCGGATGCACATCGAACAGAAATACGCCGCCAAGGCGAAGCGCCGCGTATACCGCCTCGAAAGCGGCGATTACATCGGCTTCCTCCGTCAAGTAATTGACGCAGTCGCAGAACGATATAACCGCGTCCACAGGCGCGCCCAGATCCAATTCCCTCATATCCTGCTGCAGCCAGGTTGCTGTGCCTGCACGTGCGCCTTGGACGGCAGATAGCGCCTCATCCCATTTGCTGCGTGCCACAGTCAGCATATCCTCAGATAAATCGATGCCGTACACTTGCATGCCGGCCAAAGCCAGCGGTATCGCAATAGAGCCTGTCCCACAGCCAAGATCGGCAATAACAGAAGGCTTGCCATAACGCTCCCAGCATTGCTGTGTGAACCACAGCCAATCCTCGTAAGGCATGTCGCTCATAAGCTCATCGTATACCGCAGCGAACTCGCCATATGACTCCACCTAGAAAGCCCCTCCTTAATCCTCTGATGAGCCTTCGGAAGCAGAAGCTTCGCCATCGTTCGACTTGGCAGCATCGCCTGCTGCGCCATTGTCTCCTGTCGCTTCCACTAGATAGGTCCAGTTGCCCTTCTGGGTAATAAGACGCTCGCGCATCAGCTTGCCGATCGCACGCTTAAATGCCGATTTGCTAATGCCGAATTTTTGCTTAATAATGCCCGCTTCCGTCTCATCGGAATAAGGCATGCCGCCGCCCGGACGCTCCTTCAAAAAGGCAAGCAGGCGATCGGCATCTTCAAGGCGGCCCACTTCCTTCTGCTGGCCCATCGACAAATTCACCCGTCCATCCTCGCGGATAAAGGTAATCCGGGCCGAGACACGCTCGCCAAGCCGAAGCGGGCGCAGGCGATCCGGTGCCGGAATAAGACCGTAGGCGCCGAAGCCGACAACGCCGCCATCAATTAGGACAAACGAGCCCATTTGCAGCGATTTCGTTACCCAGCCTTCGATCCACTGGTTGCGCCAGGAATCTGGTGCCGCAAATACGAGCGGCCCAAGCTCATCCTCGCCCGCAAGCCGGGCAATAAGCCTGCCGCTTTTGTCATGGCCCAGCACGATGTGAACCTCATCGCCCGGCAACGGACGATAATCGATATTTTCCGGCAGCTCCGAAAGCGGCAGCAGCAGCTGACGGCCAAGACCGATTTCAAGGAAACAGCCCAGCCGCGGATGGACATCGGCTACCTTAAGCCGGGCCATCTCGCCGAGCTTCACCAGCGGACGCTTCATCGTCGCCGCCAGCCGATCCTCGGTATCAAAAAATATAAATACTTCAACCTCATTGTTAACTTTAGGCTTGCTGCCGACCAGCTCCGTATAATGCATCAGCACCTCGGATTCGCCATCGGTCAAAAAATAGCCGTAGGGCGACACTTCGCGTGCCACCCTTAGCGTTATTGTCGTACCGGCGATCAAGCTCATGCGAACTCCACAACTTTGGCGTCAGACCACAGCTTTTCAATGTTATAATACTCACGCTCATCGCGGTGGAATACGTGAACAACAACATCGCCAAGGTCAATCAGCACCCAGCGTGCGGAATCCATCCCTTCAATGCCGCGTACGCGAACGCCGCGCAGCTCCGCCGATTTGCGGATTTCCGTCACAATCGCCTGTACCTGTGTATCCGAATTACCCGAGCAGATTACGAAATAATCCGCTACCAGGGAAATTTCCTGCAAATTCAAAGCTACAATACGCATAGCCTTCTTATCTTCCGCTGCAGCAACCGTTGCTTGCAGAAGCTCCTCCGAATGTACCGTCATAACTCAGCCTCCTGTTTTTAACTCTTCTATTAAACCATTACGCGCTTCTATTGTCAGTGGAAAAATGGCCTTGCCTTTTTTGAGCAGCAGCAGGATGGTTGAATCAAACCCCGCAAGCAGCGCTTGCTCCAAGCTATCCTTGCTCAGCCTGCGAATGTCGTCGACACCGGGAAAATCGCGGCCAGGCTCCATATAATCCGCGAGGCATACGACCTTGTCCAGCCGCGTCATCGCAAGGCGTCCCGAAGTATGGAAGCGAATGGCATCCAGCACCAGCGTATCTGTCACGCCATATTCATGCTCCGCCACCCAGGCGCCCACTTCGGCATGCCATAAATTTTTATCCTGATCAAGCAATTCAGGCGCCAGCTGCTGATCGCGCAGCACCTTCTCCATGCGGTCGACCGGCCAATATTTCGCCACATCATGCAAAATCGCCGCCAGCTCAGCCTGCTCCGGGTTTTCCCCGAACCTTACCGCCAGCTGAACCGCCGTTGCCATCACGCCTTCGGTATGCTTCCAGCGTTTCTCGGGCATTTGCGCTTTCACCGACTCAATCATTTGATCGCGCTCCATAAAGGCCCCTCCCCGTAATAAAATGAAACACAGCTTCCGGTACGAGATAGCGGAAGCTGCCGCCAGCTTGAATCGCTTCGCGAATCGCCGTAGATGAAATGCCGATTGGCGGCATATTGATATACGTCAGCCGCTGCTGCAAGTAGTCCGGCAGCTCGCCGGCTTCCGATTCCGTGCCTTCTCGATTAAGCCCGATGAAAGCAACCCGCTCCGCCAGCTCCTCAATCCGGTGCCACCCGGGCAAATCATTGATCCGGTCAGTTCCAATAACATAGGAGAAGGAATCGTGCGGATGCAGCTGCCTCAGCTCTAGAACCGTATCAATCGAATAACTGAGCCCGCCTCTTGCAAGCTCTATATCCAATGCCCGAAAATGCGGATTGCCTTTTATAGCTTCCTGCACCATCTGCAGCCGCAGCTCGCCGTGCTCGCCAGGCTCATGGCTTTTAAGCGGAGGCAAAAACGAGGGAATAAACCACACCTCATCCAGCCCGCAGCTTGTGCGTGCTGTTTCTGCGGCAATGAGATGTCCGAGATGGATCGGGTCGAACGTTCCGCCCATAATGCCGATTTTACGCATAGCCGCAGTCCTCCTTATCTGTAGACTTCACACTTAGTCATTGCGGCGAAATAAGTACCGCTAGATACTTGCCAGCAAAAGCGGCAAGGTGAAACGGCTTCCGCCGCCGTCTGGCGGCGCGGCGCGTTTCAGTCCGAGAAATATCTTTCCTATATTTGAACAAATTGCGGGCACTCATTTCCTCGCAAGCCTTTAGCGTCCCGCTTTGACAGCTGGCAATTCGATTTTGCGGTTTTTCTCTTCCGATGCGCGTTTGTAAAGCACAATCGTTTTGCCGATAACCTGTACCAGCTCGGCTTTAGCTGCTGCTGCTACTTCAACCCCGATTTCCTTCGGATCATCCATGCAATTGTTCAGCACGGACAGCTTGATCAGCTCGCGAAGCTCAATCGATTCATTAATATGACGTACAAGATGGTCATTCGTTCCACCTTTGCCGACTTGAAAAATCGGCTGTAAATGATGCGCCATCGCGCGCAAATAACGTTTTTGTTTCCCTGTAAGCATCGCTCTATGTTCCTTCTTTCAAATAGTAATAAGAAAAATGCTGCTAGCCCTGGAGGGCAGCGAGTACCGTCTCGCGCATCGCTTGAACAGGCGCAGGCTGCCCTGTCCAATATTCGAAAGCATACGCGCCTTGATAAATAAACATGCCCAGACCGCCATGCGTCCGGCAGCCATGAAGCGCAGCTTCCTGCAAAAACTTCGTTTGCAGCGGATTGTATATTAAATCGCTGGCCACACAGCCCGCTTTCAGCCATGAAGCATCAAGCGGACTTTCGTCCACATTCGGATACATGCCTAGAGAGGTCGTATTGATTACGACATCCGCGTCCGCGCATACCGTGCGCAGCTCATCATTCGTGACTGCTGCAATGTCGGCACGGTGGCGCAGTGCTGCTGCAAGCTCCTCAGCCTTGCCGAGTGAGCGGTTAGCGATTGTGATGCGCTCCGGCTGCTCGCCTGTGAGCGCATAAACAATGCCGCGCGCAGCTCCGCCTGCTCCGATCACGACGATCTTCTTCCCGGCAAGCTCCGGCTCCGCCTCTTCCTTAAGGGAACGGACGTAGCCGATGCCGTCAGTATTGTAGCCAATCAGGCGGCCGTTATCATTGACAATGGTATTCATCGCCCCTACCGCTCGCGCGCTTTCGTCGATTTCATCCATTTCCTTCATCATATCCAATTTATGAGGAATCGTCACATTCACTCCCCGAATGCCCATCGCCCGAACGCCGCTAACGAAAGAGGACAGCTCGCCTGCCGTAATGTGGAAAGCCAAATAAACGCCGTTAATGCCCGTTTCCTGAAAAGCGCGATTCAGCATAATGGGTGACTTGGAATGATGAATGGGGTCACCAATTACACCGTAAAGCACTGTATGGCTGTCTATGCGCTGCATAGCTTTATGGATTTCTCCCGCACTCATTTCCGCCAATATCCCCTCTCAGCTGCTATGAAGTGTAAAACGCAATGATGAGCTTCTCCCATCATGGCCGTTAAATCAATGAATCCCTAAGCAGCACCTTGATGCCTTTCGGGGCATATAGATCGAGCAAGGCGCCTGCCTCTCCGTTCACCTGAATCCAGCCTAGGCCAGAGATGAATACATCCTTCTTCGCTCCCCGCGGCACGCGCAGCGAGTGGCGCGTCCATGCCGGCATCTCCGCAAGCTCTTCGCGAGATGGTCCGCCGAGCAGCTCGCCCTGATGGTCCTCATAAAGCGCATCCGCGCGCTCCATCTTCGTCCGGTGCACATTGAGCGCATTAGAAATGTACAGCGTAAACGATTGGCGCTCGCCCTCTACAAAATCAAACCGGACTAAGCTGCCGATAAACAGCGTCTGCTGGTCATTGAGCTGATACACAAGCGGCTTGATCGGCTTGTCCGGCAGCAGCGACTGCAGAAATCCGCGCGGCACAATTTCCGTCATTCGCGTCGGATAGACGATGCCGGGCGTATCGATGATGAACTTGTCATCATCCAGCGGAATGTGAACCGCATCAAGCGTCGTTCCCGGATAGCGGGACGTCGTCAGCTCGCGCTCCAAATCGCTGTAATCTTTAATCAAGCGATTAATGAGTGTAGATTTGCCAACGTTGGTGGCGCCGACCACATACACATCGCGCCCTTTACGGTGACGATCAAGCGCCTCAATGACATGCTCGAAACCGATGTTGCGCTTCGCGCTGCACAGCACGATATCCAGCGTACGCAGCCCTTCGCTCTTCGCCTGCTGCTGCACCCAGTTGCGCAGTCGGTTCAGGTTCATTGATTTTGGCAGCAAATCGACTTTGTTGACGACGAGCAGCACGGGATTGTTGCCAACAAAACGCTGCAAGCCCGAAATCAGGCTGCCCTCAAAATCATACAAATCGACAATATGCACAACGAGGCTGTCGGTTGTTGCTACGCTGCTCAGCAGCTTCAGAAACTCATTTTGATCCACCGTCACCGACGATGCTTCATTATAATTGCGAATACGGAAACAACGCTGGCATATAGCCGGCTCCCTAACTACTGCCTGCTCTGGCACAAAGCCAGGAAGCTCTGCATTTTCCGTTTGCAGTTTTACGCCACAGCCCGCACAAGACTGCGCGGCCAGACTAAGCTGCTCTTCCTTCACTTCTTCTCCCCCTCATTCCATAACCCGTTTTTGCCAAGGCTCGATTTGGCGATACGCTCAATTCGGCGGTTGACCCGAGTCATGATTCCTTCATCAGCAGGAGCAATTGGCGCTACAAGAATCGTATATAATCCCATTCGATTGCCGCCCAGCACATCCGTCAGCATCTGATCGCCAATGACTACCGTCTCTTCCGCTTTCAGCTCCAATACCTTTAGCCCTTTGCGAAACGACGTATTAGCCGGCTTGCGCGCAGCATGAATAAACGGAATGTTCAAAGGCATTGCAAATTTGGACACTCTGGTTACATTATTATTCGATACGATAACGACTTTAAAGCCGCGCTCACGGACATCGTCCAGCCATTTGACCAGTTCGGGCGTTGCAAGCGGCACCCGCGCTCCCACAAGCGTATTATCCAGATCCGTAATAATGCCGCGAATTCCCTTCTTATGCAGCTCATCTAATTGAATATCATAAACCGTATCCACACGCATATGTGGCAACAGTTTCTTGAACATAAGCGTTAAACCCCTTTGCTTTTCTCCTGCTATCTTACGAAACTATAACATAAAAAACGATTTTGTTGCAAAAAAATACCGCCGTCCATTGTTTGGACAGCGGCAGGCTGAATTTTTCCTTCTATATATAGTCGGATAAAAGCTATTCATTATAATAGCGAAATAACATGCTTGACTTTGTTCACAAATTGCTCAGCCTCTTCTGGAGCTGCCTCGGCGCCACTATATTTGGCTCGTTCAAAATCGTTCAGCACCTGAGTCAGCTCGCTACGAATATCTGTGCGATGCTGGGCAAACCGCTGTACCGCTTCCCGCAGCGTCTCATGCTCAGAGCGCTTTAGCCCCTTCCTCCGGCACACACGGAGCAGGCGCTCCGTTTCCCATACGATGCGTTCATTCGCCGTATAGGAGCGGAACCGGAAGCGAAGCCACGCCGCCTTCAGCGCTTGACGGCGTACAATCAAGCTAGCCGCGAGCAATAATACAAGCAGGGAAATACCTGCTATATAAAAGCCTTTGTACGAAACGTCGGCTTTCTCGGCAGCTGCCGCCTTAACCGCCTCGTCTGTATCCTCTTCTACTTCCGGTGTAGGCGCCGCTGCATCTTCACCGGCAATCGTATAAGGGAATGAAAATCCTGCTGTCGGCTCAAAGGAAACCCAGCCATAACCTTCAAAATAAATTTCTACCCAAGAGTGGGCATCGGAATTGCGCACGGTATACGTGCCTTCCCCTTGCAAGAACGTATCGATATCAAAGCGATCTGCTGCATCAACACCGAGGGCAGGCAATGCGCCTGGCGCAAAACCCTTCACCCAGCGGGTAGGCAGGTCAACGGAACGGGCCAGCACCGCCATAGCTGTAGAAAAATAATCGCAATAGCCTTCCTGGATTTCAAACAGAAACTGGGCGACAAAATCATCGGACTCTCCCGTCAGCTTGCCCAGATCAGGCTCATTCGTATAGACAAAATTCAAACGCAAATACGATTCCAGCATTTTCGCCCGATCATAGTCATTGGTCGCAGTTTTGGTCAATTCCTCAGCAAGCTGCTTGACCTCGCCTGGCAAATTATCGGGCAGCTGTGTATAATGATCATTTTCATTCGAGCTGTACAAGCGCGCATTTGTGCTGCGGAGCTTCGCTTCATCCAGCACGGGAACGGTGGACACGACGGAGTATGATTCCGGATAGGGCTGCCTTCCCCTTCCCTGCAAAGGAAAACGCAGCTCTTGGTCGTCAGGCGCCCAGGTGAGCCGGTAGGATAAATTCGCTTCCGGATCATTAATCCAGTGAATGCGATTAATCGGAGCGGCAGCAAATAAAACGGGATACTGGTCCTTCCGAATCATCGTCACCGTCTGCTCCACTTCAATCGTGTCTGCCAGCTTGCGATCATACGGCAGGGAAAGCTCCTGCTCCTTTTTCAACTGATTGACGTTGTTCGGCTCCGTTCCTTCATCCAGCTCCAGCCAGCCGTTGCCGGTATAAAATGATTTCGTTTCCCCTCTCCAATAGCTCCGATGGGAGCTTGCAACCGTCATGACTGGCGAATAATCGAAGTTAAAGCCGCCGCCAAGCTGGTCGTCATCACGCCCATAGCCGGAGCTTGTGTCCAGCGTTACACCACCCGGGTCCGAGCCTTTTTCACCTAAAAAAACATTGACCTTCTCACCCTTCGATTCTTTCCAAATCGTATACGGGTCACGAAGCACAGGCGAAATCGATGGCATGAACAGGCCTGCCGCCATCAGCAGCGCAAGCACCGCCGCAATAGGCATAAATAATTGCAAAGGATAATGCAGCAGCTCCTTCCAGCTTCCTGGATGGTGACGCTGAAATTGGTGCAAATGCCCCGCTGCGAGCCATATGAGCCCTAGCAATACGACCCACGCCACATTGTCCCACAGCCAGATCGGCGTGAATGAATCAGCAACCGTCAAAACGAGCAAATTCGCCCCAATAAATCCGAATAGCCGAATGCGCGACGTCGTCCAGGCACTGAACAGCAAGTACGTGGCAAGCATAGCTAAGCTAAACCAAATATACGGGTTGAACTGGATCAGCAGACTCCATATCATAGCGGCGAATTTCCGCAAGCCTTCCTCTGAGCCGGTTAAGCTGGGAGATGCGCCTACTACTAACCATGTTGATACCACGACGAGCAGCAATTGGAGCGGCAGCCGCAGCCTGCGCCTCATCCTTGGAAGCAAGACGTCAACTGCCCCCGCAAGCAGCAGCGCCATATAAATGGAGGTAAATGTAGCTTGCCACCAGTAGTTTTCAAAAACCGCAATCGAATTAAGCAGCGAAAAAATAATAATGATACGCGATATTCGGCTGTACCACTCAAACGCGGCATATTCTTTCAATCTTTTTAAAGTATTTTTCATGCTCCGCCGCCTCCTTCAAGCACAGCCGGCAGCTCAGGCAGCTGCGTGAGCGTAAATACCGGCCAGCCTCGGGCGCGCAGCAGCTTCTGCCAGTCCTGATTCATCGCGGCGGCCCGCCCGTCCACATTCGCAATATGGAGCAGGCAAGGCTGCAGCCCTTTGCGTGCGAGCCATTCCAAGCTGGCGCTTGCCTCCTTGCCCGAAGCTGTAGAAATAACAAGCGCGATGGAGCCCCAATCAAGCAGCGACTCCGATGCAAGCAGCGTCTGATATAAAGGCTGCTCCGCATCGGCATTCACCGCCGTTAAATGCTGCATAATCGCCCCCCGTTGCTCGGCACCCGCCTTGGGAGGGAAGATGGCCCGCTGCGATCCGGCCGACAGCAGCCCCATAGCCGTCTCTCCTCGCCCGCCGCTCTCAATGAGCGAAGCGGCCGCTGATACCGCGAGTTCAAAGCGGTCTGCCTGCGCCCCGCTGTAAGCCTTGGCATCGCGATCGATAATAATAAGCGTTCGGGGCAGCGACTCCCGTTCAAACTCCTTGGACTTCCAATGTCCCGTGCGCGCCGTCGCATGCCAGTGAATCCGCGACAAGCGGTCGCCAGGCACATATTCGCGCACGCCATTGATTTGGGTCGTCTCCTTCGCCGAGCGTGAAGCAATAGCGTGCGAGTATGGCCCGCGCGCGCCAAGCTGCAAACCGCGCTGCTGGCGAAGGGGGACGATTTGAGGCATCACGCTGAACACCGACTCCTCGGTAAAGCTGCCCGAATGCTCAAACAACCCAAACACATCATGGGAGGAGCAGGCGGTAGCCCCGAAGCGATATTCACCGCGCTGCAGCGGAGGTGTCGTATACAGCACTTCGCCGGAACGCTTCAAATTCGGCACAAAGGATGATTCGAATTGCAGCGCTTGTCCATTGTTGCGCAGCAATTGATCGCGGACAAGCACAAACGGTATCGGATAATACCCGGGCACCTTCACCGAAAGCTTGACCGTTAGCGAGCTCCCGGCCGCCAGCGCATAATCGCCATGGCCGCCATCCGATTTGCGCAAGCTGCGGCTGCCGCTTACTTTGCTAATGCCGCTAAAGCGCCCTAGCAGCAAATAAAGCAGCAGCGCATTCATAATGACGAACAGCATGACGGCCGTTTTGCCGCCTTGAAATAACAAGTAAAGCAGCGCTCCTCCATACAGAAACGCGCTAATGAGCAGTCGTCTGCCTTGCAAGCTGAGCGTCCGCATTCCCATATCAGCGCTCCAATCTCACCGGCACTCTTACCTGTTCCATGATTTGATCGACCAGCTCGCTCGCTTTGAGGCCGTTCATTCTGGCCTCCGTATGCAGGGAGAGCCGGTGAGACAATACATGCGAAGCAAGCTTCTTCACATCATCAGGCGTAACAAAGCTGCGCTGCTCCAAATAAGCGGCTGCTTTGGCCGCCCGGGCAAACGAAAGGGCAGCACGCGGGCTGGCGCCAAGCTGGATACCGGGATGCTCGCGTGTAGCTCTGACAATGCTGACCAAATATTTGGCCACCGCCTCATCCATATGGACAGCCTGCACCTGCTGCTGAATGCGGATAATATCGTCCACATCGGCGATTTGGGCAATTTGGCTCTCCGGCTGCAGCCGAACTTCGCCGCCCATAATCATCTTCTGCTCATCTTCCTCGCTAGGATAGCCGAGCGAAAGCTTCATCATAAAACGGTCAAGCTGCGCTTCCGGCAGCAAATAAGTGCCCTCGAATTCGATTGGATTTTGCGTGGCAAGCAGCATAAACGGATGAGGCAGCGCGTAGGTGTCGCCGTCTACCGTCACATGGCCCTCCTCCATCGCCTCCAGCAGCGCAGATTGGGTTTTGGTCGTCGCCCGATTGATCTCGTCAGCCAGCAGCAAATTGGTCATGACCGGACCCGGCCTGAACAAAAACTCCTCCTGCTTCGGATGATAAATGGACACGCCTGTTATATCAGTAGGCAGCAAATCCGGATTGCACTGAATGCGCCTGAACTGGCCGCCGATTGAACGAGCCAGCGCCTTTACGAGCTGCGTCTTTCCCGTGCCGGGAACATCCTCTAACAGTACATGCCCGCCGCCGATCACTGCAATCATCAGTCTTTCGATTTGCTCTTGTTTTCCCAAAATACTATAATTTAGATTAGTAAGAATAGATGCGCATAATTGCATGTCAACCTGTCGCGTTTCCATATGAATAACCTCCCGCAGCGTATCAAGATGGATAAAGGCATATAGTTCCATTTTACAGTAGTCCAGCAAGTAAGTACAAATGCATCAATTTCCAAAAAAAACTGGAGGATCCCACAGGACCCTCCAGTTTTCCAATCTATTTCCCCTATATTACCCCTTAGGCCGAATAACCAATGCCGCCAGGAACGAAAAGATGATCGCAGCCGATATGCCCGAGCTCGTCACTTTAAAGATGCCGGAAATAACGCCAATCCAGCCTTGGTCATGCAGCTCGGTCAGAGCCCCGTGCACAAGCGCATTGCCGAAGCTCGTAATCGGGACCGTCGCTCCCGCTCCGGCGAAGGCAACGAGCGGCTCGTATAAGCCGATGCCATCCACCACTGCCCCAATAACGACCAGCGTCGCCATCGTATGCCCCGGGGTCAGCTTAAACACATCAAACATAATTTGCCCTAGGACGCAAATAGCGCCGCCGACTAGAAATGCCCATAAAAAAATCATCGCCTTACCCTTCCTTTCCGCAAATCGCGACAGCATGCGCAATGCCGGGAATGCTCTCGCCCTGCTGGAATGACAGCGGTGACAGCAGCGCTCCCGTCGCAACGACTAATATCCGCTTCAGCTCGCCCCTTGCGAGCCGCTTAAGCAAATGGCCATAGGTGACAACTGCCGAGCAGCCGCAGCCACTGCCGCCCGCCTGCACCTTCTGGCGGTTCACATCGTACACCATTAGGCCGCAATCGCCAAAAACCGTGTCATCCATCGGCACGCCATTTTGCAGCAGCAGCTCATTGGCAAGCGGATGCCCGACACCAGCAAGGTCGCCTGTTACGATTAAGTCATAATCTTTTGGGGAACGTCCTGTATCGTTAAAATGCGCTTGAATCGTATCGACAGCCGCAGGTGCCATCGCAGCGCCCATATTAAATGGATCGGTGATCCCGAGATCGACGATTTTCCCGATCGTCGCGCATTCGATGGTCGGACCGTCCCCCGAAGCGGCAACGAGTCCGGCTCCAGCGCCAGTAACGGTATATTGTGCCGTCGGCGGCTTCTGCGAGCCGTATTCGGTCGGGTATCTGAACTGCTTCTCCGCCGTGCAGTTATGGCTGCATGTGCCCGCCAGCACATAATCGGCAGAGCCGGAGTTGACGAGCATTGCGGCAATCGACAGCGACTCCATCGACGTGGAGCAGGCGCCGAAGACGCCAAGATAAGGCACGCCCAGCGACCGCGCTGCAAAGCTGCTGCTTATGATTTGGTTCATTAAATCGCCGCCCACAAAAAACTGCACCATTTCCTTGTCGATCCGGGCATGCTGAAGCGCGAAGTCCGCTGCCTGCTCCAGCAGCAGCCGCTCGGCCTTCTCCCAGCTTTTCTGCTGCATATCCAGCTCGGGATGCACAAGGTCAAAATCCTCGGCCAGCGGGCCGTCGCCTTCGTCTGGCCCTACTACCGTTGCCGCGCCGATGATGACGGGGCGCTTCTCGAACCACCAGGTCTGTTTGCCGCGCAGCATATTATTGCCCTCCTGTGCCGAGAATGAGATGGACGATGCCGACGAAGAATGCTGCCACAACGCCGAACACGATAACGGAGCCCGCCAGCTTGAACATATTGGCGCCAACGCCAAGGACAAGCCCTTCAGCACGGTGCTCCAGCGCCGCCGAGCACATCGAATTGGCGAAGCCTGTGACAGGCACGGCTGTGCCGGCTCCTGCCCACTGGGCGATTTTATCGTACACCCCAATGCTCGTCAAAATCACTGAAATAATAATGAGCACAGCAACCGTCGGATTGCTCGCATCCTCCGCCTTCATATGAAGCAAATGCATAAACAGCTCCTGAATCACTTGCCCAAGCACACAAATACCGCCGCCAATAATGAAGGCTCTCAAACAATTCGTTCCTATGGAGCGGGCAGGCTCCCGCGTTTTGGCAAAGTTCTGGTATTCCTTTGACGACATCGCCATCTTCTTGTATTTCCCTTTGTCTGAGCTGCTTGCTGTCATAGCTTGCCCCCCTTTCCGTTATACGCTGCTGCAAAATGCTAAACACGAGATGCGCGGACGCACCAGTTCTTGATCATTATTTGCCACCTAAGGGGCTATTATGTATGCAGCACATCGTTTTCCTTTCAAATGCTTATATTCGGAAAAAAAGAGCATTCGCCCGCTTTAGCCGCAGCCAAAACAGTCGAATGCTCCTTTATATTCCTGGTCCGTGAGCCAGCACGGACATCCAGCTTAAAATAATAGCAAAATCAACAGCAGAACGAGCAGCACATACAGCGCCAGCACAAGTAAAATCAGCTCCAATTGCTTGCGGCTGCTTAATGCATTGGCTTTCCTCACAGGCGGCCCTCCCTTTAGCTATGCTTCTATACGTTCAGCATATGCGGGCAGGGGCAAATGCGGAGCTTGTCCGCAGCGGTTCTTCTAGCTTTCCAAAATCGCTACGCCTTTCGCTGCGATGGCAAGCGATCCGTTTACAGCTTCCCCGCTCAGCAGCTCTTTCGTGAACGTGCTAGGCAGCTCCGAGAGCTGCACCGCTTCCGCATTGTGATTCAAAATGAACGTAAAGGTGCTGCCGTTAATGGCCCGCTGCGACACTTCAACGCCGTCTGGAGTCGCAAGCAGCGGTTTAATGCCGGCAGAACAGCACAAATGGGCCATGAAGCCTTCGAGGAACGTTTTATCCGGGCTGGTCGCCACATACCAGGCTTTGCCTTCGCCAAACGAATTAACCGTTACCGCAGGCATGCCTTTATAGAAGTCTGAACCATATTCGGCAACCACTTCAGCGCCCTCTGTATGAATCAGATCGCACAAAATGCTGCCGGAGTATGTCCCGCTATCAAGCGCGCCAAGCGGTTTATTAAGGATAATATCATTTTGCTTGCCCGGCAGCAGGGCATCGATTTCCTCGGCCCAAATGCCCAGCACCTTGCGCAGCTTGCCCGGATATCCGCCCAGCGTCACGATATCATTTTCATTGACGATGCCGCTGAAAAACGTCGTGACGAAAGTGCCGCCGCGCGCAACGAAAGCTTCAACCTTCTCCGCAAAGCCAGGCTTCACCATATACATCACAGGAGCGATGACGAGATCGTAACGATCGAGCTGCTCCTCCACGCTGATCATATCCGTCTGCACGTTCATTTGGAACAAGGCGTCATAATATTTATGAACCTCATCGAGATATTTAAGCGCGACGGTCGGACCGCTCGACAGCTCGACCGCCCAGCGATTTTCCCAATCGTAGACGATCGCTGCCTTGGAATGAACACGCGAATCGAGGATGCGGCCAGACAACTGCTGAAGCTCAGCACCCAACTCGGCACATTCGCGGAATACGCGGGTATTTTCATGGCCGACATGCTCAATAACGGCGCCATGGTATTTTTCACAAGCACCAACCGAGCGGCGAAGCTGGAAAAACAGCACCGTATCCGCGCCGCGCGCCACCGCCTGATAGCTCCATAGCTTCATAATGCCAGGACGTTTAAGCGAGTTGTACGGCTGCCAGTTTTGCTGGCTTGGCGTTTGCTCCATCAGCATAAACGGCTGGCCGCTTTTGAGGCCGCGCATCAGATCATGCGTCATTGCCGTCAGGCTGAATGGCGTATCCATCGCAGGATAGTTGTCCCAAGAGACGACATCCATATATTTTGCCCATTCGAAATAATCCAGCTCGGAGTAAGTACCCATTAAGTTCGTTGTCACTTGCAGATTAGGCGAATGCTGCTTAATCGCTTCATATTCCAGCTTATAGCAAGCAAGCATGCTTGCCGACTGAAAGCGGCGGTAGTCGATGGAAATGCCCTGGAAATTGGTCCGGTTGTGGCCCCACTCCTCGCTGAGGGCACTGGGAGCAACGATCTCATCCCAATCGTAAAAGGTATGGCCCCAAAATGCGGTATTCCACGCCTTGTTCAGCTTCTCAAGCGTGCCATATCGCTGCTCCAGCCAAACGCGGAATGACGCCTCGCAGTTGTCACAGTAGCAATAGCCGCCGTATTCATTCGATACATGCCATACGAGCACAGCGGGGTGATCTTTATAGCGCTGTGCAATCGTGCCAGCCAAACGCTCGGACAGCTTGCGGTAAGCCGGGCTGTTCGGACAGGAATTGTGGCGTCCGCCGAATTTGCGCTTGCGTCCGTCGTAATCGACACGCAGCACATCGGGGTGCTTTTTCGCCAGCCATGCCGGGTGTGCACCTGTACTCGTCGCCAGACAGACATAAATGCCGTCCTTGTATAGTCGGTCAATGATGCGGTCCAGCCATTCGAGATCATAAGTGTCCTCATCAGGCTGAATGCGCGCCCACGAAAAGACGTTGACGGTCGCTACATCAATGCCCGCTAGCTTGAACATCCGAATATCCTCTTCCATAACAGACTCATCCCACTGCTCCGGATTGTAGTCGCCACCGTACCAAATTTTCGGCAATTTTTCATTAATCACTGTAAAACAGCTCCTCTTCCATTTCGACTAGTCTTTAATTACCATAACATGCCTATTGACAGAAATGAAGGAGAGAACTCATTTAAGAGTTCTCCCCTCCATTGCATCCCCTTACTTTTGCGACCAGAACTCCACGCGGTCTTTAACCATTTGCGTAAACTGTTCATTCAGCTTGCTAGCGCCTGCTTTGTCCAGATCCGCCATGAAATCATCCCATATTTTGTCGAAGTTTTCCGGCTTCGCCAAAATCGCTTCCGGAACACGTTTCTTCATAATATCTTGTGTTTTTTGGAAAATGACATCCGCTTCCGAGCCTGTTTCAAAATTCAAGTTCCATGCTGCGCCGTAAGGACGCTCAGGGAAAGCATCGTCTGCAGGCCAGAATTCTTTGTACATCTCCACTTTGTAAGCGGCAAGCGTCTTTTTGTCCGCTTCCGAATATTCAGCTTTGAACTGCTCTGGGAATTTCGTCGTAAAATAGTTGCCTGTGGAATCTTTAACGCCATCGCCGTAACGAGCCGATATGAAGTAATTTTCAATACCTGTCGTTTTCTTAAATTTGTTGCCATCGTTTGTTTTGAGATCTTGAATTTCTTGCTTGAATACGCGTTTGCCGTCCACAACATCATAATGCTTGCCTTCAATGCCCCAGTTAACGAGAATTTGACCTTCTTCAGAAGCCAAGTAATCCAGGAACTTGATCAGACGGACAGGATCTTTGGCCGATTTCGTAATCGCAAGACCGTGTCCTGCCATGTAGCCTGTACCTTGATACGAATGATCTTGGAAGCTTTCATCAAGCGTTACAGGGAAGCGCGCATACGTCGCATCGAACTTTCCTTCCGCTTTCAGGGAATTTTCCGCTTGCATGTAGTCCCACTTCTGATCGATAATGCCGACTACTCGGCCTGTTGCAATTTTAGATTTGTACTGGTCATATTTTTGAACGAAGCTTTCTTTGTCCAGAAGGCCGATATCGTTCATGTGGTTCAGCCAGCGGAAATATTCTCTTTCTTCCTCACGTTGGTAGTGAAGCTTCGTTTCGAATGTTTTCTCGTCGATAGCGAACTCGCCATTATCCGGCAAGCCTGTTGCATAAAATGCAGGGTTTGTTACGGAAATCAGAATTTGCCATTCGCCGCCGTTAAGCGACAAGCCGATTCTTTTTTGTCCATCCTCAGTCGTCGGATTTTTCTCAATGTACGATTTAATGGCATTTTCATAATCTTTAACGGTTTTGATTTCAGGGTAGCCCAGCGCCTCAAGCGCCTGATGCTGAATTTCGAAGCCGCCTTCGGCATCAAAATAAGTTTGGCCTACACCGGAAGAAGGAAGCTCATAAATAGCTGGATCATCTTTGCTGTAACGAAGGCGGGTTAAATAATCGCCATACACTTTTTTAATATTAGGGGCATGTTCTTCAATGAGATCCGTCAGGTCAAGAAGCGCGCCAGCGTCAACCAAGCTTTTTACGCTGCCCTTCGCCATAACCATATCCGGATACTCTCCGCTTGCTGCCATTAGAGCGAACATGTCCGTATCTGATCCGCCAACCGGGAACTCCTGCTGCATCGTAATGCCTGTTTTTTCTTGGAGGAATTTACCGATGTCGCTTTGCATGTTATCCCAGTCTGGATTGTTATCGCCCGATACCAGTCGTACCGTAATAGGCTCAGTAGAGCTTCCATCGCCTGCATTGCCAGTATTGCCTGTGCCTGCTTCGTTATTGTTGCCCGAGCCGCATGCTGTGAAAGTCAAAGCCGTTGCAAGCAGCAAGCCCATTAGAGCGGTTTTCTTTTTCTTCATCTTCGTATTGCCTCCCTTTTAATCGGTATTAAATTATGAAGCGATAAACTTGTATATAACAGGAAACCTGCTATTACCATATGGAAGCCTTAAGGCCCGTCCACTAGCTCTTGACGGAGCCAAGCGTCATCCCTTTGACAAAATATTTTTGCAGGAAAGGATAGACGACTAAAATCGGTACCGTAACGACCATCGTAATGGCCATCCGGATGGATTCTGGCGATACCGCAGCCAAGTTTTGCTGTACGCTCGCATCACGGTAATTAGAGCCGGACTGCGTCGATTGCAGCACCTTCATCAGCTCATATTGCAGCGTTGTAAACTGCGGGGCCTGCGGATTGTACAAATACGTATCTAACCAAGCATTCCAGTGTTGTACCGCAATGAACAGTGCAATTGTCGCCAACACAGGCTGGCAAAGCGGCAGGATGACCCGCCAGAAAATCGTAAAGTCATTGGCGCCATCGATTTTTGCAGACTCTTGCAGAGCGTATGGCAGCCCATCAATGTAGGAGCGGACGACGAAAATGTTCCAAACGCTCAAAATAAGCGGAATAATATATACCCAGAAGCTGCTCATCAAATTTAGATTCTTAATCAGCAAATAAATAGGGATCATACCGCCGGAGAAATACATCGTCATCGCGAAAAGCGGTGAAATCAGCTTGCGCGCCTGAAATTCGCGGCGGCTAAGCACAAATGCCATCATTGAAGCCGACAGCACCCCGATAATCGTACCGATAATCGTACGCAGCACCGAGTTTTGGAAACCGGTCAGCAATGTTTTATACTGAAAAATCGTAATATAGTTTTCCAAGGTGAATTTTCTAGGCAGCACCGTAATGCCGCCTTTCACCGTATCCATCGATTCATTGAATGAAATAGCGAGTACGTTCAAAAACGGGTAAATCGTAATTAATCCAGCAAGCCCCATCACAATATATATGATGACGTCTGTAATGATTTCTGACTTTGGTCTAATCGTTCCCTGCATGCTTTTCTCCTCCTAAATAACCGATTCTTTCGTAATGCGTTTGTAGATGGCGTTAGCGCTAAACACGAGTATAATGCTGACGACGGAGTTGAATATGCCGATCGCCGTACCGTAAGAGAAGCGGGTCATTTGAATGCCATACTTCAGCGCATATAAATCGAGTACCTCGGAATAATCGACAACGAGCGGGTTGCCGAGGAGGAATTGCTTTTCAAAGCCAATGCTGATCAAATGTCCGATGGACAAAATAAACAATACCATAAAGGTGGTGCGAATGCCGGGCAATGTAATATTCCACATTTTACGGAATCTTCCTGCTCCGTCAACGGTTGCCGCTTCATATTGCTCGGGATCAATGCCCGCCATAGCCGCCAGGAATATGATCGAGTTCCAGCCCGTTTCCTTCCACATATCGGACATCGTTACAATGCCCCAGAACCAGCTGCCTTTCGTCATAAATTGAATCGGCTCGTCTATCAGATTTAGCCACATAAGCAGGTCGTTGACACCGCCGCTATCCGTGGACAACATTTTGCTAACAAGGCCAGCGACGACAACCCAGGATACAAAGTGGGGCAAATACGAAATCGTCTGGATGGAGCGTTTGAAAAATTGGCCTCTGATCTCATTGAGAAACAGGGCAAAAATAACGGGAACGGTAAACGAGACGATCAGTCCCATAATACTCATGCCCAGCGTATTGCGCAGGACGAGATAAAAGCGTTCATCTCCAAACAACTGAATGAAGTTGTCGAAGCCGACCCATTTTTGTTCAAAAAATCCTTTGGCCGGTTTATAATTCTGGAATGCCATCACCCAGCCCCAAAGCGGTACATAGCTGAATACGAAAACCCAGATGACAAACGGGACGGACATAAAATACAAGTATTTCTGCTGCTTCATCCGGTCCCAGAAACGATTGGCTTTGCTTTTGTTCACATTAAGCGGGTGTTCTGCGGTTGGTAACGATTTCATCTCTGCTCCTCCTAAAAACTTCACTTTCACTCAACATATCCGTGAATTTCTCTCTTTATTATGTTCCCATCATAACCGATAGCATTTTCAGCTAGGCACCCGACAAATTCCACCTAAAATCATATAAAAATACGTACAGGCTGCTATTTATGTGATTTTGATATGATTTTTCTGCAAAAAATGAGGGATTCCGGCCGGATCATTAGCTAAAAATGACGGATTTCGCAAAAAAATGCCCTCCGCTTGAAAACAAGCCGAGGGCATTTTTGGAAAATAAAATATGTAATTGGAAGTTTATTTACCCGCTTCGTTATGATTCTACGATGGCAATTGCACGCGCCGGCGCTCCATCGGCATTCCGAAATTTGAGTGGCAAAGCGCAAAAGGTAAATACTCCGCCGCCTATTTGATCCAAATGAATTAAATTTTCGACGATAACCATTTCGGATTGCGAAAAGATTTTTTTGTGAATGGTCAAATTCGCATCCGAAATCGGGTCAACGCCAATAACGTCGAGGCCGACCCCTTTTTTACCACTTTTGATTAAATAGTCGGCTACTTCCTCCTTCATATAGGGATACTCGCCAAAATATGAATCCGTCCCCCAATACTTCGACCAGCCTGTGTAAAAAAGCAGAAAATCAACCGAGTCGGCAAGCGCGCGTACCCGCTCAATATAGTCCATCGTAATTTGCTCGCCAGCCTGCAGATCGCTGCATGAAATGACGAGCGCCGTCCCCACGAACTGCTGCGCTGGAATATGCTCCAGCGTCTTTCCACCCGCAAATATATGCGCAGGCGCATCCATATGTGTGCCGGTGTGAGAAGCAAGCGTCAGCAGCGTTTCTCTAAAGCCGTCCTTCTCATACGTGCTCAGCGATTCCAGCGTTGGCTGCGGCGTACCGGGATAAACGGGCGTCTGTTCAAAAATGGTATGCGTCAAATCGATGACTTTCAATCCACGTTCCCCTTTCGATTTAGATTTAGATTTAGCTTTCGCTTTAAGACTCCTGCCGCTCGGCATCTGATTTCACCATGCCTTTAAACGATGATGGCGACATGCCTTTATATTTTTTAAATTTAGCGTGAAAATAATCGACGTTCGCATAGCCGACCAGCTCGGATACTTGATGGACCTTAAGCCCTTGCTGAAGCAGCTCTACCGCATGGCGCAGCCGCACCTGATCGAGATAGGTGTTGAAATGCTCGCCGGTGAAATTTTTAAACATTTTGCCCAAATAGCCGCTATTATAATTAAACAGCTCTGCCAGCGTTTCCAGCTTTAAATTTTCCGCATAATGGCGCTCAATAAAACCGGTAATTTGCTTAATGACCGATACATTGCTCGAATTTCCGAGACGGAACGCGAGCTGCGACAGACGGTCCTCCAGCAGCGCCATCATCTCATCATAGTTCGTCTGTTTGTATAAATCCGTTACAATGCGCAGCTCGTCCTGAATCGCAAGCTGTACATGAACCGCCGTCAGCTTGTTCAATACAATCGTCAGCATTTGCGCAAAGCTGGTTTTAATGCGCTGCTCGGAAAGCCGGCTCGTGCTCGCCAGCTCCCCCGATTCCTGCAGCATCAGCCGCACGCCATCCTGGCTGCCGATGTCGAGCATATAATACAGCTTCTGGGCCAGCTCCTGGAGCCGTAATTGGAGCTGCTCCTCATCCGCCTCTGCATGCAGAGCCTGCTCCTCGCCTCCGACGAGATGAAGCTCGCCGCTTGACAGCCGGAAGCTATGCTTAATCGCCGCAAGTATGGCTTCATAGCTGCTCGGCAGCTGTACAAGCGCAGGCACCGCCTCGCCAACGACAGCGATATAACGCTGCTCCTGCGCCGCCTGCTGCACCCACTGCCGAAGCAGCTCGCCCGTGCCTTCCTGCACGACGTAATCTTTCAGCAGCACAGCCGTATATGCGCCCGAGCTAAACGTCCAGCCTGCCCGGTTGCTCTGTACCGCACTTGTCAATCTACGCCTCGCCGCAATGCTTGCAGCAGACGTATGCTCCTCCGTTCTTGACCACTCAATGAGCAGCAGCTGGAAGCTCTTCGCCGTAACGCCAGTAAGCTGCTCCAGCTCCTTCCATATTTCCGGATAGCTGGCCGCGTCGCCCGATACAGCAAGCTGCAGCAGCTCCTCCCGGCGCAGCGTCTCTCTATGGCCAAGACTTGCCGCCTGCTCGGAACGCTTGTCCAAAATCCCCGCGATACGCACAACATTCTCATAGAGCTCGTCATCGTCAACCGGTTTTAATATATAAGCGTCAATGCCGAACTGGATCGCCCGCTGCGCGTAGCTGAAATCAGCATGTCCGCTCAAAACAAGAAAATGGCAGGAGGTGTCAATTTTGCGAATTTCCTCTATCACCTGCAAGCCATCCATTCTCGGCATGCGTATATCCATTAAAATTAAATCGGGCGCCAGCTGGCCGTGCTTAATAAGGGCTTCTGGGCCGCTGGCCGCTTCCCCTACCCAAACAAACCCAAGACTTTCCCAATCAATAATTGTACGCAGACCTGCGCGAATCATCGGCTCATCATCAACGATAAGCAGCTTATGCATCTTCTTGCCCTCCTTGCGCTTGCGGGATTTGAAACGTAATGGTCGTTCCGCCATCTTCCCCGCCGCTCATAATCTGCAATCCGGAAGCCTGTCCATAGAGCAGCACCAGTCGCTGATGAACATTGCGCAGTCCAATGCGATATTCCTGCTCATCGTCCATATCCCCCAGCGCCAGCATAATTTCATCCATTCTAGCCTCGTCAATGCCAATGCCGTTATCCGACACTTTCACATGCAGCACCCGATCCCGTAGCAGCGTCGTCACGGTCACGCAGCCGCCTTCATCGATGTTTTCCAAACCATGAATGACCGCATTTTCGATCAACGGCTGAATGATCAGTGGCGGAATGTCCAATGACTGTGCATGCGGGTCCAGCTCCAAATTAAAGGTGAGGCGGTCATTGCCGTAGCGAAACTTCTGAATTTCCAAATAACAGCGGACAATTTCCAGCTCATCCTTAAGTCTTATTTTACCAGCGCCAATTTCCAAATTGCGGCGAATGAGCTTGCCTAGCATATGGACAATCGAGGAAATTTCCGTCTGGCCGTTTACATGCGCTTTCATGCGAATGGACTCCAGCGCATTAAACAAAAAATGGGGATTGATTTGGCTCGCCATCATTTTAAGCTTAATATCCTTCTGCCTCAGCTCCAGCTGATCCTGCTGCCGCTGGGACTCGGAAACCTCGTCCATCAGCCCGCGAATGCTGACCACCATATTGTTGAACTGCCGCGAGAGCAGCCCAATCTCATCATTGCCGTCCACCGTAGCCACCGTCGTCAAATCGCCCATTGCTACTTTGTTGAGGTTTTTATGCAGCAGCAGCATGCGCGTCGCAAGCAGTCCCGAGAAAAAATAAATGAGCAAAAACGCAATCGCCAAACTAATGCCCATAATCGTCAGTCCCAAAATACTAATGCGATTCGCTTCGCTGACGATGCTGTCGATCGAAAAGACGGATACGATGCGCAAACCATTGCGGCTCGATTGTGGGGTGAGCTCCTCCATGACAAGCCGCGAACGCTTGCCTTCATACAAAATTTCAAAGGTACCCGGCCCTTTCCCGGACAATTGATTGGAAAAATCGAGATTGGTTAAATTCAGCCCCACCTGCTTCGGATTGCTGGCCGCCACAATATAGCCGGAATCATCAAAGATCATCGTATCGAAAGGCTCCTGGCTAAGCAGCGCATTCAGCTTCTCTTGATTGATGCCAATGACTAGCACGCCGCTTGTCCGATAGGTAGGAAACGGTATTTTTCGTACAAGGCTGAGATAATTTTTATTTTTCTTCGTCTCATCCTTGATGTACATCCAGTGGATGCCGACTTCCCCCATCGCACTTTTGTACCAGGAAGCCTCTTCAGTGGCTTTGCTTGTTTTGATGAATTCCCAGTTATCAAGAATCGTTTCGTTCGTCGTATAAAAGCGGATATTATTGATTTCTGAATACAGCTGCATATAATCTTTAAACGCCCGAAATTCCCACAATGCGCTTACAGCCTCAAACGTAGATTCATAATTGGTGTTCACCGTGCTTCGCAGCGCATTGTCAAACAGCATTTTATCCGAAATTGTAATGGGCATCCGAATAATGTCATCCGTCTGCTTCTTGATTTTCTCTACATTGTTCAGCGTCTGCTGCGTCGCCTGATTCAGCACATTTTGACGAAAGGCCGCCGTTAAAATAATGCCGACAAGCAGCACCGGAATGCAGACGACGAGCAAAAATGAAATCATCAGCTTATGCTTAATGCGAACATCGTTCATCTTCCTGACGAAGGCAGATTGTTTCTTCACTCGGCAAATGCCCCTTCTTCTATTACTTCTTATATCTCTAGCGTCAATTCGTGGTAAAAATGTAAGAAAGCGTTCTCGAAAGCCCCGCTTCTATTATAAAATGCAGCACCCCAGATGTACACCCTGCTCCTCCCGCCCGGGTAACGAGCCAAATAAGCCTGCCCACCTGCAGCAAACAAAGGGTTTGGCTTGCGCATGCTTTTGCCGCGACTGGCAAGGTGAAACGGCTTCCGCCGTCCTCTGGCGGCGCGGCGCGTTTCAGTCCGAGAAATATAGAGAAAGTATGGCGAAATCATATCCTTTCCTATATTTAAAAAAGACCGCAAGTTCATAAAGAGCCTGCGGCCTAACGATCCTTAATATGCTTTTAGGAAAAAATAAAGCTGCTCAACCGCACGCTGCCGCTCAACGAAAGATATACGTCCGCCTGCGGGGAAATGCCCGCTGCAAGCGATGCCGAAACGGTCTGCCACTGCTGCTCGCCGCCAGCCGGCACCGTCAGAACAGCTGCTTGCTCAGCCTCAGCCGCGCCAAAGCGCACCGTCAGCGTGCCGCCAGCCGGGCCTCCGCTAACCCGCGCCTCGATGGCTGCTGGAGCAGCGCTCCATTGCACATCTGCAAGGCGTATCCAGCCAGCAGTAGACGCGTCCGCCAGCCGCACGCAGGTGCCGCTTTCCTTGCTCTCATCAAGCAGCACGCCGGAATAATCATCATAGTTTTCCGCGCGCGTCAGCTGCATCAGCGCTCTTGGCGGAATGCTCTCGCCTTCGATGGAAAGCTCGGCTGTCAAGCGGATGTCGCTTGACGAGCTGCCGGCCATCAGGCTGTAAACGCCTGACTCCAGACAGAAGCGGTCCCGCGTCACATCCCACATGGAAAGCTCAGCTGCGCTAATCGCGATCTGAACCGTAATGCTTTCCTGCGGCTGCAAGTAAACGCGCTCGAAGCCAACGAGCTGCTTCACCGGACGTTTAACTCGCGAGGCATTCGCATGGGCATACAGCTGCACGACTTCGCCGGCCTCCACACTGCCCGTATTCGTTACTCGAATGCTGGCTGTCCAGCCTTCGCCCGTTTCAGCCGGGGAAATTTGCAGGCTGTCGAAGGAAAATGGCGCATACGTCAGACCATGGCCGAAAGGATATAGCGGCGTATCCTCAAAATACAAATAGGTACGTTTTCCTTTAATAATGTCATAATCCAAAATATCGGTTAGCTGCTGCTCCATTTGGCTGTACCAAGTCATATTCAGCTTGCCTGCCGGAGCAAAATCGCCGAACAGCACATCAGCGACCGCATTGCCAAGCTCTTGTCCGGCATGCGCCAAATAGACAACGGCTGGAAGATGCTCCTGCGCCCAATTAAGCTCAAACGGGTAGCTGCCGATGACGACGGCAATTACGTTTCGATTAACCGCGTATACTTCCCTCAGCAGCTGCTCTTGCGCTGCTGCAAGCGTAAAGCCCGGACGGTCCGTTTCTTCCTTGCCGTTAATAAGCGGGTTGTTGCCAACGAATACAATCGCTGTTTCTGCTTCGCGGGCTGCCGCTACTGCTGCGGCAATTCCATCAACGGTAACGTCTAACCTAAAGGCACCTTTATGCTCTTTGTCACGATTGTTGCCGCTTCCGCTGTTAGCTGCGCCGCCCGCGTTGTCTCCAGCTGCTTCTGGCGCACGATCTTCCTCGGTAACTTCCTCGGTTACAGTAAGCAGCTGCTTGCCATCCTGCTCCTTCAGCACAACTGGTTTATCATCCCATGTAACAATGTCCGTCGTGCCATCCGCTTTCGCATCCAGATGCAGCACTTCCTTCACATACCAGCCATAGGCCTCATCCGCTGCAGCCGCAATGTGGACATCATCTGCGCTCGTCGCGAATTTGCCCGTCGATTGGCTTTGCAGCGTCAAGCTGTTCCAGCCCCAATCGCATACCTCAAACGTCTCCGCAGCGCTGCCAGCGGCGACCTGCAGTACACCGTTGTCACCAAGCGAGACAGGTGCTCCATCTGCGGCAGATCTCAATACCACCTGATTGCTGCCGCTCGTAAACGTTACCTTTTTGCCAGCCAGCTTCTGCTGGATGGCAGCGAACGGCGTAACCGTATAAGGGAAAGTGCCGGAGTACCAATCGCGATACACAACATCGCCGAGCGGCCCGATGACCGCTACGCTGCCCAGCTTGCTGCTGCTCAGCGGAAGCATGGCCTTTTCATTTTTGAGCAAAACGATCGACTCGCGGGCAGCCTGAAGCGACAGGTCGCCGTGGGCTGGAGCGCATAAGACGGAATCTGGCACATTCGCATACGGATTATCCGCATCAAATTCGCCAAGACGGAAACGCACGCGGAACGTATTGGTCAGCGCTTGGTCAAGATCTGCTTCCGCAAGCAAGCCTTCGGACAATGCCTCATGGATCGCCCCGCAGCTAATTTCCTTATCGTCGGTAATGCTGTCGATTCCCGCTTTAATCGAATGGGCTACCGCTTCCTTGTACGTATCATAATAATGATGATCCTTCACCAGGCCGATCAAATCGCCAGCATCACTGACGATAAACCCATTCATGCCCCATTCGCCCTTAACGACCTTGTTCACATCCTCATGCAATATCGTCGGGATGCCGTTTACCGAATTGTACGACGTCATCATCGATTGCGCGCCGCCCTTGACGAACGCAGGCTGAAAAGCACGCTGGTAATATTCCTTCATATTGCGCGGATCAATGCTCGCTGAGCAGCTGCCGCGATCAATTTCATTATTGTTGGCGATAAAATGCTTCAGCGTCGCGACCGCTTTGAAAAAAACCGGGTCGTCGCCTTGAATGCCTTGCACGAGTGCCGTAGTAAGCTCGCCCGTCAGCTTCGGGTCTTCGCCATAAGCCTCCTCCGTCCGTCCCCAACGCGGATCGCGTTCCATATCGACGGTAGGCGCCCACAGCGTGAGGCCATTTACTTCTGGGTCGCGCTGATAATAGACGCGGGCTTCATCACCGATGACAGAACCAATAGCTTTCAGCAGCTCCGGGTTCCAGGTGCAGCCAAGACCGAGGGGCTGTGGGAACGAGGTCGCTTCGCCGAGCCAAGCTAGACCATGCGCTGCTTCCGTTCCATGCTTGTATGGTTTTACGCCGAGCCGCTCAACGGCAGGCTGATATTGAACCATTAGCTCTACTTTTTCCTCCAGCGTCAGCCGCGATACGAGATCGCGCACACGCTCCTCTATGTCCAGCTTGCCGTCTAAAAATGGATACTGCTGTTCTGTCATGGTTTTTCCACTTCTCCCTTATGCTATATCTTCTATATATAGGTGTATGATTTAAGCTTACAGTGCTTCCTTCGGCAAGACGGTATATACAGCGCCAGCCGACGTTTCAAACCGCTCGCCCTGCATTGCGACTAGCGTGCCTTCGCCTTCCATTTGTACGGCCAGCTCCAGATCGCCGCTGCGCAGCGTGCATAGCGAGCCTGCCAATGACTCGATGCGGGCAGACGCCAGACGTCCATTTTTCCATTCCATATCGATCATGAAGCCGCCGCGCGCCCGCAGTCCTCGTACGGAACCGTCCGGCCATGCTTTTGGCAGTGCGGGCAGCAGCGCAAGCTCCTGCGTATGGCTTTGAAGCAGCAGTTCAGCAATACCTGCTGTCCCGCCGAAATTTCCATCAATTTGGAACGGTGGATGATCGTCGAACAAATTCGGATGCGTCGAGCGGGAAAGCAGCGTCTCGATAAAATGATGCGCCTGCTCCGGCTCGCCCAGCCTTGCATATAAGTTAATCAGCCAAGCGCAGCTCCAGCCCGTATGGCCGCCGCCGCTCGCGATTCGCTGTCTCAGCGATTCCCGGCCAGCCTCCAGCAGCTTTGGCTCCTTCTCCGCATTAATCAGAAAACCCGGGTACAGGCTAATTAAATGCGATACATGGCGATGTCCCGGCTCATGATCCTCATATTCCTCAACCCATTCCATCAGCCTGCCATCCGAACCAACCTGAAATGGGGGCAGCTTCACAAGCGCTTCCTGCCACTCGCTGCGCAGCGCTTCATCCTCGCCTAGCAAATCGGCTGCGTGCAGGCAAAGCGTGAATAGCTCTTTAATAAGTGAAATATCCATAGTCGTTGCCAGAGAAACGCTGCTTGTGCCGCCGCTGCCATCTGGCAGCTTGTACATATTTTCCGGCGAAGTTGCCGGAACTGTTACAAGTACGCCATTCTCTGTCTCCTGCAGCCAGTCCAGACAGAACAGCGCAGCTTGCTTCATGACCGGATACGCACGTTCGCGCAAGTAGGCCAGATCTGGATTAAACGCATAATGCTCCCAGAGATGCAGACAAAGCCAAATGCCGCCGAATGGCCAGAAAGCCCAGCTTGGATGCCCGCCCGAAGGAGTCGAGGCCCGCCATAGATCCACATTGTGATGGGCGACCCAGCCGCGCGCATTATAATGAATAGACGCAGTTCGGCTGCCGGTCTGGCTAAGCTCGCTAATCATATCAATCAACGGCTCATGGCATTCGCCCAGCCCGCAAATTTCCGCATGCCAATAGTTCATTTGCGTATTGATATTCGTCGTATAGTTGCTGTTCCATGGCGGCTGTACCCGGTCATTCCATATGCCCTGCAAGTTGGCTGGCTGCGTACCGGGCCTTGAGCTCTGCATTAGCAAATACCGGCCATATTGAAAATATAAAGCCTCCAGCTGCGGATCTGCCTCGCCCCGCTTATAGCCTGCAAGCCGCTCATCTGTTGGAAGCAGCGCATTCGGGCTAGTACCGAGATCGATAGCTACCCGGCGGAAAAGCCGCTGATGCTCGGCAATATGCTGGCTGCGCAGCTCCTCATAGCCGAGCGCCGATGCAATCGCTAGTGGCTGCTCATTTTTAAGCGCCAATGCCGCGGAATCATTAACCGGCATCACCTGATAGCCGGCAAAGTTGGAAGCAGCCGCAAGCAGAAGCGTAACCGTGCCGTGTCCGCTTACAGTAAGCGAGCTGCTGGAGCCACCTACGATGTTAGTCGCGCCTGCACCTAGCAATTGCAGCCTTGCCTCGAAGGAAACACCCCGGCCCTGCTCATAAAGCACCGACTTCGGATGATCCTGACGATAGTTGTCGGCAATATGGGATGGGCATGTCCCGCTCAGTACAAGCGCGCCGCCGCTACCTTCCGTCAGCTGCACCGGATGCGGCGACTCCAGCCCTGCCGTTAGAGAAATCTCCCCGCCGTCCAGCGCCTCATAGCGAATGCACATCACTTGATGGACGGCGCTTACGAATATTTCGTGGCGAAACGATCGGCCATCTACTGTATACGCAGACGAAGCAATTCCTGTATCAAGGTCAAGCTCACGGCGAAAAGCAGAAGTTCCGCTATCGCTTCCCAGCTGGCGATGTTCCATATAAAGATCGCCTAGAGGCTGGTAAGCCTCCGTGTTCATACCTAGCATTTTATCCTGCACAAGCGTCTCGGCCTCGCCGTATTGCCCAGCAAAAATGAGCTCGCGCGATTTTTTCAAATACCGCAATGCTTCATAATTGTTGGTGTCGCGTGGAAATCCAGACCATAACGTATCCTCGTTAAGCTGCACTCTCTCCTTGCGCGCATCTCCAAATACCATGCCGCCCAGTCGGCCATTGCCGATCGGCAGCGCTTCCTCCCAACGGCTCGCTGGCTGCTTGTACCATAGCTTCCATGGCTGAATATTTTGCTGTTGCTGTGTTGTCACTGCGATGGTCACTCCTTTAGTTTTTATGGTTCGTCGCTCTTGCAGCGCCGTGGCTCAAATCCGTCGCCAAGCTTATATATTCATCATAAGCCAGACCTCTTCCTTTGCAGTACCCTCAATATTGCGGACAAAGTCATATATAAATTAGTACCTTTCTCGTCAAAAAACGCATAAAAACGACAGCAAACACGCCTGTTTCCCGGCGCTTGCTGCTTGCCGGGCACTGGCGTGCCTGCTTTTCCCCTTCAATTAGCGGCTTATTTGAACACTTGAGACAATGCCGTCACATAATACGGCACCGCTTTGATCTCATGAAACGCTGCCATTTCCACACCTTCAAAGCGCTCCACGAACGCCTGATTTACGAACGTATGCGTCGTACCTTTTCGAATCGGAGTAATCGCGAGCTGAAGCTCATTATCCAGCAGTTCATTTTGGAAGCCCTTCAGCCCAATCGGCCAAGCTTGGCCATAATGGATATGGTCCGTCAACAGCTCATTATTCAAATAAGCAGCGGCTACATCGCCATCATATTCAATATGAAGAAACAAGTCTGCTACCTGCTCTGGCCAATAAGCATCGATTTGCACGGCCGCATGACGACTTGACGTATTCTTGATGAGAAGCTGAGGTTCATAGGCCGCAACCTTCACCGTATATGTCTGGAGCAAGCCTCCGGCAGCAGGAGAAAGGCTGCCTTGGCTTGATTTGAGCTCGGCTTCAGCTGCCGGATACATGGCAACTTGCCATTCCGCCTTGCCTGGCGAGGTGCAAATGAGCTGCCCGCCCGCTGCATAAAGGTGGCTGTCGCTGATCAGCAGGCGTTCTTCTCCCCACACGCGGAGGCGATAGGTGTTCAGCGCCTCTTCTCTGGAAAGGACGAGTATACGAACGACGTTCCCGTCTTTACGCTTCACTTCAGCGACATGCTGCTTGCCCACTGCCGGACGCACTATATAAACCCCGTCCTGCTGCTCCACAGTGCCGCCACCATCGCTAGTTACGCCCGCGACCGTGTCAACAGCTATAACAAGCTCTGGGCTCAGTCCCTCATGCGCATAAAAGACAAGCAGCGGCTCCTCTAAATCCGCAAGCTTCGTCAATGGCTGAACCGTAGCGGAAACGATGCGAATGCCTGCTGCTTCCAAGTGGAACGGCAGCACCGCGCTAATTCCCTGCTTGAGCCGCAAGCTCCCGGTATGCGGAAATCTCGCCTGTCCTCTGGACGTATCCAGCGTCACCGTTACTTCCTCCCGGTCTGGCATGTCTACATGATCCTGAAAATTGTTCAGGAACAGGAAGCCCGAGCCATCCTTCTGCCGCAGGCAATAGCGCAGCTCCTCCGTATTTTCAGGATGCAGCTCCGCTTGTCCTTCCGGCAGCACCGTTCCCATCGGTGCCAAAATTGCACCGTAAGCTTCCATGAACAAGCTGAGCGTGCGGATACGGTCGTACGATTCGCCAATGCGTCCAAACTCGCCTAGCGGAGACTGGTAATCATACGTTATTTTCGGCAAGCCGTATTCGTTGAGAAAACCATTTTCCCCGCGCGGATTCGAGCCGCCATGATACATGTAATAGCCGAGCAGATTGCTGCCGCTAGCCAGCTTTACAAGCGTCATCGCTTCCACACTGTCTGGGCTCACATGCGGCCTTGCCGTATAGCTGACCTGCATGCCTCCTGCCATCTCGCAATATGCGACGGGATATTGTGCAGAAGGATAATTGACCTTCTCCATCGGTGTTACATGAAGATCGCGGAAAATATATTCGCCGCTTGGCGGCTGATTAGGAATCCAAGGCGTATACGCATAGCCTGCAAGCATCGGGAGCGTATCCGTTTCCGGCACCGCCGCTCCTCCCCATGCCGTTGCCGTAAAGAACAGCGGGCGAATGCCCGCTTCTGCCGCAATCGCTTTGAGCTTGTCCAAATGCGCATTGCCGCCCGTGCCCGAAGACATGAATATTCCGGTTTTGTAGCCCCATGAGTCCAGCGGAGCGCCGCAGTGCATAAATTCATTTTCGAGCTGAATTGCAATAACCGGGCCGCCTTCTTGAAACAGCGAGCCTTTCATCTGCCTTGCAATTTCGCGGTACAGGCGCGCTGCGTAGTTCAAATACAGCTCATCATTCGAGCGAATGACGAGCGGCTTGTCGAACACCCAATCCGGAATGCCGCCATTACGCACCTCGCCGTGGCAGAAAGGGCCGATTCGAAGCACGAGCGGCAGCTCCAGCTTGGCGCATAAATCTATAAAATGGCGGAGATTGCGGTTGCCATTCCAATTAAAGCGCCCTTCCTTCTCCTCGTGGTAATTCCAAAATATATAGGTAGCGATTATGTGCACCCCGCCTGCCTTCATCTTGAGCAGCTCTTCCTCCCAGTACAAATAAGAAAATCTGGAAAAATGAAACTCACCGACGACAGGAATAAAAGGCTCGCCATTGCGCGTCATGTAAAAATTCGTAAAACCGAAGCTTTCTCCTTTCGGATTGCTTCCTTTATTGCCGGACAATGTGCCTGTCGTAATCTCCTTATTGCGCTCATTCAGTTTTACAGCTATTTGGTGCTTACTCAT
The DNA here is from genome assembly GCF_059383875.1 of Paenibacillus sp. JT22N7. Classification (NCBI taxonomy): domain Bacteria; kingdom Bacillati; phylum Bacillota; class Bacilli; order Caryophanales; family Paenibacillaceae; genus Paenibacillus; species Paenibacillus sp. JT22N7. The sequence goes on from NZ_JBXENY010000005.1 coordinate 397,934, forward strand.
AAAGCCATTACCTCCTTTATCTTCCTCCACTGTACCGCGCCTATGCCCGCTTTTCCATTAACAATCATCTGTTCCTAATGGAGCATATTCTGATTTTGCGTTAATGCATCACTTGCGGCTGGAAGCTCCAACCGCTTACAATATAGCCATAAGGAACGAGGAGGCTTGCTTCACCATGCTCAACAAAAAAACGCAAGGCTTCGAGACGGAGAAGCTCATTGTTTTGCCCTCCTACCAGCTTGAGGAGATGACCAGCCACCCGATTATTCGCCAAGCCTATGTAACGGATATTGGCTATTTTCACCGGGCCAAGCACCATTACCGGGAGCGGCCCAAAGGCTGCGATGCTTATATTTTCATCTATTGCACGAACGGGGAAGGCTGGATCAAGCTCGGCGGCGAGGAGACGATTCAAGTAACGGAAAAAACCGTCTCCATCATTCCCGCCTTTACCCCTCATAGCTACGGGGCCAATACGGCGAATCCATGGAGCATCTACTGGTTTCACTTTCGGGGCGAGGAGCTGGTGCAGCTGCTGGAAAGCCTTGGCCTTGAAGCTGAACTGCTCCACGTCTCCCTGCCGGAGGCAGAGAAAATCGTCGAGCTATTCAACCAATGCTACGAGCTGCTTTCAGCCAAGTCCTATTCGGTCATTCATCAGCTGCATATTTCGCAAACGGTTCGTTATTTGCTCAGCTTCATTTCGCTCATTCCAAAGCGCAAGCAGGACGAGAAGATGCTCGCTTATATTGAACAGGCTATCCAATATATGAAGGAACAGCTGGAAGGCCATTTGACCTTGGACGATTTGGTTACGCGAACGCGCATATCCAAGCAGCATCTTAATCATCTTTTTAAGCAATCTACTGGCTACGCTCCCATTGACTATTATTTGCGGCTGAAAATGCAGCGCGCCGGACAGCTTTTTGACCTTACCGACCAAAGCGTGAAAGCGGTCAGCCTGTCGCTCGGCTTTAAGGACCCGTATTATTTTTCCCGGCTGTTCAAGAAGATTATCGGCGTGTCACCTACGGATTACCGCAAGCAGCTGAAAGGTTAGAACGCTATAGTCCATTGTCCTTAACCGATATATTCATCAACTTTCGCCTGATAGATTAAGAGACTAGCACATCTCTCTGGCATTTTAATAGAATGTATGAACTGAAGCAGAAGGGGGATTGCATTTATGGAGCTTATCCGGGAGCTATTGCGTGCACATACCGCTGCTTTGCTCTCGCAAGCATCCAATCGGGTAACAAAGAGGTTATTGCGGGAACCAGGGCAAAACCGTTAGGCTGAATGGGAGACACCAGCGGGAAAAGCGCCTTGCCCTGCGTTATGCAGGCAAGGCGCTTTTGGTATGGCTATTTGCTAACGCTTCATTCCTTGTAAAATGACGTTTAGATTAAAATTCCGTTCAAATTTCTATTTTATCAAGCTTTTCAAAAACTCCATCAACCCACACTTGGTCATCCCATCGTTTTGGATCATGAAGCTTTCTATCAGCGGGATGTCCTGTTGCAATCGTATCTACACCATCTTTGTTTCCAAAATAATAATCAACGATTTTTAATGCCTTGTTTTCAGCTTGAACTAACATCTGAAGGTTCATTCCAGACCCTTGGTTCGAAAATGGTAAACTTACGTAGTAGAGATTTACGTCCAGTTTCTTGAGCTCTGCTTCCTTGAATTCATTTTCCAAACCGAAATGGACACTGATTGCTCCCTTTAGTTCTTTTCTTTGTTCTAGCTCTAACATTGTATTTGTGTATTTAAGAAGATTTTCATTAGATATGTAATTTCTAAAGGTTACTGTTTCTTGTTCTGCAACAGCACCGGTATACAAATTCACAAAAGCTTTTCCAAATGTGACTACGGTTTCTTGATCGTCATCACCAATTTGATTCCCACTAATTGAAAATGGTTGATTGGCTAGTTCTTTTAATATTTCTGCTGCTGATTTCTCTGGTCGTTCCAACGAAACTTCTTCACCTGATGATATATTCTCTAAGTCAGTTATTTGTTCTAATGCATCTCTCCCCTTTATTACAGGATTTGCTATCAATCCAATCCCAACTGCTAGCAAAATGATGATTGAGAAAGCAAGTAACCAGAATTTTGGCTTTCTATAATTTAATACGTTTTTAATCCTCCCCTTCACATTTCCCTCACCAAAAGCAAGCGGATTTCCATTCAAAATAGGTCTATCCGCAGCAAGTGATAATAAGGAGGACGCGTAAGATTTTTTTATAGCCACATCAAAATCCATCTTTTTCAATACACGTTCATCACAGGAAAATTCCATATCCCTACTCATTAACATGAAGGCTACCCATACAAGAGGATTAAACCAGTGCACGGATAATAGTAAGAAGGCTGCTGGCTTAATGATATGATCCAATCGTTTAATGTGAGTCTGCTCGTGCAGCAGGATGTAGCTGCGCTCCGTGGCATCGAGTCCAACGGGCAAATAAATTTTTGGTCGTATAAAGCCAAGTACAAAAGGTGTTTTCAAATTCCCAGCTTCGTAGATATTCCGCTCTACCCGTTGGGCATCTTTGAGCTGTTTTTTCAAGAGAAATACAGATGCAAGACTATAAATAAGCAAAACCAGCATACATAAAATCCAAATATATGAACCAATTTGTATGTAAATCTGCCATGGATTCACACTATCCTGTGCAGCCATTGCTGGTATTGTCCCGCCTGCAATTGAATCGACCACTTCTATCCCACTATTAATCTGCGGACTTTGCTGAGGCATACTAGCTTGAGGTATTGGATTTCGATCCCCATTCCTTGGCAACAGACTATATACACTCTCAAAGGTGACTGGAACGACAAGCCGGAAAGCTACCACTCCCCATAAAGCATAAGAGATGACCTTCGGAGCTTTTTTAAGCAGCAGCCTGATTAATATGACAACAAGAATGACATAGCTTGCTGTAAGGCTCATGTTTAAAACAGACAGAAATAGCTCGCTCATGATTACCCCTCCTTGTGTTCATCAATCAGCTTTTTCAGCTCCTCTGCTTGGCGGTTATTTAATTTTCTTCCGCCCATAAACGCTGTTAAAAATTTGGGCAAGGACCCTCCATACGTATCTTCAACAAAACGTTGGCTTTGATTTGCGTAATATTCATCCCTTGTAATCAAAGAAGAAACGACTGAATTTTCATTTTGTAATAAACCTTTTTCACACATTTTTTTCAGCACAGTATAGGTTGTGGACTTTTTCCAATTCATTTCCTCTTGACATCGTTTCACAAGATCACCAGAACTTATGGGTTCGTTTTTCCAGATTAAATCGGTAAACTTAATTTCGCTTTCTGTAAGCTTATAGCCTTTCATTTTCCCACTCCTTGGTCTATAAGTTATCGACCTCATATCTGTAGTCTATAACTTATAGACCAAATGTCAATAGTAAGCTGACCTGAACAATAAAAAAATACGCCAGACCGCCGCTGGCGAACCAGGCGTCTGACGTAAGTTTGATTGAATTAAATTAATGCAGTCCTTCAAGCCCCAATTCCTGCTTGCTCTTCTGCTCTTCCGCTCCCGCTTGCACTTTCCCTCTGCGCAGAAACAAGCCGAGGAAAATGCCGACGATGGCAATAACGAGCATAATGCCGAACGTATAGCCGAATGCTTCCGGCGCAACGGCTAGCGTCGCTTTCTGCACTTCGGCAGGCGTCGTAAGCGGCAGCTGCTGATCCACAATGAGCGTCTTCACTCGTGAAGAGAGCACCGTAACTAAAGTAGCAACCGCGAAGGAGCTGACAACTTGCTGCAAAGCGCTTGTTAGCGACGTGACCCGGCTGACGAGCTCGCGCGGCGCTTTTTGCAGCAAATGCGAGTTGAGCGGCATCATCATGAGGCCGGAGCCCATGCCCGCCATAATGAGCGGAAGCAGCAAGTCGCTGCCTTCAGTCGTCAAATCGACCTGCGTATATTGAAAAATCGCACCGGATACAAGGCTGAGGCCAATAACGACAAGCCATCGCACCCCGATTTTATCAAACAAATAGCCGCCAATCGGCATCATAAATGCGGAAGCTAGCGCCTGCGGGAACAAGGTCAGCCCCGTATCAAAGGCGCCGTAGCCGCGTGCCTGCTGCAGAAATTGCGGAAGCAGGAAAATCGCGCCGAAAAGCGAAAATTGCAGCAGCCACTGCACAAAAATGCTGAATGAAAAGTCGACCGAGCGGAACACGCGAAGCTCCAGCAGCGGTGTTTTTGAACGCAGCTCTACGATAATAAATGCGATGAGCGCAATGCCGCCGATAACGAGCCCGCCAATCGTTTTATCCGAAGACCAGCTTTCCGCGCCTTGCGTAACCCCGTAGGATAAGGCGGCAAATGCAAGCGGCCCTAAAATCATGCCTGGAATATCAATGCCGGTGACCTGCTTGCGCTCCGTCTTCGGCAGCTTCCAAAGGCCGAATATAATGCTGAAAATGCCGACCGGAATGTTTATCAGGAAAATCCAGTGCCAGGAGTGATATTCCACGAGCCAGCCCGCCAAAATCGGGCCAACCGCAGGCGCGAGCAAAATCGGCACGCCCATCATCCCCATGACTTGCCCTACCTTATTCGGCGGGCTTAAACGAAACACATAAGCCATAGCGACCGGCATAACGAAACCGCCGCCCAAGCCTTGAATAATCCGAAATACGATGAGCCACTCGGCGCTGCTAGGCAATGCGCACAGCAATGATGCCAAGGTGAAGGCTACAACCGAGCCTAAAAATATATTTTTGGCTCCAAAGCGATCCGAAAGCCAGCCTGAAAGCGGAATAACCGCCGCCGTCGCCAGCATATAGCCCGTTACCGTCCATTGAATCGTTGGCAAATCGGTTTTAAAATCAATGACGAGTCTAGACAACGCCACATTCATCGCTGTTGAATCCAAAATAACCATAAATATGCCTGAAATAATGGCGATCATCGGTACGATAATGCTTGCCAAGCGGAATTCAGGCTCTGCGCCGCCTTTCGATGCTGCTTGCGACATTTGTTCTCCCCCTGCCTATCTACACAAGATGACTTACGTGCCCATTTCCCAATGGACAGCTGTCCCATCACATATAATAAGGGCATTTTACCTTATTGTCAAATATTTTAGTTGTTAAGTATTTGTAGGTTAAGCATTTCTGTTTCATGACCTTATAAACCTTTTATAAACCCTATTTAAACCTTTGCCAGCCGTTTCCTTGCAGCACAAAAACCGCCATCCCGGCAGCAACTGCACCCGGATGGCGGCTTGTATTTTATACCCAAATGACTTTATTTCTACTCGGTTACGGTGCCGTAAATCAAGACAGGAGCTTCGACTTTATCGCCGATACGGATATTGTCATAAATTTTCGCGAGCACATCGTCCACATTTTCACGATTGGCATGAATGGTTACGAGCGATTCGCCGGCTTTGACGGTGTCGCCCACTTTTTTATTCAGCATTAAGCCTACAGCCAGATCGATTTCCGAGTCCTTCGTTGCGCGTCCTGCACCCAGCAGCATTGCTGCCGTACCGATTTCGTCGGCAACTATCTCCGCTACAACACCGTCGGTTTTCGCTGGCACTTCAATTAAGTAAGCCGCTTGCGGCAGCTTCTCTGGATGGTCAACAACCGTTGGATCTCCGCCCTGATTGGCAATAAACACTTTGAATTTCTCCAGCGCTTTGCCATTGCGAATGACTTCCTTCAGCATTTCCTCCGCCTCTTCCAGCGAGCTTGCTTTGTTCGCCAAATAGACCATTTGACGCCCTAACGCCAGACAAAGCTCCTCCAAGTCCTTTGGACCTTTTCCTTGCAGCGTATCAATCGCTTCCTTCACTTCCAAAGCGTTGCCGATTGCAAAGCCCAGCGGCTGGCTCATGTCGGAAATGACCGCCATCGTTTTGCGACCAACGTTGTTGCCGATGCTCACCATTGCGTGCGCAAGCTCCTTCGCATCGTCTACCGTCTTCATGAAGGCGCCTGCACCTGTCTTCACGTCAAGCACGATAGCGTCGGAGCCGGCAGCGATTTTTTTGCTCATAATCGAGCTTGCGATAAGCGGAATGGAGTTAACGGTTGCTGTAACATCGCGCAGCGCATACAGCTTCTTGTCAGCTGGCGTCAGGTTGCCGGATTGGCCAACGACAGCGATCTTATCCTTGTTCACGAGACGAACAAATTCTTCCTTCGCAAGCTCCACGTGGAAGCCAGCAATCGCTTCAAGCTTATCTGTCGTCCCGCCGGTGTGGCCGAGGCCGCGTCCCGACATTTTCGCAACTGGAATGTCCAGCGCCGCAACGAGCGGGGCCAGTACAAGCGTCGTCGTGTCGCCTACACCGCCAGTGGAGTGTTTGTCTACCTTCACGCCTTCAATGGCTGACAGATCGATCGTATCGCCGGAATTCACCATCGCCATCGTCAAATCAGCGCGCTCCTGCTCCGTCATATCCTTGAAGAAAATCGCCATTGCCATTGCGCTGGCCTGATAATCAGGAATTTCGCCTTTCGTATACCCTTGAATGAAGAAGTTAATTTCTTCAGCGCTCAGCACTTCACCATCGCGTTTTTTCTCAATCAGGTCTACCATTCTCATGCTGCATTCTCCTCACGGTTTTAAATAAATTTATTAGCTAGGCTACCTTGCCTATTACAGGGAAGTTACCGTTTCCAGCGCTACTTCCATCATGTCATTGAATGTGCTTTGTCTTTCGGCAGAAGTCGTTTCCTCGCCGGTCAACAGGTGGTCGCTTACGGTCAAAATCGTCAGGGCATTGACGCCATATTTTGCAGCCAGCGTATAAAGCGCCGTCGTTTCCATTTCAACGCCAAGCACATTATGCTCCATCAGCTTCTCGACAATGGACTTATCATCCCGATAGAAGCTGTCCGAGCAGAAAATATTGCCGACATGCAGCTTGAGGCCTTTGGCTATGCCGCGCTCGTAAGCCGCCTTCAGCAGCTCAAAGCTGGCAATTGGCGAGAAGTCATAGCCGCCGAATACGTGGCGATTCATGCTGGAATCCGTACAAGCCGCTTGCGCCAAAATAACCTCGCGCACGTTTACGCTTTTTTGCATGGCGCCGCATGTGCCGACACGAACGAGATTTTTCACGCCATATTCGCGAATGAGTTCATTGACGTAAATGCTGATGGACGGTACGCCCATACCTGTTCCCTGCACCGAAATACGCTTGCCTTGGTACGTCCCTGTAAAGCCCAGCATACCGCGCACTTCGTTGTAGCACGTTACATTTTCCAAATACGTATCCGCAATATATTTCGCTCTTAGCGGGTCGCCTGGCAATAAAATCGTTTCGGCGATGTCGCCTTGCTTTGCATTAATATGAACACTCATTGTAATATCTCCTCTGCTTCGTTCATTTAGTTAGTTGATTCGTTCATTGGTTCATTTAACGACGGCATGAAGCTGGTTCCGTGATCAGGCCATGTAACGCCGAAATTATCCGCAATGGTTGCTCCAACATCAGCGAAGGTGCTTCTGATCGCGAGCTGCCTGCCGCCTTGCTTGAAACGCGGCGAATAGACGAGTAGCGGCACATATTCGCGGGTGTGATCCGTTCCTACATAGGTCGGATCATTGCCATGATCAGCCGTAATGATGAGCAAATCCTGCTCCGTCAGCTTATCGAATACTTCTGGCAGTCTGGCATCATATTGCTCCAAAGCCTGTCCGTACCCTTGCGGATCGCGGCGGTGGCCGTACAGCGCATCAAAATCGACAAGGTTTAGGAAGCTGAGGCCCTTGAATGGCTCATCCAGCACCTCAACAAGCTTATCCATGCCATCTTCATTCGAGACGGTGCGAATGGCCTTCGTAACCCCTTCTCCATCAAATATATCGGCAATTTTGCCAAGCGATATGACAGCTAGACCCGCATCCCTCAGCGTATTCATCACCGTTGGCTGAAAAGGCTTAAGCGCATAATCATGGCGATTAGCGGTACGCTTGAAATGTCCGATCTCCCCTACAAACGGCCGGGCAATAATCCGCCCCAGCATATACGGGTCCTCCAGCGTAATTTCCCGGCAGTATTCGCATATGTCGTACAGCTCTTTAAGCGGTACAATTTCTTCGTGCGCAGCAATTTGCAGCACCGAATCCGCCGAGGTGTAAATAATGAGCGCTCCTGTCTTCACATGCTCTTCGCCCAGCTCTTCAATAATTTCCGTTCCACTAGCCGCTTTATTGCCGATGACCTTGCGGCCTGTCTTCTTCTCAATGCGGGCAATCAGCTCATCTGGAAAGCCATCTGCAAAGACGCGGAATGGCGTCTCGATATGAAGGCCCATCATCTCCCAGTGCCCTGTCATCGTATCCTTGCCGCTGGACGCCTCCTGCATTTTCGTATAAAAAGCAAGCGGATGATCCGCAGCCGGAACTCCGGCAATCGGTTCAATATTCGACAGTCCAAGCGCAGCCATATTCGGCATATGCAGTCCGCCCATCTCGCGGGCAATATGCGAGAGCGTATGGACGCCAAAGTCTCCGAACGCGGCAGCATCCGGCGCTTCGCCGATGCCTACCGAGTCCATTACAATTAAATGTATCCGTTCAAATGCTGCCATGCCTGGCACCGCCTCTCCTCAAGCGTAAACGGCTTTCGCCGTCCTCTGGCGGCAAAGCTGCCGTTTCGCGTTGCAATATAGAGAAAGGATAGAAAAATCATATCCTTCCTAATATTTTAAATGAAAATCCCTGCAATCGTCGCCGACAGCACGCTGACCAGCGTTGCACCATACAGCAGCTTCATGCCGAAGCGTGCAACGGCATTGCCCTGCTTCTCATGCAAGCCTTTGACCGCGCCTGCAATGATGCCAATGGAGGAGAAATTAGCAAAAGAGACGAGAAACACCGACACGACGCCGACTGCTTTGGCCGAAAGATTAGGATATTTGCTAATTTCCAGCATCGCTACAAATTCATTCGAAACCATTTTCGTGGCCATAATGCTTCCCGCATCAACGGCATCTTTCCACGGCACCCCCATAATAAAAGCGAAAGGAGCGAAAATAAATCCAAGTATTTGCTGAAAGGAAATGCCGAGAATGCCAAGAAACAATCCATTAATCATGCCGATGAGAGCAATAAAACCGATCAGCATCGCCGCGACAATAATCGCAACCTTGAAGCCATCCATAATATATTCGCCCAGCATTTCGAAAAAGGTCTGCTTCTCCCCTTCCTCCTGTACTTGCAGCACGTCCTCGCCTTCCTCCACCGTATACGGGTTAAGAATGGAAGCGATAATAAAGCCGCCGAACAGGTTGAGGACGAGCGCGGTCACCACATATTTCGGGTCTAAAATTTGCATATACGAGCCGACAATCGACATCGATACGGTGGACATTGCCGAGGCGCACAGCGTATACAGGCGATGCTTCGGCAGCAGGCCAATTTGTTTTTTGACCGAAATGAATACTTCCGATTGGCCCAAAATGGCTGATGCGACCGCATTATACGACTCCAGCTTGCCCATGCCATTGACTTTGCTTAACACATATCCGATGCCCTTTACGATAAAGGGAAGGATTTTCAAATATTGCAAAATACCAATTAGCGCGGAAATGAAGACGATCGGCAGCAGAACCGACAGGAAAAAGGAAAATTGTCCTTCATTTAAAATGCCGCCAAATACAAAGTTGATTCCTTCCTGCGCGTAGGAAAGCAGCTGCTCGAACACGCCGGAAAAACCTTTAATCAAGGTCGCGCCCGCAAACGTATTTAATAGGACAAAGGCAAGAACCACCTGCAAAACGATCATGATGGCAATCGGCTTGAAACGAATATTTTTCTTATTGTTGCTGACGATATAGGACAATCCTAGCACAACAAGCAGGCCTAATAAAGCTACGATGTATTTCATAGTTGCCGCCTCCTATTTTTTCATCATTATGGAAGTTGATTGGCCGAATAGAGCGCTTACAAAGTTATGCTGATGCCGCCGCTCTTTCGTTTATCGAGAAAAGCGGGCCGCTCCTTCGGAAAGGAGCAGCACCGTGTTCTATGGTTACTTCATTAATAAGCGGCGCTGGATTGCTCGCCCTGCATAATTTTCACGCCGGAGCTTGCTCCAATGCGCGTTGCGCCTGCTTCGATCATTTTTTTCATATCCTCAAGACCGCGAACGCCGCCCGATGCTTTAACGCCAAGCTTGTCTCCGACTGTTTTGCGCATAAGCGCTACATCTTCAGCTGTTGCTCCGCCAGTAGAGAAGCCCGTCGAGGTTTTTACAAAATCGGCTCCGGCTTTCAACGAACGCTCGCAAGCACGAACCTTTTCTTCATCGGTGAGCAGGCTTGTCTCAATAATGACCTTCACAATCGCTTTGCCTGCTGCCGCATCAACAACCGCTTTAATGTCCTGCTCCACGTAATCATCGTTGCCGTCTTTCAAAGCGCCAATGTTGATAACCATATCAATTTCGTCTGCACCATTTGCAATCGCATTGCCCGTTTCAAAAGCTTTAACGGCGCTCGTCGATGCTCCTAATGGAAAGCCGATAACGGTGCAAACTTTGGACTTGCTTCCTGCCAGCTGCTCAGCGGCAAAAGCGACCCAAGTCGGATTTACACAGACCGAAGCAAATTCATATTGTTTCGCTTCCTCCGTCAGCTTAGCGATCTCTGCTTTCGTCGCGTCAGCACGCAGCAGCGTATGATCAATCATTCCAGACAAATTTAACATGACCTGTTCCCCTTCCCCATATACGAGTTCCTCAAATACACACTCAGTTTAACATGTATTTGGTCATATGTAAACAAACACTTGGACTTATGTTCACTAAATGAAGCGTTTCAATGCTGATATTACGTTTTTTCGTCAATTCCTTTAATAAATCATCCATTTCCGCTGTCTATCACTCATCAAATTATGAACATATGTAAAATTAATTTTTTTAACAAAAAGAAAAACGCCTCCGCAACTTCGCTCCTGCTGAAGGAATCGAAGATTACGAAAGCGTCCTAAATGGCTTCTTACTGGTCAGTATGGGTAGAATGGGCGGCATAATGCCCAAACCTATTTGCCATACATATGCTAATCACTAAATTTGGAAGCATGGAAAGCTTTAATGTGCTGCCGAACTTCCTCAGCCGTGTCGAGATCAAGCACATCGCTTAGCAGTTGGGCGCTATCCTGCACATTTAGTCTAGACAGCGTAAACTTTTGCTTCATCAGAGAAGCGGCATCCATACTCCATTCATCCAGCTCCATCCCGAGCAGCAGCGGTGCTGCGAGCGGATCGCCCGCCATTTTACCGCACATGCCAACCCATTTGCCTTCCTTGTGCGCCGCTTGTATCAAGCTGCGAATCGAGCGGATAACCGCCGGATGGAAATAATCATATAAGTGCGCGACCTTCTCGTTCATGCGGTCAACGGCAAGCGTATATTGCACCAAATCGTTTGTGCCAATGCTGAAAAAGTCAACCTCTTTGGCGAAACGGTCCGCCAGCTGAATGACAGACGGAACCTCGGCCATAATGCCGATTTCCAGTTTTTCATCAAAGGCGATGGCCTGCTCCTTCAGCTCGTCCATGATTTCAAGCGTCAACTGCTTGGCAGCGCGGAACTCCTGCATGGAGGATATCATCGGGAACATGATTTTAACGGTGCCGAAGGCGCTGGCACGAACGATCGCCCGCAGTTGGGTGCGGAAGAGCTCCCGCTCATTCAGACAAAGGCGGATAGCGCGATTGCCGAGAAATGGATTGTCCTCATGCGGCAAATCCCAATAGGACAGCTCCTTGTCTCCGCCAATATCCAGCGTGCGGATAACGATAGGCTTGCCTTTCCAAGCTTCAGCAAGCTGTTTATATACAGCAAATTGTTTTTCTTCGTCCGGGAAGCGGTCAGCGTTCATGAACAGAAATTCTGTTCGGAACAAGCCGGCCCCATGGGCCTCGTCCACAAGACCATCTCGCATTTCCTCCGGCATGCCGACGTTTACAGCGAGCTCGATCAGCTTGCCATCTTCCGTCTGTGCTGGCAGCAGCCTGTATTTTTCAAGCTTCCATGCTGCGGATTGCTCCTCCTGCTGCCGGCCTTCATAGTCAGAGCGGGTAGCCTGATCGGCATTCAGCACGATAACGCCCTCCGTACCGTCCAGAATCAGCTCCTCACCATGGCTCAGCTGCTCGAAAGCAGCACCAGTGCCCACAACCGCAGGAATGCCGAGCGAACGGGACAAAATCGCTGTATGCGTCGTTTCTCCGCCAACCCGTGTCACAAAGCCAAGCACAATGCTGCGATCAAGCTGGACAGTAACGGAAGGCGTTAAATCTTCCGCTACTAAAATAACAGGCTCTGTAATACTCGCCAGATCCGGATAAAAAACCTGCTGCAAATGGCTCATGAGCCGATCCGCAACGTCCTTCACATCATGAATGCGTTCCTTTACGTATGCATTGTTCATCTTCTCAAACAATGCGGAAAGCTGGGCCAGCACGGTTTGTACCGCTTGTTCAGCGGACGCCTGCTTGCGCTTAATTTGACCGCGAATATCGCCGTAAAAGGCGGGATCATCCAGAAAGCTCAGCTGCCCCTCGATAATTGCCGTTTTGTCCTTCCCCAGCTTCGCCTCGGTTTTGGCAATGATCGTATTCAGCTCTGCTGCCGACTGGCGCTTCGCCTGCTCCAGACGTTCAAGCTCCGCCTCCACCTGCTCCGGCTCAATCCGCTGAGGATAAGCCGCCTCTACAGCAGGCGCGCCATAGATGAATGCTTTCCCGAAGCGGATACCTTCCGAGACGCCGATGCCTTTGATGCGCTGCTCGCTCATTGCTCTCCGAAACCTTGCTCGAATAATTCAGCAAGCTTGGCGACAGCCTGCTCCTCATCTTCGCCGTCTGCCGACAGCTTGACTTCAGCACCTTTTTCCAAACCAAGCGCAATGATGCCAAGCACGCTTTTCGCATTTGCCTCCCCGCCGCCAACCACCTCTACGTAAATATCCGCTGCGAATTGTCCTGCAGCATTAGCCAGCACTTGGGCCGGACGCAAATGCAGCCCTTCTTCATTTATGATTGTCAATACACGTGTTTGCATCGCTCTGTTTCCTCCTTTAATCTCGCTGTGCTTACAGGGCGCTTTCCAATGTTTTCAAAATATCTGCTGCACTTTGGCCAACCAGCAGCTCTTGGCGAAAGCTCTCGTGTATGAGCTTGCGCGATACCGAAGCCAAAATCCGCAAATGCTCCTTGCCCGCCTCCGATTCCGGAATGGCCAGCAAAATAATCGAAGTGACCGGCTTGCCATCAAGGGAGCCCCAGTCAATTGGCTGTGCGAGACGGGCAAAAGCTAAGCCTGGCTTAATGACTCCAGCGGATTTGCCATGCGGAATCGCAACGCCAAAGCCGATGCCTGTTGACGCATGCTGCTCACGCGCTTCAACCGAAGCTAGAAAAGCAGCCTCATCGTTCAAATAACCAGCCGATTGCAGTCGCTCAGCAAGCTCTTTAATAACGGCTTGACGGTCATCAGCGGATGAATCGAGAATGATTGTTTCAATATTTAATAAGGTTTGGGATGACATGGTCATTACCTCCATGGAGTGGGATTTAAGCTGCTGCCAGCTTATTTTTTTTGAGCAAGGATACCGTTACGGCTGTAACAACAGAACCGATGACAATAGCTGCGGCATAAGCGCCGAGATGCGTCACTGCATTTGGAATAGCGAGTACGAATGCCCCGCCATGCGGCGCTTGAAGCGTCGCGCCAAACACCATCGACAGCGCGCCCGCTACTGCGGAACCAAGCACCGTACCTGGGATGACACGAAGCGGATCAGCGGCCGCGAAAGGAATAGCGCCTTCGGTAATAAAGGCCAGCCCCATGACTCCTGCAACTTTTCCCGCGTCGCGCTCTTCTTTGGAAAATTTGTTTTTGCGTATGACGGTGGCAAGCCACAAGCCAAGCGGCGGAGTCATTCCCGCTGCCATCACGGCTGCCATTGGGCCATACACATGGCTTGCAAGCAAGCCGACAGCAAATGTATACGCTGCCTTATTAAGCGGACCGCCCATATCGAACGCCATCATAGCCCCAAGCAGCAAGCCGAGCAAAATCGCATTCGTTGAATTCAGACCTGTCAGCCATGTCGTCAAAATATCCATCAATGTCTTCACTGGCGTTCCTACAACATAAATCATGATCAGCCCGACTATGAGCGTCGACAGCACGGGGATAATGAGGATCGGCTTAATGCCTTCCAGCGATTTCGGCAGCTTGATCGCATGCCGCAGCCATTTTGCCACATAACCGGCAAGAAAGCCTGAAATAATACCACCGAGGAAGCCGGCTCCCAGCTGGCTGGCCAGCATTCCGCCTACAAGTCCGGGAGCAAGACCGATCCGGTCTGCGATCGAGAAGGAAATAAAGCCGGACAAAATTGGAATCATTAAGGCAAATGCCGCCCCGCTGCCAATGTTCATCAGCGCTGCTGGGAGCGTACCTTCCTCTTGGAACGCTTTTATACCGAAAATAAACGAAATCGCAATAATGATTCCGCCAGCGACAACGAGCGGCAGCATATTCGACACACCTGTCATCAAGTGCTTATAGGCTCCTGTTCGCACAGAGCTGCCCTCTTTCTTCGTCTGCTCCTGTGCAGGCGCGGCCGCCCCAGCTTGAGCCGCTTCTTTCGCCAGCGCCTGCTCAATCAAGCCCGCTGGATTGCGGATGCCTTCGGCCACGCCAACTTTAATAATCGGCTTGCCTGCAAATCGAGCTTCCAGTACATCGGTATCCGCTGCCAAAATAATCGCGTGCGCTTCGGCGATTTCCTCCGGCGTAAGCTCATCCTCTACGCCAAGCGCGCCGCGCTTTTCAACCTTCAGCGGAACACCTTTCTCCTCTGCCATTTTTAGCAATGATTCCGCGGCCATATACGTATGGGCAATGCCAGTCGGACAAGAAGTTACAGCCAGCAATTTCTTCATGTCAATTCCTCCCTTATGATGTCGCCAGTCGCTTCAATATAATCACAATGCCTGAATATTTATATCGCCCGCCCGGCTGCGAATTTCCTCAAACTCGCATACTTGGGTGCCTGCTTTGGAAGCCGTTATCGTTCCAGCGGCCGTACTCCACCTTGCCACATTTTCGAGGCTGCTATTTTGCAATAGCGCCTGCGCAAGCACGGCTACCATTGAATCTCCTGCGCCAACAGTGCTCAGCGCCTCAATAGGAAACGGCTTTGCCAAGTAGGCTTCGTTGCCGCTCATGACGATGGCCCCATCTGCGCCCATCGATATCATAACGAGCGTTATCCCCTGAGCAAGCAGCTGTCTTCCCGCCTGTACGATTTCCTCTTCCGAGTCCAGCTTGCGCTGAGCGAGCTGCTCCAGCTCATAATGATTGGGCTTGACCGCGTAAGGAATCGCTTTGATGCCAGAAACCATCGCCTCGCCATCCGCATCCAGAATCGTACGTACGCCTAGCTTGCGCGCTTTCAAAATATAATCATGATACAGCTGTGGCGGCGCCCCCTTCGGCAGACTGCCTCCAAGGACGAGTACCGACGCTTTCGGCAGCAGCTCATCCAGCAGCTGATCCAGCTCGGAAAGCTGGCTTTCGCTGACCGCAAAGCCCGGCTCATTCACCTCGGTCGTCGTTCGCTGCTTCTGATCTACAAGCTTCATATTCGTCCGCGTCTCGCCCGGTACTTCAACAAATGCCGTATGAATGCCTGAACGATCCAGCTCATCTTTAATTCGCTTGCCAATGCCGCCAGCGATGAATCCAGCGGCGGTAACGCTGGCTCCAAAGGTGTGTACGATTCGCGCCACATTAATGCCTTTCCCGCCGGGATCAAAGCGAATGTCCTCCGCCCGGTTGAGCCCGCCCAGCTTCAGCTCCTGAAGCATAATCGTCTTGTCCATGGAAGGATTCAAAGTAAGTGTAATGACTTGCTGCTTGGACATGCTGTTACGCCTCCTTTCCTGCCGAGGTTCGATACACCTCGACGCCTCGCTCCTCCAGCTTCCGGGCAAATTCCTCCGGCATATCCGAATCGGTAATGCACACGTCAATATCGCTCCAATCAGCGAAGCGCGCGAAGCTGATCTGATTCACCTTGCTGCTGTCGCTGAGTAAAATAATGCGGTCAGCGCGCTTGATCATTTTGCGCTTGATATCTCCTTCGACCACGTTCGGCGTGCTGAGCCCTTCCTCCAAATCCATGCCGTTCGTCGCCATAAACGCCTTGTCAACCTTAATGAAATCCAGGCTGCGCTCGGTAATCGGCCCGACCAGTGACAATACGCCAGGCCGGTAAGCCCCGCCTAGTACAATGACATCAATGCCTGGCGGCAGCTCCAAATCCTGCGGAAGCATGAGCGAATTGGTCACAACCGTCAGCTTCGTAAACGCTGTCAATTGCTGCATCAAATAAAAAGTAGTTGTGCCGGAGTCCAGCAAAATCGTATCCCCATTGCTAATCCATTGAACCGCTTTAGCTGCAATCGCTTTCTTTTGCTCCGTTGATGTAATCTCCCGCTCGGAAAAGCTCGGTTCAAAGTTAACGCTGCGAATGGATATCGCTCCGCCATGCGTGCGCTTAAGCAGCCCGGCTTCCTCCATCTCCCGCAAATCCCGGCGAATCGTCGACTCCGATACTTGAAACTTTTCACATAGTGCCTGCAGGTCAACTCGCTTCTGCTCTTCTACTAAAGCTAAAATTAAATTTTTGCGTTCTTCACCAAAAATGTTCCTCACCGCCTATTTGATCGTTTATGAAATCATTCAGCCATTCAAATGAATGATTGTGAACGTTTTATTTATAAACCGATTATATTCAGTCATTTTCGTGATGTCAATTGGTTTATTTAACTATTATTTTCACAAACGGTCATACTCAGTCATTCCATGAGCTTATTCAAGGCAAATGGTCTGCGTATGCCCATGACCATTCACACATTGCTATTTAGAAGGTTAAGCCTATAAAATAGGATAAGACAAGCGTAAACGGCTTTGCCGTCCTCTGGCGGCAAAGCTTCGTTTCGCGATGAAATATAAAGAAAGGATAACGAAATGATATACTTTCCTATATTTCAAGGTGAAGCGGCTATCGCCGTCCTTTGGCGGCACAGCGCGTTTCATTCCGAGAAATATAGAGAATGGATGGATAATCATATCCTTTCCTATATTTCAAAAAAATCAATTATTGTGAGGTGTTTCCTTATGCAGCCAACACTAGAAACAGAACGATTGATTTTGAGAGCGTTTAACTTAGACGACGCAAGCAGAGTCCAGAAACTGGCCGGCAATATTGAAGTAGCAAGTACAACACTGTCTATTCCTTACCCCTATCCTGATGGGGCAGCCGAGGATTGGATTAGCAACAATACAATTAGAGCAAGCAATGGAGAGGGCTTCCCTTTCGCAGTGACCCGCAAAAAAGACGATGCCTTAATCGGCTGCATGAGCTTGAATCTGAGCAAGCCCGATCAGCGAGGCGAGCTATCTTACTGGTCAGGCAAGCCTTATTGGGGGCATGGCTACGCCACAGAAGCGGCAAAGCGTGTCATCCAATTCGGCTTTGAGCAGCTGGAGTTGAATAAAATTATGGCAGCAGCTATGGCCAAAAACCCTTCTTCCTCCAATGTCATGAAAAAAGTTGGCATGAAATATGAAGGCGAATTCAAGCAGCATATTTTCAAATGGGGCGAATTTGAGGACTTGGTCTTTTACGGCTTGACGAGGGCGGATTACGAGGAGCTTAATCGTTGATTTTTGAATAAAAGCAAGTCTGCAAAAATAAAAAATATTTAATGCAACGAAAGAAGAGGAGGGCAGCAGCCCTCCTCTTCTTCTGCTTACGAGCTTATGATTTATGACGACTTTTTAAAATTTCAACCTCTTCTTCGACCTTCGCAATCATGTTCCGATGGGCGTCAAGCCGATCAACGATTACAGATGATACCACCTCGGTAATGCGCGCTGTCTGCTCAAAGGTCGCTTCAAGCTTTAATTCCATACGTTCCAGCTGCTCATTCACTTTTCTAAAGCCTTCGCGCTGACTTTCAGCAAGCGCTTGATGACTTTCAGCAAGCGCCTGATGACTTTCAGCAAGTGCCTGATGACTTTCAGCAAGCGATTGTTGACCACTAACAAGCACCTGGTGACTTTCAGTAAGGGCTTGCTGACCTTCTTCCAACGTTCCGACCCGTTCGTTGATGATCTTAACGACAGAAAGCAATTCCTTCAAAGTAGATTCAATAATGTTGTTTTCCATCAAGTCAACCGACCTTTCGCTTTAATTAAGTTTAGTATGATGGAAGATTTGGAAGACGTCAAATTGCCACTGCCTCTGCAAATTTGACAAAATAGCATTAATATGTTTGCGTGGTTTACAAGCTATGAAGACCCCACTATAAAAAAATAAGAGAAGGGCAGCTGCCCTCCTCTTATCTCCACTCTCGTTGTACAGCCATTCAAGCACAAACTGCTCTTTACTTTAACGCTTATACCCGGCTGATAAGGAACTCAAAAGCCAGCTCCTGATCCGCTGGGATCAAATATTCATCGTGGACAGGAGCGCCCCAGCTGTCGTCACCGCCGACACCCATTTGTCTGCCTGCTACCGTCACGACTGTATAATGAACGTTCGGAAGCTCATGGTGATGCTGCGCGCTCTCCAGCTCAAATGCAGTATAAGGCGCAATGTTGCATTCTACAGGCTGAGTTGCCGGCGCTGAAATGCGAATGCCTCGTCCGAGATCATTCGTAATGCTTACACGACGGACACCTGTACGATTGCCCGACTCTTGCGGCACAACATAACCGGATACATTATCTGCGGCAACGTTTTGGAATTCGCCAAGACGCGCCCCAAACGCACGGTCAATGTAGTTTTCATCCGGACCCATTGCATACCAGTCCAGATGCTGATAATCAGCAGGCACCTTGAACGAAAGAGCGAAAATCGGCAGCTTCGGCAAGTTCGCCGCTCCCTCATAACGCGATTTCACCTGCACGCTTCCGTCACCCAGCACCGTATAGGCTACTGTCACCAATACATCGGCACTAATGCTAAGGCGATATTGGAACGTTACCGTTGCCGTTCCCTCCTGCTCGGTCAAAACAACGCTAATGCATTTGCGTGTTAAGCTGGCAGCAAACCATATGCCGGAATCAAAGCCAAGTGAAAAACCTTTGTCATTATCCGTCGTTGCCCGCCAGAACAATGGAGCTGGTGGCAGTGCAATCATCTCTTTGCCCGAATAGTTGACCGAGGTCAGCGTGCCCGCCTGCTTCGAGAACATAATGCTGAAATCGCGGCCATGCACACCAATGTTGACATCGCCTTCTACGACGCGCAGTTCTCCTGCCGGAAGCGAAGCTGCTACCTTTTGCTCCACTAAAAATACGAATTGTCCAAACGACAGCTCATGTCCTGCATCCGCCCAAAGCGTGCTTGCTTTCAGCTGCAAGGACGCATGAATAACATATTCGCCTGCTTGCTCTGCCGCTGGAAGAACGACCGGAATATAAGCTTCGCTTTGTGCAGCTACTTGAACTTCGCTTACGCTGCGGAAAATTTCAGCACCCTCTAGATGCAGCTTAATGACCAGCTCATAAGCATCTGTTCCTTCAAACAGGTTTTCATTGACGATTTTCACGCCTTCGCGGTCAGGAAACAGCTTAATGTTCTGATAAAGGAACTTCACTTCCTGCATTTTCGGCGATACTTTGCGATCGGCATAGACGATACCGTTCGTACAAAAATTATAATCGGTCGCACGGTCGTCGAAGTCGCCGCCATAAGCGAGGAATTCCTTGCCGAAGCGGTCTTTTTTCACAATGACCTGATCAATGTAATCCCAAATAAAGCCGCCTTGGTACAACGCATATTTTTGCTCAAGCTCTGTATATTTGTGCATGCCGCCAACCGAGTTGCCCATTGCATGCATGTACTCGCAGCTGATGTACGGCTTTTGCGGATTATCGTTCAAATAAAGCTCGATATCTGCCGGCTTCGCATACATGCGGCTTTCCATGTCGCTCGTGGCGTCATAGTCGCGATTATGGAATACACCTTCATAATGAACGAGGCGGCTAGGGTCAGCGCTGCGGAAATAGTTCGATACGTTCAGCAGCACCTCGCCTGCATAAGCTTCATTGCCGACCGACCAGATTAAGATGGACGGATGGTTTTTGTCCCGCTCGACCATAGAAATCGCCCGATCCATGACGATATCCTGCCATTCCAGCTTATTCGCAGGAACGTTCCACGACGGCTCCACAGCGCCCATTTTTTGCCATGAGCCATGCGTTTCCAAATTCATCTCGTCAATGACATACAATCCATACACGTCACACAGCTCATACCATAACGATTGGTTCGGGTAATGGGAGGTGCGAACCGCATTCAAATTGTTTTGCTTCATCGTCTTAATATCCCACAGCATATCGCCTGCCGTAATGGCACGTCCTCTGCGAGGATTAAATTCATGGCGGTTAACGCCTTTGAAAACAATTCGTTTGCCGTTGATATGCATCACTTTGTCGATCATCTCGAATTTGCGGAAGCCTACGCGCTGCGGAACCACTTCAAGAAGTTCGCCTGCCGCATTATAAACTTCTACATACAATTTATATAAATACGGATTTTCCGCATTCCACAGCGACACTGCTCCAGCATCAAGCGACGCCGTCCATACCCCAGCTTCCGTTGCCTCAGCAGCTCCAGCCACAACCGCCTGTCCATCTGCATCCTTTAGGACAAGCTTGATGCTTGCGCTGTCAACTGCACCGCTCAGCTTCAAGTCCACCAATAGCTTGCCTTGCTTATAAGCCGCATCCAGCTCTGTTTTTACAAACAGATCACGAACATGGATTGCTGGAACGGTATACAAATACACATCGCGGAAAATACCAGAAAAACGCCAAAAATCTTGATCCTCGAGCCAGCTTCCCGTGCTGCGCTGATAAACCTCAACGGCCAGCCTGTTTTCACCTTCCAGCAAATAAGGAGTCAAATCAAATTCGGCCGGTGTAAAGCTATCCTCGCTATAGCCAACGAACTTTCCGTTCAGCCAAACATAGAAGGCAGATTCTACGCCTTGGAAGGAAATATATACGGGCTTGCCAAGCATGTTTTGTGGCACGTTAAAATGCTTCACATAGCTTCCCACCGGATTGTCATTTTCCGAAATAGCCGGCGGGCGCAGCTCATGATGTCCATCCCATGGATACATTGTATTTACATATTGCGGCTTGCCAAAGCCTTGAAGCTGAATATGGCCTGGCACCTCTATTGCGCCCCAGCTGTCGCTATTAAAATTTTGTTCGTAAAAAGCAACCGGACGATCTGCAGGTCTTACGGCATAGTTGAACTTCCAGCTGCCATTCAGGCTGTAGCGCAGCTTCATGCCGCCATCTGCCTCCGCCTCTGCTGCAGTTTCATAATAACGGTGATCGGAATGAGCTGGCACTCGGTTAACAGCAAATACACTTACATCAGTTAGCCAGTCGAGGCTCGGCTTTGTAGTAGTCATAAAATAATTCCTCCATAACGTAGATGATAAGTCAGGCGGCTGCATGCATGGCATGCAGCCGCCTATCCCTTGCTTATTTTACAATCGAAATCATTATTTGACCGAACCGGTCATACCCGCTACAAAATGTCTTTGCATCAGGAAGAACACAAGCGCTGTCGGAATCGTCGAAATCACAATTGCCATCATAATCATGCCGTAATCTGGCGTGTAGCTGGAGCCCAAATTAGAGATCAGCATTGGAATCGTACGCTTGTCTGGCGATTGCAGCACGATAAGCGGCCACAAGTAGTTGTTCCAGCTCGACATAAACGTAATAATTCCCGCTGCCGCATACGTCGTCTTCATCGTCGGCACATAAATGCGGAAGAACAAGGCCAGCTCGTTCAAGCCATCAATACGGCCTGCTTCAAGCAGCTCTTTCGGGAACATTTTAGTGTTTTGACGGAAAAAGAAGATGAGAAACGCTGTCGTCATCGTCGGCAGCACGACGCCCGATAGGGTATCAAGCCCTAAAAACGGAACGCTGCTCGATATTCCCGCGAACATTTGATACAGCGGAACCATAATCGCCGCGAACGGAATCATCATCGACAGCAGCAAAATCGTGAAGACGATGTCCTTCGCCTTGCTTTTATAAATTTCAAAGCCGTACCCTGCAAGCGAAGCAATCAGCATCGCCAGCAGCGTCGTCGAGATCGAAATTTTAGCCGAGTTCATGAGCGCCGGCACAATGTCAACCGAGCTGAACAAGTTATTAATATTTTCAATAAGCTTGCTGCCTGGAAGCAGTCTGCCCTGCGTTACATCTGAGGAGCTGTTCGTCGCGCTGACGATCATCCACAGAAACGGGAAAATGGAAATGAACGCTGCGACGCTGAGAAAAATATAAACCGATACCCGTTTTAGCTTATCCATTTTTATCACCTGCCGCTTTAAACTGAACAAATGCCAAAATAATAATCATAATTACGATAGAATAAGACACCGTTGCTGCATATCCGAAGTCTGCGGAATATTTGAAGGACAGATTGTAAATGTACTGGGAGATGGACATAGACGCGTTGCCCGGACCACCCTTCGTAATGTTCACAACCTCGTCGAACAGCTGCAGTGTACCGATAGTCGATGTAATGGATGTAAATAAAATAATAGGCTTCAGCAAAGGCATCGTAATGCCGAAAAACTGTCTCGTCGAAGAAGCTCCGTCGATTTTGGCAGCCTCATAAATCGAATGGTCAATATTTTGCAGAGCTGATAAGTAGAAAATCATATTGTAGCCTGTCCAGCGCCATGTAATGGCAATAATAACCGTAATTTTAGCCCAAAATGGATCTGTGATCCATTGAATAGGCGTGCCAATCAGATGCAGCTTGAGCAGCAATTGGTTCACAAGGCCGTCGCCTGCGAATAAGTATTTAAATATAACCGAGTAGGCAACAAGTGAAGTAACCGCCGGCAGGAATATCGCTGTGCGGAAAAAGCCCTTCAGCTTCAGCTTGCTGTCATTGAGCAGTACGGAAATAAACATGGCCAGCACAATCATAACCGGTACTTGAATGATCAGATAAATAAATGTATTCTTTAACGCCACACGGAACGTCTGATCACTGAATAGACGAATGTAGTTGTCAAAACCAACGTAGTGGAGGTTCATCCCTTTGCCGGATTTGAACGAGAGAAGAAGCGCTTGAATCATTGGGTAAAAATAAAAGGATGCGATTAGCACGACGGCAACGATGACGAACAGCCATCCCGTCAAGTTAGCTCGATTACGAATTTTTATGCCAGGCTGCGCTGATTTCACGAAAGCCTAACCCCTTTCTTCACGGAAATAAAATCTCGGGGCAATCGCCGCCCCCGCCCATCCAAGCACGAGCTTTTCTGGCGAGGGCTTGTGATCGCCCAAGATTTTATTCATCTGCCGTATGGTCGAATTTATTTAACTTGTGTTTCTGCTTGAGCTTGAGCATCAGCCAATACTTGATCGATTGCTTTGCCGCCCATGAAGTTTTGCATTTCTACAACAAGAATGTCCTCGATTGCATACGTATGCATACCGTAGTTAACTCTTGGAATTTCAGCTGTCCATTTTGCAAAATCAGCTACAACTTTTTGTCCGCCGAAGAAATCGTCAGCTGCTTTGTAAGCTTCGCCGTCAGCTGCTGCTTTCAGTGTGCCGATTGCGCCGATATCTGTAGCAAGCTTCTGGTACAGATCCACATCGGAACCGAATGTTTCTTTCAAAAATTCAGCTGCCGCTTCCTTGCCATCAACGTTCATTACATACCACGAGCTGCCGCCAAGGTTCGAAGCGCGAACGGAATCAGCGTTGTTCGCCAGTTTAGGGAACGGTACAACCGCCCATTTGCCGGACTGGGATGCTTCTGCTTTAACCGAAGCGGTAATCCAGTTGCCCGTTGGAACGCTTGCTACTTCGCCGCTGTTAAACGCGCCTACAAACTGGCTCCAGTCGGAAGTCACTTTTACAATGTCCGCTTCCATCAGTTTCTTGTACGTTTCAAACGCTTCTTTCAAAGCCGGGTTGCCTGCCAGATCCGGCGTTACGCCGTCATCTTTCAAATACCACGAGCCAGCGGATTGAATCATCATACGAATCAGGCCAAGATCGTTAGGATCCTGTGTCAGCAGTTGTTTGCCTGTTTTAGCTTTTACTGCTTTGCCGATTTCGATCAATTGGTTCCAGTCCAGCTCTTGCAGATCAGCTACTTTGTAGCCAGCTTGCTCCAAGTAGTCTGTTCTTACATAAAGACCAGTTACACCGGAGTCGAATGGTACGCCGTATTGTTTGCCATCAAGGCTTGTCGGCCCGATTTTGTAATCGGCAAAGTCTGCCGGTTTGATGTAATCCGTTAGGTCAAAGAAAGCATCCGGGTAAGCTTGCAAGAAGCTTTGCGCACGGTAATCTTCAATCAAAATAATGGTTGGAAGACCTTTTGTTGTGCCCGAGTTAAGACCTGCATTCAGCTTTTGGATAATGTCAGCTTGTGCATTTTCAACAATGTTAAGTTTTACGCCTGCATCAGGGTGCTTAGCGGCATAAGCCTCACCCGCACGCTCCATAGCGCCGATGTTAAACGTTTTGTCCCAAGCCCAAACGGTAAGTTCTTTTGTAGCTTCTCCGCTGCCTGTGTTTGTAGAATCATTTGTTTTAGCTGAACATGCTGTGAGCAGCACGAAGCTGGCCAATAGGATGGCAAGCATTTTTTTCACTGAACCCAACCCCTTTTTTATTGTCTGCGTAACTGAAAGCGTTTGCCGGCTAACGTTATTCATTATAACAATCTGTTTATTGCATTCGATAGCAATATCTTTATAGGGATTTGTCATTCTTTTATTTGATGTACAACAGTGATTTTTTACCAATAGTAATTAATTTGCTTATTGGTAATATATTTAGGCGTCATTTGGAAAGATCAAGGATTTTCTTCCAAGCACTGGATTGAGTGTGTCAATGAGGCTGATTTCCTATTTCTTATTTCTTATTTCCCAGTCACCATCCTTCATATTGAAAATGATTTAATTGAATTTTGTGCTTCAAGGGCTACTATTATACTGACTTCGACAATTTAAGGCTGCTCAATAAAAAAACAGCGGCTCATGCAGGTTTAACCTGACAGCCACTGTTTTAAAATTCCCCATTACTCAAACAACAACGGAAGCTTGATTTTCACGCGTGTCCCTTGGCCCGGATCGCTGACTATCGTCACCCCGTAGCCTTCGCCATAAAGCAGCATCAGACGGTCATGCACATTGCGAATGCCAATGCCCGAGAAAAAATGGCTGGCCGAATGCACGCCGCGCTCACGATCTGTCTCAGCTGCTCCTAAATTATCACCCGCTTTACCAAGCCCGCTAATGCCGACGCCGTTGTCAACGACCTCACAAATGAGCGAATCGCCCTCACGGGAGATGAGTACATAAATATAACCTTCGCTGCGCTCATGAAAGGCATGGAAAAAGGCATTTTCCATAAATGGCTGGATGACCAGCTTCGGCAAATGCGCCCCCATACAGTCCTTGTCCGCAAAATAATTGACCCGTATCTGCTCGCCATAACGCACATGGTTAATAAATACGTAATTTTTCAGGTTGACGAGCTCCTGCGAAACCGGAATCGTCTCGCTTATGTTGCTCACTGTATTTTGCAGCAAGGAAATCAGTGCGTTTATCGTGTCCGCAGCCTTGTCCTTGTTGCCCTGCTGCACCAAAATTTTAATCGACGCCAGCGTATTATACAGAAAATGAGGATTGATCTGCATTTGCAGGGCAGACAGCTCGGCATTGCGCTGATCCTTTTGCGTCTGAATAAGCCGCTTAATGTAATCGTTCAGCTCATCCAGCATATAGTTGTAGGCATTGCCCAATTGCTTAATTTCGTAGCTTCCGGTTACCGACGTATAATTGTTGAAATCATTTTTCGTCACTCTAGAAATTTGCCGCGCCAGCAGCGTAAGCGACCTCGTTAGCCGCCTTGAAATCACAAAGACGATAATGAGCGCCAGCAGTACGATCGCAAGGGAGATGAGGGCAACCATTTTGAAATCAACCATTTGGCTCATGACCTGCTGCTTATCAATCAAGTTCACCAAATAAAAGTCATAGGTCGGCAAATATTTCGACAGCACGAGGCTGCTTTTTCCCAATGCCGTTGTATCCATAACGTCCAGCTGCTGCTCTTCAATTTTCTTGGCATAGGTCAAAAGCTCTGGTACCGTTGTCCCTACAAGCTGCTCCTGGTTGCTCGAAACGATCATGCCCGCTTTATTAATGATTACAACATCATTACCGATGCTCGTGAAGCTCGTATAAAACTTCCGAAAATCCTTCTCTTTTATGGCAAAATAAAGCTGGCCGTAAGGCTGGCCGCTCGTCCGCTCCAGCAGCGTTTTCGAGGCTACAACAACCGCATTTGAGCTGTCTCCAGCCTTCATGCTTTCCTGATCCAGCTCATATAAAATACGCCGCGGCTCCTGCAAAGCATGCTTCGTAAGCTCGCTGCTGCGAAGCTTTTCAATAGAGCGAGGCCAATAGGTGCTGTCAGACGAATGGCTGCGGCCATTAATGCCCGTTATCGTAATGTTCACCGAATAAGCGGAAACGTTCGATTGAATCCGCTTCATCTGCGTATTGGCTTCATAATATCTTTTCAGCGACTGAGCGGTGCTCTGATCGGGCTCCTTCAGAAACGACTTGAGTGTTCCGCTTTGCTGCACATCATTGGTCGCGGTCACAATGGAATAGCTGAACGACTCGAAATTGGTCTGGACCTGATTAATGATTTTTCCATTCGTAATGCTGAACGTATCCATGAACAGACGCTGCGACATCTGCATCATCACAAGCGTAGTAAGCAGCGAAACGGAAATGATGCTGACTAAGGTGACGGTAAACATTTTAATAAACAAGCCGTGATATTTAAATTTTGCTAAAAACGCCTTCATGCATTAGTCCCTTTTCTGGTTGACATATTGTTTGCGGTAATGGCTGGGCGACAAGCCCGTTATTTTTTTAAACACTTTTGTAAAATAGCTGTGATCCGAGTACCCTACCATGCCGCTGATTTCCGAAATGGACGCCGTATCGGCAAGCAGCAGCTCCGCTGCTTTCTCCACCCGGATTTTGTTCAAATATTCGCTAAAGCCCTCATTATTATGCGCACTGAAATACGTAGACAAATACGACGGGTTAAAATGAAAATGCTTCGCCAGCTCCGTCAGGCTAAGCGGCTCAGCATAATGCTCGCCAATATAGGCAAGCAGCATCGCCATATTCGGATTGCCAGCTCCTTGCTTTCGAGTTGCCAGCACAGCCTCCGCATCGCTCACGAATGCTTCCATTAAAACAATCGCTTCGCTTATATGCGCTGCATCGCCAATTTCCTTGAAGTAGCGGTATTTTGCCTCCTCTAGGTGCGATGCATCCACCTCCAGACGGCCCAATACAATCGTCATATTAAAAATAACATTGCTAAGGAACGATTTAAACTCAAATACATCCTTCTTATAAAAATGCGAAGCGCCCTGCACATAGGCGAGCAGTTCGCTAAAAGCGCTCTCAAACTGCTGCTTGCTCAGCTGCTCGGAAAAACGCGGCAAATCAAACTTATCCTCTACAGGCGGCATATAGGGCAGTTCCCCTGCAATAAGCAAACGATCCGGGTCAGCTAGAAAAAAGCGGTAATCGCTCATTTTGAGAAAATGAAGCTTGAAATGATCCCCCACCTCGGTATAATTGCTGAACGGCTCGCCCAGCGTCCATCTCGCCTCAAGCTTCTGCTCGCTTGTCCACTCGTCAAGCCTGCGTGCGGCGGCAGCAAGCTGCGGGCTCTCCTGCTCGTTCATATTAATGAACAGCACGACGCGTCCCGCCTCCGACCTAAGTGGAAAATAGACCGACTGCTCCAGCGAAACGTCGAGCTCCGCCTGCATTCTTTTTTTCAGCAGCTCGGCTGTGGCGAGCACCGCATTTTTGTCTCCAGACGGCTTGCACTCTGCACCTAGCATTCGAAAGCTATCGTAAGGAAAAGTTGCATCTTCCTCATCAAGCTCTACGCCAAACCCATCCATCAGCATATCCAGCAGCACCTGGACCGTTGTATTTTTATCCGTGGGGGCAAGCTCCAGCTTCAATGAAGGAATTCGCTGCGCGGTGCGCTTCAAAACCTCAAGCAGATGGGTCGCCTCCAGCTTAGGCTTCAATATATAATCGGCAACGCCGCTTTGAAAGGTTGATCTGACATAATCGAATTCCCCAAAGCTGCTGAGCACAATGACTTCGATTTCCGGAAATCTCGCTTTAACGATCCGAGTCAGCTCCGCGCCATCCATGACAGGCATGACGATATCCGTTATGACGATATGCGGCTCCAGCTGCTGAATCAGCTCCAAAGCTTCCGTTCCGCTTGCAGCCTCGCCTACGATTTGAAAGCCTTCCTTTTCCCAATTCAATAAATGCTTGATGCCTTGCCTGACTAATAGTTCATCGTCTACAATGAGCACGCGGCAAAAAGGCGCCATTACGATCCCTCCATTATCATCTTGCTATTCCCTTTGAAGTGTCTGGGGCTTATTCATAATAGGTGCGAATTCTTATATCCTGATTGTAATTGCCAAACCCCTTGCCGTACAAGGTTAGTCCTCCCCTGCCCGGCACACTTTCCTCCGCGCTGATGCGCAGCGTCAAAAACGGGCTTTCCCAATCCAGATCATGAATGGTCAGCTCTGATATTTGCAAGCCATCAATGAAGGTGCCGTTCTCATTCAGGCGCAGCACCTTCAATAAGCCATATTGATTCACGTCGCCACGCCACCAGTCTGGAGACAGCCTCCCGCGCACACGTCCAAAATCGCCTGGACTCGTCCACTCGCCTACATACAAGCCATTGATGAAAAAACGGATATCTGACGGCCAATTTTCATTAATTTGCGGCGCTTCCGAACCAATTTCCAATGATATTTCCAATTCCTGAACCCGTTGATCAACAAAAAGATGATTGGGCACCTTATACTCGACATACCCTCTGGCAAACCATAAAATGCCGGCATTCATTCGCTCCGGGTCCAAAAAATATTTCGGGTTATCATATTGCCCGATCAGCTTTTCCGTAGTTGCAATGCCGCAGGTCGGAAAGGCGGCTACATCGGTATAATGGCCGACTGGGAGCATCGTTTCAATGTTTTTCCGCTTCTGATCGTTTGGCCTCGACAGCCTGATTTGCAAATATTCCGCTGACAGCGAGCAATATTTATAGGTGCCGCCGCCTACCCGTTTCATTTTGCTGGTCACAATGCCAGCCTGCTGAAGCTTGTTCACATGGGTGCTGACAATTGCGCTGCTCAAAAAAAGCTCGGCTGCCAGCTCCTTAATATGCCGCTCCCGCTCGTCCAGCAAATCGATAATTTGCAGGCGAACCTCGCTTGCCAGCGCCTCATATACCCGAAGCGATTCCGCATTCGTCGTTAAGTACATTCTGTCACATCCTATTTACAGGATTATCAATTTAGCTAATCCTTCATTATTACGGACCTTATTTATTGCTTGTATTTATTCATTATGTTAAAAATATAAGGAGATAGCAAGTATATGAATTCAGTTTTTGGCTAATTCATTAAACAGGAGGTTTTACCAATATGTCTTTGAAATCAACGATGCTTATTGATAAACATTTTAAAATTGCCGAGGTTGACCCGCGTCTATATGGATCATTCATCGAGCATCTGGGACGTGCCGTATACGGCGGCATTTATGAGCCAGGGCATCCGACTGCCGATGAAAATGGCTTCCGCCGCGATGCGCTCGAAGCGATTCAAGCGCTGAAC
Source organism: Paenibacillus sp. JT22N7 (assembly GCF_059383875.1). NCBI lineage: Bacteria > Bacillati > Bacillota > Bacilli > Caryophanales > Paenibacillaceae > Paenibacillus > Paenibacillus sp. JT22N7. The sequence goes on from NZ_JBXENY010000005.1 coordinate 427,796, forward strand.
GTTCCTATTATACGCTATCCGGGCGGAAATTTCGTCTCTGGCTACAATTGGGAAGATGGCGTTGGCCCGAAAGAAGAGCGCAAGCGTCTGCTTGAGCTGGCTTGGTGGACGACCGAAACGAATGAGGTCGGCACTAACGAATTCGCCGATTGGGCGAAGCTCGTAGGCTCCGAAGTCATGATGGCAGTCAATCTCGGCACACGCGGCGTCGATGCGGCCCGCAATCTCGTCGAATATTGCAATCATCCATCCGGCTCCTATTATAGCGATCTGCGTATTTCTCATGGCTACAAAGAACCGCATAAGTTCAAAACGTGGTGCCTCGGCAATGAAATGGACGGCCCTTGGCAGATCGGTGCCAAAACAGCAGTCGAATACGGAAGGCTTGCGAATGAAACAGCTAAAGTCATGCGCTGGGTTGATCCATCGATCGAGCTTGTTGCCTGCGGCAGCTCGTCGAGCGGCATGAGCACATTTGCCGATTGGGAAGCGACTGTACTGGATTTGACCTATGATCAGGTCGACTACCTGTCGCTGCATACGTATTACAACAACAATGAAAACAACTCGGAAAACTTCCTTGCGAAATCGCTCGATATGGATCAATTCATTTACAGCGTAACCGCGATTGCAGATTACATGAAAGCGAAGAAGCGCAGCAAGAAGAAGCTCATGCTGTCGCTCGATGAGTGGAATGTATGGAACTCCATCGGCACAAGCCGTGCAGAGGAGCGCTGGCATATTGCACCGCCGGAATTTGAAGATGTATATACGCTTGAGGATGCGCTTGCTGTCGGCTGCTTCGTCATTACGCTGCTTAAGCATGCAGACCGGGTGAAAATTGCCTGCCTGGCCCAGCTCATTAACGTTATCGCTCCGATTATGACGGAAAATGGCGGTCCGCTTTGGCTGCAAACGACGTATTTCCCTTACAAGCACGCTTCGCTGTATGGAAGAGGCACCGTGCTTCAACCCATTACTTCATCGCCTAAATACGATTCGAAGGATTTCACTGATGTGCCTTATTTGGAAGCGATCAGCGTTCACAATGAAGAACAAGGCGAAATTACAATTTTCGCTGTCAACCGTCATTTGAAGGAATCGCTTGATTTGGATGTTGATGTTCGCAGCTTCGGCGCGGTCAGCCTAATTGAGCATGTCGTGCTGGAGAATGACGATATTAAGGCTTGTAATACGAAAGCTCGCCCTAATCAAGTTCTGCCGCATAACAATGGCACAGCCAAAGTCGATGGCGGTCAAGTTAGCGCCGTACTGGGCAAAGCTTCATGGAATATGATCCGCCTGAAAGTTACTGCAAACTAATTCGCTGCTAGCCAGCCGAACCAAAAAACCTCCGAAATTCGCCTGTTTAAGGGATTTCGGAGGTTTTTTATTGAAGCAAAGCAGCGGATTTGCTAAGCAAGGATTGCTTCATGACGGCTCGTTTCATTTGCTGCTTTTGCACAAGGTGTGGCTGCTCGAAAAACGGCCCATCCTGAAACAATTGTTTAAAAGCCTGCATCACTGCCTGAGCCGCCAGCGCTTCATCCTCCAGCACATAGCAGGCGACCTGATAACCATAAACCTCATATTGCTTGAGCACAGCGGCTTTATGCTGCAGTTCCTGCTGCTTTGTCAAAGCTCTGTTCATGGCGTCAAGTCACCTCCCTGCTCCTGGCGAATGTTCCTTATAATGATAGACCTATATTAAGAGGGGAAACAGCAGTATGTATGTTTGCCATATATGTCTAACTCAACTATACAAGAGGATGCTTGTCTGCAATAGTACCATGTTTTTATAGTACCCTCCGTATAGCACCTCCTGCTGGGCGCCCTTGTATGGGCAGGAAACAGCGGCATTGCTATTTGCAGCGAAAGCGGGCTATAATGTTGAGAAAAAGAATTCCATTATATGATTTAGTGGACAGAGGATACTTTCATGATTGAAATTCGTACTTCCCAGCTCAGCAATGGCGAGCTGAACCGCGGCGTATTCGCCACCCAGGACATCGCCGAGGGCGCGCTTATTCACGAAGCACCGGTTATTCCTTACGACAACGAGGAGCATGTCCATATTGAGAAAACGATTATTGGCGACTATGCCTTCGAATATGGCGCGAATCATTCCGCTCTTTTGCTTGGCTACGGCATGCTGTTTAATCACTCCTATACGCCGAACACGTTCTATGAGCTTAATTTTGACAATTTGACGGTAGACTTTTTTGCCTTTTCCGATATTAAGGCAGGAGAAGAACTGCTCATTAACTATAACGGTGAAGTCGATTGCGAGGATCCTCTATGGTTTAATGAGGAGCAGGACACGAATAAAGCAGATTAGCTGAACGCTGAATAGAAGAATTGAAGCCCGAAAGATAGGCACTATGGAATTAGTGCTCGCCTTTCGGGCTTTTTATGCTGCAATCGCTAAGGTCACATAGCCATTTAAAGAAAAAAAGAAGCAGCTCATCAGCCGAGCAATCGGCTGACAGGCTGCTTCTTTTCTATGCTCGCTACTTCTAGTATTTGCGAGGCGGCATGGACACCGCCCTCCTGCACGAGGCGGTATGCCCGCGCGATCTCCTGCTCCGTCGGGCTCGGAACGCCCTCCAGCGGATATTCCCGTCCGAGCTGCTGCCACTTGTAGACGCCCATTCGGTGGTAGGGCAAAATCTCAAACTTCTCAACCGCTTGAAGCCCGCTAATATAAGCGCCAAGCGCGCGCAAATCGTCGCCGCCATCGGTCACCTGCGGAATGAGCACATGCCGAATCCATACCGGCTGCTTCCACGAGCTCAAAGCAGCTGCGAAACGCAAAATCCGCTCATTTGGACGGCTGGTCAACTGCTCGTGCTTGGCGGAATCAATCATTTTCAAATCCAACAGCACCAAATCGGTAACCGCCATAAGCGGCTCGGCGTGATGCGGTTCACAAAACCCGGAGGAATCAAGCGCCGTATGCAGTCCCCAGCGCTGCTTGCACGCTTTGAACAGCTCGGTTACGAATGGCGCTTGCAGCGTCGGCTCTCCGCCCGTAACCGTAATGCCGCCGCCGGAGCGGCGATAATACGGCACATAAGGCTCTATTTCCCGCAAAATATCGTCGACCTTCACCTGTTTACCCGCTCCTGTATCCCAAGTATCCGGGTTGTGGCAAAACTGGCATTGCAGCGCGCAGCCCTGCATAAAAAGCACGAAGCGGATGCCCGGTCCATCGACGGTTCCAAACGTATCAAAGGAATGGATTCTGCCTAGCATGCTTAGGGCCTCCTTTCTATACTGCGCCGTGGAACGTACGGTTTATGACATCGAGCTGCTGCTCGCGGGTCAGCTTAATAAAGTTGACGGCATAGCCCGATACGCGAATCGTCAGCTGCGGATAATTTTCCGGATGCTCCATCGCATCAAGCAGCTGCTCCCGTTCAAACACATTAACGTTCAAATGATGGCCGGAGCTGTCCGCATAACCGTCGAGCAGCGACACCAGATTGTTAATGCGTGTCTGCGGCTCCTTGCCGAGCGCCTTCGGAATGATCGAGAACGTATTGGAAATGCCGTCGAGACAATCCTCGTACGGAATTTTGGCAACGGATGCAAGCGAAGCAAGCGCCCCCTTGCGGTCTCTGCCATGCATCGGATTAGCGCCCGGGGCAAAAGGCTCTCCAGCTTTTCTGCCATCCGGCGTGCTGCCCGTTTTCTTTCCATACACGACGTTCGATGTAATCGTCAGCACCGACATCGTTGGCAATGCGCCGCGGTAAGTGCGATGCTTGCGCAGCTTATTCATAAACGTTTCGGTCAGCTGCACGGCGATCCGGTCTACCCGCTCGTCATTGTTGCCGTACATCGGATATTCGCCCTGAATGTCAAAATCGACAACGATGCCATTTTCATTGCGAATCGGTATAACAACCGCATGCTTGATCGCACTCAAGCTGTCCGCCACAACAGACAAGCCCGCAATGCCGCATGCCATTGTACGCAAAATTTCGCGGTCATGCAGCGCCATTTCCAGCCGCTCATACGCATATTTGTCATGCATGTAATGGATAATGTTCAGCGTGTTCATGTAGAGACCAGCCAGCCATTCCAGCATGGCGTCGTATTTGCCCATTACCTCTTTATAATCGAGGCGCAAATCGCTCGTGATTGGAGCAAATGCCGGCCCAACCTGCGCACCAGAAACCTCATCCACGCCGCCATTGATAGCATAGAGCAGCGCCTTTGCCAAATTCGCCCGCGCTCCGAAAAATTGCATCTGCTTGCCGATTCGCATCGCAGAGACGCAGCAGGCAATGCCATAATCATCGCCGAACTGCGGGCGCATAATGTCATCATTTTCATATTGAATCGAGCTCGTTTCTATCGACACCTTGGCGCAATATTTTTTGAACGCTTCCGGCAGGCTTGCTGACCACAGTACGGTCAAATTCGGCTCCGGTGCCGGCCCTAAATTATATAGGGTATGAAGAATACGGAAGGAGCTGCGCGTCACCCTAGTCTGGCCATTGACCGCCATGCCGCCAATCGACTCTGTCACCCAGGTAGGGTCACCGCTGAACAGCTCATTATAGTCTGGCGTCCGCAAAAACTTCACGATCCGCAGCTTCATGACAAAATGATCCATCAGCTCCTGTGCCTGCTCCTCCGTCAGCCTTCCTTCCAGCCGATCGCGCTCGATATAAATATCGAGAAAGCTGGAGACGCGCCCAAGGCTCATCGCCGCGCCATTCTGCTCCTTAATCGCCCCCAGATAAGCAAAGTACAGCCATTGGAACGCTTCCTTCGCCGTAGCTGCCGGACGGGAGATGTTGCAGCCGTAGGCAAGGCTCATCTGCTTAAGCTCCTGCAGCGAGCGGATTTGCTCGGAAATTTCCTCCCGGTCGCGAATCGTATCCTCCGTCATCGTGCCTGTTTCCAGCAGCAGCAGCTCCTGCTTCTTCCCGGCGATGAGACGATCGGCCCCATATAAGGCTACCCGGCGGTAATCGCCAATGATTCTGCCGCGTCCGTAAGCATCCGGCAGCCCTGTAATAATGCCCGCTTTGCGCGCTGCCCGCATCTCTGATGTATAGGCGTCGAATACGCCTTGGTTATGGGTTTTGCGAACCTCGGTAAACATTTTGACCATTTCGCCAGGAAGCTCGAAGCCGTAGGCCTCGCAAGCATCTACGACCATTTTGATGCCGCCGAATGGCTGAATGGAACGCTTCAATGGCGCGTCGGTTTGCAGCCCGACAATCTGCTCCTTCTTCTGGTCAATGTAGCCGGGCGCATGGGCGGTAATGCTGGAAACCGTATGCAGGTCAATATCCAGCACACCGCCGTTCGCCCGCTCCTGCTTGACGAGCTGCTGGATTTTTTGCCAAAGCTCGCCAGTAGCCTCGGTGGCTCCCGCCAAAAATTCCTCATTGCCAGTATAAGGCTGAATGTTATGATCCAGAAAATCCTTTACATCAATGCGTTCCTGCCACTTGCCTGCTGCAAAGCCCCGCCAAGCGCCCGCAGATTCTGCCACTTTAATGCGATCGGTTTGATTGACAGCCATCTTCTTCGCCTCCCATATCCTTTATAGCTTCAGTATAAAACCGGGTTCTTTTTTAAAATGTGAATATTATCACAATCTATAAAATAAATAATGATTTTCCAGCCGGATATGCTCCAGCAGCTTCGCTTCCAGCTGCTTCAGCCTCGTGTACGTATAAGCGAAAGCCTCACACGCATCATCCGGCAGCACATAATGCGCCGAAGCCAGCCTAAGATGCAGCAGCATATTGCCGATACGCCTATGGTCGCCTTCAAGCTTCTCGACCATTTGCTTCGCCTGCCTGAACGCGGTAGCGGAATGGCGCCGCTCATATTTCAGAATGAGCGGGAAAAAGCATTCCTCCTCGTCGATCAAATGCTGCTCCAGCAAAACCTTTAAAGCATGAAAGCGCTGCTGCAGCTCAATCAGCTGGCGGTGCTCGCTGCCATGAACGCTCGTAATAAGCGTGGTCAGTTCATGCAGCAGCGGCAGCTCGGCTCTGAGAAACAGATGATAGCCGAACATAAGCTGGCGCACCATCCCGGCAATGGACTGCTTGCTCCAATCTTCCGGTTTCAGCTTCTCCGGCTGAATGCCGACGTCCTGCCTCTCCTTCTGCTCCAAAAGCGCATGCAATAGATGGTTGCCGCTGCAGCAAGCACATTCGCCAAAACCCTTCTTGCCTTGACCGCCTTCCTTGTTAACCGTTGCCGTATTCAATAGATAAACCTCCTTTATTCGCTTATAATACGAGCTTCTATCGTTCCAGTGCCAGCTGGCCCGCTTGCTCCAGCGTTAGCCCCAGTTGTACATCCTCGCCTTCTATCTTCAAAGGATAAGTTGGCACCATGCCAGTATCAGGCGCCTGCACCTGCCCGGTATCCAGTGCGATCTTCCAATCGTATAGCGGGTCCAGTACAAAATGTCCCGATACCATGCCTTCCGCGAGTGGGCCTCCCCTGCGATGAGGACTGCGATTGTCCAGGGCATACAAGGTGCCGTCCGTTGTACGAAACACAACAATTTCCTTCTCGTTCAAGCGGATGACCCGCCCCATCCGTTCGCGAAAATCTTCAAGCGTGCCGATTTTAATATAGGTCAAATCGTTGTTTACCTGTGCAGTCATTTGGCTGCTCCTCTCCTATTTCAATTGAATGGCTTCGAACAGATAGCTGCTTTCCCCCTGCTCCTCTAGCGCTGCGCTCCACGGCTCCTGAAGCTCGGCTAGCAGGGCTAAAATATCCTGATACAGCTCGCGGCGGCGGTCCATATTGTCAACGACTTCTGCTTTAATCGTCTCAATGCCCAAACGCTCCACCCACTCCGAGGTGCGCTCCAAATAGTTCGCCGTCAACCGATAATATTGGGTAAAAGCGCCCACCATCTGCACAAGCTCTTCATCCGTTTTCACTTTGCACAGCAGTTCGGCGATGCGCGGCTTGATTCCGCCATTGCCGCCAACGAACATTTCCCAGCCGCCGTCATTGCCGACGATGCCGATATCTTTCGTACACGACTCCGCGCAGTTGCGCGGACAGCCGTTCACGGCCATTTTGAACTTGGCGGGCATATCGATCCGCTCGAACGTTTTTTCCAGCCGAATGCCCATGCCGATCGAATCCTGCGTACCGAAGCGGCAAAATTGCTGGCCGACGCAGGTTTTCACTGTGCGCAGCGCCTTCGCATACGCATAGCCCGAAGGCATATCCAGCTCTTTCCATACGAGCGGCAAATCCTCTTTCGCGACCCCAATTAAATCAAGCCGCTGGCCTCCGGTCACTTTGACCATTTTCACCTCATATTTCACGGCCACATCGGCAATTTTCTTCAAATCCTCCGGCGTCGTCACGCCGCCGTACATTCGCGGCACGACGGTGTAGGTGCCATCCTTCTGAATGTTGGCGTTCATCCGCTCATTGACGAAGCGCGAATCCTTCTCGTCCTCATGCTCTTGCGGCCACAGCATCCCCAAGTAATAATTGACCGCTGGACGGCATTTTGAGCAACCCTCCGAATGATGCCACTCTAGTACATGCATGACCTCTTTCACAGTCGTCAAATGCTTCTCTTTTATCGCAGCTACGATCTCATCGCGGCTCAGGTCGGTGCAGCCACAAATGCCAGTCTTGGTTTTCTGCCCAGCATATTCGTCTCCTAGCACATATTGCAGCAAATGGCTAACCGTCGGCACACAGCCGCCGCACGAACGCCCAGCCCCAGTGCATGCCTTAACCTCATCAACCGTGGTGAGCGAGTTGTCCTTAATCGCCTTTACGATGCTCCCCTTCGATACGCCGTTGCAGCCGCATACGATTTCATCGTCGGCCATTTGCGCTACGCGATCAGCGGCTGACAGCGCAGTGCCGGCCGTTCCCATCAGCTCCGCATAAATAGCGTCCGTCATCGCCGCACCTTCGCGCACCCACTGCTGAATTCGGCTCGAATCGCTGACATCGCCATAAAGCACACCGCCAACGATTGTATCGCCCTTAAGCAGCAGCTTCTTATATTGCTGTTTCCAGTCATCCTGCTTGCGAATAACCGTCAGCTCTGGCTGATCCAAGAATACGCCAGTCGAAAATACATCTACGCCCGAAATTTTCAGCTTCGTCGACAATTGCGTCCCCTCGTAAGGCTTCGTTTGCACGCCGCATAGCTGCTTCGCGAGTACGGCCCCCTGCTCAAACAGCGGGGCAACCAAGCCATAGCAAATGCCGCGGTGCTCGGCGCATTCGCCAACAGCGTACACGCCTTCCGCCGACGTTTGCATGTAATCATCGACAACGATGCCTCGCTTCACTTCAATGCCGCTCGCGCTAGCTAAAGCCGTATTAGGCCGTATGCCCGCTGCCATGACGATAAAATCCGATTCCAGCTTCGTTCCATCGCTGAAGGTCAGCCCCTCAACTCGCTCGCCGCCATAAATTTCCGCCGTCTGCTTTTCCATGAGAAAATGCAGTCCCTGCCGCTCCAGCTCCGCCTTCAGCATCGCCGAAGCGCTCGGGTCAAGCTGGCGCTCCATTAAATCCGCCATCAAATGGATGACCGTCACATTCATGCCCAAATTGAGCAAGCCCTTGGCAGCTTCCAATCCAAGCAGCCCGCCGCCAATAACGGCCGCATTGCGATATTGCTTCGCTGTCTCCAGCATGACGCTGCAATCCGCCATGTCGCGGAAGCCTACGACGCCCTGCTTCTGATGCCCAGGAACGGGCAGTATAATGGGATTCGAGCCTGTTGCTATAATTAGACGGTCATAGGCTGCGAACAGCCCATTGTCCGCAAAAACGATTTTTTGCTGCGTATCAATAGATGTTATGGTTGTTCCCGTATGCAGCGTAATCTGATGCTCCTCATACCAGGCCCAGCTGTTTAAAATAATATCGTCCATCGTTTTGCTGCCTTCCAATACATAAGAAAGCATGATCCGGTTATAGTTTGGATGCGGCTCGCTGCCGAATACCGTGATGTCATATTGCTCCGGGGACAGCTTGAGTATATGCTCCAGCGTGTTTATCCCCGCCATCCCATTGCCAATCAGCACAAGCTTCTGCCGTATGATTCCCATTGCAAACGCCTCCCTGTACAGCTTTCATCGTACTCACCAACAGTATAAACAACATTGATCCGCTGTTATGTGATATTTTTCACAAAACGAACGATTATTATAAAAATAGCCCCTTCCCGCCATTGTTTATAGCGAAAGGGGCTAGCCTATGTTTTCATGCGCCTTCAAGCTAGCTGACATGTCTCCAAATGCATGCTTACAAGCGGATTAACGCGCCGCGCTCATCAGCCGAGCGAAGCTCTGCTTCAATAATTTCCAATGTGCCTACAGCGCTTTCCGGCATACAGACGGATACGGGTGTACCTGCGTTTACCGATTCAAGGAAATATTTGATTTGGCGGTAATAGCCCATGTCCGGCGATAGATCAGCTACAAAGCCCGGCTCGTTGTTGGGATTCACTTTAACCTGTCCGTTCTCAAACAGCAGATTGCCGCCTTCAAAATTGACGCGATACGTCATCGCAAAGCCGAAATCGCCTTCGAGCGTCCAGTCTGCTTGCGCATTCAGCACTTTGCCGTCCGGGTAGACGTAATTTGTTGATACCGTATCGTAGCCGCTGCCTGGAATGACGTTGCGAGCGAGCGTCGAGACTTGCTCCGGCTTGCCAAACAGCCAGTGGATCATGTCGGTATCATGGATATGCATATCCAGTACAGCCCCGCCGCTCTTGCTGCCGTCAAGGAACCAGCCTTTAGGGGCGGCAGAGCCTCTGAAGAAATAACCGCCCGTTACCGCGCCAAAACGGTTATCCTCCACAACGGATTTCAAATATTCATAGGCTGGCCAGAAGCGCAAGCATTGGCCGATCATTAGCGTTTTGCCTGTGCGCTCAGCTGCTTGCACCATTTTCCAGCCATCAGCGGAATTTCCAGCTACCGGCTTCTCGCAGAGCACATGCAGCCCCTTTTCCAGCAGCCTGCAGGTCAGCTCAGCATGCAAATAAGTCGGCAGCGTAATGTCGATGATGTCGAGCTCCTCGTTTTCGAGCATTTTCTCAATGCTGTCATACAGGTTGTACGGCGATAGATCATAAACCTCTTGGCCCGTCGCCATATTGCCGGAAGCTTTGCCATTTTTCAATTCCTCGATCATCAGATCGCAAATCGCTGCCAGTTTTACTTGCGCGCCCTCTTCTGTAAGACGAACATAGTTGTCGAAATGCATGCGTCCCATAAAACCGAATCCGATAAGACCTACTTTTAACATCGTGAATCCCCCTTATCAAATAAAAGCTTTTGGCGAATTAAGTTAGCCGTTTCCGCGGCCCAAAATCGCATCCATCGCTTTGGAAGTATTGAAAATAATTTGCTCCGCATGATGCGTGTACGGCGGAATCATTTCGGCCGTGACGTAATTGTCATAGCCGATCGCCTGCAGCGCCTCCATGACAGCTGGATAGTTTACATCGCCTGCAAGCAGATCGACAAAGCCATGGAGTCCGCCCGCTTGGCGACGGTAATCCTTGAAATGAACCTTCTTGATCCGGTTGCCCAAAATGCGTACCCACTGCTCTGGATAACCATTTTGCACGACGTTTCCGACATCGAAATAAGAGCCTACGTAGCTGGAGCCGAATGAGTCAATAAATCCGCGCAGCTCAAGCGGCGACAATAGAAATTTATTCCAAACATTTTCAATGCCAATCGATACGTTCGCGCTTTCGGCAAAAGGAACGAGCTTCGCAATCGACTCTTGGGCACGGTTATACGCATATTCGTAATCCGTTACTTCGCTGCCGGGAATAAAATCAACGCCAACGGCGCCAGGGATGACCAAAATCGTATCGACGCCAAGCGCCGCCGCAAGCTCCAGCTGTTTTTTGCATATATCTATCGCTTTGCTTTGCGTCTCCGGGTTCGCGCTCGTCATCGCATAATCCCAATACAGCCCCGTTGCTAGGCCCGCGATTTCCAGCTCCGCTTCCTCTAGACGCGCCTTAATGTCGCGAATTTCCTGATCCGTTGCCGCGAGGCTCAGCTCGCCTGTGCCGTTAAGCGACAGCTCGATGCCGTCGAAGCCGGCTTTTTTCGCCGTTTGAATGCAGCTGGCGATGGTGGTGTCGCTGTTGAATGACCAAATATTAATCCCTTTTTTCATTTGAGAAACCTCCTGTTAAATAAATTCAGATTAAAAGCTGGGTGAACAAGGATCGGCGCTGCGTAAAAGATTTGGTTTTCGATCGTTATTGCCTACGAACGCTCCGCTTCTCAAATCCAAACCTTTTACTACACTTGCCTTGCTCACCCAACTTTTAAAAAACTTTAATTAAAAATGAGCTTGCCGAAATGCTGCGGCAGATGGAAATTTACTGCTCGCGTAGGTCGCCATGCTTGATACTCGCGTATACCCTGAACATCTTGATCAATGCGGTATAGATTCATCCGCATCGATAAACCAGGGGCGAATGGACGCTTGAAATTGGAGGCTGGAATATCAATGTAATACAATAAGCTGCCTTGACCGTCTGATTGTACGGACGTCTGGAGGCGGGAAAATTGCCATTTTAGATCAGAGGAGCTGATGCCGCCTGAGCCGTCATTTTCGATGATGGCATCAAATACGACGTTATGAGGGCTAACCTCCAGCTCCATATAACGCCGGCCCTCCCCCTCCTCGTCAATAAACACCTCGACAACATCCTGCTCATAAAGCGGCTCATCCCGCTGCGTAAAATCTGAAACGATATGCGAATCCTTGCATGCGAAACGGATATGCAATTGCTCCGAACTCCAGCCTATCCTTACCTCTGTCCGCTCCCGTGGCGGCGCGCCCGTTACTGTATCTACCAGCTCCAACGCCTCACAACGTCCCCAATCCAGCGAGGCGGATGAAGCGCCAGACACAGCGGGCTCAAGCCGCTTGCAAATGTAGCTGCCGCCAATGGCAGCTATAGCGGAATCCATCAGCTTCATGCTCCTTTTTTAGCAAAATCCGTTATGTTGAAACCCTTTAGCAAACATGTGATAATACATTTATAATAGCCGATTTAATCAGATTTTTATTTAGTCGAAAAAGAGATTATTTGCACAAATCCGTTTTGTTGCACATGCAAATATAGGAAAGGCGGTTGACTCTGTGGACAACCTAGCTGCACACTACCCACTGCAAAGGATAGCTCCTTTTCGGGAATGGTCGCCAAGCGTCCATTACGCTCAATTTCAAAGCCTGCCGCCGGGGGCTATGCCGAGGCGAAGGCTATATGATTTTGAGCTGCTGTATGTGACCCATGGAGAAGCAGCGACGCATATGCAAGGGCAGCGCTACACGCTTACAGCGGGCCAGCTTATTTTTTTGCCCTCGGGCGTCTATCACCAAAATGAGATTATATCGACTCCTGAAGCGAGGTTTCTCGGTATTCACTTTGATTTTTTCGATGAGCTGGACGTTCAGACCGAGGCGGATATGGTCGTCTATACAGAGGAGGCTCAGGCAGATAAATTTGCGGTGGAGGCTTGCGCAGAGCAGCTCGCTCCGTTATCGGCAAGCATCGTCTATACGCCTTCCCTCGTATGCGTCCAGCTCATGGAGCAGCTCGTGCACGAGTTTACGATGCGTCCGCCAGGCTATGAGCTCGCCTGCAAAGCGTATATGCTGCAAATTCTCACCTATCTGCTGCGATCCTCCTTTTCAAGCTCCGTTGCGCAGGGTTCTTTGCACGGGGACAAGCTGCTGGAGGTCATGAAGCAAATTGAAGAAGCACCCGCGGAGCGGTGGACGAATACGAGCCTTGCGAAACGGCTGAATTTGAGCGTCGACCATATGGCCAAGCTGTTTAAGCAAATGGCGGGAATGCCGCCGAGCGAATTCGTGCAATCGATCCGCCACCGGGAGGCGAGAAGGCTGCTGCGTGAATCCGGGCTATCGATTGAAAGCATCGGCGAAAGCGTTGGCTACCCCGATATCCATTATTTCAGCCGTATTTTCCGCCGCCATGAAGGCATCTCGCCGCGCGAATACCGCAAGCTGTCGAACATTTTATAAGCCGCAACCCCGTAACAAGCAAACAAAAAAGAGGACGCCTGATTTACATCAGAAGTCCTCTCAATGTTGCTATTGCGGGCCCCTAAAGCTTGACTATAGCTGCTTACGAAGCCGTGTTATGGGGTTGCATGTGTAAGCTTGCTGCTGGTGGAATGGCGGAGCAGGCAGCGATAAGGTATGACCATTTTGACGGCGATTTCATATTGATTTTCCAAATAATCAATCAGCAGCTTGACTGCGAACATGCCCATCTCCAGCTTGGGCACATGAATGGTCGAAAGCGGCGGCGAAGTAAATTCGGATATTTCAATGTTATCGACGCCAAAAAAAGCAATGTCATCGGGAATTTTCAGCTCGCGCTCCGTCGCTGCGCGCATCGCCGCAATGGCCATCATGTCACTGGCGGCAAAAATAGCCGTCGGCCGCTGCGCATTGTTCGCAAAAGCCTGCTTCGTCAGCTCGTAGCTGAGCGCCACATCCCATTTCACATTAATGACCCATTCATCATCAATCGGCAAGCCCGCTTCCTTCAAGGCGCTTTGATACCCGAGAAAACGTTTTTCCGCACGGAAGTCGTCCTTGTATTCCGAGCCGCCAATATAGGCGATATGACGGTGGCCTTGCGCGATAAGATGGTTCACAGCTTCCTTCGCAGCCGCCTCCCGGTCGTAGCTGACCACGGGAATCTCCCGATCGGCAATATCGACGCCGACGACCGCCCGGACATTCGCTTTAATCCAGCGGTACGCTTCAGGATCAATCCTCTCCACCACGAGCATGCCGTCGATTTGATGCTCCTTCACCAGCGCTTGCAGCTGCTCGGTATCGGTTTCCTTCTCAATGCTGTATACGAATTCGAGGCGCATGCCTGAGGCGGCAAGCTCCTTCTCTATCCCTTCCAATATGACGGAAAAATACGGGTTGTTGTATTTGTTTTGCGGAATCGCAACTACGCAGCCAATTCTGTAGGCTGTTTTGGCTTCTGCCTTTTTCTTCTTTGCCGGTCGAAGCGTGCGATAGCCAAGCTGCTCGGCGGTTTCCCAAATTTTTTTACGGGTCTCGTCGCTAACGGAGCGATTCGCATCGTTCTTCATTACGCGTGAAACCGTCGAGATGGATACGCCAACGCGATCCGCTATATCTTTCAGTTTAGCCATTCCTGATTCCTCTCTTCACCCAAGCAATAGATATAAGCCCGAATATAATTGGGGCAAATTTTATTTGTCTAACAATAATTTGCGGCAAATATAATATTATAGTCCAGCCCCGGGGAAGTCAAGGAAATCGCCGTTTCTTAACAGCAAAAAAAACACCAGGGAAGCTTGCTTTCCCTGGCGTTTTTTGCGTCTTTTTAACCGTTTGCCTGCTTAAGTTCTTCCGTTACTCGTCTGCACCAATATTAACGGCAGCCCCCTGTACACGCGGCTGGCCATCCATATCCAGTAACCCGATAATTGCGGCATCTGTATCGCCAGCATCAATAGCTGGGGACGTCGCTTGCAGATGGAAATCATTCAATGAGACATTTACGAACTTAGGATCAACAAATAAGGAATGCGAATCGTTGCCGGAATTGGCTTTATATGCAGCGTAGCCGTCATACTCGACATTTTTCCAAACCCAGTAGGCATCCGAGCTTCCGCCTGGCGTGAAATATAAATTGTAATCGACGATGTTGCCGGAGTTTTGCGTATATTCGTTATAAATGAGGACGCCTGACGAGCTGGCCACCATAATGTTATTTTTAATAATGTTATTTTTCGTATCGAATTGAACGTAAAGCTGGCCGCTGCCATCGCCGAGCGTATCGTTTTTGTACAGCGTATTGTTGACGATTTTGCTGTCTGTCGTGGAGCCCCGCTGCTTATCGTAGCCGCCCATTGCAATACCGGTTAGACGGTTGTTGTAAATGATATTGCTGCGAACGGTAATATTGCTCGTTGATTTGCCTTTATGCTCGGAAGCAATTTCGATGCCAATATCGTTGTTATAGCTGTAGTTTTGCTCAATGATGCTGTCTTTGCCGCCATCGACATAAATGCCGTCCGCTGCGTTGCTGTTGTTTGGCAGCTTCTTGCCGTAAGAAGGGTTGTTATTTGACGTAATATTGTAAACTCTGTTGCCCTTCACAAGACCATTACGCGCTTGATCATAAGTGGTGCTTGGCGCTGTGCCTTCAAAGCCAATGAGATCAATGCCGATATTATCATTATCATGGATCAGGTTGTTCGTGACCGAGAACGTATCCACATTGCCATTGAGCACTAGCGATTCGCTGGAGCCCAGCACCAGATTGTACAGCTCATTGCCGTCAATCGTCAGATTGTTCAGCGAAGCCGGCGATTTCGTCCCATATACGGCAATGCCATGAGCATCGCGGCCCAGCAAATCGCTGCCTGTCGGCGTCGAAGTATTTTTAATGTCATGAATTTTATTGTTCAGTAGGCTAATATGGCTTCCAGCTCCGCTTACATAGATGCCTATTGGCACCTCATTTTTCGAAGTGCTTGTAAAATTGCGGATTTCCAAGCCTTTAATAGTCACATGGCTGACATCGGTCAAGCTAACGAGCCCTTCCGCACCACTCGCCGTCAGACCCGTGCCATCAATAACAGCCACCTCTTCTGCGTAATTCGTGAAGATGATTGGCCCTGCCGCAGCCGAGCCGGAACGGGTTATGTTCAGCTTCTGGTTGTACACGCCGCCCCGAACGTAAACTGTGCTTCCAACTGGCACCACATCAGCTGCATGCTGCAGCGTTTTCCATGGCGCGGTTATCGTACCGGCATTGGAATCATTGCCCATCGTTGCGACATAATATTCGGCTCCCTCCGCCGAAACGTCCGGTCCCGAAACACCGATGACAAGCAAGGTAAATACCGCCATGCCGAGCATGGCTGTTACATATTTATTCATTTTCATGGCGAACGATCCTCTCCTTGAGGTATGCTCCACTTTCGTGGCAGCCAGTATGCTGTAGACCTCTGTTATTTTGCCAGATAGATGGCCCCGTGGCTACCTTTTCTATTATATCGGCATTCTATAGGCCATACCTTACACAAACACAAAACAACAGCAGCTCGGAACCTTAAGCTCGGTTCCAATGCTGCTGTTATTTTTCGTCTTAGTTTACTTTGGAAGTCAATTCCTTAATCGCCGCCATTAGGTCGCCTTCGCCCGCAAGTGGAAGCTTAAGCGATTGCTCGCCATACGTCCATACGAGATCGGTTTTCTTCGCCGTGAACGGCGATACGATGCCGTACTGCTGGGCATCAAGGAAGATTTTGTTCGCTTCGCCCATCGTTTCGATATATGCATCCGATGCCGCTTTGTTAGCCGGAATCGAATACCCTTGCTTCGCCAGCTCCGTCTGCCCTTCTGGGCCCGCAAGCCATGCCAACAGCTTGTAAGCTGCCGCTTCATGCTTCGTATTAGCGCTGATTGCCATGCCTGCTGGCTGGACAACCGTTTGGTTCGTCTTGAATTTCGGCAAATAAGAAATTCCGTAATCAATGCCCGCTTCTTTATAGTTGGCGGTGTTCCAGCTGCCGCCCGGATTCATTGCAACCTTGCCCGTTGTAATCGCAAGGTTGACTTGGCCGCCAAGCCCTTCGATTTGCGCAGGCGTTGTGTTGATCTTTTTATTTTTCGTCAAATCAATAAAATATTGCAGCACTTCAATCGATTCCGGCGTATCGAGCGCAAGCGTTCCATCATCATTGACGAGCTTGCCGCCATTCGACCACAGCTCAGGCTCCAGGAACCAGTCCATCGTCGAGCCTGGGGAAATCGAAAGGCCCCATTGCACGATGTTTTTGCCATCAAAGCCCGCTTCGCCTGCGTTTTTGCCGTTTTTATCAAACGTCAGCTTCGTTGCGATGTCGGTAATTTCATCCCAAGTTGGCTCAAGCGATGGCATCGGTGCCTTCAGCGGGTTTGTTTTTTCATCAGAGAACAACGCTTTATTGTAGTACCATACGATAACGTTCGCATCAATGGGCAGCGACACCTGCTTGCCCTGATACTTATGAAGACCCAGCAAGCTCGGATCCACATTGTTCAAATCAAATTTATTATCGGCGAGCAAGCCGTCCAGCTCTTTAAAAATGCCCAGCTCCGCATATTTCTCTACATAAGCATAGCTGGTTTTGAATACGTCTGGAAGCGTACCGCCAGCGGCATTCGCCGTCAGTCCGTCCCAGTAGCTGCCCCAGTCTTTGCCTTCCAGCTTGACCGTAATGCTCGGATTAGCCGTCATGAACTTGTTTAGCAATTCCTGTGTGCGCTGAAGCTCCTCCGCCGTTCCCCACTGGGAATAGGTAATCGTTACAGCCTCTTCAGCTGGCGCGCTTGAATTGCCGCCCGCACTTGCTGGATTCGCCGTATTCGTCTGTCCGCCTGCATTGCCGCCTCCGCAGCCCGTTACAAGAATAGACGCAGCCAACAACGTAGTACCTACACTCAACTTCCATTTGCTCTTCGTTTTCATATACAGTTCCCCTTTTACATCATGTAGAAAGCAAGAAAACCAGAACCAGAACGCGCGACTATCCTTTGGAGCCCGTCAGCACCACCCCTTCCACAATATAGCGTTGTGCGAAGAAATAAAGCAGGCCAATCGGAATGATGCTAATAAAAGCACCAGCCGCAAGCGCCGGGAAATCCTGGCTTGTTTGTCCAATCAGCAGCTGCAGGCCAACGCTCAGCGTGAACAGCTCATTATTTTTGATATACAGAAACGGTCCGAGAAAATCGAGCCACGAGTTGACGAAAGCGAAAATGATCGTCGTAATAATAATCGGCTTGGACAGCGGCATAATGACTCTCGCATATACGGTCCAGCGATTGCCGCCATCGAGATAAGTCGCCTCATCAAGCTCCTGCGGTATCGTCAGAAAAAATTGCCGGAACAGAAAAATGTAATAGGCGCCTCCGAGCCAGGCCGGAACGATCAGCGGCAGCCACGTATCGATCCACCCCAGCTTCGAAAACAGCACATACGATGGAATCATCATAATAGATGGCGGAATCATCAGCGTCAGCAGCACGATCGGAAAAAGCTTATCCCGGTATTTCGTCGCAAAACGCGAAAATCCATAAGCTACAATGGAGCTGGAAACGACAGCGCCCAAGGCGACGAAAAACGAAATCGCAAATGAGTTTTGAATCCACTGCCACATCATGGGCTGGACGGCGAACAATCGTTCAAACGCATCAAAGTTCATATGTTCTGGAAAAATAGTCGGCGGCACCTTGTACGTCTCCGCCTTCGTCTTCATCATGGTTGAGAGCATCCACACGAGAGGCCCTACAAATAACACCAACGCTACGAGAAGCAATACATACTTGGAGACCGTTGCTGTAATGCTGCTCTTTTGCCCGCCATTCATATAGATCCCCCTATCTCTCTCCTTCGTAATAAACGAAGCGATTCGATATTTTCATCAGCACAAAGGTGACGAGCGAGATCAGCGCAAACAGGAAAATCGATTGTGACATCGCCATGCTGAACTTCAAGTCGGTAAAGGCCGATTTGTAAATATTGTAGACAAATGTATAAGCTGCGTAGTTCGGGCCGCCCTTGGAGAGCAGCAGCGCCTCCGTAAACATTTGAAAGTTGTACATCGTTTGAATAATGATGACGAACAAAATGGAAGGACTGATCATCGGCAGCGTGATGGATAAAAATTTGCGAACACCAGCCGCCCCGTCAATTTCAGCCGCTTCATACAAATGCCTCGGCACGTTTTTGAGCGCCGCCAGAAAGATCAGCACCCCGCTTCCCGAAATCCACACTTGCAGCAAAATGATAACCGGCTTAATCGTATGCTCGCCGCCGATCCAATCGATTTTGTCGAAGCCGAGCAAGCCGAGCCCCGCATTCAAGATGCCAAATTCCGCATTGAAGACGAGCCGCCAAATAATGACGGTTGCCACAATCGGCACAAGCGTAGGCAAGTAATAGAAGGTACGGAACAAGGCAATGCCCTTCACATTAAAATTAAGCAGCATCGCCAGCACCAGCATGCCTGCCGTTACGATCGGCACACCGAAAACGACGAAATACATCGTGTTGAGCAAGCTTTTCAGAAAAATCGGATCATCGATCATATGAATAAAGTTATCGAAGCCGACAAAGTTATAATTGACCGCGCCCGGCAGCTTCGCATCCGTAAAGGCGTAAAACACCGAAGTGCCGAATGGAATTAGGAAGAAGATCGTAAAACCAATGATCCACGGCATAATAAACAGGAAAAACAGCAATGTGTCATATTTTCGCAAGCTATTCATCATGACACCCCTTAGCCAGTGATTTCTTCTAGATAGACATACCGTTCTTCTAAAATAGATTTTTCGGCAGCCAGCGCGATCAGCAGCGCATTACGGCCAACCTGTGCCGTTGCAAACGGCTGCTTGCCTTCCCTTACACATTTCAGGAAATCGATACGCTGCGTTTGGCCGCCCGTATGGCCGCCCATAATGGAATCCGAGGATACATCAATATCGAGATGGTCCTTCGTCCAATCCTCGCCGCCGACGATATCAATCGTCTTGTCATTGCGCGCGACCATCTGTCCGCCATTGTCGCCAATTAAGCCGATTTCAAGTCCTTCGCCAAGCAAGTTTCTTGGCTTCAAATACATGCAAAGGCCGAGGTTCGCCTTGCTGCCGTTGTCATAATCAATCGTAATAAAGGCGTGATCGACGATCGACGTATCGGAAATATTTTTCGCTGGATAATGGCTGTAGGAATTGGTAATGATGTTCTCTTGTCCTTGCTTCATCACATGCTGGCCGCCGGAAGCAAATACGCGTACCGGATTCGCCTGAATCATCCAGTTGAAAATATCAAAGTGGTGGCAATCCTTCTCGACGATCGCACCACCCGACTTCGACTTGTCATAAAACCATTCGGTTGGCGGGAATGGATCACGGAACTCCTTGCACCACATTAGCTTCACATCGCCCAGACGCCCATTTTCCAGCTCCTTGGCCATCCGGCGGTACAAGTTGGAATAACGGTAAACGAGTCCGATTTGCAAAATGCGACCGGATTTTTCCGCTGCTTCAATAATGGCATCGCAATCTTCAATCGTGTGGGCAACCGGCTTCTCCAGAAACACATGCTTGCCTGCCTCCAGAAAAGCAACGGCGACCTCGCGGTGCAAATAGTTCGGAACGCTAATGACGACCGCATCCAAATCCTCTTTATGAAGCAGCTCACGGTAATCCGTCACAATAACCGGGCTGCTGTTTTTAAGCTCAGCAACGGTACGCGCTACGTTAGCTTCGTTCATATCACAGATATAACGAACATCACTATCCGGAAGCAAATCAAAACCGATGCAATGATGCGACCCCATATCGCCGACACCGATAAAAGCCATTCTAATGTTCCCCATGTCTACACACTCCGTTGTCATTAATTTAGCGGTATTCGTTATTCACCGCGTCTCATGTTAGGTTATCTAACAAAGTTTTGCTTCTGTTACGATAGTAAAACAGTTCGCCTATGTTGTCAATTAATTTTTGGCTAATTTTTCGCTATATTTGCGGCAAATAAATTGATATTCGCTAAAAACCTTGAATTAACTGAGGTTTCATCAGTTTTTCATAGTTATAAAACGCTTACAAGATACTGTTTGTCACACCTCTCTTTTCATCCCGTTAAGTATTTGCCGCAAATTTAATTCATTTGATATAGATTATTACATGGAATTGAAGTTTGTCAACTGCTTTATATTTAGGCAAATTTCATGTGGGAATTGGAAATTTTCTCTTGTTCTGTATGTTCGTATCGCCTATAATGCAACATATAACCGACTTCTGCATCATGAAAATCCCTCGAATTATTTGCCGCAAATTTTCAATTTTAAAAATCCATCATCTAGATGATCCCGCTTACAATGCTCTCATGAAGGTAACAAATTAAAGGCAGATTTGGACAAGCTTTGGACAAGCCGCTTTTCTGCTGAAGGGAGGTGATTTACCTGTAAAATGGAAGGATAGACGGCCATTCGTTCGCTTGAAGGTCCTAACGGGACAACCCTATACCCAAGGAGGTTTACCATGTTTAAAGCAGCCGGCAACAAAAAGCTATTGGTTCATTTATTTTTGATATTTGCGCTCATCTTCGCGATCTTTCAACCGATTGGCACCGTTCCGGGAGCACAAGCCGCTACCATTACGGTCGATGGCAATGTAAGCGATTGGAGCAGCATTAACGCGCTCGCTACAGGTACGGGAGCCGCTCAAAGCTTCAAAATGACAAACGATGGAACAAATCTTTATTTGCTCATTCAAGGCTCAGGCTTAAGCACGGCAACGGGCAGCTTTTGGCTGAATATCGACAACAATACCGCAACGGGCTATCAGGCATCAGGCTGGGGCGCTACTGGCATCGAATGGCTGCTGGAAAATGCCGGGTTATACCGCTATGCAGGAACCGGCAGCAACTGGAGCTGGAATGCCAATACCACCCTCTCCTCCTCCCAATTTTTCCGCAGCTCAACCGTTATTGAAGTCGCCATACCTCTGGCCACTTTACAGATCAGCGCTGGCAGCACCATTCAAGCTGGCTATATTGATAACAACTCCACAACCTCGCGGCTGCCTGCGGCAAGCCAGACGCTGCCCTCTTATTTACTTACTTCCAGCGGCGGTTCGGGCGACCCTGGCGGAGCGACAACGGTCGCATACCCGGTTGAGCTCGACAGCCCGCTTAATAACCCGTTTAAAGGCTGGGCTCCATCGGCTAAAACGACTGGCTACCCCCAGCAGCACAAGCTCGTTTATGCTGGGGTAACTTGGAAGGAGCTTGAATCGACGAAGGGAACGTATAATTTCGCTGCCATTGAAGCGACGAACAATTTTGCTCATTGGAACAGCCTAGGCGTAAAAGTTGTGCTGCGGTTTATTCTAGACAGCCCAACTGGCGCAGCGCACCGGGATATTCCCGATTGGCTTTATAATGAGATGGTCGCCCTCGGCCAATCTCCAGGCACCGCTTATAACGATACGACAGGCGGAATGGGCACCGGCAACAATATGGGCTTTTCGCCCAACTACAGCTCTGCTTATTTAATAGAGCGGCATAAGCTCGCTATTGAAGCGATCGCCGCCCGGTATAATACAAATGAACGTCCGGTCGCTTTTGTGCAAATTGGCTCGATTGGCCATTGGGCGGAATTTCACACATGGCCTTATGTAGGGCCAAATGGCGAAGCCAATTACACGGGCGCTTTCCCACCAAATGCGATTTCGAATCAATATGTGCAGCATTATATTGATGCCTTCGCCGGCAAAGAGGACAAAATGCAGGTGCTGATCAGACGCAGCATTGCGCTTGCCAAAACGAACAATAAAGGCATGGTAATGGGCATGTTTAACGATGTGTTCGGACATAAAGACAGCTTCGATGCGGATTGGGGCTGGTATACCGGCACGCAAAATGGCTACTGGGACGACATCGGCCAGCAGCAGCCTGCGCACGCTAACTTTTGGGAGACGCGCATTTCTGGCGGGGAATTTTATGGCGGAGCGTCCGGCATGACTGCCGCGCTCACTACGGGCAGCGGCTTTACGGAAACGCAACGCCAGACGGAGCTGAGCAAGCCAAGCTGGCTCGGTCCCAACTCGCCCGCTTCGCTCGCCGTAGGCAATACGCTGCAAAGCAATATAGACACCCTGAAAAAACGGATGGGCTATCATTTTGTCGTGAAGGAAATTTCGCATCCATCTGCCATAACCGGAAGCTCGCTTGCGACAACGATTAAGGTAGAAAATAAAGGTGTTCAGCACTTCCCATTCGGCTGGCCAGTCGAAATCCAGCTGCGCAGCGGCAATACGATCGTCGCGAAGAAGACGACAACCGTTGATTTGCGCACGTGGAAAACAGGCACTTATACGATTACCGATTCGATCCCCGTCACCGGACTTGCTGCGGGAACCTATGATATCGCCATTGCGATCATCAGCCCGCAAACGAATGCGCCGGGCGTCGACTTTGCAAATACGAACAGGCTCGCTGATGGGGCTTATAAGCTGAGTAGTGTGACGAAATAGTAGATGGATTGAGGAATGAAATGCGGTAATGAATGTTAAAACGGCTGTCGAGGATGCTCGACAGCCGTTTTTTTGTTTATTGGGTTCTAATTAAAGCAACATCATTGAAGCTTTCTTATTAAGCTTTATGCCCCCACATGGAAAGCGATCTCTAAACTATAGGAGCAATGGGCATCAAATTATCTATACCATACCGTCCACCAACGTGTGGAAGTGCTCAAGCTATCATCTATTTCCAAGAAACGGTATGTATAACCGTTATATTGAATAGTTGCACCAATAAAATCAGAGCGGGAATAATCTTTCTTAGGATACGGAAGGCCAATCATCGTACACGACGGACAATATGCTGCAGGAGCAATGACATTGGAGTTAGAATTAGTTACCGATTGGGCAGAGACAGGAATAGCAGAAATCATGCACAACATAATAACCATACCTAATAAAACTAACTTGCTCTTCTTCAAAATCACAACACACCTTTCAATAATATAAAATTTGAAATATTGGGATATATTTCAACATTAAGTATACTATTGAATGACAAAATAATTCATGAGTCTTCATGACTAAAAACATCTTTTTTCGTTTGTAAATTATTGTAGTTTTTTAAATTAAAATATTTCCGCCGATCAGGTCAGTCATTGAATTGCGTTTCATTCCACGCTCTCGCATGGAGAACGACTAGCCCCGCCGAGTGCTGTATTACGCACCCCCGCAGTTTCAATCCACGCTCTCGCACGGAGAGCGACCAGCCGAGACGGTGACCAGGTTAATGCAACCTGGTTTCAATCCACGCTCTCGTACGGAGAGCGACCTCTGTCTCCTGTTTACGCGAGATATAAGCAGGGACGGTTTCAATCCACGCTCTCGTACGGAGAGCGACTGACACGATGATGAAACAATTCGGGATAACGTCCGTTTCAATCCACGCTCTCGTACGGAGAGCGACATCCGGCAAGGTGTTGATATGTTCGGGCAGATCGGTTTCAATCCACGCTCTCGTACGGAGAGCGACCGCCAGAAATGGGACTCATTACTTTTATCGACCGGTTTCAATCCACGCTCTCGTACGGAGAGCGACTATGTCTCCATCTTCAATTCCTGCACCGATCATAGTTTCAATCCACGCTCTCGTACGGAGAGCGACTAGTTCCTTCCAAGACTTCACGGCAGGGATTGAAGAGTTTCAATCCACGCTCTCGTACGGAGAGCGACCTGCACGCGCGGTTCGGAGCGCGGCCCTTCGGATGTTTCAATCCACGCTCTCGTACGGAGAGCGACAGCATACCATGAAAAGCCTTCACTAGCGCGGGAAAAATACATATTTTCCGCGAACCTTATCTACCCAGTCTAATCAATGAGCTAAAATAAATACTATTATTGCAACCCGCCATATAAAATACAGTGTGCGAACCTCCTAGGAAATTCATGGGCGCTTAAGGTTCGCACAGCAAAAATTTATTCAGTAATTTCGACTTAAATATATTGTTCTAAATCAATACACCTAATCTTTTCCCGTTTCATAATAAGTGTATCTTAACAACTAATCCACTATCAAAATCCCTTCAGGATCATAGCCTTCCTTGGCACCTACATGCTCCACACGCTTCTTCCAGTTGGCACCAAGCAAATAATAGCGCAGGCTATCAGTATTTTCATTAATTTCCTTAGATAGCTGATCTTTCAATTGCTTGAATTGCAGAGGGTCTACCATGCATTCAAAAACAGAGTTTTGAACACGCTGTCCGTAATTTAGGCAGCACTTCGCAACCTGTCGCAGCCGTCTTCGGCCTTCGGGCGTCGTCGTATTCACATCATACGTTACTAGAATCATCATTGGATTTACCCCCTACTTCCACAGAAATGGAGGATATTCCTCCAAGTCTCCTCGAATCGTCCTTGCCAATAACAATGCTTGGCTATAAGGAAGCAGACCAATTGGAATGACTTCATCCAAAAATGGGTGACGAATTTCTTCACGCTTTCTTTTTTGCCAAGCCGTAATCAGCTCTTTCTTTAAATCCGGCTTTAGCAACACTGCCCCGTTTTCTTTAATAGTAAAATCATTCGCTTGAATCTGCTTACGGTTGATAAGGGAAAGCACTAAACGATCTGCCATATAAGCCCGTAACTCTTCCATTAAATCCAACGCAAGGCTTGGTCTTCCTGGGCGATCACGATGGAGAAAGCCCGCCGCAGGATCAAGACCCACCGTTTCGAGTGCGGATTGAACTTCTAATCGAAGCAAGGTGTATGTATAAGACAATAGCGCATTAACACGATCAAGAGGAGGTCGACGATTACGCCCCCTCAAATAAAAACTTTCTTTATCTGCCAAAATCAACTCATTAAATGCCGAAAAATAGCGGCGTGCTGCTTCTCCTTCAATGCCTCGTATATCATCCAGCCTAGGAACAGTTAACACCTTATTTAGATACCTTTTTAAGAAATCAGCTTCTTTGTTCACTTTATCTGATGCAATATTTGATCCATGATCGCGTATAGCCCGATTTAATACTGTTCTTGAATTGGCGATTTTAGCAAAAATAAACCTCTTCGCATAAATGGCTGCTCCCTCACCGTCAGCCAGCCGATACTGTTTGCGTCTAAGCAGCACATTCCCAGTTGTCTTCCCATGTACACTTGCCATAAATTGCCCATTCTCTTGTAAAAACGATAAGGAGACTCCACGCTCTGCACACAGCTGCATCAAAGACGGACTTGCACCTGCATACCCCACAGTTACGATACTTTCCAAAATATGAATCGGCATTCGAAGAGGATCACGATCCTCCGCCTTGACGATTATATTTTCCCCTTCACGTGTTAAATAGCTGCTAGGTGAAGTAATGTATAACGTATTTAACAGTTTACGCATATACTGCTTCCTCCTTTCTTCGTTTAGCCCATCTCCTTGTCTAAATAGTGCTGGAGATATCCCCTGCTTTGCTTAGATTTTCGGGATAAGATCGCTGGCATGCATATATCCAATAGCGAGCAATTTTTGCATTTGGAGGAATAAACAGCTGGAAGCGTTAATCCTGCTAAAAATAATCCATGCATTTCTTCAAACAAAGCATAAACTCGCCGCCTTAAGCCTTCAGTTAGGGTAACGCTAACCCTTCTGCCGCGCTCACCATAATACAATGCTCCTTCCGTTAGTTGGACACCGAACATCTCTTCAAGCGCCATTGCCTGGGCACATAGTTGTACTTCGTCCCAATCTCCGCTTTTTGGTTTACCGCGCTTGTACTCTACCGGAAAAGGACGCCATAGCCCTTCCCGGCCCGGAAGAGCAATGGCGTCTCTTTCTCCTATAATGCTACTGCTTCTAGAACTTACTACTGCATGGAATTCAACCACATCCGCTTTACCATAAAACCCAATCGAATAACAAACGAGTGGCAGAGCCCTTGAGATGAGCACATCGCCGCGCGTTTCACTAAAGTAAGGATCATCCGCCCGGCCGTGCATTTGTTGACCTTCGTAAGTAAGAACATTTTCGCTCCACTGCTGCTCGATGTGAATAAGACTCCACTGACGCTTGCAGAACGCATAATGCTGAACACCAGATAGCATCAGCAAATCATCTTCCTGATAGAGTAACTTCTTTGCCATTGCCCGCCCCCTCTTATTCGCCTACCATTCTAGTATTTTGATACCTTCAGGCAAATCATCCCTATTAATCGTAATCTCATATTCTTTGAAAGAACGAATCGGCTCTACTGGCAGACTCTGGTCTCTCACACGAATAGCATCAACACGTTCCAACAATTGGTGAGCGGGAGCATTACCAAGCCTTGTCTCATGCTGGAAAGCAACAAGTTTTCGAACCGTCATTTGTCCCCGTGATGCTGAGCGATCATGCTCAAACATATGAAGCAGAGCTTCCCATAACAATTCCAAATCATTGTTCGTAAATCCCGTCTTTTCTGCCAAATAACCCGAAATATACCCATCCATACGGTAGAGACCATATGGAACTATGTGTTTACGTCCCATTTCTCTTTCTTTAGCAGCTCCTTCTTGCGTTACTGCCTGACGAGTAATTGTTAGCTCCTGAGGAAAAATAGGATCAATGCTCCGGGCAAACGTAAACTGAATCGGCCCACGCACCTGTCCACAATTCACCTTCGTTGTCATAACTGCACCAAAGGTACGAATATCAAAGAAATTATCACACATCCAACGTGTTAATTGACGTGATTGTTCCTGACTTTTAGGTTTCAATTCCTTAGTATCAGCATCATCTGGTCGAATCGCTCGATATGCGCGGCGTTGCTGCTCATTAAGCACTGCGCCCTCTGTCACATAAATGTTAAAGCCTTCTTCCCCTTCCCTAGTCAGCTCAATATAATTGCGGACTTTTCGTTTAATACATACATCAGTCACAATACCATGACCTGTCTCTGGATCGGTACGCGGCATATTTCCTGCATCAGGATCACCATTGGGGTTACCATTTGTTACATCAAAAAAAATGGAGAAATCATATCTTTGAGCTAACGCACTATTTTGCCCGACTTTTTCCAATTCCGCTTGTTCAATTGCCATTTTCAATCATCGCCTCTCAAATCGTATTTTCAAAACATAGAGATGGATTATTATCAATTAAGCTTCTTCGCTATTAGATAACTGTTGATGGTCTTTTTCTTGTATTGATATTGGTTCTGCTAACTGCTTTTTGCTGGTAAACAATTGTTGTTTTTGATGATAGTAACCAAGAATGAATAAACCCTGCTCTTGTTGATTTAAAGTTGTTGGGATAGGATATATTCCTTTTAAGATGGTCTGGTAAAGAATATCGTAGGTTACCGCCAAGCCACCGTTCCCATTGGAACGCATTTTTTTCATATGATGATTAGTCAAATTTTTGAATAAAAAAGTAAATACAGCTAGCGGTCTAGTAGCGGCCGATGCAAAATATTTATCCTTAATGGTTGCATTCAACTTATTATCTCCTACCGATTCGATCTGCACCTTCTCCAACACAGCAAATACTCTTCCCAGACGATAACCGACATCTTGACTTTCTTCATTTATACTCACAGATAAAGCCCCCTCTAATTGCAAATTATTATTCAGGCGAGCATATCTGCTCCAGTAAGCTTTAATAATGGCGACACGCAACTGATTGACAATTCCATCCACACGAATGCGATTAACAATGCTCATATAAAGTGCGTGTGGATAAGCGTTTCCCTGCACGATTGCACGCAGAACTGCTCCCCCTAGTCCAGGCGGCGGACCTTCCCCTACCTTTTTGCCTTCGCTGCTTACACGCCTAGTTTCTTCCATTATACGGTAAATAGAAGGAGTCTCAGCCCGGTAATCTTTTAAACCCACTATGTCCATATCTGTACTGTGCGCATTTATGTTTTCTAACATTTGTCCAAAATGTCCTTGCCAGAACATCCGTACTGAAATTCTTGCCATATTTGGAGAAAGTCCAAGAATGTAAAACGGTGTCTCTTTAATCGACAACATATTTTCCGTTAGTTTTTTTCCTTGCTGAACGCGCTTTATAACATCCATAATCTGATCTGTTGCTTTATTTTCCAATGCTATAGTGCGATTCTGAGTAAAAGCATTCACAACAATTCTCTCCATATCTTCTCCAAACGGAGAAGCACCAGCCCAGAACACGACCGTCATATCGCCAATGCCTGTAATGGTATTCGTATCCGATTCCAACATATGATTCAGAGCTGTCGTGTAGCCGAAAGCCGCAGTTTTGCTGACAGGCGCATTAAAGCTTTGTTTTTTTCCGTAAGACAGGAAAGAATCAACATTGAAGGAAACAAGCGCCGCTCCAGATGACTGCGCCCCGCGAACGCCTTTAATTTTAATTTCATGCGTTTGGGCAATCGGCTCCCCCTCTTTACCCGTAATCAGACATTGCCCGATAAGCTCGGAGCTTGCTTTCTCACTTTCCATATAACGAATCCAACACGTTTTTATCGCTTCACGTTCATGAAGATATCCATCAGCATCTTCATCAAGTCGAAATACCATGTTGCAATCCAGCCCTTTATCTAAATCAGCAATAAAATTTTGGAGCTTTGGATGCTCACGTACTGTTTCTATATTCCAATGGGAGAAAAAAGCAAGAATGGCCTTGGCTCCACTGTCCTCCAAATTTTGCAAAATATTATGATGAAGCTCTACGCAAGCCTCGTACTTTCTACGTGCATCTACTACCTTCTTAGCATCTGTTGCCGAAGCATTTGCAACATCCGATATAGTATGGTAGCCTAACAAATATTCTGGCTTGTCCGAGAGAAAGAACGGCTTAATGCCGCTGCTTCTGCTGCCTTGTTCGGGAATATTTATAGCTGATGCTTTCCTTCTCTTCCCGTCCACTTCACGCATATCCACTATATTTAACAATTCACCTGTAGCTGAAATGACTAACACAAAAGAGATTTTCCCCATGCTGCTATACATAGGACTTATCTTCGATTTAGGATTTCTGACAAGCTGCTCATAACGTTCATATAGAGCTTGAATGATCATAGAAGCAGCTCACCTCCTCCTTTCGATCTGGGAACTTCTATCACGCCGCAACGCATATTCGCTCGAAAAAAATGCGGGGTCATCTCATTGTTAAAATCAATGTCCCGCAACATCCAGCCTAGGTCCTTCTCTGCTACATCTGTATATGCATAGGAATGGAGGGTTTCATCTACTTCTACTAGTTCGAAACTCGCTGGAAATTCACGGCAACCCAAATAAGGCTGCTGAAAACACTGCCCTTTACGAGCTCTGCGAAGAAAAATATTATAATGCTTCTCCGGAGAATCCTCGGTTCCCGCTGCATCCGTCATTTCAAAATGGGCCTCTATTACATAGGCTACTTGTTTTAGCATAAGTGTAGCACGCTGCTGCCGTTCCTCCGTTACGATTTGCGCAAGCGTTATCGGTTTGCCATCCATAGCCTGTTGAACATTACGAGCGGAGATGACACCTTCCACTTCATTTCTGCGAATCGTTTCAAACTGAATGGGCTTCAATACATGAATACGATCAATGACCCAACGAATGGCAGGCTTCCAATGTATACTTTCCAGTATCCCTCGTGCTGCCGAAGGAGTAATGACATCATAGCTTACGCGCTCTGCCTTCATCTCTGGTCTTGTAAAACAAGCGTAATCTCCCCATACTCTTAAGCGAATACCATATCCCATAGTAAACCCTCCTCTCTTAAAAAATATAAATTTCATCCTCATGGAATTGCTGAGAATATGGAATTACACCAAGTTTATCGTCATACCATTTAGCGGGGTTTTTAAGTACCCAGACCCCATCTCGCACTTGCTCGATTTCTCCTGCCTTTTGAAATGCATTGAACTCATCCGGATAAAGCTGAACAACATAGGGCTGGAGCTGCCTCAATATTCCAGTCATTGGAAAAGCGTATGGCAGTTGATCAATAAGCTTCCAAGCCTTACTGTTATTCCGCCCTCCCTGTTTATTCCCATGTTCATCTATATAAACCCCATCTTCTAAAGCATTATCCTTTTTCTCATCTCTCTCATTCGGTCTTTCATAAGGCACAATTATAGCCTTAGCAGCCGTATCAATAAGCTGAAATCGCTGGGCAATTTCTCGAAACGGAAACTCCAGCAAAGCACCCCTCCGCTCTATTAATTCTAATATCCCCTTCGAATCTGTTTTATCCACTTTGCCACTGCTTTGATAGAAATACAGCTCGTTAAAATATTTCCGCACTGCCTCCAAAGATAAGGGGTCATCTTTGTATTTCTCCAATACAGAACGTGTAACTTCTGCTGTTGCGCTGAACCACCCCGGTGGTAATCCATATTCCGTTTCAAAAACATAGGTATATCCAACAGGAGCTTTACCGTTGCGATTACAGCGTCCTGCTGCTTGAGCAATAGAATCCAGACCTGCTATTTCCCTGTATACCGCAGGAAAATCAATATCTACACCAGCCTCAATAAGCTGCGTACTAATAACGGTACAAGGTAGATTTTCTTTTTTTAATCGTTCACGTATAAGTGCTAGGATATCTGTCCGGTGGAGCGGACACATTCGAGCACTTAGATGAAAAATTCCCTCTTTCATTACATCTTCACTACTACGCTTGAGACACTGTGCATAGATTTCCCGCGCTATTTTACGTGTATTCACAATACACAGCACCTGTTTATGAGAAGCAAGTTGTTCATCGATCTGATTCAAACTTAACGTTCCGACTTGCTTTATGCACACGCGTTTGAACTGCTCGAACCTCAAGGGCACATCATCTGTTAACTCTTCTAATTCAATAGGCCCATGAAACAGCTTCGCTATTTCCGGTTGCGTTGCTGTACACAGCAATACCGTTGCCCCATAGTTATGCGTTAACTCCTGCAAAGCATAAAGTGAAGGTTTGAACAAACCGCCATTCATGAGTTGCGCTTCATCTAAAATAATGATGCTATTCGCTAAATTATGCAGCTTGCGGCAGCTTCCACGCTTATTTGCAAACAAAGATTCAAAAAACTGCACATTAGTAGTTACAATAATAGGATAATCCCAATTTTCCTCCGCGAGTTGAAGCTTCTCTTTCAAATCAATGCTACCATCCTCGTTGTCTTGTTTCTTCTCATGCTGAACGTTAGAATGATGTTCCAGCACATTTTCATCACCTAGAACTTCTCTGAATATTCGCGCATTTTGTTCGATAATGCTTGTATATGGAATTACGTAAATAATTCTTCTTATAGCCTGATCGTCATTAGTTGTATGGTGAATGGCATGACGAAGTGCATATCCGAGGGAAATAAGCGTCTTGCCACTTCCAGTAGGTAGAGTAAGTGTCTTCATTCCTCTTGGGCTTTGCGCCCTAGTTATGCAGTGAGTTAGCAATTCTGAACGATTATAATTAATTGATGACTCAGGATCACCAAACTCATCTTGTATGTAAGTTTCAAATTTCTTAAACAGCTCTGGAAAATCTGCTATTTTTCCTCGTTTGGCACTCTGCTTCTTATTCGAGAAAGCCTCAGAATTAAGCGAGTCCGCATCAATTAAACAAGAGAAAATCATTCTTGTGAAAAAAGCGAGTTGAAATTCCGGCGATATTCCTGGCTTCAGAGAGAGCGAAAGTTTATCTAGGCCGAGCTGCTGTGGCAGCTCATTAAAGGCCGCTTCTTGATAAGGCTCCACCTCTTTTTTTAGCCTATTAAGCAGTGTCGACTGTTCACCGGCATCTGTACCGCAATCCGGAAGGCCAGCATGGTGCCCTGCTATGATATAAGCCAACAACAAGGCGTAATCGCCCTTTTCACGTTCCATCATATGCTGTGCTCCTGCTGTTGCGTGATCCACGGCTATTTGAGAATCATCCAGCCTAAGTTGAAATTTCTTCGAATACTTGCCTAAATCATGTAGGATTCCAGCTGCTTTCCCCCAATCTCTTGCACCAAAAGCGGCCGCAAAATGTCCAGCTAGCTCTGCTACCTCTTGAAGATGAACTATAAGCAGCTGCCACGTTGCTTTATCATCTGATTTTGTTCGATGCGCATAGTACAGAAGAATCACCTCGACATTTTTCACTGAGACCTATATACCATTGCTTTCCATAAGTGTACGAGGTAACCTATTGGTTGTAAAGACATTTTTTACCTAAAATACTATTTTAAAAGTCATCCTGGATCAATTAAAGGATGTGGATTGAAACCCTATTTTAAAGATTCCGTTTGGCGCTCCCCGTGAGGGGAGCATAACCTCTCTTACATTCATGATGCTAACTCCCTATTGTCCAACGTAACCCCAAAACTTCAATTTTGTTTAAATAAAGGCCGTAATCCACAGAGCTCTTATCTGGCGGATTACGGCCTTTTTGGCTAAAAAAATCTGATTGTCCAAAATCCAATGCTGAATATTCGGGAGTACTTGTACCTCAGCCGTGAAATTCTATCGTCGATCTTTCTGTCGTTAGTACAAGTAAACGCTTGCATATAATCGCCCCCTCGAAATCAAGCCTTAAACATTATTATGAAAAAGACGAAGAGGTTATTCCTATGCAATGAATAAAAACAAACTTAGACTACATACAAAATTTTTAAAATAGGGAACCATGAAAAAAACATCAAACCACTATATAGATGTAACAGTTTATCAGGGCATCCATGCAGTTGTACGACTTTTAAAATAAGTTGTCAAATGGAGACCAGCCTTATAGTTCAATCATTTTAAGAGATGCCTGAAAATTTCCAAAACTTTCATACGGAGAGCGACCAGAACTTACCTTCATATACCAACTGGTTCCTTCCGTTTCAATCCACGCTCTCGCACGGAGAGCGACCTATCGGTGTAGCCGCTTATATGTGGTGGCGTAAATGTTTCAATCCACGCTCTCGCACGGAGAGCGACGATACTTGCTAAATAGATTGTTGTTAGACTAAAAAGTAGACACGTAGAACCGAGAATCGGATAAAATAGACCTATCCAAATTCGAGGTGAACGAAGTGACAAAGAAACATTATGATCAAGCCTTTAAAAGACAAGTCGTCCAGATGATTCAAGAAGAGGGAAAAACGGCCCCTCAAGTGGCAGAGGAATTAGGGCTGCACGTCAATACCGTGTATCGGTGGGTATCTGAAATCAAACAAGATGGCGGACAAGCCTTTCCTGGCAGTGGTCAATTGAAAGAAGAGGACAAGGCCCTCAAGGCGTTACAAAAGCAAATCCGTGACTTGCAAGAAGAAAATGACATTCTAAAAAAGGCCATGCACTACTTTGCAAAAGACCGGCGCTGATCTATGCCTTCATCCACAATCACCGCTTCCATTGCCGTGTCGCAAAGCTATGTGCTGCTATGGGCGTTTCCAGAAGCGGTTATTACAAATGGACCACACGTAAAGTCAGCAAACGAGAGAAAAGCCGTAAAAAGCTGGTACAGCGTATTCGGCGAATCTTTCTAGATTCTCGTAGGCTTTATGGAAGCCCGAAGGTTACACAAATGCTACATAAACAGGGCAGGAAAATCTCGGAGAAGACTGTCGCTCGAATGATGAAGGAGCAGGGTCTGAAATCCCGAACCATTAAAAAATATAAAGCGACAACGAACTCCAAACACAACCTACCTGTCGCCGAAAATGTACTCAATCGCCAATTCAGACCCGAGGCACCCAATCAAACTTGGGTGACCGACATCACCTACATTGCCACGGATGAAGGATGGCTCTATTTGGCGAGCGTCATGGACTTGTATAGCCGCAAAATTGTGGGCTTTCAAATGAGTGATCGGATGACCAAAGAATTAGTCCTTCAGGCGCTTGATCGGGCGCATCAGCAGCAGCGCCCAACGGGTGAAGTGCTGCATCACTCTGATCGAGGAAGTCAGTATGCTTCTCATGACTACCAAGCCCGTCTAAAAACCTACAATATGAAGGCTAGTATGAGTCGCAAAGGCAACTGCTATGACAATGCTTGTATCGAAGCGTTCCATAGCGTTCTTAAAAAGGAGCTCATTTATTTGGAGCGCTTCAAAACGCGGGAGCAAGCACGTAAACGCATCTTTGAATACATCCTCTGCTTCTACAATGCCAAACGCATTCACTCGACCATCGGGTATCTCACTCCCAATGAATGCGAACGCAGGTACCGAAAGGCAGCTTAAAAATCTCGGTTTCTTGTGTCTACTCTATTGACAGAGATACAGATTATACCATATATTGATAGTTTCAATCCACGCTCTCGCACGGAGAGCGACCGGGGAATGCAGGCTGGGGGAATTGTTAAAAGAACGGTTTCAATCCACGCTCTCGCACGGAGAGCGACAATGGTGGTTTTGGTTGATCGTCGTATTTGTAATCGGTTTCAATCCACGCTCTCGCACGGAGAGCGACATCTGCCTTCTTTTCCGTCGCATACTTATAGTATTGTTTCAATCCACGCTCTCGCACGGAGAGCGACAGGTCATAGCGATGAATGGCGGTGGGGACATTCCGGTTTCAATCCACGCTCTCGCACGGAGAGCGACCGGGGCTGGCTTAGCAGCTGGTATTGAGGGAACGGAGTTTCAATCCACGCTCTCGCACGGAGAGCGACCACACGTACAAGTAGGGTTTTGTGTCCTCTCCCATGTTTCAATCCACGCTCTCGCACGTAGAGCGACGTTAGCGGAGGATCGGCGGTACTTGATCGAGTCAAGTTTCAATCCACGCTCTCGCACGGAGAGCGACATAGTCGCGGTGAGGACGTTCCCACTCCTGTTCGGTTTCAATCCACGCTCTCGCACGGAGAGCGACCAACCTTGTGAATCGTTTTCTCACCCAAACCAACGGATGTTTCAATCCACGCTCTCGCACGGAGAGCGACATAATGACGGCCTTTAATGCAGTTGTGGCCTTTGTGTTTCAATCCACGCTCTCGCACGGAGAGCGACAATGAAGAGGGTGAGCAGCCATGATCCAGTTTGAGTTTCAATCCACGCTCTCGCACGGAGAGCGACTTTTTTCTCCTCAACAGTATTATATAACTCCAACTGTTTCAATCCACGCTCTCGCACGGAGAGCGACGTGTTCCCGGCTTCGCTGTAAGAGGTGGAGGCATGTTTCAATCCACGCTCTCGCACGGAGAGCGACGAAAAGTGGTGCAAGCGTGAAAAAGGAATTGCCGGTTTCAATCCACGCTCTCGCACGGAGAGCGACAAGCGCAACGCGGGCGGGTATGGAGGGCTTCAACGCGTTTCAATCCACGCTCTCGCACGGAGAGCGACCGGATACGGTGAAGGAGGCAGTGAAGCGAATTGGAGTTTCAATCCACGCTCTCGCACGGAGAGCGACAGAGCCTAGGGTGTTGGACTTAGATAAACCTGTCGGTTTCAATCCACGCTCTCGCACGGAGAGCGACAAAACCTGTACAGCGGGAACTTTGGCGAGGACTGGTTTCAATCCACGCTCTCGCACGGAGAGCGACAGCATATCTCATGAAGCCTTGCGCAGCAAGGGGAAAATGGTACATTTCCGCGAACCTCTTCATTCAACTCCATTTCCTAATGCCCATGGAAATAAAAATCCGAGTTTTCCCTGATCTGGCGCAATGTGCGAAACTCCCGGGGTTTTCATGGGAGCTTAACGTTCGCGCGACACTCCTCTTTTATCCTAGCATCCAAATCTGCCACTTACAATCATTTCCTGTGAAAATTCACCCTCTCAAGGCTCAAACCCCGCCTGACTTATAAAAAGCTGCTCTTCCGCAAATACCTCACGGAACTGCCGATAAACAGTCTCGTAAGCCGAAGGCTCATTCCATTCCTCTGCTCCCAGCTGCGCATACAGTGTCTCTAGTCCAAGTCGCTTAGTTCGTTTACCGCCGCTTCCGTCACCCATAAAATAATCGTCTATGCACACCCGATCCACGAGCGGAGCTAGCTTGTCCGCAAATGCCTCGCTGCTTGGCAGCAATGGAGCAACCGCCGCCTGAGTTGGCACTCCTGCTTCCTTCAATAATTTTAAAGCTTTCAATCGAGCTTGAATAGGCGGAGCCATCGGTGAAAAATGCTTGCGAATCGCCTCCAAATCCGTCTCCACCGTCATACTGACGCGTACCCGACTTCCCAGGCGCAGCAGCAAATCGATATCGCGAGTGACCAGCGGGCTTCTCGTCTGAACTAGCAAAAAGTCCGGCGGTTCCTCCGCCATCGCCTCCAGCAAGGAGCGAGTCACCTGCTCCTTATATTCGGCTGGCTGATACGGGTCCGTACTGGAGGACATAAAAATCGTCACCGGCCCCTTCGCTTTTCGCAGCTCTTTCTTTAGCAGTTCGGCAGCATTCAGCTTGACATCAACCCAACTTCCCCATTCCTGTCCACGGAAGATAGACACCGGCATGCCACGCACATAGCAATATGAGCAAGCAAATGCGCAGCCTGTATAAGGATTGAGCGAATGGCTGTAGCCTGACAGAAAGCCGGTTCCTTTATTGAGCAGCGTCTTCGGCTGCTTATATAAAAGCTCACTTTTCATCGTAACCCCTCCAGCTTGCAGAAAGCAGGCTTTTCAGCTTTGCTCTACTTTACTCCTCTATACTTTTCTTCTGCAGCATTAGCTTTTCACGACTTTCCGCTTCATGCTGCGGATAATCGCTTTCGTATCCGGATCGATGCGGTACGATTCGGTTATTTTTTGCAGCGCTTTGTTATAAGTGAAAGTGTCGAGCGCATTATTTTTCAAATAGGCCATCGTCGGCTCCGGTTGCTTGATATAGCAAATGGATAGCGCCCATGCGACGGCCATTTTCACATAATACGCAGGATGGTCAATCTGATCGAGCCGCTGAAGCACCCGCTCCAAATATTCCTCCATTACATAAAAATTAAGCAGCATAACCGCGGCAAAACGCAAATCGTACTCCTGCTCCGAAGCAAAATACGGCTGGATAAAATCCCATATTTCCTGCTCATGTTTTTTGGTCACCTTCAGCCCCGCACAGAAGCTGTCGCAGACGGACCAGTTGTTGATTTTCGGCACAAAATCAGCAATATAGCGCTGAAGCTCCTTCATATCCGTCTTCACGAGGCCAATGACCATGCCTTGCAGCATGACCTCCTCGAAAAATTCATCGTCCGCCTCCGCCAAATAGGCGCGCCAGTCGCCCTTCGCAATTTCCGCTGCAAGCTTGCGCAGCTCCGGCAGCCGGACTCCCATTACATTGCTAATATTCGGAATCAGCGACGCAGCGAACTTCTGATAATCCGCCTCCGCACGCATAAGCAGCTCTTCCCTTATCGTTTTGGCCATTTCCATCCCCCCGCTATTCCATTTCGTTCGTCTTATCCTTACTATACCTCAAGTGACCAAGGCTGTAAGCCTCCGAGAATGAAAGAGCAAGATAACGAAATTCCTCATAAATAGTTAAAAAATATAGCCAAACAGCTTCCTTACGCTGTTTGGCTATATTTACGCCGACCCTATTTGGCCGGGCAATGGTTCAATCCGAAACTTTGGCGGACAGAGATGCCGCTATTTTCCCAAAACAACGCTTTATGGAGAGGTTCGCGGACTCAGGAGCCGCTAATGGCTGCGAATGCCCCGCTTTTGTGCAAAATTCCCATAGATAACGGATTTCCTGTCCGCTCAAGCGCTGAAATCAACCAAAAGCTTAAAATAGCGGATCGTCAGGCCGCGAAAAAGAAGTATGCTTCTTGCTTCTTGCTTCATGCTCCATGCTCCATGCTTCCTATTCTAGCTCAGCTTCACTAAGCTGTAGCTTTTTTTGCCTTTGCGGATAATGATGAACCGTCCGCCAATCGCATGCTCGGCTGTAACGGTAAATTCCAGCTCCGTCACCTTCTCGCCGTTCATGGAGATAGCGCCCTTCGTAATATCCTCGCGCGCTTGGCGCTTCGAAGGCTCAATGCCGAGATCGACGAGCCAGTCGACGATGTTTTTCGGCTCTCCGTTTGCTGTGAAGGTCGGCATTTCTTTAAAGCCCTGCTCAATTTCATCCGCTGTCAGCGAGCGAATATCGCCGCTGAACAGCGCTGCTGTAATGCGCTTCGCCTGCTCCAGCATGTCCTCGCCGTGCACGAATTTCGTCATTTCCTCTGCCAGCGCCTTCTGCGCCTCGCGTTTATGAGGCTCAGTTTGCACCTTCTCCTCAAGCGCTTCAATTTCCGCTTTGCTCAGGAACGTGAAGAACTTCAAGTATTTCACGACATCGCGGTCATCGGTATTCGCCCAGAACTGGTAAAACTCGAATGGCGTCGTTTTATTCGGGTCAAGCCAGATCGCGCCGCCCGCCGTTTTGCCGAATTTCGTGCCGTCGGCTTTCAGCATGAGCGGAATTGTCAGGCCGAACGCTTTCGCTTCTGCGCCTTCTTTTTTCCGGATGAGGTCAAGGCCGCTCGTAATGTTGCCCCATTGATCGGAACCGCCGATTTGCAGCTGCACATCCTCGTTCTGGAACAGGTGCAAGTAGTCGAGCGACTGCAAAATTTGGTACGAAAACTCGGTAAACGAGATGCCGCTATCGAGTCTGCTGGAGACGACGTCCTTCGCCAGCATCGTATTGATGCTGAAGTTTTTACCGAAGTCGCGTAAAAATTCAATGACATTGATTTTGTGCGTCCAGTCGTAGTTGTTGACCATGCGCACCTGATTGTCGCCGTCGGTCATAAAAAGCTTTTTCAGCTGAGCACTCAAAGCATCGACATTCGCCTGTACCTGCTCCAGCGTTTGCAGCGAGCGCTCCGTCTGGCGTCCGCTCGGATCGCCGATCGTTCCGGTCGCTCCGCCAATCAGAATGACCGGGCGATGGCCTGCCAGTTGGAAACGCTTGAGCATCATAAACGGAATTAAGTGGCCGATATGCATGCTGTCGCCTGTCGGGTCAACGCCGCAGTACAGCGATACCGCCTTCGTATTCGTCAGCTCGCGAAGTCCCTCCGCATCCGTCTGCTGGTTAATGGCATCGCGCCATTCGAGTTCATCCATAATATTCAAAGCAAACAACCCCTTTTCTATTCGATAATAATGGTCATGATTTACGTTAATGAGCACAATAACGCACTGGGCTAGGCTTTTTCAAAATATAAGAATTTATAAGTTTTGCACTTATAAATGGGCTTAAATTTCTCGGAATGAAACGAGCCGCGCCGCCAAAGAACGGCGATAGCCGTTTCACCTTGAAATATAAAAATTTATAAGTTTTTCACGTATAAATAGGCTTATATTTCTCCGACAAAGCTCTTCGCACGTCCCAGAAGGACGACGAAGTCGTTTTTGCTTGAAATATAAGAATTTATAAGTTTTGCACTTATAAATAGGCTTATATTTCTCGGACTGAAACGCGCCGCGCCGCCAGAGGACGGCGACAGCCGTTTCACCTTGGGCAACAAAAAATCGCCCCTCGTCTACTGGAGACATAGGGACGATTGAATAACCGTGGTACCACCCAACTTGCACAAACAGCTTGAAAAAAAGCTGCTCATACCGCTTTCGGCGAAATATCGTTCGCCCTGCCGCTTGGCATTACCCAAGATACTCCAGAGTGTAATTCGCAGCCCATGTATGTGTCAGGTCTCATCAACCCCTGACTTTCTGCAACAGGGACAAAGCTGCTACTGCGCTCTATCAACGTATAACATGTATTAGATTATAGACAGTATAGCGGAACGTGAAAATCATTGCAAGCCTAAACGTCTAGTGAAAACGTATGGTAAAAAAGAAGCTGCGCTGCATGAAAAGCTGGGCTTACGATCGCCATTACCCTTGAATTTCTTTGAATCAGCTACAATAGGTGAAATTTCAAGGGTAAAAGCGAACGCTGACGCTTCTTCCGCTCAACCTTTTCATTCCGCTACGCTTTTTTCACCGCCCTTTTATTCCTTTACCGCCCCTATAGTCAGCCCTTGAACGAAGTAGCGCTGGAAAAAAGGATAAGCCAGCACAATCGGTCCCGTCGCCAGCACGACCATCGCCATCCGCGACGTATCCTGCGGCATGTCCTGCAAAATGCCGGTGCTGAGCGAAGCATTGGTTGAGTTTTGCATAATAAACTGCATGCTCGTTTCAATTCGCATCAGCATCGATTGCAGCGGCACCAGATTAGGCGTGTCGATGTACAAGAGCGCATTAAACCAGTCATTCCAATAGCCGAGCGTATTGAATAGGCCAATCGTCGCAAGGCCGGGAAGCGACAGCGGCAGCACGAGCCGAATAAACGTTTGCAGCTCGCTCGCCCCATCGATTTTTCCCGATTCAATAATGGCGGTTGGCACCATCGTACTGAAAAATGTTCGCATAATGAGAATATAAAACGCATTGACGAGCATCGGCATAATGAGCGCCCATATCGTATCCTTCATATGCAGCAGCTGCGTAACGACGATAAAGGTCGGCACCATGCCGCCGTTGAACAGCATCGTAAAAATCGCAAAAAAGCTGAAAAAGCGGCGATATTTAAAGCTTCTCTGAAAAATGGCATACGCATAAAGCGTAATAATGACAAGGCTCAGCAGTGTCCCGACGACCGTTACAAAAATCGTAACGCCATACGAGCGCAGCAGCGCCTCGCCTGTCCGGAATATATATTGGTACG
Source organism: Paenibacillus sp. JT22N7 (assembly GCF_059383875.1). Taxonomy (NCBI): domain Bacteria; kingdom Bacillati; phylum Bacillota; class Bacilli; order Caryophanales; family Paenibacillaceae; genus Paenibacillus; species Paenibacillus sp. JT22N7. The sequence continues at coordinate 468,995 of NZ_JBXENY010000005.1, forward strand.
CCTCCAGGCTCCATTCCTTCGGAATAATCCGGTAGCCGTTCGAGGCAAGCGATTTTTCATTCGTAAATGAAATGATGACGACGAACAGAAAAGGAAAGACGCAGGCAATCGCAATAGCACCTGTCAGCAGGCTCAGGAGAAAGTTGGCAGCAGGTGAGATTTGATCGAAACGCTTTGATTTTTTTACGGGCACCTATAGCTCCTCCTTCGTTTAAAACAAGGCATTATCCTTATTTTTTCTTCTGACGATGTAGTTAGATAGCAGAACAAGCAGAAAACCGACGAAGGACTGATACAGCCCGGCAGCCGTGCTCATGCCGATTTCGCCGTTCACTTTCAAGCCTCGGAACACATACGTATCAATGACGTTGGTCATCGAATAGAGCAGGCCCGAATCCCTTGGCACCTGATAAAAGAGTCCAAAATCCGCGTAAAAGATTTTTCCGACAGCGAGCAGCGTCATAATCGATATGACCGGAGCGAGCAGCGGAATCGTAATATTCGTAATTTGCTTCCATTTGCCTGCACCGTCAATCATCGCAGCCTCATAAAGCGAGCGGTCAATTCCCATAATAGCCGCCAAATACACGACGCTGTTGTAGCCGACGAGCTTCCACAGGTTGACCAATATGAGGATAAATGGCCATTTGGCAGGCTCCGAATACCAATTGATCCGCTCCATGCCCATCCATTCGAACGTTTTATTAATCAGCCCTTTATCAAAGCTGAGAAAGCTGAATACAAAATAGCCGACAATAACCCACGATAAAAAATAAGGCATAAACATCGCCGTTTGAAAAAACTTGCTCAGCCGCCTGTTCGTCAATTCAACTAAAATAATCGCCATCGCTACGGCCAAAATGAGCCCTAAAATAATAAACGCCGCATTATAGAGCACCGTATTGCGCGTAATGATATAGGCATCCGAGGTGCTGAACAAAAACTTGAAGTTGTCCAGGCCCACCCATTTGCTATTCATGATGCTGGCAAAAAAGCCATCCTTGCTGTATCTGTACTGCTTAAAGGAAATAATCGTGCCCGCCATCGGCAGGTAGGAAAACAGCAAAAACCATAGGGCGCCCGGCAGTACCATCAGGAGCATCGCCCGATTGCGAAAGATGTCCCGCAAAAATATTTTCAGCTTGTCGCTCATATCGTTCCTCTCCTTAAACCGCCAGCTTCTCAATACTCATTATCGTTATAAAAAAAGAGAGGCAAATCCGAAAATTCGCCTCTCCCTCTCCGCGGATTATTTAGGATTAGCCGCTTTCCACGCATCAAGCTGGGTCTGGGCTTCGGCAATTACCTTATCCAGTCCGGCTGCTTTAAACTTCTCAATCGCTTTTGGCAAATATTCATTTGGATCAACTGTACCCGTCATTAACGCCGACCAGAACTCGCCTTTGACGTTCTGAATCGATGCCAGCTCGGTCGTGACGCTCGTTGAATCGAAGTTGAAGCCCAGCGTTGGCGCTGCTTTGCCCGCTTCGTTGAATACTTTGTATTCATCCCATTTGTTCTCAGGATCGCCCGTATTGAGATACGTCAACGTGACATTGCCTAGCGAGAAGGTTGGCATATCATAGTTTTTCGAATCATCCAAGTTTTCCATTGCGTTGTCAGCCGTTTTCTTATAATGAACGTTTTCGATGCCGGAATCGATCATATTGCGCAATACCGGATCAGTGTTCAGCAAGTTTAAAAATGCCATTGCTTTCTCTGGATGCTCCGAATTTGCTGAAATCGCCTGCAGCGAGCCCATGACGGACCAGTTGAAAATGATCGATTCGCTCGCTGGTGTTGACACGACTGGATAGCCATAGCTCGCGCTCCACAGATTATCGGCGAATGGCGTCGTCGCTGCGCGGTCAAGGAACCATTTGCCGGATTTTTGCGTATCATCCAGCCCATTCGTCGTTGCCGCCTCTGGCGAAATGTAGCCCTTCTTGTAATAGCTGTGCATCGTATCAAGCGCTGCTTTAAGCTCCGGCGTCTCCAGCACATTTAAGACTTTGTAGTCGCCTTTATCCAAGCTTACAACCATTGGCAGGTTGGAGATCAAATAATCGTACGGCAGCACCGGCATATAGTCCTTCGTTATGGCGAATGGGGTAATGTCCGGCTCGCTGTCTTTAATCGTCTTCAGCAGCGGCTCTATGCTTTCCAGCGTATAAATGCCGTCCATGCTCAGATTGTATTTATCGAGCAGGGTTTTGTTAAAGCGCCATACTTCAAGCGCCGGGAGCTCTTTTTTCGCCGGAATGCCGTAGTTGTGGCCGTCTACTTTGGAGCCTTCGAGGAAGGCTGGATCAAGCGTCTCCACAATTCCTTTGCCCTGCTCCTTCAGCAATTCGTCAATTTCATAAAAGGCTCCTTTACGGGCATTTTGCACGTAATCGAAGGCCCATGAAGAAGTAAACATGATGTCCATAGGCGTTCCTGATGAGGTAGCGATTTGCATTTTTTGCGTGTAGTCGCCCCAATCAATTTGGGTCATTTTGATCGTTACGCCAATTTTCTCAGCCGTATATTTGCTGACCTCCTCCATGACGCGGTTTACATCCTTTTGCGGGGTACCGATTGTGTACCAGCTCAGCTCCACCGTTTCATCTTTGCCCGCATTGCCGCCGTTGCCGCTGCCGCTGCTCTCCGCCGTTGCACCTGTTTCTTTTGCGCCGCCGTTTGTGCTGCATGCCCCTAGCAGCAGCGAAAATGAAAGCAGCACCCCGAGCAGCATCATCCAGCTTTTGTTTTGTCTCATCAATCGTTACCTCCCTTTTTTTGTAGCCCCTTTACTAACGCTTAACACTTACTTGTAGATTAACGGATGTAAGCACTTTCAAATAGAGAAGAAACTAAACAAACGCTGTTCAAAATAAACATATACAACGCTGCTCTTTATGTAGGAGAGTCACCCGATTCGCCGTTTGCTGCAAATAACATGCTTTTATAATCGGCTGGCGTTACGCCAACATATTTTTTAAACTGTTTATGAAAATAACCGCTGTCCCAATAGCCGACGTTTCGGGAAATCTCATGAACCTTCTGCGCCGTTGTGCGGAGCAGCAGCTTGGACTGCTCGATCCGGTATTTATTGACGTATTCCGTAAAGCTCTCCCCGGTTTCCTTCAGAAACAGCTTGCCTAAATAAACCGGATGAATATGGTATTTGTGCGCCAGCTGCTTGAGGGACAAATCGGTGGCAAAATATTGCTCCACGTATTTCAGCACCTGCTTGACCGTAGGGTTCGTCTCCTCTTTAACAAGCATCGTGGACATGTCACGGATTGTTCCTGTCATAATGGCAAGCAGCTCCTCCCATTCCGAAGCCTTCGCCGCCTTGTAAAAGGAAGCGTTCATATGGTCCGCAATAATGGCATTAACCGTATTGGCTCCGCCCAGCTCCTGATGCAGCCAGAGCAGCGTTTGCATCACCAGCATGCGAAGCCTGCTTGGCGTCGCCGCGTCGGATGCTTGAATCGCCTGGAAGTCGCCTGTCAGCTCAGCGACAAGCGCCTCCGTATCCGCAGCGGAAACTTTCTTCCTATAGCTAGCCCAGTTTAGTTCCGTATCAGGCAGCAGCTCGTCCTTTTTTGCCGCATAATCCTCATACAAAGCAATCTCTTCCTTATGCAGCAGCAAAAAATAGTCCTGTGCCCGCAGCGCCTGCTCATAGCTGAGTGCCTCCTGCACTCCTCTTGCCTGAGGAGCGCCGATGGAAATCCGATAAGGGCACGCCTCCTCTCTCTGCCTCAGCTGCAAAGCAAATTGCAGGGCCATGGCAGCGCAATCCGCTTCCTCCTCCGCCATAAACACAAGCACGGCATCACCCTCTACATTTCGCAGAAACAGCCTGTCATGGCTGGCATTTGCCGTTTGCCGCAGCTCCTGCATGAGTCCGTCCTCCCGCTCGCCGCCCCCTCTGAGCAGCATCGTCGTCATATAACGGCCGCTGAAATGGATATCCAGCAGCGCCGCCCGCTCCTGCAATTGAATGGAATCGATCGCAGCGGTCAGCCAGCGATAAAGAATCGTATCTTTTAAAATATCAATTTTCTCAGCTTCAAGAGCGCTGCTTCGCCTTGTTTCATCCAGCTTCTTGACCGTATGGGCAAGCGTTGCGGCCAGCTCGGCGAAATTAAGCGGCTTCAGCAAATAGTTTTCAATGCCCAGCTGCATGCCTTCCTTTAAATATTCAAAATCATTGTAGCCGCTCAAAATAATAACCTTCAGCTCCGGCCTGATCGCTCGCGCAGCCCGAATCAGCTCCAGCCCATTCATAATGGGCATGGAAATATCGGTAATGAGCAAATCAGCGGGAACCTGCTGCAGCAGCTCGAGCGCCTTGCGGCCATTTTCTGCTTTGCCCGTCAGCTCCAGGCCATGGGCTGCCCAATCTATGGCATCGTATAAGCCCTCTAGTATAAACGGCTCGTCATCGACTAGAAATACGCGGTACATTTTCCATCTCTCCTTTCCTTAAAGCCGGGAAGCTGAAAATAATCTTCGTCCCTTTTCCTTGGACGCTCTCGATGTCGAATCTACCGTCTTTGCCATAAATCAATTCAAGCCTTTCTTTCACACTTCGCAGTCCAAGCGAATCCTCCTGCTCCTGAACCGTATACTTGCCAAGCGACCGTTTAATCTGCTCCAACCGTTCCTTGCTAATGCCTGTTCCATTGTCCTCCGCTACAATCGTCACCATGTCGTTTTCCAGAGTGGCGGTTACTTTAATCAAGTTGTCCTCCTCCTCCGAGCGCAGGCCATGGACAATATAATTTTCCACAATCGGCTGCAGCGACATTTTAATCATCATGCGGTCCTTCAGCTCGGGATCACAGGCAATTAAATAGGCAAAACGATCCTTGTAACGAATGCGAAACAGCTCCAAATAAAGACGGCAATTTTCCAGCTCCTCCTCCATCGTCACGACGGTCTGCTGCTGTACAAAGCTCTTGAACAATACGGCCAAACTATAAATCATCTCGCTGACATCGGCAGCGCCATGGGAAAGGGCTCTCATCCGAATGACCTCAAGTGTATTGTAGAGAAAATGAGGATTAATTCTCGCCTGCAGCGCTGCAAACTCCGTATGCTTTTGCTTCAGTTCGGCCACATACACCCGGTCGATATGGCGCGAAAGCTCATCGAGCATTTTGTTGAAGCCTTGCGAGAGCTGCCCGATTTCATCCTCCTTCTCGTCGACAATCCGAATCGTCAAATCGCCCGTCTCTACCCGCCTCATGGAGCGGATAATCCGGTTCGTCCGGCGTGAAAAATTAAAGACGACAAAGGACGGAATGGAAATCGTGATCAAAATAAACGCAAAGCTCGCTGCAATAACCGCATTTTTCATAGGCGCATAAATCGCTTCCACTTCCCGCTTCGGCATGATGCCAAATACGGTGTAGCCGAGGCTGCTGGACGGAAGCATGGAAATGTAGGACTCCTCCTCCAATAAAGCGATGCTGTCCACCGATTTGATTTTGTCCACATAGGGATAGAGCTTGCCGTAATATCGGTCCGAAGAGTCAAAAATGACCTGTCCATCTCCAGACAAAATCAAAATATTGCCCCGTCGGTCCCGCCCCTCGCTCGCCAGCGCCGTTTTTAATGCATCCGCTTGAAAAAAGACGAGCAGCTGCCCGACATTGCTCAGCGTGCCTACTTCATTAATATGTACTCTGACGGAAAAAAGCTTGTCGTCCCATTGGCCAATCGTCCTGCGAACCCACGGGTTGGGCGTAGATACGACGCTGCTTTCCAGCGCCATCGCATCCGGGACATAGGATTTAGACGCTTGCGTCTGATACAGCTTCGTCAAATTGCTTTGTCCGAACATATAAAGAAACTGCTTCTCGGAGCTGAACAGCAGCATATTCGCAATATCAACATCGTTTTCAATCATTTTTTTAAAAAAATCCAAATCATCGACACCGCTGCCCAAATTATTGTAATAGCTGTCCATTTTGAAATTCATATATTCGGAAAAAGAGTGCTTCAGCAAATAGGATAAGGAATAGGAAAAGGACGGGTCGCGATAAATGTCCTGCACCTGCTGCTGAACGACGTGAGCCTTGCCAGCAAGCTGCTGATTGACGCGCTCCATGGACATTTTCTGCTTCTCCAGCTCATTGTCAGCCACCGACTGGGACATATAATCGACTGTAAAATAAGCGAGAGTCGCCGTGGCGCAAACAATAATAACAGCAAAAACAAGCATGATTTTGACAAACAAATTATTTTTGATCGCATCAATATACAGCTTCTTCATCCCTTCCCCCTTGCCGCTTGCTCCTTCATCGACGTTAACAGGAAAAGGAAGACAGGGTATCGCCCTGTCCTCCCGCTTCTACTAGTATAAGATGATCTGATTAACAAATGAATTTATTTTTAGCTGCGAACATAGAGCGGCTGCGATTGATTTCCCGCATAATCCTCCATCACAATATAGACAGTGGCAGCTGTCGACGTGAAGCTCAGGCTTGCCTTCGTCGTTCTGCCGCGAATGATTTTCGCAAAGCTGCCCGCGCTGCCGGAAATGTACGTGACCGGGAACGACTTCGCCACGCCATTTTCATACACGTACATATAGCGCCAGTCCCTCGTATTTGGCATCGGCAAATTCAGCGTATTGCCGTTCCAGGACCATTGCTCGCTGTAAGGCTCGGCTATTTTATCAATAAAATGGCCGCTTTTGCTGACGGAGCTTCCGCCTCCCGTCGTAACCGTTACGAGAAAATCATCGCCGTTAATGGGCATATTGCTGAAGGTCACGCTAGTGGCTCCTGCCGCCGCCGTCTGCTGGGCAACAATAGGCTGCGCCGTCGTAATCCAGTTCAGCGAACGCAAGCTTACCATCGTATTTCCCGCTGCATTCGGCGGATTTACCCAGCTCACCGACAACTGGCCATTTTCCTGAGAATTCACGCTAATGCCGGAAGGTGCCGCATTCAAATTAAAAGGAAGCGTTGCGGCAAAGCCCTCCAATCCGTCCGCCCCAATCGGAACGACCTTCAGCGTGCCTGCTGTCGACGGAAGAGCTTTTATATAAAACACTTCATCATATTTGCCGCCTACATAGACGTCATTGATATAGATATCGTATTGCTTAACCTTGCTGTAGTCGGTATCCATATTCCACTTAATGTTCATTTCCCCTGTGTCCACAAAGGCTTCCGTAATGGCAAGGCCAGAAGGAGCTGCAGGCTTAATCGCCGAACCGTCGAAAATGCGAATTTGCCCCACATTGAGCTGATAACCCGCAATCGCGCTTGACCCTGGAGCAACGACAAGCCCGAAAGCGGCAAGCGATTTGCCCGCATAGGCGCCAAGCTCAAGCTGCTGCGTAATCCAGCCATTCGTCTTGCTGCCGGCATTTGGAATGGCAACCTTCACGACCTGACTCGGATTATCTTTAAAAATAAGGCCGATATAAGCAGCCGATGCATCATTAGCCGATGGCTTGTTATATGTGATCGACAGCTTGGAGTTTGCATTTACGCTCAAATCGGTTTTGAACAGACGCAGGAAATTTTCGGCGTTTAGGTTGCCGTTCAGCACAAGCGAGCTGCCGCCATTGTAGCCGCCCAGCTTTTCATATTGATAACGCTGCGTAGCCGAAAAATCATATTTTGTGCCGTAGTCATAGTCCACCGTCAGACGATTGCCTGTCGTATCCTGCCACCACTGCCAAGTGACGGGCACATCCTGCAGGCTCATATTGGACCACTCGCTGTTACCCGAGACCGCACCGTCCTTGTAATAGGAAAGGCCATGGCCCGTATTGAAATTCGTGTAAAAGTTCGTACTGCCAATAACGGAGCGCTCCGCAATGACCGAGGCGATTCCCGGCCAATAGCGGTTGTCCGCATAGACGTCGGCTGCCGTGTTCGCAGCGGAAACCGTCGTATTTTTCGGATTCAAATTCGGGCCCGACCACCACAGCTGATCACGCACATTCGTCATCCATTGGTAGTTGTTTTCCGATCGGTGGCTCACCGGCCAGCTTTGCCCCATATCCTCATCCAAGCCCGCATGGACAAAGTCCGCACCGAGCGTAGCCAGACTTAGACGGGGCAGCCCGCTGCTCAGCTTGCTCGAAAGTGCCGTTCCCTGTGCAGAAGAAAAACGGTCTCTGCCTGCCTCTAGTCCCGCAAAGCCGATATCAAAAATCGTATAGGCTGTACCATTTGCGGCATTGTAGCTGGCTAGATAAGTATTCGCGCTGTTAATTTGCGTATTGCCTACACCATAGTCAAAGAAAAAGGAATTGGTGACCGCTTGGTGATTCACCTTGTCATGCAGCATCGAAATATTGTTATTGTTGAACGTGCGGGCAAACGTATTTGCCCCTGTAGACGTACTCAACGAGTCATACCATTGCACGTAAAGGCCGCCGCTTTGCAGCACTTTCAGAAATTCAATATACGCAGGAATGTCAGCTGTCGCAACGTTGGGCGACAATTCCTCCTGGTTCATAAAATAGCCGTCATAGCCAAAATAATCGGCCATTTCAATCATTTTTTGGGCGACTGGGAAATTTCCGCTGCTGTCTTTTACAATCATTTGTTTGTAGGTTTGCTGGCCGCGGTCATTGTTGGAGAAAAAAACGCCAGCGAGGGAGAGGACGCCGTTTTTATGCGCGGCATCCGTATACGTTGGGTTAGGGATGTTCAGCATGCCGAATTCAAACCATTTTTGCTGCCAATTCGATTGGGCCAAATCATCGTAATATTCAGGCGGAGTGTAAGCGCTTGCAGTTCCATGCCAATAAGAATAATAGTCAATGTATTGCCAGAAGTTGAAATGATACTGGGCAAACTTGTTCGTATAAGGCGCATTTTCGATAAAAGCATTGCCATAATCCCCTGCGACATTCATCATCTTCACATTGGTGCTCAGCGTCGGCTTTGCCTGTGTGCTGGCAAACGGCAAAATCCGGTTTTGCAGCGGCACCTTTGAACGCAGCTTCTCGGCACCCGGGTCTGTTGCCGGGCTCCAATTCGCAATTTGGCCACTCGTATAGCCGTGGACGCTTGGCTGATTGCTACCGTGTGCGCTTTCCCCCTTGAATGGCCATGTGTCGCCGGCATACGCAGCAAGCGGCATCATGGTGATGAGCATAGAAGCGGTTAAAGCAACGGCTGTCCATTTACGGACAGCTGCTTTTGTTCCTTTTGTTAATGCCATCGTTCCATCTCTCCTCGCATGATTCGATTTACAATGTAACCATAACCGATGAAAGCCCTTTCCATAAGCAGATAAATTAAACATTGGCTGTTCAAAATAAAGAAACAGCTGCTTTTTAACAAAAAAAGATGGACCATCCGTCGTCTTTCGACGACAAGACTGCTGAAAGGCAACGTTACATCACGATGAAGCTCGCAGAGACCCCTAACACAACAAAAAGGGTTCGAGCAGGGATATCCCCGATCCAACCCTTTTGTTACCTACTTACGGCTCAATTCCCCATACGAGCTGACCATTCATATAGCCGACAACCTGTTCATTGTTTACGAACTGATTGCTGGATGCCTTGAACGAGTAATCGCCCGCTTGGTTGTAATTGGACCAGTCGGTTTTGGAGAAGCGTGCTTGAATTTCTGCGCTCTGGCCGGGATTCAGTGTTCCAGCTGAGGTCGTAAAGCCAATTTCCAAAGCATAATCGGCACCCTCAACCGGAGTCGCCAGTTTGACGAATTTGCCGGTTACATTCGCATTTCCGATACTGGCCCAGTCGATCCAGAAACTCTGATTTCTCTCCCCGTCAATCGTATAATAATACCGGAGCAACACATCACTGAGCTGAATGGCTGCATCACCGGTGTTAACTACTTTGAATTTGGGTGAAATTCCGTTGGTGGAGGCACTCGTATTGCCGTTAAAGGCTTGGACCGTCAGCTCTCCCGCGGGTACGGAAACACCGCTGTCCACAACATTTAGCGTTAATATAGCTTGATTTCCTCCGCTGAAATGAAAGGTTATGACATTCTGGCCCAGCGGCAGTGTGGAAAGATAAGATTTGCTCAGAACGACACCAGCGCTTGATGCCGTATAATCCTGGCCCGATAGAAGGGTATAATTTCCATTTGAGATACTTACAAGCTGGTGCCCGTTTAAGGTAAGGGCGACGATAATATCCTGCGCTAGAGTTGCCGCTTTATCAAATGCTGCACTCACGGGTGCAATGGATGCGCTCGGTGTTGTGTCAACAATTTTGACTTTTAATACGGGATCTTGACCTTGATTGAAATCAAAGACAATCGAATGCTCGCCAATCGGCAGCGTCGCCAGAAATGCTTTTTTCAGCAGCAGCGTATTTCCACTCAAGGTATAATCCTGATTCGCTAACAAGGCATTGGCTCCTGCGCGGAGAGCGATTAACGTATTTCCATTTGAATTCACGGTTATCGCTGGGTCGATTTGATTGGGGGCATACTTGTCAAATTCGACGGTTGCTGGTGTGATGGACGCGTTTGGAATTGGATTTTCAACCTTTAAATCGGGCAGCTCATCGAGCGTAATGACATAGTCGCTTTGGTACAGTGTTGTTAAGGTCGCTGGGTAATTGAAGGCAGAGCTCATGAGATGTTCCCCATACCAAGGCAAGAAGTAGAGCCATCCTGCTTTCTCCTCTGTCAGATTCATTACGCTTGGGACGGTGTCGTTCTCCGTCATGGCCACCATTTTCGTGCCGCCCGTCAAATCAACAAGCTGATAAAAAATAGAGGTAATAGCATCCTCATTGGGGACACCGGACAAGCCGTCATAGCGGTTGTAAATGGTATTGTATTTATCGTATCCGATAATATCCACCTGATCGCCGCCGGGATACCATGCGGGAGAAGTGCTATACACATAACTGTTGTAGGTCCAGATCAAGTTGTGCAAGTCGTATGTCTCTGTAAGCTCGGTATAGATCAGATCCCATAGCTGCTTATACACCTCCGCGCCTGCCGAAGCCCACCAGAACCATGCACCTTCCCCATTCAATCCGCCGTTGCCCTCCGCCTCATGGAAGGGTCGGAAGATCACCGGCACATTGTTATTTTGCAGAATCTCCAGTTGCTCTGCCAAATCCTCAATGGCCATCATCACGTATTGATATTCTTTCGTGCCGGGAATCACCGCACTCGCTGTATTGAAATTGGTTTCCGTCGGTTTGTAGGTGGCTTCTTTCCATTCCACAAACTCTCCAAGCTGATAGGCCGTGAAATTTCGGGGTACAGTAATATGCCAGCTGCTTGTTGCGATCCCGCCCCGGTTGTTCACCCAATCGATCATCCGGGCGGTTGTACCATCCTCCCAGCCGTAAAGCGGATTATAGTTCAGAAAATCGAACCCGCGAATGGCCGGATACTTTCCGGTTAAATTGTGAATCCAATCAAACTCCAGCTCGGAATTGCCGTCATTTCCGCCTCCGTATATCTCCTGCTGGCCGGAGAGCATATGATTGCCGTAAACCTCTGTTAAATAATTCATCAGAAGTTGTGTTTCCGCTGTGGCCTCAGAGTCGGCGAGGACAGGCTGCACATTCAAAGGATCAAGAGCAGCATAATCCACAGTGAAGGTATCAAAATAAGCGAATCCCCAACCTGCCTTCAACTGAATGGTGTTGCTTCCTTGATTCAGCTTGTGATAGCCAAAATCGAAATCCGCCCAATTGGTCGTATAGGGCAGCATATACGAACCCTTCGTAACGCCATTAACGGTTAAAGATTGCTGCCTGCCGTCAGGACTAAGCTCCTGCATATAGCGGGTGGAGATCGTATACATTCCGGTTTCAGGGACAGTCACTGTAAAGGTAATGGTACCGGAATTCTGCATCCAGACAAATCCACTTCCGGAGTATCCGGGCTTCTGTTGTCCGTAAATTTGGGTCGTCACTTGAAGATCGGAGGTGAGCTGAGCATTTTCGCTTTCAATTGTGAAAAGTGCGTTGTCTGCATGAACGGGCGGTGCTGTCATTAATCCAAGCAGCAGAGCAAATGCCAGCATCATTACGCTTGCCTTCTTGATTAAATTTTTCATCCTTTCCCTTCCTCCCATGTCAAAAATGGTAATTGCAAGTTCAATATACAAGATATTGAATGCGCTTTCATAGCAACCATATCATAATCCCCATATTATGTAAATCCTATCTATATTGAAAATTTTTGGCCTTCATTTTTCCATAATTATAAAGAAGAAGGTGCAGACAGTGACCCGTGAAGTGCGGATAGTGGTCTATGATACGGACTTGCAGCTTGAAGCGTATCAGTTCCAAGGCATTATGCTTCGGAGAGAAAAGCCAAGCTGGCAGCTTCCGGCGCATAGGGATGAGCATAGAAGCGGTTAAAGCAGCAGCTGTCCATTTACGGACATTTAACAAAAAAAGATGGACGGTCCGTCGTCCTTCGACGTCTAGACTGCATCCATCTCCTCTTAAACTTGCTCGAATCCGATTAACGTAAAACTGCTATAGTTCAACTGCTATAGTTCAGCAGCTTCTATTATTGCTCGGCCAGCAAGCAGCTCGCCGTCCATCCGGCTAACCGCATCGATAATCGCAATGTGGAACGAGCCGCTGCCTTTGCCTTCCGTTGCTTCTGCGGCAAGCTCGCCGGCAATGCCCATTGCAGCTACGCCCGCCGCGGCCGCGAGCAGCAAATCCCCCTCCTGCTTGGCGCCGCAAAATGCGCCGATCAGCGTGGAGCACATACAGCCGGTGCCCGTTACACCGGACAGCTGCGGTACGCCGTTGCGAATAAGCAGCGTTCGCTCGCCATCGCTAATGACATCGGTCGCTCCGGTAAGTGCCACGATGCAGCCAAGCTTGCTCGCTGCACGCTCCGCAACCTCCTGCGCGGTCACTTCGCTTCTGGCCAGGTCGGCCTCTGAAGCGTCGACGCCCTTCGTCAGCGATTCCAGTCCTGCTGCAAAGCGGATTTCCGATAAATTGCCGCGCAGCACGCTAATTTTCACCTCGCGCAGCAGCTGCTCCACCGCGGCATTGCGCAAGGCCGAGGCTCCCGCTCCCACCGGATCTAGTACAACAGCAATGCCCCGCTCATTCGCCCGCTTCCCGGCGGCGACCATCGACTCGATCGTACGGCGGTTCAGCGTGCCGATATTAATGACAAGTGCCGAAGCAATGGCGACGATATCGTTCATTTCCTCCAGCTCATCCGCCATAATCGGCGAAGCGCCAACAGCGAGCGCAATATTCGCGCAGTCATTGACCGTCACGTAGTTCGTAATATGATGAACGAGCGGCTTATTGCGGCGCACCGCCTCCAATGATTCAGCAATCGTTTGTATGATTTCCATGTAGGAACATCCCTCTCTGCCGCATGACTAGAGCGGCCTTTTAATCTTATATATACCACAAAGCTGGGGTGAACACCTATGAGGATTGGCACAGCTGCATAAAAAAAACGGATCGGCACGGAGCATCTGCTGCTCTCTCTGCCCATCCGTTTGTGGCGGTGCTCTTTATTGCTGCTCGTTATTACTGCTCCTTCTAAACGCTTGCTTCATTTAATGGTTTCGGCTTGCCTTCCTTCAATACTTTGGCGATAAGACAGCCAATCAGCAAAGACCAGACTGGGGATGAAATGCCAAAAAAAGATACATTAGCAATCGCGATAATGAAGGCAAACAAGGTCGAAAACCGGTACGTCGTTTCGGAAAAAACAGCTTGCAGATTGCCAATCAGCACCCCAGCCAGCGAAAAGCCTGACAGCAGCACAATAAACGTCGATGGCAGCCGATTAATCAGCACAAGCATCGCTCCGGCAAACAGGCCGAAACTAATGACCAGCACGCTGCATACGATCCCCGCCCAGATGCGGCTTTTCCTCTCGCCTGCTTCTTCGCTGCTGCATAAAGCAGTCATCATGCCTCCGACGTTGACGGCATGTCCGCCGAAAAAGCCTACGAGCAGCGTACCGAGACCTGAAAATACTACCGTCTTGTTTACTGGCGGATTATAGCCATTTTTCTTTAAGGCAGCCAGCGATACCGCAATATCGTTGCTCAAAATCAATATCGCAACCGGGACGGATATAGAGATAAAGCTGCCCGTCGTAAAGGATGGACTAATCCAGTGCGGCATACTAAATTCAGCTGCCTGAGCCGCAGGAAAGTCATACCAAATGAGCAGGCCGATGACGCCAAATGCCAGCATTCCCAGCAAGGGCGGAATTGATCTATGCAGCCTAGGAACGATAAGAAAGCCCAGAAAAGATACTAAGCCGATCATTGGAAGCTCTTTAATAGCCGGAATAATCGCCACGACATAATGCAGGACAATTCCCGCCAGCATCGCATCCAGCATCGGCTTTGGAATGAGTCCTAGAAGCTTGCCGAATAGGCCGGTGGCGCCAAGCACGACAATAAGCGCGCCTGCCATAATAAAGCTGCCCGCCAGCTCCTTTATCGGATAATGCAGCGCCGACGCGCTTAGAAAAGCGACCGCGGTCAGCGAATGGCAGCCCGCAAACGGCATTTTATAGCGGAGGATAAGCCACAAATTCAGTGCCCCGCCAATCACATAAACCGCAAACAGCCACGATAAAGCTTCCGCCCGGCTAAGTCCAAGCGCATCGGCAGCTTGTATAATGAGCACCGCGCCGCCTGTACAGGCCATAATCGCTGTCGCGAGTCCGCTCGAAATATTTTTTGTGTTCAGCATACGTTTTCCTTCATGCTCCCTTCCCTAACACTCCTGCTGCAAGGAAAAATAACAGCATAAAGCTGGCTGAAATGACAGCCAGCTTTACACACATCCTCTTATTCTAGTATTTCTTCTACTAATTGTACAACCTCATGTCCTGTCCCGCACATCAGCGCCTTCGCAGCAAGCTGCTTCATCTCTTCCTGATTCAGCTTCGCCATGAGGCTGCGAGCGGGAAGAATCGAGCTTGCGCTCATGCTGAATTCATCCAGTCCGAGCCCGAGCAGCAGCGGAATAGCGGTTTGATCGCCAGCCATTTCACCGCACATGCCCGTCCATTTGCCCGCTGCATGGGCAGCATCAATGACATTTTTGATCAGACGCAGCACGGCAGGATTATACGGTTGATACAAATAGGAAACCCGCTCATTCATTCGGTCCGCCGCCATCGTATATTGAATCAAATCATTCGTGCCGATGCTGAAAAAATCGACTTCCTTCGCAAATTGGTCTGCCAGTACTGCTGTTGACGGAATTTCCACCATAATGCCGACCTGAATGTCATCCGACACCGCTTTTTCTTCGGAAAGAAGCTTTGCCCGCTCTTCTTCGAGAATCGCTTTCGCTGACCGGAACTCCTCCAGCGTCGCAATCATGGGAAACATAATGCGCAGATTGCCGAAGACGCTGGCGCGCAATAAAGCTCGCAGCTGCGTGCGGAACATATCCTGCTGCTCGAGGCAAAGCCTTACCGCACGGAAGCCCAGAAAAGGATTCATTTCCTTCGGCATATTCAAATAAGGAAGCTCCTTGTCACCGCCAATGTCGAGCGTACGCACGACGACCGGCTTCCCTTCCATTTTTTGCAGCACAGCTTTATAAGCGTTAAATTGCTCCTTCTCCGACGGCATGCTTTCTCTGCCCATATACAAAAACTCGGTGCGGAACAGCCCCACTGCTTCGCCGCCGTTGCCTAGAACAGCTGCCACATCCGCCGGTGTTCCGATGTTTGCCGCCAGCTCGACATGAATACCGTCCTTGGTTACGGTTGGTTCATTCCGCAGCTTCGCCCATTCCGCCCGCCTCGCTTCATACTCGGCTTGCTTGATTTTGTAGCCTTCAATGGTGGCCGCATCAGGATGCAAAATAACTTCCCCTGCCAAGCCATCAATAATGAGCAAATCTCCGCTTTGCACCTGCTCCATAATTTCCTTCGTGCCGACAACAGCCGGAATTTGCAGCGTTCGCGCCATAATGGCGGAGTGGGAGGTCCGTCCTCCAATATTCGTCGCGAAGCCTTTAACGAAGCTTGGATTGAGCTGCGCCGTATCCGACGGCGTCAAGTCCTCGGCTACCAAAATAACCTCCTCATGAATGGCGGTCAAATCCTGAAGCTCCACGCCAAGCAAATGGGAAAGTACGCGTTTCGATACATCGCGCATATCAGCGGCACGCTCGCGAAGGTAGGCGCTTTTCATATTTTCGAACATCTGTACGAGAATCGCCGATACCTCTTGCAGCGCAAATTCCGCGTTGACACGCTCGCTTTGGATTTTCTCCTCAATCGGGCCTACCAGCTCGGGATCGCTGAGCACAAGCAGATGCGCTTCAAATATTTCCGCCTTCTCCTCGCCCAGCTCTTCAAGCGCCCGCTGCTTAATTTGCTGGAGCTCGATCTTGGATTTGCCCAGCGCTTCATGAAGGCGGGTCATTTCCAAAGCCAGATCATCCACCTTCCGCTTTTCTACAATGAGCGATGCCGATTTTAATATCATCGCTTTGGCGATAGCAATGCCATCCGCTGCCGCGATGCCCGTTATTTTAAGCATGAACAACACCAAGCCCCGCTTGCGTCATTACATCCTCTAAAGCTGAAATCGCTTCTGCCGCATCTGCTCCGTCTGCGCTAAAGGTAATCAGCTCACCCGCTTCAAGATCGAAGGACAATAGGCCGAGAATGGATTTCAGCGTTACCTTTTTACCATTTGCTTCTGCGTAGACTTCCGTTTCAAACTTGCTCGCCGTATTGACAAGCGCCGTCGCCGGTCTTGCGTGGATTCCGTCTTCGTCTGTAATTTTAAATGTTTTTTGCATGATTTCTCGCTCCTCATCCATTGTTTATATTTATATTAAAGCCCGTTATTCGAGATAACGTCCTTGTACCAATAAAAGCTTTTCTTCGGTGTTCTAGCAAGTGTTCCATTTCCGTCATTATCCTGGTCAACGTGAATAAAGCCGTAGCGTTTTTCCATTTCGGAGGACGAATAGCTGATTAGATCAATACAGCCCCAGCTCGTATATCCGATGAGTTCAACACCGTCGAGTATTGCCTCATGCATTTGCTCTAGATGCTGCTGGAAATAAGAGATGCGGTAATCGTCCTGGATGCTGCCGTCCTCTTCCACTTTATCGTGAGCGCCCATCCCATTTTCCACGATGAATAAGGGCACCTGATAGCGATTGTACAAGTCATTGAGGAAAATCCTTAAACCGACAGCATCAATTTGCCAGCCCCATTCACTCGTTTCCAAATACGGATTTTTAACCCCGCCGATTGTATTGCCGCTAACCTGCTCCATACGTTCGCTATCCACACTCGTCACGAGAGACATGTAGTAGCTGAAGGAAATAAAGTCTACGGTATGTGCTTTTAGCAGCTCGTCGTCGCCCTCATGCTTTTCAAGCTGTATGCCCTTCTCCCGGAACAAGCGATCGATATATTTCGGATAAGCGCCGCGTACCTGAACGTCGGTGAAAAATAAATTAAACTGGTTGTCCAGATAAGCGACGAGCACATCTTTCGGATTTGGCGTATTCGGATATTTGATCAGGCAAGTGAGCATGCAGCCAATTTGCGAGTCTGCCACAATCTCATGGCAATACTTGACGGCAAGGGCGCTGGCAATAAATTGATGATGCAAAGCCTGATAAACGGATTGCTCCAAATTTTCGAAACGGTCCGGAACCATTCCTCCGCTCGTAAACGGATGGCGGATGATGCTGTCAATTTCATTAAACGTAATCCATTGCTTGACCTTATGTTTATAGCGCTCGAACACCACTTGGCAGAACCGGACAAAAAAGCCGACCACTTCCCGGCTCGTCCAGCCGCCATATTCGTTGACGAGATAAAGCGGCATTTCATAGTGGGACAAGGTCACGAGCGGTTCTATGCCATGCTTAATCAGTTCGTCGAATAAATCGTCATAAAATTGCAGCCCCGCCTCATTCGGCTCCGTTTCATTGCCATTTGGAAAAATCCGTGACCAAGCAATGGATACCCTCAGCACCTTGAAGCCCATTTCAGCAAACAAAGCGATATCTTCGGGATAACGATGATAAAAATCAATCCCTCTGCGCTTCGGATAATCTGAGGCATCTGCCGTCTCCATCGCCTCTTTAATCTGTTCCTCGCTGATTGAGTTATGCTTCTTGTAATCCGCTTTGCTTAGATGCTTCCGATACATCGCTACATCGGCGGTCGAAAGCCCTTTGCCGCCTTCGTTCCAGCCGCCCTCGACCTGATTGGCGGCGATGGCGCCGCCCCATAAAAAACCTTCAGGAAATTTGCGAAAATTGCTGCTCATCTGTTCCACTCCTATCTTCTATTGCCTGTTTATAACGGCTAGCCTCTTGAAACGACCCGTTTAATATGCAAAATGAGATACATTTTCTCTTCGTCCGAAATCGAATAGCCAAACTTCTTTTCTATATACTGCTTGATTTTCAGCACGCATTTATTCACTTCGGGGTACATGCCTACGATTTGGTCAGCCAATGCGTGATCGTCAGAATCGAGCATTTTGTTCTCCGTCAGCCGCTGAATGAAAAATTGCAAATGCGTCATAAATCGCGAATAATTGATCGACTGCGGTTCCAGCTCAATATCGAAATATTGCTTAATCATTTGAAGAATATCTTTATACGTATCCGTCATTAAAATAACCTGGCTCATATTATCTTCCGTTTGCTGGGCATTGACCAAGTGGAAAGCAATATTCGCCGCTTCCTCCTCAGGCAGAGCAACACCCAGCCGCTGCTCTATCAACCCTAGCGCATATTCGCCAATGCTGAATTCAAACGGGTAAAACTTTTTCACTTCCCACAGCAGCCGGTTTTGAATCGTCATATTAACCTTGAACCGTTTGACCGCCATATGCAGATGATCGGTTAAAGCAACGTAGAGATGCTCGCTGAGCGGCTTGTTCAAACGCCCCTTCGCAAACGTTATAATTTCATCTGCCAGAAAAAGATAGTCCTCGGGAATTTCCTTCATCAGCTTGGACAGGTTAGCGAAAATATCGTCGCTTTGCGGCACATAGATTTTTTCAATGTCGCTCTCCCTGATTTTATCGCCAGCCTTGCTGTTGTAGCCGATTCCCTTCCCAAGCACAATCACTTCCTTCTGATCGTCGCGTTTGGCGAGAACAACGCTGCTGTTGAGGATTTTGATTACTTTCATCTGCGAGCACCCCGTCGTTGATAATATTTAATTTATATAACGGTCACCAGCCGCGTATCGGGACCTGCCGGACTATTTTCATCCTGGGTCACAATTTCCAAATAATCCGCGGTATTCGTTACAATGACCGGAGTCGTCGTATCATAGCCAGCTTGCTTGATGGCCTCAAGGTCAAATTCAACGAGAAGCTGCCCTTGTTTAATGACGTCACCCGCTGCTGCATGAGCCGTAAAATGCTGGCCTTTCAGCTTCACCGTGTCGAGGCCGATATGAATAAGCAATTCCACGCCGGAAGCAGACTTTAACCCTAAAGCATGCTTCGAACGAGTCAGCGTCTCCAGCGTGCCGTCAAAAGGAGCGACTACCCTTCCGGCACTAGGACGAACGGCCATGCCTTTACCCATCAGCTCTTTGGAGAACGCCTCGTCTTTAATGTCGCGAAGAGCGACGCTTGTTCCTTCCAGCGGGCTGTAAATATAGCTTTTCGCATTGGATTTGACGATTTGCGGAGTCGGTTTTGCTTGCTCAGACGCTCCAGCATGCTGCGTTAGCGTAGTGGAGGAAGCAGGTGGGACAACCGTTCCATTTGCAGCTGCAGCTGATTGAGCCGTATCCTGAAAACCAATGAAATAAACCGCAAGGA
The DNA here is from genome assembly GCF_059383875.1 of Paenibacillus sp. JT22N7. Classification (NCBI taxonomy): domain Bacteria; kingdom Bacillati; phylum Bacillota; class Bacilli; order Caryophanales; family Paenibacillaceae; genus Paenibacillus; species Paenibacillus sp. JT22N7. The sequence continues at coordinate 488,759 of NZ_JBXENY010000005.1, forward strand.
ACGTAATCACTGCCGAAATAATCAATGTGATAATTGCATTTATTATGTTAGCCGAAGAATCCGAGCTGATGTACATGGGAAGCGAAGCAAGTCCAGGACCGACTGCTGCATAAGCTTTTAGCTGGACAATACCGGAGTAAGCTCCGGCTATTCCCGCACCGATCATACAGCCGATCATCGTTTTCTTTAAGCGCAAATGAACGCCGTACAACGCTGGCTCTGTAATGCCGAACAAACCTGAAATGCCTGCTGAAATCGCCAGCGACTTGAGCTTGGCATCCTTCGTCTTGAAAGCAACCGCCAAAGCACCAGAGCCTTGAGCAATATTGTAGGAAAGCATTGCAACCAGCAGCAATGTGTCATAACCCGGCGAAGCAAGAGATGTAAATACGACGGGATAAAATACTTTGTGCATGCCGAACATGACGATGAATGGCAAAATAATCGCCATGAGCGCAACCGTCAGCCATCCAGCCCGATCCTGAATCCAATAGACTCCCGTAGATAAGCCATTGCCTACATAAGTTCCGAGCGGCCCAATGACGATCAAGCCGACAGGCACAACGATAAGCAGGACAATTAACGGCTTCAGAAAAATTTTAACGGGCCCTGGCGATACCTTATCGGCAAATCGCTCAATGTAGGACATGAACCACACAATAAGAATAATCGGGATCACCGTCGAAGCATATTGGACGACAGGTATTGGCATGCCGAGAAAAGCGATCGGCACCTTGCTGTTGAACAAAGCCGTCAAATTCGGATGAAGCAGCACGCCCGCAATCGATACCGCCACATACGGATTAACTTTGAACTTCTGCGCACTCGTGAATGCGAGTAAAATCGGCAGGAAATAAAACGCTGCATCGCCGACAATCGATAGAATCACATACACTTGATTCTCTTTAGCCAACCAGCCTAACGAAGTAACAAGCACTAAAAGCGCTTTCAACATCCCGGCAGCGGCAATCGCCGGAATGACTGGCTGGATAATGCCCGAAATGGTGCCGGCGAACAGGTTGAACCCCGCTTTAAACCCTTTTTCCCGTTTAACGCTGCCAGATTCTGCATCAATAGTGGTCATTTGGGCTAGCTCCCTGTACACATAACCTACATCATTGCCAATAATAATTTGATATTGCCCGCTGCTATTGACGACATCCAAAACGCCATCCAGCTGTTTAATCGCCTCTGTCTGCGCTTTCGCCGGGGTTTTCAAGGTCATTCTCAGCCGGGTCGAGCAGTGGATGACGCTGGAAATGTTGCTTTCGCCGCCAACCTTGTCCAGGATGGACTTCGCCGTCTCTTTGTAGTTCATAATGTTCCCTCCAGAGATTGTAAGCATGCAAATATAGGCAACAAAAAAAGACCTAAGACGGGCAGGTAAAAGTAAAGATTACCTACCCAATCTAGGTCTTGCCTGCCGAACAGTAACATGCCTGTATTGGATAAAATATGAAGTTATTGGTTGTGAAGCTTGATTGTTTAGTCTCGAGCTGTTTGGTAAATAAGCGCTTAGCCCTATTATAGCCAGATGTTTAGAAATTGCAAATCTTTTTTGCCGACATGCCGTTTATTCCATTTGATCAAGCAAAATAAATTGGCCATCCGCTTCTTCCAAGCGGAAAATGACGGGACGCTCCTGCGGGTGCTTGTTAGGCGCATGAATGGTCAGGCATAGCTGGCCTTCAAACGTTCTAAACAGCATGCCATGGCCCCCGTCCTTCGCAAACAATGGCTCGGCGTCCTGAATCCATGGCCCTGTAATTTGCCCGGAAGCCGAGCGGGCAATACCCATCGTATAGCCTTCCTGACCAGACGTCGACCACATCATGACCAGCTCGCCATTTGCCATGCGATATAGGAAAGGGCCGTCCGTGACGTAGTTTTGCTGATTGTCGCCACCGCCGACCGACCACACAGCATCCGAAGCTTTGAACAATAAGACCGGCTCGCCAATAGCTTGCTTGAAATCACGAGTAATCCGCACCGCATACATTTCGCCGTCCTGTACCTGCACCCACTCCTTGCAGAACACCATCCACGGATCGCCATCATTGTCGATGAACAGCGTGCCATCCAGGCATTCCCAATCCGGCGGGGTCAGCGCCCGGCTCCATGGCTCGAACGGCCCTTGCGGCTGGTCTGCCGCCAGAACGCCCGTTACCCGCGGAATGCCGTCCGCTTTGAAGCTGGCGAACATATAATAGCGGCCTTCCCACTCGTACACCTCCGGTGCCCAATAGTGATGGTCCGACCAGAAGTCCGGCTCAGGCCGGAAGCACGCAATGGGCCCCTCCCACTCAGCGAGATCGTCGCTCTCATAAACGTCAAAGCCTAGCGCTTTGCCGCTCCATACATTTTGCCCGGTGGAGCCGTACAAATAATATTTTTGGCGTGTTTGGTCGACTAGTATATATGGATCGCGAAAATGAATATCTCCCAGCTGTTTTTTGCTCAAATGAAACGCCCCTTTGCGCTATTTTAATCGTATTCACAAATGAATTAATGAAATCATTAATTAAAGAGCATATAAATTAACCTTACCTCATCATATAATTTGAAGGGCCTGATCGCAATCTTTTTTTGAAGGAGACAACTCTGTGCTAATTGTGACCCAGCATGCAACAAATTGTGCGTATATTCGTCTGAAATGAAAATGCAGGAAAATAATTAATCGTTTATTTCACTAAGGGAAGTGCAAACATGAAAGCAAAACATATAACCGTTCAAGGCTGTATTTTATTCAGCCTCTTAATAAGTGGTTGTTCGAATGATAGCCAAATAGGGACACCCACAGCAACCGAGAAGCCCATTTCAACGGCTCAGCCTGCGGCTGCCGTTACGAATTCGGCTGCTGAGCTGAGCAGCCTGAGCTTTACAACGAGCCGCAACGCCGATGGCAGCCTAAGTGCAGCTTTACCCGCTTCTTTCGGCCATTATTCAATGAGCAGCAGCCCTCCTGTCGAGCTTCAAGGAAGCATCTATCACATGGTCAATCTGTACCGCGGCGACGATAACGTTACAAATGCGCTTCTTTCCCACCGCCCCGGACAGGACGAGGTAAAGGTCGAATGGAGCGAGACGATTACCGATTCCAACAATCGCTGGTACAATTCTTTTCATCCCGGGAAGGAGCGGCAGCTTCTCAAACTGGACGAGGAACGGCTCGTGTTTCTTGAACCGGAAATCATTGGCGACAGTGGTCGCTACCACCTGTCCACTTTAAATGCAAAATCAGGTGAAATGGCACGGATTAGAGAGGATTTTTGGCCGCTGGCTGACGACTACGATTACATTTATCAATATCAATGGAACGAAGAGAAGCAGCAGCTGTTTATGCAGAGCTATTTGGGGAAAGTGTGGTTTTTCGACCTGCAAGGCGAGGACAACCAGGATCGGGTGCCGGAAAAGTTGCTCCGCGTCATCCCTCATTCGACGACCGGAGCCCCTTCCTTGTTCGTTTCACCTGACTTTGAACGTTTCGTCCACAACGATGAAAGCGGGGAGGTTACTTTTTACACGGCTGACGGACAACCGCTTAAAAGTGTTAAACTTCCGGAAAAACGCTATGTCGCCTCCGAATTGATGAAATGGAATCCGGCAGGCACCGTGGCCTGGATGGATACGGCTCCAGAGCAGCGGCATCGCATTACAGGCATCGATATTGATTACTTAAAGCTGGCTCCTCAGCAAATTCATTTTTATGACCATGATGGACTGCCTATTGCTTCGTTGAAAGCCGCGGCAGGCGATCATTCAGCGATAGAAGTCGTTCGGTGGCTTGATTCTAACGTCGCTCTCATCAAAGCCTATACCTATGCACTAAAAAACACTACGAATTATGACATAGAAGAAACGGATATTAGCTACTACAGCTATGATGTCATTCATAAAGTGAAAAAGCCCGCTGATGCAGCGCCAGCAGCACCGGTCAAGGATTCGGCCGCCAAGGCGGAACCGCGCATTTCCGAGGATGGGCGAACCCTTATATATGAACAAGGTTAAAAATGGGGCGTAATAAGCGGGCACTCTGCAGCAGCAGAGCAGCCTCTCAATCTTTATGAATTGCAAAAGGCTGACGATGGATTAATGCCCATCGTCAGCCTTGCATTTTTCAAACCAAAGCCTCAGCTATGCACGGAGGACGCTTCATCCAGCGTCTCCTGCTTCAAATTAATGCTGCCCGCGTCATCAATGAACCCAATCAGCTTCTCAAGCGCTGAAATTTCCAAAGCTTTAATCGTTTCCACACATTGCTTCATTTTGCCAATGAGGAGCAGGTCCTCACTAATTTCGAGTTTCAGATAGAGATTGCGCAGCACAAGCGTTTTGTCGACTAAAAGTGCAAATTCATCAGCTAACGCAGCTGACGGCTTAATCCTTCCTGTCTTGCTTAAATAGTCAAAAAGTAAGCGCATGCATTTTTTATGCTCATACAAAATATGAAAAGGCAAGCTTGAATGCGCGGTGCTCTGTTGTTCAATCCGATCAAGAAAATGCTGTAAATCCGTATAAACATCGATGCCGTATGAGGCCTGCTCCCTCGGCTTCGTGAATAAAGGCATTCGTTCGTATGAATTTCTAGCGTACAAATAATCCTTCAGCAGCTTGCTCGCTAACGAAAAATTAAATTCATAATGCTCGACTTGATTTAATTCAATGACCACGATTTTGGAGCGATTTAACACTTGTCCATAAATCCCCTGTTTCGCAGCATGAACAAGCGCCGGAATGGAGATGGTGACAGCCATGTACTGGGCGTTGAAATAATCCATCAGCGTAAATTCATTTTTCTCCAAATCATAGCCCGTAATAAGCAATTGGCTTCTTCTATTGGCCTTCCCATAAAAATTCGAATAAGGCACATAAAAATAATCGCAATTTATATAAACATATTGATTGTTGTCAATGCAGCTAATAATGAACTCATCTAATGGAGTCAATTGGTTAATTAGACTCAATTCTATTTCTTGCGTATAAATCCACGGGTTATTGTTGTGCCTCCAAATGAGGGGCTCCCCTAAATAAAAGCTCAGCCAATGAATGTCTTTATCGAAGGGCTTATCTGTATACAGCTGTATAAAATGATTCAATATCCAGGCTTGAGACTTTTCATCATTACTCATTACTGCTAAAAAATGGGAATATCTTTTGTACCCCACAACTATTGGTATCGTTACAGGCAGCATCTTTTTTGTCAAACGATCCTTCCTTTCTCATTATAATTGAGGGCTTGTCACAATTATTTTTTGAGAAACTCTAGATGAAGATGACACAGTATGTAGATCAAACCGCAGCAAAACACCCCTCCTTACATCCTTATTTGTAATAATTATCCTATAATTGTAACGTAATCATTCACCGGCTGCAATCCTTTTTGATTAATTGAACAGCCTCAGTCCAATACCGTACAGGGACGAGTCCGCCTTTAAATTTGTTTAGTGCGCTATCGTCTCCAAAACCATCAGAGGTCGCCAGCCAAATTCAACAGAAAGACTCTCCCATCTGTTCAAGGAACAGGTTGGAGAGTCCATTATTGAAACGCTGATGAACGACAGCTGTCACCGCACTCACTCAAGAAAAGAATCAGCAGCGCACCTAAATCCAATGTTGCCAGTTGAGCTATCAGGCGTGTTGCTGGTGCGTGCCGCAACGCGATACCGGTTGCAATAGGAGTCATGGCACAGATAGGAGCCGCCTTTCATTGTTTTGGAGGAGCCACGAGCAGAATTACGTGAACCATTGGCACTATGGTAGCTGGGACTAAACCAGTCATCGCACCATTCCCATACGTTGCCGGTCACATTGTATAAACCGTAACCGTTAGGCGGGTAGGCATCCACCGGGCATGTACCGAAGTATCCGTCCGGCGCCGTGTTTTCGTCTGGAAACTTGCCGTGCCAAATATTGCTCAGATTTTCTCCCTTTGGCTGAAGCACGTTCCCCCAAGGGAAAACTTGTCCATGCAAGCCACCGCGTGCCGCGTACTCCCACTCCGCTTCCGTGGGCAAGCGTTTGCCCGCCCATCGACTATAAGCTTCGGCATCATTCCATGACACATGAATAACGGGATGATTCAGCTTGTCGTCCACCGTTGTTCCCGGCCCTTCCGGCGCACTCCAGCACGCGCCATTGACGGCGAGCCACCATGGCGTGTGGAGGACATATTGGGGGTGAAGAGCCTTTATTTCCTCAGAAACAAACAGGTGGAAAACGAAAGACCATCCGAATCGCTCCGCTTCTGTTACATAACTCGTTTCTGCTACAAACCGGCGAAATTGCTCATTCGTCACCGTATATTTATCCATATAAAATGGAGCCACGTAGACTTCACGCGCCGGTCCTTCACCATCCGCTGGAAAACCCTCCGCTCCATTTGTTCCCATCAGAAAAGCAGTACCGCCCAAACGTACGCTCTGCGATAGGTCTGGAGCCAGAACGTGACGCTGAACGTTGCTCTCTTGCCACAAATCGGTTCGATTTTCGGCAGCCCGCCGAGTGCCTTCCGCTGGCGAAGGCACCCGGCGAACTGCGCAGCAGTTGCGGGGTGTTGACTCCTGCATGCGATTCCCTCCTCTTACTTATATGAAGACGCTGAACACCAGCTCATTTGCTTGACAGAAATGTCTTCTGCCTAAGCGTTTGCTGGAATGCTTGCTTTGTAGCCGCGACCTCCTCCTTAAACTCACCGGGATGCCTGCGCTTCAGCTCTTCAATATGATGACCGCGACCGGTTTCCTGCAACCGCTGTATATAATTTTTCAAATACCCTTTGGCATGGGCAGGCCCGCCCTCCTTGATTACCGTCCACAGCGGATCGGTATCATCTCCACTTCTGGCCATCATCTCGTCATGCCACTCCTGGAGGTAATAAACGGCCTCCCTACAGATGGCCTTATGCTGACCGGCAACATTGACCTGCTCATAGGGGTCCTCTCGTAGATTAAACAGCATCTCCTTGTCGAACAGATGAAAGCCGTCGTGGTAGGTCCGAATATAGATCCAGTCACCGAAGCGGACGCTGCGCTGGGCGACATGCGCGCATTGGGAAACCACAACGTATTCCCGTCCACAATTCTCGCTTTGGGTCAGCGTTCGGGCATAGCTAAGTCCGTCCCATAACGGTGAGGGACGTTCGCCCAGCAGCTCCGCAAAGGTCGGAGCCAGATCCAGATGGTAATGCAAGCCATCATCTACCCTTCCTTGCGCGATGCCCGGTCCGCGAATAATCATCGGCAAGCGGCACGTTCCCTGATTGGCTGTGGAGTGCTCGCCGTAGATGCCGAGATGCCCCATATTTTCGCCATGATCAGCCGAGATAATAATGATGAGTTCTTCCATCACACCTTCCCGCTCCAGACTGTCAAACAGCTGCCCGATATGATCGTCCATATAGCGAATGCCCGTATCGTAGCCGTCAATCACTCTGCGAAGCTCGTCCATGTCGCGAATTTCTCCAGGGTGGCGCGGATATAGTGGAGACGTTTTGTTGTTGTAGGTTTTTTCGACAAAATCAATATTGAGCTCCTGCGCGCTATGCGGTCCGACCTTCTGGCGATGCCCTTCCAGAACCTCAGCGGTCAGCCATTCAGGCAGCTGCTGCACGGCAAAGGGATTGCCGTATTCTTCTGGAGCGCGGTATGGCGTATGCGGGTCCCAGAAATTGATATACAGGAACCAGTCTTGTTCGGAGGCAGCACTGCGCTTAATCCAATCCAGCGCCACGGGCGTGACCTGATGCGCGGATTCCATGCCAAAGCCGCCCGTGTCATGAATTTCATTAAAACCCGCATAAAAGGCAAAGGTGGAATGACGGTACGCAAACGGACTGATTAATACCGTCTTCAGCCCGCCCGTTAATTGAAGAAACGAAGGCAGCGAGCCTCCCCTGGACAGCCTTCCCATTAATTCCCGATTAACGCCTTCGAGCTTCATGTCTCCGGCCGTGCCTCCATGACCCACAAGCCCGTTGCTAATACCGAAACGGCCGCTCATCAGCGCCGTCCGCGAAGGGGCGCAAGGTGCGTCCGAGGTATAATAATTGGTGAAGCGAACGCCCTCTGCTGCGATTTTGTCTATATTCGGTGATGTCTCGCGATGATAGCCGTAACAGCCCAAATGCTGTGGGTTCGTGGAATCCAAATCTAAAAATAATACTTTCACAAAACAGTCCTCCCTAAGCAATAATTAGATTTTAGCCCTTGACGGCTCCCGCCAGGCCGCTTACAAAATAACGCTGCAGGAACAAAAATATGACAATGACAGGCACTAGCGAAATCGCAGCACCTGCCGCAATACCAGTCCAGTCCACAATATTTTCACCTTTTAGCGCATATAGCCCTACTGCGACCGTCCGCAGCTCCGGCTTGCCTAGCGTCAGCACCAGCGGCATCAGAAATGAATTCCAGCTCCATATGAACTGCATAACGATGACCGTTACGATGACGGGTTTAGCCAGAGGCAGCATTACGCTTCCGAATGTCCGGATATAGCCGCAGCCATCCATCGTAGCCGCTTCCTGAAGCTCCTTCGGCATTTGGCGAAAATAGCCCGCAAACAACAGCACGAACAAAATATTGCCGCCCCCGACTTCCGCCAAAATAACTCCCGCCAGCGAGTTAAGCAGTCCAAGCTCCTTGATTAGTTGAAAAATTGGAATAATCGACGATTCGGCAGGTATAAAGACGCTTGCCGTCAGAATCGCCACCACGATCCCTTTTCCCTTAAAAGAATACCGCCCTATGGCATAACCGCTTATGGCTGTTATAAACAAAGTAATCAGAATGACGGATGAGGTAACTATGATGGAATTCATAAAATAACGGTCAAAGCGTCCTGCGTTCCATGCCCGCTCATAGCTGGACAAATCCAGGCTGGAAGGCCACAACTGTCCACCGAAAAAAGCCTCCTCGGGCTGCACCGAAACAGACAACATCCACAAGATGGGGTATAGCCACAAAATTGCTGCAGCAGCCAGCACCAAATGTGGAAAAATACGAAGCCACTTCATGGTAATCCCCCCTTATGCGCGCTTAAGCTTGCGCGTCGCGACATGCTGCACTAACGCTACCGCTATGATGGTTATTCCGAAAAAGATGCCCGCAGCTGAAGAGTAGCCAAGACGCGGCAACCCCATTTCGCTGGAAAATGCGTAACGGTAAATGTAGGTCGACACCACATCCGTTTTGAAAAACGGACCGCCTCCCGTCATCGTCATAATTAGATCAAATGCGCGCAGAGCCGATGCAATGTCCAGCAGCGCGATAATGGCTCCAATCGGCAAAATATACGGAAGTGTAATATGGATAAAGCTCTGCCAGCGGCCCGCCCCATCCACGCGGGCGGCCTCCAGCACATCCTTCGGCACCAGTTGAAGCGCCGTCAGCCAATAAATCATGCTCATCCCCATATGCTTCCAGGAATAAACCAGAATCGTCGTAACCAATGCCCAGTCTGCATCAGACAGCCAATTAATCGGCTTTTTCAGCAGACTCAGCTTCATAAGCACACTGTTTAGCGGGCCATCTGCTCCCAGCAGAAACACCATCAAAATGCCCACCGTCGATGCCATTGTAACAACAGGCAGAAAGATAGCCGTTCGGTAGGCCGCTACCCCCTTAATGGGCTGATTGAGAAGCAAGGCAAACAATAGCGAAACGACCACAATCACGGGAACCGAGCCCGCCGCAAACACAAAGCTGTTCCGGTAGGCATTCCAGAAATACTCATCGCGTATCAGCTCCGCGAAATTTTGCAGACCAACAAAGGTTTTGTCATTTCCTATCCCCGACCAGTCCAGCATGGCGTAATAGAAGCTCAAAAGGAGCGGCCAGCCTTGAAATAAAGCGTAAAAGATCAGATTGGGGGCAAGGAATATCCAACACCACGTCATGATTTTAGCAGATTGCTTTTTCATGGCAGTGATTGATAATCCTCGGCTGTGTAATCCTCAAGCAACTTCCAGTTAGAGAAAATAAAGTCTTCCGCTGATACATTTGTGCCTTTGGCTTTTGCCGTTTCAATAGCGGCTGCCCATGCCTCGCCCAATTGCCCAGACAGCTTGGACAGCGAAGCCTCGGGATCCTTCAATGCGCCGGAAACTACGGCAGCCAGCAGCTCCCCCGCATTGGGATGTACATCCTTAAAAGCCGCAAATACTTCTGCTGTCTGCGCATTGCGAACAATCGGATTTGGAACGATCCGTCCGTATTCCTTGGCAATTTCATAGTATTTCTCCAATTGCGGCATTTTCATATGGTTTTCATTAACGCCTTTAACAACCGAAAATCCGATTCCTTTCTCCACGAACTGCTCCTGATAATACCCTCCTGTGTACAGATCCTTGAGATAAAGTGCAGCTTCAGCAGGATGCTTGGACTTGGCCGAGAGGCCGATCCATGGCTGCGATCCATAAAGCGGCAGCGAGCCCACTCTCCCGGAATCCGGCAGCGGAGGTGCCATAACGCCGTAATCCAGATCGGATGCATTGCTGTTCCATACGCCCACATTCCATGCGCCTTGTACGATAAGGCCAGCTTGGCCTTGAGCGAATAACGCCCGCGCTTCGGGAGCCGTAATCGCAGCCGTTTGCGGATGATAGCTACCGTCCTCCGCGATGCCTTGGAACAAACCGAATAATTCCGTAACCGGCTTGCTGTCATAGCTCGTCTCATTCGTAACAAGGCTGACCGGGGAGCTTGCCGTCAAACCGCTGCCTGCCAGCGAGGACCAGTCCTGAATAGCGGACGTCCATCGTCCTGCCTGCTTGCCGCCCTCAACTATGCCGTAATAGCTGCCTTTTCCAGCTTCGGTAATCCGCTTTGCCGCTTCGCGAAACTCCGTATACGTTTTCGGAGGATTTTCAGGATCAAGACCAGCTTCCTTAAACAGCTTTTTATTGTAAAAGACAAGTGTTGTAGGCAGAGATTGCCCCTCCGGTATGGAATAAATTTTGCCATCCTTCACCGTTGTTCCTTCCGTAAAGGTCCCGTCGACAAACGCACTTTTAAATTCCTCGTCAATGTAATCATCCAGAGGCTGGAACCACCCCTGCGCAACGGCCGTGGACAGCTTCATCGTTGAGGGAACGGGAAACAAATCCGGCGCTTCTCCCGCTTGAATGGCCGTCAACACCGTATTGTTGAACTGGTCAATCGTTAGCTGCGTATATTGAACTTTAATATTTGGATATTTCTCCTCAAATTGTTTATTAAACTGTTCTCTTATAGCTTTGGAGCTATCGCTCCAATCCATCACCTGCAGCACAACCTGTTCAGAGCCGCCACCTTGTGTATCCGCATCGCTAACCGCATTGACGCCCTCCTGACCGTTTACTGCCGACTGCTGAGCTGAGCATGCGCTTACCGCCAAGGCAAATAAACCGACAGACAACAAACGCAGCGTACTTTTCATATTTTGCATCATTGCTTCTCCCCTTTTTCATTAAAACCTACTATTTAACTAGGCTTAGTTGTATAATAAAAGACAGGATCATTTTAAGCAATGTACATTTCTACGATTGAAAGGACAAAACGTTTGTAAAAACAAACAACAAAATACGGATTAGCCGGATAAGAAAACAACTGGAGGATAATGTAATGCTACGTGTGATGGGTGTATTTTTTGATGATTTTATTCAAACCTGGAGGAGCCGCGAAGCCATACTTCCTATGTATGTGCTCGTGCTTGTGACGCAAGGGAAAGTCATTTACCATTTGAACGAGCAGCAGTATGTGGCGGGTAAGGGGGAGATGCTAATCATTCCCAAAGGAACGCTGCGTGGGGCTGAAAATGATGAAAGCGGGCCGCATCAGAAATTTACCGTCTTGTTTGACTATGAGCAGAACAACCAGCAATATATTCCGGTATTGGACCGCAATACCGTTTATCAAATGCGAATTCGGCATTTTGATTATCTAACTACCCGCTTCGAACAGCTTTACCGTGAGCAAAAAGGTGCCGATTCCATTGACCGGCTCATCACACTGAATGGTCTACAGGAAATCCTGCTGCTGGTTAGCCGGGAAGCAGAGCTTGTTAATATATCGCCAATCAAGCTAACACTAGCCAAAAAAATAGAAAACTACCTAGTCGCCAACTTTCGTCAACCGGTGGAAATTGACGATCTGGCTGATTTAATCAGCCGCTCGCACAATTATACCTCTTCCATATTCAAGAACGTGACGGGGCAATCTCCCATTCAGTTCATGCATCAATTACGGATTGCGGAAGCACGGCGGCTCCTGCTGCATACGGACATGGGGCTTTCAGACATTTCCCAATACTTGGGTTATTATGACACTTCTTATTTCTATCGGATGTTCAAAAAAATTATGGGGACAACACCCACAGAGTTTCGAGCAAGAAATGTAGGCGTTCAGCAGCATCTGCGTGGCTAAGGATAACGGAACCTAACCCTATAGAACAATCCCAATGGCGAAAGGCACCGCTGGAATCGGACCCGGCGGTGCCTTTCGTTCTTCCCCTGTATTCTCCCAGCTGCTTTAATAAGCAAGTCCAGACTCTTCCTGAAATTTAAAATAAGAATTAGTCACATAGCCTCTCGGCAAAGCCGGCATGTTCGTAAAGGTCGATTGCAGAGCGATGTGCCGCTTCGTCTCGCCGCTTTTTACGATGCTGTGTAAAATTTCCAGCGCATGATAGCCCATCTCCTTGCTGGCCCGGTTCGCTCTGCCCTTGCGCATGGACCATGCCATTTCTGCAACGCCAAGTCCTCTGCTCTCCTGCGTGAAGCTATGGGATTGCTGCATCACCATCGGCTCCGTGTTCCCCTTCAATATAACGTTGACTTCCCCTCCAAAAAGGTTAGGATCTGACATATACATCACGCCATCCGTGCCGTACAGCACCAGCGTAGGCTTCTCTGGGACAATCAGTATGGAATTGGAGTCAAACAGCATGCTGCCGACCGCCCCGCTCGCAAATTGCAGCGTGCCGGCCATTAGATTTTCACACTGGATTTCGTAGGACTCATCGAGCTTCTCCATATAATAATGCTGCCGTTCCTTGTTCAGCGTCTTCGCAATTCCGGAAACCTCCGCCACAGGTCCCAAAAGGCTCAGCAAAGCGGTAATATAATAAATGCCCACGTCAAAACCAATACCCGCGCCGGGCTTAATCGCATTCGGAGACAGCTCCGCGAAGAGGGATACATCCCTGCTTAAGGCGCAGTGAGCGGATGTAATCGTTCCGATCATCCCGCTTTCGACTACATATCTGGCGGTCTGAATGCTAGCTCCAAGGAACGTATCCGGGGCGACGCCAAGGTATAGGTTTTTTTCATCCGCAATTCTCACGAGCTCGGCCGCTTCCTCCAGCTCCAGCGCCAGCACCTTCTCGGTATAAACATGCTTGCCAGCTTCCAGCAGCTGCTTGACGACACTGTAATGGGCGGTCGAAGCAGTCAAATTAACAACGAGCTCAATAGAGTCATCTTCCAAAATTTGTTGCATGGTGAGCGCTTTAATGTTGTATTTTTCGGCAGTGCGCTCGGTCTTGTCCAAATTACGATCATAGCAGCCGACGACCTCTAATATACGAAACTGGTTAATCATCGTGCTTAAATAGGCGTCGCTAATCGCTCCGCATCCAATAGTAGCTACTTTTACAGGTTTCAAAGCTGTCATCCTAGTCAACCCCTTCTATATTATAAAAAATAGCTCACGCCCAGAAAAAGAGAATCGTCCTTTGTTCATCCGGGATTAGAACGTTAAGCCTTCAAGCGGTACGAAACAAAGGCAAGCCTGCGGCTGTCCGGCGCCCATGAATTGACGTTAATCGTGCCTTGACCGCCGAACAGCTTGGCAATCGTGCGGGACGCTCCGCCTTCGGCAGGCATTAAGCGAAGCTCCACTTGTTTGTTCGGCGGGTGCTCGCCGGGGGCAACATCTTCGGTGCGGTAGGCCACATAACATACCCATTTGCCATCGGGAGACACATGCGGGAACCAGCTGTTCGCATCGTCAAAAGTCATTTGCTCCTGATTTTCCCCGTCAGCGTCCATCCGCCAAATTTGCATGAGGCCGCTTCGCGTCGAATTGAACCAGATCCAACGGCCGCATGGGGAATATTCAGGTCCATCATCCAAGCTTCCTGGAACATCGGTCAGCTGTGTTTCGTCGCCGCCGCTCACAGCAATCGTATAAATATCGTATTGACCCTTTCTTTCCGCACAATAAGCAAGCGTCGAGCCGTCAGGAGACCATCCATGCAAATAGCTAGGAGCATTCGGCGTTACAAGTTCCGGCGTTCCTCCCTCGAGTGGCAGCACGTAAATTCGGGAGCTTGCATCCTCTTCCGTAAAATGGCTGACCGCAAGCCTCGTGCCGTCGGGAGAAAGCACATGATCGTTGTTGCAATCGATCGCAAATCCGGTTTCAATCTGCTTAACCGTTTGGCTGTCCAATTCATAGGCGTACATGCGGCCATTGCCGTTATAAACTAGAAATCGGCCGTCCTGCGTCCAATTCGGAGCTTCAATGACGTAGTCGAATTCTCGTAAAACCGTCCGTTCCCCCGTAACGATATCGAGCGTTTCCAATAGGCTGTAGCTATCCCGCTGCTTCATCAAAGCTCTGAGCGCATGAATGTCCACTTTTCAATCCCCCTCTGATATTTAAAATAGCTTGTGATTTCATGTCTGATGCGATTAATCCGCTTATTTCACTTCGTCTAAAGGCTTGGCCAGCCCTTTGACCAGGAGCTCCATTAATTGGCTAGTGTCAGCCAAGTTGTTAATGCTGAGCTCTAACCCAAGCTGCGCTTTCGTGTCTACATAGCTGTACGAGCCTTTGCCGAAATAGCCGACATGATATGGCTGTTCTGCTCCGATGCCCTCCAGCGTGTCATACATTGCCTTCCGGTCATCTACAAACAGGCAGAAATGGAATACGCCTTGTCCGTTATTGTCCAAGAAGGTTCTCCATGGACTCGGCGTTTCCGCTGGCTGCATAAGCTCTAGTATGAAATTCCCCAGCTCATATTTGGCGACCTTGCAGCCGCTATATTCAGCGGCCTTCTCATGCGTATAGTGAAGCAAGCCTTCCGTTGGGAATATTTCTACAGGCGCCTGCTGGACGCCGAGCACCTTGGACCAATTGGCGCTGGCCTGCTTCGCATCATGAACGACAAGGCAGATCTGGGTCATTACAGGTGGCGATTGAGTCATCATTTTTTTCCACTCCTTCGATTCGTTTAAAAGCCATGCAGATGAATAACGATGCAAAAACATGAAGCTAGCTGGTGTTTATACAATATGTTAACGTTAACATATCAATCACAATCAATGTGTTAACGTTAACACATTGGCTATATAACTAGGCAATGCTTAACCGTGCTCACTCGAAAAATCTTCCAGATACCGCGGTGCGGACGCTAAAAAGCAAGGAGCAGGGAGCCCGATGGGAAAACCCGCCGGGCCGAAGGGAAGGCCGCCGTCTACCTTTTCAGACCATATGGCTTTAGTCGCCCTTCCATTCTCGCACCGTATGGCGATCCATCAGAAAAGGGTCTATCCCGATTGTGCAAGATGTGGCTTCCTGATCATTCATTCGCTGCAAAAGCAGCTGCACAGCATGATCGCCAATTTCCTTAAATGGCAAGCCGACGGAAGTAATCGGCGGTGACAGCAAAGCGGACAGCGTGTTGTCATATCCGATCAGCGATAGATCATCAGGTACGCGAAGACCGCGTTCATACAATATCTGTAATACTCCGCAGGCGTAAATATCAGAGGTCATAAAAATCGCCGTAGGCGGCTGTCCAGCCCTTAACAGCTGGTCGATTGCCATTCGGCCTGCATCGATCGAATATTCGGGCATCACCTGCACCCACTCTTCATGAGGGGCAATTCCCGCCTCGTTCAGCGCATCCAAATAACCGGCATAACGATCCTCTTCCACCTGATGCCCCAGCTTGGAGCCGATAAAGGCAATTCGCCGATGGCCCTTTTGCAGCATATGCCGGACGGCACCTAATGAACTCGCACGATCATTAACGACAATGCGGTCTACCATCGGCATATCATAGGTTCGTTCGATCATCACAACAGGAATATGATTTTCAATTAAACGCCCAATTAAGTCTTTGGAAATGGAATGATAGGAAGTCAGAATGACTCCATCCACCCGGTGGCCGATCAAGTCGTTAATTTGCTGCTCTTCCTCGCCGAGGCCCATATGGCTCGTCAGCGTCAGCACATGGTAACCGCTGCTTGCCGCTGCCGTATTAATCGCGGAGCTGATCTCCTTGAACTGCATATTGGTGTTGAATAGCGTCAAATGTCCAATAATGTTGCTGCGGCTGCTTTTCAGCCCCTGTGCAATTCGGTTTGGAATATATCCCAATTCTTTGATGATGCGCTCGATTTCCCGGCGCTTATCCTCAGATACATAACCGTTGTTATGCAAAACTCTGCCGACGGTCGCAAGCGAAACACCAGCTGCCTTAGCCACATCCGACATCTTAATATTCATTTTTAGTCTCCAGATTCCCATGTGTTATCGTTAACATATTAACATGTTATATTCGTTAGGGCAATATGATTGAAAACGCTTTTTTTAATCTTTCTTTTCGGGATGCTGTTCTCCCCTTCTCTGCATCGCTCGATAGGCGCTGGGAGAGACGCCGTTTAGCAGCTTAAACATTTTGCTGAAGTGAAACTCCTCGAAATAGCCGCATAGCCTGCCAACCTCTTTAACCGGATAATCTGTAAATTGCAAATAGCCGCAAGCCTGCTGGTTGCGCAGATGGTTCAAATATTCTTTCGGTCCCATGCCTGTATATTTGAGAAAAAGCTTTCGCAGATAGGAAGCGGAAATGCTGTATTCCTTAGCCAGCTGCTCAATTCGCAAGTTTTCCCTATAGCTGCCCTCCAAATGCTTTTTTATTTGTTCAAAGGCGGCGATGGCTCCCGATTCAGCCAAGTTCCAGTCCGGCTGTTCAATCTGGTGGAGTCTATGCAGCAATATTTGCAGTTTGGATTGGGCAACGCTAGCGCCAGCCGCAATTCCTGCGAACCAATCCTCATGTGCTTCACGAAACAACTCCCCTAGCTCTTCCGCTTGCTTTGGCTGATATTGACTTAAAAAAGGGAGCGTAAGCTTGTTTATTGGTTTAACCTCCCCCCACATCACATCATAGATAAGCTCCGCGCAATCGAAGAGAACCATCGTCATGCGGAGCGGAGCATGCGGCTCTGAGCGCATGGACATCTCAAGACCGGGCTTTAAATAAGCGAGCATGCCCGCCTGCACCTTATGCTCCGTGTTCGTCAGAAAGGTCCCCTCTCCCCCATGAATCCAGTACAAGCTGTGCACATTCACAAGATTGCGAACATCCTCCCAGCCCGGATACGTTATTTTATCGAGGACGAAATGAATGTGCAGCACTAGGTTATTCGTGTGATAGGGCATTAGCTCCATCTCTATACCCCCTCTTCGATCCCGCTTCAATAGAGGATCGATTTTTACATGCGATTGCAGGTTTATTCCATTCCGCCTCAAAACGCCGCATGCTATTATCCATATTATCAAACGATAGCCAAGCTGACTAATGCTTCCTAGCGAAGAAGGAGGAATACTGTTGTTAAGGACTTTTCGCGAGCATCATATTCGCAAGACAGCATTATTGGACGGGCCATGGGACTTTGTAACAGATTCAGGCAATGAAGGACTCCATGAAAAATGGTTCGATCGATTTCCACATGATTCAAAAGCTTTATACATTCCATCCTGCTGGAATAACGAGCTGTCTCTGTTCCATTACGAGGGCGTTGCCTGGTATAGAAAAAAGATTCGGCTTGCAGATGCGCAGCATGTCAGACTGATTTTCCATGCCGTGCTAGGCCATTGCGATGTTTATTTGAACGGACGTCATCTCGGTTATCACTATGGCGGCTACACCCCATTTAACTTTGTCGTTCCTTCGTTAAGTGCGGGAGAGCATGAGCTTATCGTGCGGACAGACAGCACATTGGATCGCCTTACAATTCCAACGGAGCACGTCGATTGGTTCCACTACGGCGGCATTATCCGTTCCGTTGAACTGCAGCTTTTGCCGGATCTGTATATTGAGCAGCTCAAAATCGACTACTTGTTGGAAGGAGCAGAGGCAGACCTCTCCATTCAAGTAAGGCTTAACTCCCTCTCGCAGCAAGCTATCACCACGACATTGAAGCTTTCCGAAGGCGGACATGTTTTTCACTCCGAGAAAGTTAAGCTAGAGGCAGGCCAGTCTGTAGATTGCAGAGTGAAGCTGCATTGGAGCGACGTTCGGTTGTGGAATGTCGGTAAGCCGGAATTGTATAAAATAGAGGCTCGTACCGATTTTGACGACAAAATCGATCGAATCGGCTTCCGCCGAATAGAAACAAAGGACCACCGGATTCTCATTAATGGCTCTGCAATTTATTTGAAGGGTGTGAACCGCCATGAGGAGCACCCGGAGTGGGGCTTTGCTTTTCCGCCAAAGCTGATGCAGAAGGACCTCGATATCATCCGGGAGCTTGGCTGCAACACCGTGCGGGGTTCCCATTATCCCCAAAGCCCTTATTGGCTTGACCTGCTGGATGAGCATGGCATCCTTTTCTGGAGTGAAATCCCGATGTGGGGAGCCTTTCTGCCAAACGAAACGGTCTGCGAGCCTTTGTTCCAGGATCGTGCGCTCACTATGATTTCAGAGATGGTTAGCCTGCACTTCCATCATCCATCGGTCGTGTTCTGGTCGGTTCATAATGAGATCGACTCCCGTACGCAGGATGCCTATGAGATGACGAAGCGGCTCGTTTCCTTAGTCAAGCAAATGGATACGTCCAGACTTGTTACTTACGCCACGATGCACCCGCTGGAGGATGTTCTGCTTCCGCTTTTTGATGTCATTGGCATCAACAAATATTATGGCTGGTACGAAGGCGATATAAGCGGCTTTCGGCAAATGCTCCAGCAGTTCCACGAGCGGGCGGAAATGCTAGGGGCGGGCGATCGTCCGGTGCTCATGACCGAGTTCGGGGGAGCGGGCATCTTTGGAGACGTCGGCTGGGAGCCACGATTGTTCAGCGAGGACTACCAGGCGCAAATCGTAACGGAGGCGCTGGACATCTTCCGCAACGATGCTAAAATCGGCGGCACCTATATTTGGCAATTCGCCGATATCCGGGGCGATCTGAAGAGCGACGGTCAGCATTTTCGCGACCGTGCGCGCAGCTTCAACAATAAAGGCCTGCTGAACGAATACCGCAAGCCTAAACAAGCGTTCCGCGAGGTGCGGCGCATATACCAATCTTGGAACGATACTGCGGATCTGCACGAATAGCCTAACGATAACGTTCCAAGCTCTCATCTACAAAAGTAGGAATAACTACCGCCGAACAATTCCCTGCCAAGCAGGAGTATTTTTCGGCGTTTTTTTGCAGAGCGGAATATGGAGACCATAGATATGTACCTTGCCTTAGTCCAAAGCTGTTCCTGCTTTGTCCGTGCTATCCTTCCAGTCACATCTTGACCTTCCCTAGGATACTTTATAGAGTGGGAGCCGTTGAATTTACACATACCCAGGAGGGATCGATGATGAAACTGGATTTGGGCTGCGGCGCTAGCAAGCACCCTGACTTTTACGGAATTGACTGCCGTCCTCTGGATGGCGTGGATTTGGTATGGGATGTGAACAACGGCATTCCTCTGCCTGATAATTCGATAGAATGGGTGTTGGCATCCCGCAGTCTACCTTATGTCCAAGATTTACATGCCGTATTGAAGGAAATCTATCGTATTTCTATTCATAAATCCGTCGTATGCATACTGGCCCCTTATGCCCACAGCTTCAGAAACGCAACAAATCCTCTGCTCCGGCATCGCTTTGACGAGCATACCCCTCGTTATTTAACGAAGCATTTTTATCAGCCGCCACACGGACCAGAATCTCCAGAAATCAAGTTTTATAATGACTTGGAGGAAATTCGATTTGATTTCCGCTTGCTTCGCATGGAATACTTCTACAACGAAATCTTTCGCTCCCCTATGTATGAATCGGAAGAACTGGAAGAACTTCAACGGCTTCAGGCCAATGTCGTGGATGAAATCATGTATCATTTCGTCGTCGTCAAAGAGCACATCTCGGCATCCGAGCTTGATCAATTGTCACGGCAATCCCAAATGGAGCCCTTCTGCGTAAACGCATTGCGCAAACTTGAGCCTCCTGCGGATCCGATAGAAAAAGCCGAGCCTCGCTTTCCAGAAGAAACCGATGCCGTTCCGCCAATCCCCCCCAAGCGTTCTTTGGCTCGGAGACACCTCCACAAAAAAGCGCCGCGATTTTCAGGCAATCCCAGGAAACGATCCCGTTATTATCGATAATTTATTTGCCTTGCCCGAATGTGGACAGACAAATTCAAGAGTTTAGGCTCATACTCATGAGTTGATAGAAACTTTTATGGAGTTGTCTTTCCGAAATGGAGGTGAATCAACATTCCACTTATCGTTCGGGCAACTGTTAATGCAACAGGCGCCATTACCTTTACGGGAAACACCCTCGGCCTCAGTCGTTCCGAGGTGTCTGGCATACCCGGAACTGCCGACAGCATTGGCGCATTCACTACAACCAATACCGCCCTGCGATATGGCACCTATCCTTTTGGCACCACGGATAATTATCTGCTCAACAGCTCGTCAGCCGTCCTGAATCTTCCAGCAGGAAGCACCGTGCTTTACGCAGAGCTGATCTGGGGCGGCACTTACGTCAACGGCACCACCAATCTGACGGCAGCCATTAATAATTCGGTGTCCTTCGCCACCCCCTTGGCCACCTCTGACGTATCGCCTGACTCGGCTACTAGCAACATCTTTGATCTGGGCGGAGGGGCGCTTGGATATGTGAGAACGGCAAATGTGACCTCGCTGGTTCAGCAGGGCGGTGCAGGAACCTATACAACGGGACGGGTCGTAGGCACCCTGACGATCAGCAGTGATCCAACCGCCAACAATGCCGGATGGACACTCGGCGTCATTTATCAAAATGCCACCCTTCCCTTTCGCAATATGTCTCTGAGGGCAGGGGCCATTCTCGTTCAAAGCACCTCATCAGCTGTTAATACTACACTTACTGGATTCTCTACGCCTGTATCTGGGGCTCTTGGAGGTAGAGCGTTATTCAGCGCTCAAGAGGGGGATGCCAACCGAAACGGTGATCAGGCGCTGTTCGGCCCTACAACTGCAACCTTGGTTGCTTTGTCGGGTACGAACAATTTCGCCAACAACTTTTTTGCCTCCCAGATCAATAATAATGCCGGCGCGTTGGATACAACGGGCACCTTCGGGAGCCGCAACCAGACCAACGGTGCGCCTGGAAGCAATATTGCGGGAGGAAGACAGGGCTGGGACATTACCAACGTGGATATATCGGCCAGATTGGTCAATAATCAGACCTCGGCTGTACTTCAATTAACGACCTCTGGCGATGCCTATGTCCTGAATGCCAATGCCCTGCAAATCGATATTAACGCACCGAGAGTCGGTGTGACCAAATCGGCTAATGTATCCGGCTCCCTGACCGGTGATACGATTCGTTATACCGTTACCGTCACCAATACGGGAACAGCCAATGCCACCGATATGATTGTGACCGACAGCCTTCCGGCCGGATTAACCTTCGTTGCGGGCAGCGTCACGGTTGCGGGTGCTGCAAGGCCGACCAACGATATTACGGCTGGCGTACCGGTCGGTACTTTAGCGCCAGGTGCCTCTATTGCCGTGGCCTACAGCACACGGGTAACTTCCATGCCCGGCACACAGCTGCTCGTCAGCACAGCCAGTGCCTCCTTCAATTTCCAAAGCATAGCCGGAGGCCCGATCACACCTGCTGTTATACCGTCAAACGGCGTCACGGTCCCCGTATATTCGCCGATTCTAGCGATGAAAAAAACAGCAAGCACAGCTAATGCAACTGTGGGAAGCACCGTCACTTACACGATTGTTGTGACCAACTCAGGCAATATCGCTGGCACGACAACCGTAACGGACCCGATACCTGCGGGCACTTCGTTTGTGCCGAACAGCGTGACCGTGGGAGGTGCGACCGTGCCGGGAGCCAATATTGCTGCAGGGGTTCCGGTTGGCTCCATTCCGGCAGGCGGCTCGGCCACCGTCACCTTTCGGGTATTGGTTCAAAATCTGCCCTCTCCTCCACAGCTGGTAAACCAGGCTACCGCCGCGTATACGTTCACGGTTCCCGACGGCCGAGCCTCTTCCGGCTCGGCAGCCTCGAACACCGTAACGTTGCCTGTTGCCCTGCCGAATGTAGCAGTCGTCAAAAGCGCCAGCGTACCTGATGCTTCTGTCGGAGAGGCTTATACCTATACCGCAATAATAGCCAACAATGGCACTGATCCCGTCACGAATGTAACTTTGACCGATGCCATGCCGAGCGGTTCTGTTCTTGTAGCCGGCAGCGTGACCCTGAACGGAGCCCCTCAGCCGTCGGCTAATCCTGCAAGCGGCATTGCTATCGGCACTTTGAATGCGGGCAGTTCAGCAACCATCACCTTCCAAGTAACATCATCATCGCTGCCCTCTCCGACTCAATTTGTCAACAGAGCTTCAGTCGCGTACAGCTCCGGAGCATTCAGCGGTGTATCGCTGTCCAATACCGTAACCATTCCGGTCTATCAGCCGATTGTACGTACAGTGAAATCGGTGAACCGGAACGTTGCCACCGTTGGAGATACTTTAACTTATACGGTGTTCGTCTCAAATACCGGCAATTTGGCTGCACAAGCGACCTTAACGGATACGCTTCCGGCAGGCACCTCCTTTGTGCCTGGAAGTGTCACGGTTAACACGGTTTCCGTCCCGGGGGCTTCTCCGCTAGCGGGTATTTCTCTCGGCTTGATTGCGCCCGGCAGCTCCGTTCCTATTACATTTCAGTTCCTTCTGAGCACGCTGCCCTCACCGCCACGGCTCGTGAATCAGGCAACAACGTCGTATTCGTATCAATTGCCAAGCGGACGCTCATTTACAGGCTTTACAGCTCCGTCCAATGTTGTCGATATCCCGGCCACCTCACCTAGTGTGACTGTAACCAAAGCGGTTAACAGCACGATTGCCACCATAGGCGATATTCTGACGTATACGATATCCGTCACGAACAACGGTGTAGAAGCGGTAACTAATGCTGTATTTTCAGATAACCTTCCCTCCGGAACGGTTTTTGTAGCGGGCAGTATCGTCGTGAACGGCACAGCCTTGCCTAATGCAGACCCCAGCGGCGGCATACTGCTTGGAACCATTAACGCTGGGAGTATCGTGCCGATCAGCTTCAACGTCCGTGTGGCAGCCGTTGCGTCAACTATCCCGGCACTGCTCAGCAATCGGGCTAATGTGAGCTTTACTTCAGGGAGTTTTACCGGATCCTCCTCCTCAGCGCTGGTCACAACGGCCGCTTACCTCCCCGTCATTAACGTGGTGAAAAGCAGCAGCGTCAGTACATTAACTGTAGGAGACACCTTTACGTATACATTAACCGTCAGCAATACCGGCAATTATCCGGCTGAAGTTCGATTAGAGGATGCGTTGCCTCCTGAGGTTGTGTTTGTGCCCAATAGCGTTGTCATTAACGGATTTCCGAATCCGGGTGTCGATCCACTTACAGGCATCGCTCTGGACACGGTGTCCGCAGCCGAAATCAACGTCGTCAGCTTCTCGGTTATCGTCGTTTCCTTGCCGAATCCACAGCAGCTTGTCAATCAGTCGAATGCGCTCTACACCTATACCCTGCCTGACGGCAGAATGTTTGCGAAAAATTCCTTATCCAACACAGTTACAATCTCTGTATCCACACCCAATGTATCCGTGCTCAAAAGCAGCAGCAGCTCATCAGTAGCCAGCGGCGACACGCTCACCTATAGCGTACTGGTCGCCAACAATGGTTTAGCTCCAATTAACAATGCGGTCATAAGCGACATGATGCCTCAGGGCACCAGCTTTATTTCCGGGAGCGTGTTTGTAAATGGTGCGTCCGTACCACTTGCAAATCCGGCTATCGGCATTCCAATCGGTACATTAGCCCCCAGCGCTTCTGCTACCGTAACCTTCGAGGTGATGGTCAACATGCCAGCTCCATCCGTAATTTCAAATCAGTCCACGGTCAGCTTTACCTCTGGCGCTTTCTCGTCAACGTCCCAATCCAACAACGTGAATACGCCAGTTACGCAGCCTGTCATCAATCTGGTGAAAACTTCGGATACGACCAACGCTTCTGTTGGAGGCTCGGTTACATATTCCGTCGCTGTTTCCAACACAGGCAATCTGGCCGCACAGGTCACCTTGACCGACATCCTGCCTAACGGCACAGCCTTTATTCCGAACAGCGTGGTGGTTGGAGGCTTGCCTGTGGCTGGAGCTGATCCTGCTACAGGCATTCCAGTAGGGTCTGTGGCTGCCGGGGCAACGGTCCTTGTCACCTTTAGTGCGCTGGTGACTTCCCTGCCGAGTCCTCAGCAGCTTGCCAACCAGGCCGCAGCAGCCTACACATTTGTACCGCCAGATGGACGTACACTGTCAGGCAGCGCTTTGTCCAATACATTAAGTATTTCTGTGTCCGCCCCCAATGTTTCGATAGTCAAAAGCTCCACGACGGCTAATACAACAATCGGAGACACGGTCCCCTATTCCGTCAGCGTGACCAATACAGGTATTGCGTCAGTAACCAACACCATATTTTCGGATCCTACTCCCGAAGGCTCGTCCTTCGTACCAGGCTCGGTTACAATCAATGGCGTACCAAGCTCTGCCGCTGTTCCAGCCGGCGGGATTCCACTCGGAACGATCGCGCCGGGAGCAACGGTTATCGTTACCTTTAACGTCCTGGTGGATTCACTCCCACCATCCGGCTCGCTCATTAACCAATCGTCTGCAACCTTTACTTCTGGAGCTTTTTCGGGATCAACCTTCTCCAACGTCTCAGTAACACCAATTAACCAGCCGATTCTGACGGCCGTGAAATCAGCAGGCGTTGTCGCTGCAACAGTAGGCGATACGCTGAATTATACAATAGCCGTTACAAATTCCGGAAACTATAGCGCTTCGGCAACCGTCACGGACACCATCCCGACAGGGACCTCCTTCATTCCGAACAGCGTTATCGTGGGCGGCGTGCCTCAAGCTGCCGCTTCGCCTTTAACAGGAATCCCTATTGGCGTCGTTGCACCAGGAGCAACCGTTCAGGTCATTTTCTCTGTCCTTATCGAATTCCTTCCTACGCCGCAGCAGCTTCTAAATCAAGCCACAACCAGCTTCGATTTTACGCTGCCTGACGGGCGTCCGTTCAGCAGCTCTGTAACCTCCAACACGGTTGTAGTAAGCGTAACGGCCCCTAACGTTTCTATTGTCAAAGCCACGACTACCACCGCTTCTACGGTTGGCGATACCATTGCGTACAGCATCAATGTGACAAATAACGGAATTGCAGCGATCAGCAACACGCTGCTTACCGATCCGATTCCTGTAGGTACGGCTTTGGTTCCGGGAAGCGTAACCGTAAACGGAGTATCACAGCCTGCGGCAGTTCCAGCTGCCGGCATACCGCTCGGCGATATTGCGCCTGGAGCATCTGTACCAGTGACCTTCAGCGTAACGGTTAATTCGGTTCCGAATCCGGCTTTCGTCAACAACCAGTCGTTTGTCAGCTTTACTTCTGGTGCTCTCTCGGCTACGGCCTTCTCTGACAATGTAGCCACGCCTGTGTTTCAGCCTGCTTTGTCCGTAGTCAAAACCGTCAGCAGCACGAATGCTACTGTTGGAGATACCATCGTGTATACATCCACGATTACGAACTCAGGGAATATTGGCGCAACGACAACTTTGACTGACCCGATTCCGGCTGGTACGACACTTGTTCCGAACAGTGTATTGCTGAACGGCTCCGGCCTGGCCGGCGCTGACCCTGCTGCTGGCATACCGCTTGGCGTGATTGCGCCTGGAAGCCCTGCAACGTTAACCTTTTCGGTTGTGATCACTTCACTTCCGCCAACCCAGCAGCTGGTGAACCAATCCACAGCCGGCTTCAGCTACACCTTGACAGATGGCCGCAGCTTTACAGGATCCGCCCCGTCAAATACAGTCACCTCAATGGTTTCCTCGCCTAATGTGACTGCTGTGAAAAGCACAACCTTTACCGCAACGACAATTGGCGACATTGTACCTTTTACGATTACTGTAACCAACGCCGGGATTGAAAACGTTACGAATGCCATTTTGGTTGACCCGATACCTGCCAATACCTCGTTTGTTCCGGGCAGTGTTAGCGTTGACGGCGTGCCTCGTCCTGGCAGCAATCCAGCATCCGGCATTCAGCTTGGAACGATAGCTCCTGCCGGCAGCGTTGAGGTTACCTTCAGCGTCACAGTTACAACCTTGCCAACGTCTGGCTCCTTCAGCAACCAAGCTACCGTCAGCTTCACTTCCGGCGCGTTCTCAGGTACATCCTTGTCCAACATTGTCACACTGCCTGTAGCTCAAGCGATAATTGGCGTACTAAAGGGCTCCAATGTGACTGTCGCTACGGTAGGCGATACAGTCATTTACTATTTGAACATCACTAATACTGGAAATACGGCGGCAACCGTTACGCTCTCAGACCCGGTGCCCGCAGGCGCCGAATTTGTCCCCAACAGTGTCATTATCAATGGCATGCCCCAGCCCGGAGTCGATCCTGACCAGGGCATCGTAGTCGGAACAGTTCCGCCAGGAGGTACGATTACCGTTACGGTAACCCTGCAAGTGACCATTGGATCGCTGCCATCACCACAGCAGTTGGTCAACTCGGCCGTAGCCACCTTCTCCTTCTTGCTTCCCGATGGAAGAACCGGTACCGGCTCGGCTCCATCCAATACGGTCGTCATTCCGGTTTCCTCTCCAGATGTCAGTGTGGTTAAGAGTACGCCTGCCATTGATGCCGTTTCTGGAGATACTATCACTTATACGATTCTTGTGACGAACAACGGCATTTCTACTGTCAACAATGTCGTCGTTATTGACCCGATTCCAGTCGGCAGCACCTTTGTCGCAGGCAGCGTCACCGTGGACACCGTATCGTTTCCGGCAGCAAATCCTTCTGTCGGCATAGCCGTCGGTTCAATAGCAGCAGGTGCCACGTCTACCGTTACCTTC
Organism: Paenibacillus sp. JT22N7; assembly: GCF_059383875.1. Lineage (NCBI taxonomy): Bacteria > Bacillati > Bacillota > Bacilli > Caryophanales > Paenibacillaceae > Paenibacillus > Paenibacillus sp. JT22N7. Next base: position 515,938 of record NZ_JBXENY010000005.1, read on the forward strand.
CAGGTGACTGTATCATGACGCCCGGCACAGCCAAGGAAGAAAGCCTGCTAAACCAATCCCGCATCCTCTATAGCGCAGGTGGGACGGAATTTGTTACTTATTCCAATACGGTGAACACACCCATCGTAGGCCCTGTCATCACCCTAGTCAAAAGCTCTGAATCATCTCAGGCATTTCCTGGCCTCCCGGTCATTTTCGCTGTATCCATAACTAATTCGGGCAATCGGGACGCAGATATTGCCATCTATGATTTGCTGCAAGAAGGAACTGAATTTGTCCCTAACAGCGTACACCGGGATGGCATTCCGCTTCCGGGCGCCAATCCCGTGTCCGGTTTGCACCTTGGCAGGCTCGGCCTGCATCAGAGCATTCACATTACCTTCCAGCTTATGACCGCCCTGCAAATGACCAGCGAGCAACTGAGTAACCGAGTGCGGGCAGATTATACATTCCAGACGACCAATGGGCGGCTCGTCGAGGATAGCGTTTTTTCCAATACGGTCACACTTCCTGTAGTCCGAATCGGCAAGCCGGAGATTACGATTACCTTTTCGGTGAACAAAACCCGCGCCAGTCCGGGGGAAATCCTTCGTTACACCGCACGTGTAGCCAACATAGGAGACGTCGCCGCAGATGTTCTCCTGCTATCCACTATTCCGAGCGGCACGCTCTTCGTCCGCAACAGCATTACCTTAAATGGAATCATGCAAAGCGGGGAGCTTGTGGCCATGGGCATCGCACTAGGATCAGTTGCCCCCAGAACCCAGTCTATCGTAACCTTTGAGGTGATGGTCACAGGCAGCAATGCTGTATCACCAGGGCAGCTTTTAATCAACGAAACCCGCACAGAAGGCACCTATAGAAGCTCTGACGGCAGCGTTATACGGCTGGAGCCCTCGGTATCAAGCACCGTTTCAACAGAGGTATGCTGTCCGCTCTTTCAACTTGAGGTTAGCACGAATCCCTCTATCGTAGAGCCCGACGCTGTTGTTAATTATACCGGCCTGCTGACGAATTCCGGGAATTGGGCTGCTGATGTTACGCTGACCCGCCTTACGATCAGGCAAACGGTTCTAGTGCGCGGGTCCATCCTCATAAATGGGATACCCTCCGCAGATCCTGACGCCTCTGGCTCCATTAATATAGGGAATGTATCGCCCGGAAGCACAGTTCAAATCTACTATCAGGCTAGGGTAAGCTCGCTGGTAACGAGCCCTGTACTGCAAGGAATAGCCACAGCTCAATATGCGTATGAACTGAACGGAGTTCAGCACAATGGAGAAGCGGCCTCCAACGGTAATGTGATTTACATTGAATACTCGTATGAATGAGGAGCTTGGGCACATGAACTGTTCCATATGTAAAACAATCATTGCAAAAACAAGCTGGAATTCAGGCTATTGCCAGAATTCCAGCTTGTTTTAATGAAGCTACCGCTTCGCCTTATAAAACTCATGATCAAACGTCATGAGTGTTCTCTGCTCAGTCCGCGAGACCTACTCCAACTAATGCCCTGCCCTTCTCCTTTCTCCCTCCTCACTCCTTGCATCAGGATTAGTCGCACGATCCAGAAACAACGTTGAATTGATGACCAGATTAACATCAGGCCAAGTCCGTGCCAAAATCCGCCAACCCCGCTTATTCAGCTGTAATTCATCAATCGCTTCATACATGATTTGCCTCATGCCTACGGCCGTACGAACAGCTACGAGAGGACTTTGGGATGTACGAGCTATTTGTTCAAGCACCGCCAGCTTATTTTGCACGAGACTAGCTACAAAGATCCGGCTATAGCAGCTGTAATCGAACTCTGCCCCATCTTTCATCATGACATTCACTTTCGTTCCTAACCCCATTTTTTCGAGAAAAGAGCACGAGGTTTCACAGGCCGCTGGGTCGATATCAAGGCAGATGACCTCCACATCAGCTAATAGATGAAGAATAATCGCGCTAAGCGGCATCGGCCCGCTGCCAACAAATACAATCGGCGAATTCTCTATCTGACCATCTTGCCGATTAAACGGACGCAGGGTGGACAGCTCCTCGCTAACTAAAGCCATATAAATCGTCCAGTAGGGCAGCTGTGTGACGATATCCATTGCGGCAGCCTCCGCCCTGCAAATATGCTGAGAATCAGCCAGCTCTACTTGAAATTCGGCTTTTGACAGCTTATCCTGCAGCATTCGCTGGTTCATGACCATATATTCATCGCTTAGAACAGCCTTGATTTCTTCGGGCGAGTAGCAAATGCGCAATTGCTGTGAAAGGCGCCCGATCATGTTCGCCACCCGTAGATTGGCAGGAGAAAGATCCTCTTCTTTTTGAAGAAGCTCATTTATTTCACGAATAAAATCGATAAAATCATCAACCTTTTGAATGCTTGGCGCTCTCGCTGTATGAATAGTAGTATTTGTAGAAAAGTCCTCCATTTGCCCAATTCCTCCTTCAATCTGCATCCGCGTTCCCACTTCGAATATATTCGAATGGTTAGCAATGTAGACGAAGGTTAGGACTGGGTATTCAGCAAATCATCTTTAGCAAACGAACCGACGCTCATCAAATATGAAGAGTCGTCGCCAGCCGCATGCTGCATGGCCGCACAGGTCAGCATTGCACTTAGACGCACTCCTGCTTCGCAAGCAGTCGTTTTTTATCCACCTTTCCATTTGAATTAAGCGGGAATTCCTGCAGCTCGACAAACTGCTTAGGGATAATCGAGGGCGGCAGCCTCTGAAGCAAAAAAGCTCGCAGTTCGGTTACCGACACCGTTGCCGCTCCCGGCTGCGCCAAGCGATAATAAACGATCAGCTTTCCTCCTTCATCTTCCGGTGAAAAAAGGACAATAGCGGCTTGAATCGCCTGATGAGCTTCAACTGCTTTACGAATTGTTTCAGGATGAACGAGTATGCCATTAATTTTCAGCTGATCGTCGACCCTGCCGGCATATTCGACTAGCCCCTCTGGCAGCCATTTTCCAAAGTCTCCGGTGCGGTACAACATAGCTCCTTGTTCGAAGGGGTTCGGAACAAATCTTTGCTTTGTCAGCTCCTCGCGCTGCAGGTATCCCATAGCCAAGCCTTCTCCGGCGATGCAGATTTCCCCAATTACACCGATCGGGCATAGCTGCATGTGTGAATTAACGATGTATATGCTTGTATTTCCAATCGGCTTGCCAATCGTTACAGGCAAGCCTTCCTTCAGCTCGGTGGTTACGGACACGACCGTCGCCTCAGTCGGACCGTAGTGATTAAAAACCCGATATCCCTTGTGCACAAGACGATCCTTCAGCCCCTGCTCAAGGGCTTCTCCTCCGGAAATGACAATTTGCACGCTAGCGAGCCGCTCTCCTTCCGACAGCAGCCGATTGAGCAGCGTAGGGACAAGATGAATAACCTGTACCTGATGCTTGTCAATAAACTGCCGGAACGCGCGCTGATGCACCAACAGCTCGGTTTGAATCAAAACGACGCTGCCACCCCCTAGCAAGGTGCAAAAGATCGACTCTACCGATGCATCAAACGTCAAGTTGGCGGCTAGAAGCACACGAAGCGGCGCCTCTCTGCCATATTGGGCGTTAAACCAAGCTGCATAATTGACGACGTTCCGATGCCGGATCATCACCCCCTTAGAGGCTCCCGTCGTTCCCGATGTATAGATGATATACGCCAGAAGTTCTGAATCGGTCGACGTGTTAAAGCTCTTCTCAAAATCCGACTCGTCCGAGTAAGACGAAGCCTCATATGGGTTCAGCGTCTGGAGTCCCTGCAGCGGCGTGCGAGAGATCGCGATTTGGGCTTTGCAGTCTTCCAAAATGATACGGTTATGCGCCTCCGGTGCACGGAGATCGATGGGCAAGTATGCGGCGCCCGCTTTCAATATCGCCAATAAACCGATCAGCATTTCCGGCGTGCGGTCGGCCGTAATGGCAACGATCTGTCCCTTGCCTGCTCCCCTCTTGCGCAGCGATGCAGCAAGTCTGCTGGATTCTCTCTCCAGCTCCCCGTAAGTCAAGCTGCCAGCGTTTGAAACAACCGCTATGTGCTCCGAATACAGCGCCGCGCGTTCCGAGAACAGTCCGTGTATCGTCCTCTCCCGTGGAAACGCAAGCGTAGTCTCGTTGAAGCCCCTTGCGAGCTGAATATATTCATCGGCTAGCAGCATGGGTACATCCCTAAGCAGTTGATTGCGCTTGTGAAACATCGCCTCCTCCAAGCTGGCCACATGGGACTTGAAACGCTCCATAGAAATACTTTCGTGCAAATGCCCATTCCATCTCGCATCGTCATACACGATTTGTTCTAGCTCATCCTGCCATTCCGAGGAATATCGCTGCGGAGAAGCTTTAATAACCTCGTTTATTGAAGGAATGCCAAGCATGGCCTCCAGCCGCTGCAGCCATTTTTCAACCGTTTCGTCCACAGAGCAGTCTAGTTCCAAAAAAGTCCTATTGCCGGAGTCTGGTTCTTCTGGAGCTTTGCCAGTTCGCTTGCAGCTCCACAATGGCGGGCTCCCTTGCTCCTCCACGTACAGCTGAAGCTGCTCGGGCTCGTGGTATTTCACCAGCACAAGCCCCCAAGCCAGCCGTAAACTCGTTAATTGTACACGATCATGCCTAGCGAGCGTCATCGACATCTGCCCCTCCCTTGTAGAAGGTTTTAGTAGAAGGATTTGTCAGCTTAATCTTCTTCGTTGCAGAGCTTCGAGCATGGAGGCAAGAACCTCCTTCTCTAGCTTGCAAATCGTTTGCAGCCCATTTCCGATTTCCCTTGAAATCCCTGTCGGTCACAGCGTGCCATCACATCTTCGTCGCCATGTGCACCAGCTAACCCTTCGTCTCAGCTGCATGCAGCAGCTCAAGAAAACGATCAGCTGCATTCGGAAGCAGCGCCTCGCTCTCCTGATGGTTCTCAAGCCGGTTCTGTAGACGATCCCATATCGGCAGCGCCGGCTGAAGCAAAACCCTTGTAGCGAGATTGACCGTCACTCTCCAGTCGTCTATATACTGAACAATGCTTTGCCTCAGCTCCGACACGGCCTCTCCTTCTCCTAAAGGCAGCGGCGCAGCATCCACCATTCGGATAAAGCCGTACAGCCGATGATGGAAATGGCGCGTTGCCTTCAGGATCATACATTTGCGCAGCACCGTCTCCTCCGAGGCCAATAATCGCTGTGCAAAGTTGCTTAAGTAGAAGGAATCCGCCTTGAGCATGCGGGATACGTAGCCAATCGCAGAAGCATCCGTCACCTGAAGCATGCCTGGCACAAACCTCTGATACGGCAAGCCCAATGCATCATGGGCCGTCTTTAGTGCTGTCCGATCCATCCCCCCGCAAAACGCGGGATGATCGTCGAAGATCAAGTAGCTTCCGTCCGGCAGAAGCTCACGCACAACAATGTAGTGTCCTGCATGCTCTTTGCCGTAAAATACCTTCGCATGCGGCATGTAGAACAGATCGCAAGGGAGCAGTACCAGATGCCCGCTTCGCAGTGCCTCATCGATCCAGTTGTTTTCATAACTCCGCTCAATTCCATAGTGTGCAAGGAGCTGTTCCTCCGTAGCCAGCACCCGGCTCAAATCTACCTCCTCGCCTTCCTCGTCCCATACCGGCTTGAACGCCCAGCGGTCTATCATTGCCGCATAAGGGTGAATGCCTGGATAGAGGGTAAGCAGCTTGTCGATGGAGCAATCCACCCACGCGAGATTCATGGCTGCAGCTTTCCGCAAATGCTATCGACCATATGCTGCAAGGTGGCAAAATTTTCGAAAAGCAACTCCTCGTCCTCAAAGACGATATCAAAATTCGTTTCGAACGCTACAACAAGACTCATCGAAGCAAACGAGTCCATCCCATAGCTTGCCAGCTCATCATCTGGCGCGACATCTTCCTCCAGTTGAAGCTGTTCCTTGATTTGCGACTGCACATAACCCGCGATATGTTCCTTGGTCCATTCCGTACCGTTCATAATGGATCTCCTTTCTAGGCTTAGGATGCGATTAGCTTGTTCATGCCAAATCCTCAGGCTTCCTGCCAAACAAGGTGCCTCCTATAATATCTTTCCTATAACGGCTCAAGGTCCATCTCTCTGTAATTCCAGCAGGCCGCTCCCCCCAAGACCGGAAATACGACATATAAAGCTGGATATGACGAAACATCATCCAATCGGGAATATGGCGCTGAAGCTCTGCTGAGACGGTCCGGCAAACGGTATAGCCTTCCAAAAAATCATGCAGGAATAACTCCGGAGACCAACTGCTCTCACTCGCCCGGCTATGTTCCGCCAATCCGTAATATAAGGCAACCGCAATGTCGCTCGCATAATGATGATGCGTCAACCCGTCGAAATCGAACATTACGATGCCTTCCCCGGTCCAATGAAAATTGCGAGGATGCATATCGTTGTGGATTAAACCGAACTCCCCCGTACGCTCGGGAATCAGTCTTACTTTGGTTATCCAGGTGTCAGCCGCTGATCGAAGCTCCGGGAACGAGCTGAGGGCACACACGTCTAACGTTGGCAGCAGCTCAGATTCCTCCCAGCTGGGACGAATCCATTCGGGCTGCTTCGGCGCGTAAAGCTCGGCAAGGCTGTGCAGCCTTCCCATGGCCATCCCCCATACTTTGTAAAGCTTGGGGCCATAGTGGCCGGGACCGACGCGCTCGCCCTCTGCCCACTCGAAAGCATACGCCCAGTATCCCGAGCTTCCGCCACTTCCTTCGCCGTCCACTTTGCCGTCAATGGCATCCATGCCATTCATGCTATTGATGCTGCCGCTGATGTTTTCTACGTATTGCCCGCTCCTTGCAACGATGGGCCTAGCCACGGAAACGCCATGAGAGGCAACAAATTGAATAAAATCGATTTCTCCCATCAGCTGTTCCCGAGTTCGACGGCTTTTCCGGGTCATTTTTAAAATAAATTTGCGACCCTTCAATTCCCATGCGTATACTCCGCTCTCATAGCTCTCCAGCGGAACGAATGCGACCCGTTCTAGAGCGAAGCGTCCGATCGCTTCTTGAACGAGTCTGTTGTCGTCTTGTACAAACAAATTAGCTTTCATCGGCTGGCAGTTCCTTGTTCCTCGTCTACCGCTTTCAGCAGATCACACAGCAATTTTTCGTGCTCGTCAAGAAGCAGAGTGAATCGATCCTGCAGCAGGCCGATCTTATCGCGCTGGACGGATAAGCCAACCTTGTATAACTGCATCAGTGCTTTGCGCCATTTCTCCCGCAATCCTTCCACGCGGTATAGAAGCTCTTGGCCCTCTTGTGGCCATCGCCCTTCATAGCGCCCGATATATGCAGCAAGGTATTCAAGCTGATGAAGCATCCCCCCGACCCGGAAGCAATAATACACGTTCCGGCACACAGCAGAGAACGCCGGAGCATCTAACGCAGGCAGCTTAGCGTAGTCCCTTACATACATACGGTAGGCAAGACTGCCTTGGTACCTTTGGTCAGGCAATTCTAAGCCTTGATTAAATGAGCGAATGTTTTGGAGCACCTCATTAAATCGTTCTAAGCCTGAGAAAAGCTTCTGCTCCGCATCAGTCTCGAACCAAGCGTACCCCCATAATCCTCTTCGCAGCGCATCGACCGTCAACACTCCTTCATAGGTAGTGACATGCCCCGCCTGATCGAGAAAGGAGCTGTCGCCGATCAGCACCGAATCGCTGCCATCGTCCCAGCCAAGCAGAAGGACAAGGTGATTTCTCTCTTCTCCGTCTCTGAATACCTCATGGTAGTCGAGCGATGTCGTACGTATAAACAGCAGCGGCATGCGGCCTCGCAGCACAGCCTCCCGCAGGCGCAGCAGCGCGGCACCCGGATTCAGCTCCACCTCGAACGAGGCATGCGGCTTAAGTCCGTAAGTTTGGGCGAATCGTTCTACAATGTCCTGCTGAGACGCAAGCCAAACCCTGTTCAGATCGCCGTAGTACTCCAAATTCTGCCCGTTCGTCTCGAAATAAATATCCGCTTCATCGCTCTCCGCTGCCGCTTCCGGCCGTTCTCGCTCCAAGATGTGGTACAAACCGGAGAACAAGCAGTGCAGGCCCGCGCGTATGGCAAAAGGTTTTTTATGCTTAATGTCCATTTCCATGGGTTGTGGCCTCCTTTACCGCCGGCGAGAGTCTCGCAGGTTCCCCATTTCCTCTTACATAGGGGAGAATGTACTCGCCGATGCGCAGCTGTTCATCGGGCCCCGCGAGCCCGCTTAGAATAAAATAGTCTACGCCTAGCTGTTGGAACTTCCGAATCGACTGCCGCACCTCCTCGTACGATCCGACGATGGAAAACCCGTTTGATGTATTCAGCTGCACGAGTCCTGCCCATAAGTGCTCGGATACTTTTGCCATCGGGTCTGCATAATGCGCTTTGTAGCTCTGAATCCCTGCAGCATCGCAATTATTGCGGAACAGCCGGTTCGTGCGCTTCTCTAAAGCGCTCGCTCCGCCAAGAAAACGCTCTGCTGCGGCCCAAGCCGATTCAGTCGTCTCTCTGGCTATAATATCGATCATAATGCCGCACTTAGGACGATGCAGACTTGCCTTAGGGATATATCCGCGAAACGTTTCAAGCCGATTGCTGACAACCGGATAATCATGCCCGTACGTTAAATAATGGTGTCCGCTGGCAGCCGCGATTCGCATAGCCTCTGGGGAGCTGCCGGAAATGAACACGCTGCCGCGAGCAGGCGGCTTCGGATACAGCTCTCCTTGATTTACCTCGAACCATGAGCCTCTAAAGTGGACAGTCCCGCCTTCTTGCAGCCGGTGAAACAGCTCTACAAATTCCTTCGTCCGCTCATAGCGCTGCTCGTGGCTAAGCGCTTTCGTCATGCGCCCCATCTCAATGGCCGAGCTGCCGGTTACCACATTTATATCCGCTCGGCCGCCAGTAAGCAGATTTAATGTGCTTAGCGCTTTTGCTGCTGCCGTTGGCAGAATATAGCTCGTATTTTGCGCGATCAGAAATCGCAGCTTCCCGGTTCGCTCGGCCAAATACGCGGCAGCAAGCCAAGGGTCCATGTATTCGTTCGCGTTGATCAACAATACGGAATCAAAGCCGTACCCTTCGGCCGCTCTAGCCTGCTCCGTTATCCGCTGAAGGTCACCGTGCGGAAGCATCCAGCAAAAAGCCATTTCGCTCACTCCTTCGAAGGCTGCATCTCCTTGTATTTCGAGATCAGCTCCCCGATTTTTCGCATCGTGGAGACGTTTTCCGTCAATAAATCTTCATCATCGATCATCAGGTCAAAATATTGCTCCAGCTCGACCACAAGCTCGACCACAAGAACAGAGCTTAAATACTGCTCCGTTAAATCCGCATCCTCTCCAAGCGCCACCAGCAGCTCCGGCTCTAGGTTCAGCAGCTTCGCCAAAATATTCACGATATGTTCCTTATTGTCCAGCATGAACAATCACCCCGCTTTGCTCTTCCGTATATCTGCCGTCGATGACGGGCTTGCCCGAGAGCAGATGCCTTTTCTCTTTAAATTCCTCCCAGCTGGTAATGATCGCGATAACCTCGCTCCCCGAAACCAGCTCCTCCATCGTTTGCGCATAAGAAATGGGCAGTCCATAAGCATGGTCGAACGCCTGCATCGATAGCGGGTCATAAACAGCGATGTTCAAATATCCCATCCCGAGCATTAGACGTATGATTTCGAAAGAAACGGCGCCGCGTACATCGTCGCTGCCCGGCTTGAATGAAAGACCCAGAAGACCAATCTTTCGATTCTTATCGTGTCCGGCAGCAGCGGCAATCCGCTCCGCCATTCTCATCTGTGCCTTTTGGTTCACGTCAACCGCAGCCTGCAGCAGACCAGCTTGTTCGCCAATAGCGGAAGCATGATGAATCATTGAAGCGATGTCCTTAGGCAAGCAATACCCTCCGTAACCGCAGCCCGGATACACGTAATCGGTCATCTTGGCCGGCGTGCCTTGCCAGCGCTTGTCCTCGTGAAGCAAATCGAACGCCTGAGGAATATCGATGTCGCCAGTCCGCTCTGCAATCATCGCCATCTCATTCGCGAAACTGATCAGCGTGGCTAGCAGCGAATTGGACATGTATTTAACAAATTCGGCGGCTGTGGCTGATACGCGGCGGACGGGAGCATCAAAGCCCAAAGCATACAGCTCCGCAAGCATCCTTCCGCCGATCGGCTCAGCTTCCCCAATGACGATCCGGTCTGGCTCCATCACATCGCGCCACGCCGAGCCTTCTCTTAGAAACTCCGGGTTTGCTGCTAGACCGACATGTTCCCCAGGGCGTAATCCGAACTGCTCGAGCAGAGGCGCAATTACGCGGGAGGTCGTACCCGGCGGTACTGTGGACTTTATGACCAGCACGCGAAACCGTCCGTCCGACAACACCTCGCGGCTTGCCTTCAGCCCATCCAGCAAAGCGTTCAGGTCCGTGCCGCCATCGGCAAGAGCGGGAGTGCCAACGCAGTAAAAAATATATTCCGCCCTGCGCAAAGCTTCTTCAAGCGTATCGCAAACGATGAATCGATTGCCCAGATAGCGGCCAAGATGCTCCTGCAGCTCCGGCTCGTGAAACGGGATCTTTCCCGCTTGGTACAGCTCCCTTTTGTTCGAATCGCAATCGTATGCGAATAGGGTACAGCCGAGACGATGGGCAAGTCCAAGCCCGGTCGTCAGACCGACGAAGCCTAGTCCGATCACCGCGATCATACGGAGATCAGCTCCTTCTGCAGAAACCTCAAGTAACGTCTGACTCCTTCGGACACTTCAATCTCGGGCCGGTAACCGAGCACACCCCGGGCTTTGGACAAATCTGGACAGCGCCTGGACGGGTTATGCAGCAAGTAATCCTTCTCCGGGGAGGCAGCGTAGTGGATATCGCCCGTGTAGCCTTGCAGCTCGGAGGCAGCCTCACGGTATATGCCAGCCAACTGCTCAACGGACAGCTCGCCGCCGTCCATGCCGATATTAAAGCAGTCGAATTCGTCATGCAACAGGACGCGGAGGTAGCCGTCAATTGCGTCGGCAATATAGCAAAACGTCCGGGTCGGCTTGCCGTCCGAATGAATCACAATCGGGTCATCCCGGAGCACAGCAAGCGCAAAGTCGGCAGGCACCCTGCGGTCCATAAGCGACATGCCGGGACCGAAATTGTTGAACGGCCGCACAATACGGACCGGCATGCCGAATGTCTGATGATAGACGTAGCACAACGTCTCGCCCATTCGTTTCGACTCATCGTAGCATGCGCGCGGTCCAATGCTCGGCACATGTCCCCAGTACGACTCAGGGGTCGGTATGAAATTTGGGTCCGGATCGCCGTATATCTCGCTGCTGGAAAAGAACAGAAGGCCCTTCAGCGGGCGATGCTTATAGAAGTCGAGCAGCCGCTGCAGTCCCATGACATTCGCTTCAATCGTTTCCACTGGAAACTGCCGATAAAACGTGGGCGAGGCGATGGAGGCCATATGAATGACGTAATCCGCGCACTCGGCACCCTGTACAAGCTCAAGGCTGTCTCTGGCAATATCGAACGTGTGCGCCTCAATATCCTGATGCTCCGCCACTAGGGAGGAAAGCCACTCCGGGATGCCGGAACGGAATGTATCGAGCAGCAGCAGCTTGTCATAGGCATAGCCCTGACGCTTCAGATGGACGAACAAGTGAGTCAGGTAAAAGCCGATAAAGCCGCCGCCGCCGGTAATCAGAATCCTCATGCCGGCGAAGCAGGCTGGGTTGACCATTTTATCTTGGATATACGCCATATCTTCCTGCATGATCGGATTATTCATCGCATCCATAGACGCTTCAGCCCCTCCCTTAATTGTCGTGCCAGCGCTTCCAGGGGGCTTCCCCAGAAGCCCAAAGGCTCTCGAGATACTGCTTGTCGCGCATCGTGTCCATGCAGTCCCAGAACCCGTCGTGTCTGTAAGCCATAAGTTGTCCTTCCTCAGCCAGTCGTGGAAGGACGTCGCTTTCAAGCACATCCGTATCGTGACCGATATATTCAAGCACGCCTGGCTCAAAAACAAAAAAGCCGCCGTTAATCCAGCCACCGGTATCGGCCTTCTCCTTGAAACAGACGACCTGATCGCCTATCAGATCCACGGTGCCAAATCGGGCGCGTGGCTTGACGAGCGTAACCGTGGCCAATTTGCCATGGGATTTGTGATAATCGAGCAAGCTCTTGACGTCGATATCGCCTACTCCATCCCCATAGGTCGTCATGAAGGTATTATCGCAAAGCTGATCCCGAAGCCTGTGCAGCCGCCCGCCCGTCATGGTGCTCAGCCCTGTATCGAGCAGATGCACCGTCCAATCCGGCTGCCTGTGCCTGACAATATCGACGGTCGCTTGGCTCATATGGATGGAGAAATCGTTTTGCAAATACATATAATTGAGAAAATATTGCTTGATCATTTCCTTCTTATAGCCTAAAGCGATAATAAACTCATTGAAGCCGCAAGCATCGTAAATGTTCATAATATGGCATAAAATCGGCATGCCTCCGATCTCTACCATCGGCTTCGGCCGCAGCACCGTTTCTTCACCCAGACGGGTACCGAAGCCGCCGGACAATAAGACGACCTTTGTTTTCTCCATCTCCGACGCTCCTCTGTTATGAACTTGTATCATGTAATGGTCATGCTTTTGGCGTCCTCGCTGCTATGGCGGTTTCTGGGCATTCGCAGCCCGTAATTGGGCATACCCCACTCGACTCGACTAGGCTCCACACCGCACCCCCACCGCTAGCTGCTCGCGCTGGAGTAATTACGGATGGCTACGTTCCACAGCTTCCGCGAGAGGAATAAAAACAGCAGCGGAGCGATCAGGAACCAGACCATATGCACCCAGGTCAGCCGGTCGAGCACGAACAGCGGCGGAAAATTAGTAATGACAAACACCGGGAACAAAAACGTGCCTGCATGCCGAACCGAGCGGCCATATATGTGCATCGGCACATGGTTCATATCCCATATGGCGGTTGACATCTGATTGACCGCCGCCGTCTGTACCGTCCAGAACGAGATCAAGGATGGCATCAGGAAGATGGCATATTTGAGCACGATGCCGAGGAAAATGAACAGCAAAAACATCACTACCCGCGAAAGTGTGACCGGAATGCCCATGCGCGACCAGGCAAGGATAATCATCCCTGCCCCAGCCACCACGTTTGTAAATGAAAATCCGAAGTCTACATTGCGAAGCGTAGCGATAAACTGCAGCGAAACCGGCTTTGTGATGAGCAGATCCAGCGTGCCGTTTCGAACATGATTGCTCAAATTCATGAAGTTCGAATAAAAGAAAAGACAATAAAAGCCCGTCATCATCGTAAAGGACCCGACAAACATCATCATCATATCCGGTGTATAGCCGTTAATGACGACCCCGACGCGGAACGCAACCATCACATAAAGCAGCTTGATGAATAAATAAGCGATTTCGATCGTGTTCGCGAACAAAAAATTGATCCGGTATTCCATCTGGGCGATAAAGCAGTTTTTGACGAAAACCTTGTAGATCAATGCGTATTTTTTTAATGTCTTTAACAAGGGACCTACCCTCCCACCGCAATATACTTCGTGAGACCCTGCCTCCACAGCAAGGTCGAGAGCGCGGCGAACACCCCAATCCAGACCAGCTGCATCATTGCCCCGGCAGCAATCTCCGGGCCGGTCAACATGCCGCTGAGCAGACGAATGGGAAAATAAATCACATAATTGAATGGCAGCGTCAGCAGAATAGCCTTGGTAACCGGGCCGTAAATATCCAGCGGGAACAAACCCCCGCCCGCAATATTGGCGAGCAGCGCAAACGTCCGAAACGCGCCATTCGCTTCCGTAAACCAGAAAGCGACGGCACTTAAGCTATAATAGATGAAGAAGTTCAGCATTAAGGCGCTGGGCACGACGCATAGAAACAGCAAAATATGGGACAGGTTGACCGGAAAGTCCAGCCACACGTTCAGCAGCAGCATGACGATCACCGAAAGGGCGAGTACAACGAGCATTTGCACGCTTTTTTCCCCAAGAAAACAGAAAATCCGGTATGATAAATACCCTATCGGCTTGACGAGGTACTTATTCAATCCGCCGTCCTTGATGTCCCGGGCAATTTCGTACTGGAACGTGGTGCCGATCAGCTTGGACATCAAGACCGCCAGAACGGAATAAGCAATCATCTGGTTATACGAAAATCCGAATACAATTTGTTGGCCCGAGCTAGTAAACACCGCTCTCCAGTAGAAGTACTGAATTAAAATCGGAAAAACCGCGCCAAACAGATTCAGAAAAAAGTTCGTCCGGTATTCCAGCGAATTTTGCACGCCCAGTGAGAAGGTTTTCAAATACATGCTATGCAGTCTCATGCTTCTCACCGCCACTTTGGTACAGCAGGGCGATGCCCTCCTCAATCGGAATATCCTCGATGGTGAAATCAATTACGGGCAGGTGGTCAAGCACCCAGCGCGACATTTTTTTAATTTCCGACTGCTCGAACACGAACTTCACATGAGTATCCTTGAATTCCTTGACTTCTCCGACCTGATTCAGCATCCATTCTTCAACGGGCTCGGAAAGCACCAGCTTCATAATTTTTTTATGCCCAAGCCTTTCATTGACCTCACTCAGCCCTCCGTCAAATACGATTCTTCCGTGGTTGATGATAATGGAGCGATCGCACAGTTCCTCAATATCGTTCATGTAATGGCTGGTCAGGACGATGGTCGTTTTTTTGTCGCGATTGTAATATTTGAAAAACTCCCTTATTTTGCGCTGCGAAATAATATCGAGACCAATGGTCGGCTCATCTAAGAGGAGGATTCTCGGCTTATGAATGAGAGCGGCAATCAGCTCCATCTTCATCCGTTCGCCTAGCGACAATCTGCGCACCTGCACCTTCAGCAGCTCCTTCACGTCAAGCAGCTCGGTCAGCTCTCCCAGCGTCCGCGCATACTCCGCATCGTCCACCTCGTAGATGCATTTGTTCAGAAACAGCGACTCATTCGCGGGCAGATCCCACCAGAGCTGATTTTTCTGTCCCATGACGATGGAAAATTGCCGTTTAAATTCGTTTTTCCGCTCCCATGGCGTGTAGCCGAACACTTTGGCGCTGCCGCTCGTCGGATGCAATATGCCCGATAGCATCTTGAGCGTCGTCGTCTTGCCGGCACCATTGGGCCCGAGGAACCCGACGACCTCTCCCTCCTCGATGCTAAAGGAAATATCCGACACCGCATGTTTCGTTTGCTGCTCGCGGCGGAACAAATTTTGGATCGAACTTTTAAGTCCCAACTCCTTCTTATGGTAAGTGAAGGATTTGGATAAGCCGTCAACCTCAATGATCATCCCTGTTGTCTCCTTTACTTCATACGTTCCTCGACATGGCGCTTGCGGTACACAGCGGCCGCATGAATCCGCTCCTGGAGCCTGACCCGCTCCAGCGATTCACGAAGAAGCTCGAGACTTCCTTTGCCATTGCCAGTCCCAGTCAAGACGCTGTCGCGGAAATACTCCAGCTGCTTCTCGTAATAATGCTGCCGAACAAAGCTTATGCTGCCGAGCGGACGGCCGGTTCCGGGCTCCTCGATCTTAATCGTGATTTTATATCTCCCAACGTTGGCGCGAAAAAAATCGTTTACTACCAGGGCGGCATGCTCCAGCCTCAACACATGCCGCGTGCGGTAAGGTCGCTCGAAGGAAGCCGATAGTTCCGCAGCGAACCCGCTGGCATAGGCGAGCGATGCGTCGAACGTCCAGTCGCAGCCCCGCGGACCGTCAAACTCTGACTCCGCTTTCAGCTTCGTGGGCTTGGCTGCCTCAAAGCCAGGCAGCTGCTGCAGCGTTTGCAGCCAGTAGCAGCCAAGGTCGGCGAAGACGCCTCCTCCTCGGCCCGGATCGCAGCGGTAGCTCGTCAACGGCAGATCGCGCATCGGTATATGCATCTCCGTGCGCATCTGCAGCAGCTTGCCATAACGCTGCCCCTGAATCAGCTCCCGGAGGGCGCTTTGCCACGGGTGATGCTGGATCATCAGCCCCTCCAGCACGACCGCCGATTGGCCGGCTAGCCGCTCCGCAAGCTTTGCGCACTCACCCGCATTCATCGCGATCGGCTTCTCCACGAGCACGTGCTTGCCCGCCTCGACCGCGCGCAGCACCCATTCGGTATGAAGATCATTACTCAGCGCGATATACACGGCGTCCACATCCGGGCTTGCCAATACGTCCTCAAGCTGCTCAAATACGCGCGGGATGCCGAATTCGGCGGCTAGCGCCTCCGCTCGCGACCTAGTACGGTTGGCAACGCCCACCACCCTAATGCCTCCGACGAACGGTAGCGGCTGGAATACCGCCCTGCGAACGATCGACGCGCAGCCGATGATGCCTAGAGCTAAAGTTCTCATGTTGTCATCAGCTCCTATATGTGCTTTAGCGCCGAGACGCCATGCAAATAAAGCACATTGCACTTGGAGCATGCCGGGGTCAAGCCGTTATTGATGGTTTCACGAAGACGATCGTATTCCTCAGAATTCCATATTTCCTCAAGGCTTTTTTCTTTTAGATTGCCAACCGTGAACTCGGAGAAAAATTTGCAGGCCGAAATGTTTCCCGTCGGCGTTACGTCAATACGTGTAGCCAGCGCCAGACAATCGGTCGCACAGCGGCTGGTCATGACCTCGCCTGTGACGAAACGCTCAATTTCGTCAAATTCGAGCCCCGGCTGGTAGCGCAGACGGGTGTGCCAGACACGCTCGTTCATTTTGCGAAGCTGCTCCAGCAGGGAGGGAAGATGATGCGGCTCTATCCGGTATTTGAAGGCGTGCCAGCTGCTCTTCTCTCCCTCTTCAATATGGCGCAGCCAGTCAAACTGCTCGCGAAAATAATCATCCATCTGCAGCGACGTATCCTGAGCAATGTACCAGGGGAACGTCAGCAGCACGAGATCAATTCCCCGCTGCTCGAAGCTCTCCATCAAGTCGTATAAATAATAGATGTTTGCGTTATTAATGACGCAATGGACCGAAATCCGTCCATGGAACCGGCCCTCCGATCGAAGCGCCAGCAGCTGGTCGATGCCTTTCATCACCTTGCTGTAAGAGCCCTTTCCCCGGATGAGATCGTGATCCTTCTCAAACCCTTCCACGGCGATAAGCAGCTCCAGCTGTTCAGAAATACGCAGTATTTGCTCCATATATTGATCGAAGAGCAACCCGTTCGAGCAAATCGTGACCTCTCGGGGATCCTCCTCCAGCATCGTCAAAATGTCGCCGAACTGCCGGTGGAACATCGGCTCGCCGCCCCACAAATACAAGCGGGATTTCGCCTGCTTCGTATCCTCGAACAACTGTTTCACAATGGACACGTCGATATCCAAATTTTGCTCAGCCGTTTCCATCTGATGATGGTAGCCATCCTCGTTCCATTGGTAGCAATGCTTGCAGCGCAAATTGCAGCGGTTGGTCAGCTTAATGGCGACAACCTCGGGAAGCTCCGTCTTGTATTTCGGGTTTTCCCTCTTCTGCCTCATCGGGATTGCTGCGTTTCGAATCGTTCGCTTTAGAATCTCGAACGATTTCTCATCCATTCGGATATTTGTTTTAGGCTGCACGCTTACTTCCCTCCCCTTAAGCTCAGCAGAGACTTCTGCGCGGAGCGAGCCTCTACCGTCTCAACTTTGGTAAGGCCGCTCAGCGCGGCTTCTCGTTATAATACAAGCAGCAGCCCGGACAAATAGAGAACAGCTGCTTGCGCAAATAATCCCTGTACTGCTTGTATTTCGTGCCGTTCCAGATCTCCTTTAAGCTGAGCTCATTGACGTTCCCAAGCGATAGATCGTAGAAATTGTGGCAGGAGGTTACCTCGCCTCTAGCACTCACCTCCGTGCTGATCCATGGAAAAACGCAGCGCTTCTTCATATTGGTAACCTTGGACCATTCCGCATTAAAATAATGGCGGATATTTTCCTCGCTGATTACCTTCGGATACGCATTGAAGTACATGCCGTGCTCCGCACAGTGGCGCTCGATTCGCTTCAACTGCCGGCATAGCTCCGCTGCATCGACTTCCGCGAACTGCGCAGGATCAGCGATGAAGCCTCTGGCAATCGGCGCGGCGGCAATATCGAAATGCTCCCGCAGCACGCCTGCGTAGTGATCGTAGCGCTCCCGGGTGACATACTGCTGCAGCTCGACGCTAATACAATCCAGCATCGCAAGGTCTACGCTTTCAAAGTAGAATCGCTCCAAATGCCTGTAATTCGTCGGCGTGACGGTCGTACTGATGCCAATTTTCGGGTATTCGCTGCCCATCGCTTCCCTAAGCTCATAGAGCTTGCGGATGCCTTTCATTGCTTTGCGGAAGACGCCTGCTCCCCGCTGTGCGTCATTAATTTCCTCAGGACCATCAAGCGACACCCAAATGCGCTCTGGCGGAAAGGCCATAATCATCTCCGCATGCCGCTCCAGCAAAGTACCGTTTGTAGGAAAATGTGCTTTGCTCCCCGTTGTATGAATGAGCTCCAATACTTCGTCGATCCATGGGTAAAGCAGCGGCTCTCCCCCGTAAAGCTCATAATAGGGACGTGTATCCTTGCAATCCTCAATAATCCGTTTCACCACGCCGATATCGAGCTTTTTCAGCTCCGGCTTCTCCTTGTAAGAGCCGTTCTCCCCCCACTCGAAGCACATTTTGCAGCGCAAATTGCACGATTCGATCAGCTGCAGAAAAATCCACTTGGGACTGTGCAGGTCTAACGCTTGAGCCGCGGCAGGCGCGGACTCCGTTCTGATTGCCATCATCTCGCCCTCTTCCCTGAGGTTACCGTCCTTCACCCTCAAACGATTCGTTCCAAATAGTCGTCCGTATACGATCTCGTAGCCGCTCGTTTCGCGAGCAGCCGTTCATGAATCGTCGCTAGCGCCTCCTCTGCAAATCCCGCCCGCTCCCAATCCTCATAGGTAATTCCGAGTCCGTGCTCCAGCCATACTTCCAGGTTTCTCTTCTCATGCTCGCCGAACGGTTCGAGCATAATGACTGGCGTGGCCGAGGCCAGCGAATCCATCAGCGTCCCCGCACCGGGCTTGCTAATGATGCCCTTCGCCTGACGAATGACATCATAGAGACCGTGGTGGGACGGCAAATTGGAAAATGACGGTGCAGTATCCGGCCTAATCTCGCCGAACCTTGGAAATTCATGCTCCCCGGATTCTCCTTTATTCCAAGCCGTCCACTCGGGATCGTTCATGTAATAACGATTGCCAAGCTGCTGCCCCTGAGCCTCCGCCGGCTCATAAGCAACGACATCAAGGGCAAACCCCAGCTGCGCAAGCTCCGGTATTTTCCCTTGATACGTCCCCATCCCCCAGCCTCCGCCGTGAATGACATACCTCGGCGCTCTACCTGCGAAAGGCAGCGGTTCTCCGTCGCCAACACGAATTTGCAGATGAATAGACAACGTTGACGACGCATACAGCCACACCTCTCGGTAACGGTCCGGATAATCGGGCATATATTTTTTGAGGCTTTTCCAAGAAGGTGACAGATCCGAATCCACATACAGCAGATCGACCTCCAGCTCGGCGGCGGCGGCACCAAGCTTCTCTCTGTACAGCTCCAGGATGTACACCCAATGCCCAGACAAGGAAATAAACCTCCTTCGTCCCTCCGCCGCCCAGCTGTTTAGCAGGTCAAAGATTTTTTCCGGATCGAAGCTGTCCCGAATATCCTTAGGCAGCTTAGTGGCGATTTTCGCAAGTGCGAAATTGGCATGATAAGCCTTCCTGCTGTCTACGATTTTTGCTTGCTTTTCTAATTGCATGAAACTTTCGAATACCAGCACCTCGGTCAGTATGCCGCGCTGTCTCAATTGATAGTTCACAATTAAACCAGGGTTATAGAAACCAAGACCGAAGCCTGAGCAAAGAATCGTGGTAAAGTGATTGTCCCGATTAGCCCTATTGCCCATCTTATTTTCCTCCTCATTCCCTTTAGGCGCTTAATTGGTTACGGCAATACCGCGAGACTTCAGGAGGGCTCGCATGCGGGCAAGCAGCTCGCTGCAGCATTCTATCCGCCCCGCGACCGCGGACAAATAGAGCCTTCCCTTGCGCTTTAAACCGGGTGCTTGATTAATCGTGAACGTACCAGCACTAAGCGGGAGAATTCCCTCTCCCCGTTCAGGCCGGAAGAGCAGCCCTTCGCGGTCCATAGCCGCAAGCAGATCGGCGTACTCCACGATTCCAAGGCAGATGACGGACAAATAGGTAAGGTTCCCCTGAAGCGAAAATTCGGCCAAATAATCGTCCAGCCGTTTTTTGATCAGACTCATCGACTTGCGCGCGTTAATTTCTACAATAGGCACGAGACTGCCGTCCGCCAGCAGCATCGAATCGACACAGACGTGGCCGTTGTAACCGCTCTCATAAAGCATCTCGGCCGTTTTTTGCATCAGCTTGAAATAGCCTTCGCGCTCCAGCTTCTCTATGAGCTCCACACTTGCACTGAACGTGCCCTGATAGGCAAATTCGGCGTTCAAAACCTGCTGTACGGAAATGAGCTCATAGCCGCCGTCCGCATCAATATGGAATTGGCATGAAAAATCAGCTTCCTTGCCCAGCAGTGGCTCGAGCAGAAACAAGGTTGATTTTCCCTTCTGCTCCTGGACAGCGACATACCCGGCTATACGCTCCAGTGTCGCCGTGCTTTGGATCAGCAAGTTTCCCTTGCCAGATACCCCAAACGTATCTTTAGCAAGCACGGGGCCAGCAAGCAGCATAGCTTCGGCGGCGCGCCTCAGCTCCGTATGACTCCTCACAATCCTCGTAGGCGGGCCATACCCCAAACCTTCTCTCAGCTCTGCCGAATACAGCTTGGAATTCACGTGCCGAATCGTCTCCATAGCTGGATAACGCCCATCGAGCCGATAAAGCGAGGACAGCTCCTGCAAGCCGTCCAGTACGGCAAACGGCTCTATAAAGCCGCCTGGCGGAAGCAGCTCCTTATACTTGCGCACTGCCCCTTTATTCAGCATTTGCTGGAAGGGATTTACGTCCTGCGCTCCGCCGCTATCCTCAAGTGGCTCATCGCTAGTCCTGAACGTCAAGCCGATGTCGCTCAAATACCGAAGCTGCGCCGGAGCCACCGGATTCCGGGTAAGCAGCACGTCCGAGCTTTCGCAAAATAAAAATAACAGCTCGTCCATGGCGCCAACTATCGCCTTCGCCTGCGGGTCAGGCAGGGCTGGCAGCTTCGCCAGCGTCTCATCCCGCCACAGCGTCTCCGCATCGAAGGCGCCGCAATGGATCGTCGTTACGCCTCCAGCCCGCCTCATGCGCTCTTGGCTTGAATAAAGTCGCAAAATATATCGATAGACTGCAGATGCTCCATATCAAATTGGTCAAAATCGATTTCGATTTCGAATTCGTCTTCAATCCGGAGTATGAAATTAATCAGCTGGAGCGAGTCCAGCCCCGCATCGTTCAGCATGTCGGAAGCTCCCGTCAGCGTAGCTGCCAGGTCGGGCTCGTTCTTGATTTCGGAAATAATCGTAATAATTTGCGTCTGCAGCATTACTTGTTCTCCCCTTCGTTTCGTTTTCGAATAACCGCCAAAATATCGGTTTGCGGGTATTTCAAATTATAATTGGTTAAGTGCGGCTGCCGATTTTCCGTGATCGAAATGAGCTCCAATTCCCCAGGTAGTGAAGCCAGCACGTGCTCGATGAAGGCTTGCTTCGTAAAACGCCAAATGACGCCGTCAATAGACGAATTGGCCATATAACCCGCGCTCATTTGTTTGCCTGAGCCCTGCTCCTCCAAAATAACAGGATCCAGAATCCACAATTCCCCTCCTTTATTTAGTAGTCTTGCACATTCCTTAAACGCTTTTTTATGATGCCGGATGTGATGAAAGCACCTGGCGAAGACGATCTTGTCAAAGCTTTCATCCGCCTTGTCCACCTGATAAATGCCAGAATGGATGCAATTGTGCAGCCGGCCCTTCTTCATGCCGAATTGCAGATATTTTTCATTAATATCGAGATTAAAAAACTCGGCATGCCTCCATCCTTTCGCATGCTTGTTCAGAAGCCCCGTCCCGCAGCCAACCTGCAGCACTCTTCCTTGTAATTCAGGCAAAAAATGATAAACCGCTGTCGGTCTTGGAAAGTTCAGCACAAACATCGACAGCTCATACAGCCGGGGGTGCTTTTCTACCAATCGCACGAGCTTGCTGACGTAGAAGGGATTTTTTTTCGTTTGCTTTTTGAAATCGCGTTTGTTCCAGAAATAATAAGGCGGGTACAGCAAGGCGTAATACATGAGGTAAATCAATCGCAGCAGCATAACGCCAAGCAGACTTGTGTGTCGACTGACCTGATGCTGAATCGGTGAGGTTGTAAGCGTTGTCTTCATTGCCAAGCGGGTGAACAACTCCTCTCATCTACAACATGGTCGATGTAGCTTCTGTGAGTCAATGGCCTTCCTCAACTTTATAGACATCGGTGTTCGCTGTGCAATAAGACTTTTTTGATGAACGGTTTCTTGCTTTGAATAAGTGTTATTTCCTTCTATTGCACTTTTTTTAAACATTTGCACTTTTTAGAAATCGTTAAGTAATAACCAATTGATTCAAGCATTTTTCCAAAAATAACGCCTCACTACGCTTTAACTGCTGCGTGCAGCGAATGGCCTTAACGATGTTGCTCGGGTCCCTTCTGACCCGCTGCTTCACACACCATTGATGAAGGATTACGGTTTGCTTAAGCACATCCTGCCCCATCGCAAACAGACCGTTATCGGAAATCAGCTTGTGAGCATGCAAGTACTCGATTCTTTTCATCATCCATTGCTTATGATTGACGAGCGTCTGGAGCGCTTTCATATGAATGAGCGGCTGCTCTGATTCCAGCTCCCTTTCAAGGAATTGCTCAAGCAAATCATACAATCGCAGGCCGAACCAAAAATGGATTCTTTGCGGATTTTTTTCGGTCAACGGCTTGGACAGCAAATACTCCTCCAGTGACCTTGCGATAAAATGAACGTCAAGCTCAAAAGCTGGCGTACTTAAATCCCGGTATGGATACTGGATAATCTCTAGTGTCTGGCTGATACGCTGCCTGATGGGCCCAGCATGCCGAAGCGATTCTCGCAGCAGATCGAAGCTTACCGGTCTACCCGAGTCATAGACCGGCGGATTCGAAAAGTAGCCGGCAACATAGAACAGCTGCTGCGAAACATCGACGCCGTGAATAAGCAAATGATGCACCTGCTGCTTGGTTTGATAAGAGGACGTGCCGGGAATATAATATTCGTCTAGCGCGATGGCTAAATATTGATTTTTGTGCAAGCAATCGATGAAGAAGGATAATGTATCATCAAACCACGACCTCAATTGATCCGTATGCAGCTTTGACACAAAGGTATACGGCAGTTCGTGAAAAAAAGAATAGGATGCGAAATGAATAAAGTTGCCCTTATCAAATTCGGGAACGCCAAACAGATGGATGTAGTGGCTAAAGAGCCACGGCAGCGACAACGCTTCGTCCGTCAGCACAATTGCTTGGGAGAAAGCATGGTACGAATTGACATCAATGATTGGCTTGCGAAGCGGAAGGATATGAGAAGTGTTTACAGCTTCCAAATAGATCGCCTCTTTTCAGTGGGATAATCCCACCATAGGTTAATCTCTTTTTTCCTGCAATTGCACTTTTTTGAAATTAGGAAAAATCAAAGCGATTGGCGCTTCCGTTTCCGCTTTGCTCAGGAATGTGCAGAACTTCAAGTATTTCACCACATCGCGGTCATCGAATGATCTTAATTTACTGTGGCTATCATGCGGGGCCTCTGACTATCTGTTGTGGGTAAGCCAGAATTTCCATAATAGCTTGAACAGTATGAATATCCCGCATCATCTACGGTAAGCAATTTGGTGCAGAAGATGAAGCAGGCTTGGTTTTAAAAAAATTAAACATTATCAGTAAAGTGCGATATAAAAATAAAAAAGACCGCTAATCAATTAGCGGCCTACGTCCAATCTTGGTCGTACAGATTTGAAAATTAATCCTGAAATTTAATTAGTTCTATAATCAAAATAATCGAACTGTGCCGGTGAGTCACTTGGTATCCCATTGCCGGAAGCATACAAGCCAACGTAGACTCCTGTAAAACCGCCGGCCACTTCGCTTGACAGATAGAAACATTCTCCCCGTCCGAGCTCCGTCTCCTCCTTACCGTTCAATGTAAAGGCAAAGACATAAGTAGTCGCATCTGCTGCGATGCTTAGAAGGATGGAACCTACGGGAATGGTCTCCTCCCGCTCCACTTTCCACAAGGAGCCTATTCTCCGGCGAAACAGTACCGTCTTAACCCCGTCAATGCGAGTTACGGCAATCTCATAATGCCCCTTCTCATTCATATAAATGGTTAAGCCAGCTTCCTCTCCATCTCGAGTAGGCTCGAAATCCAGCAAGGCAGATACCTTACATTCCAAATGACGCTGCCGCTGGCCGACGAACGTCTGACGTTCGGTCCCATCAAGTCCCTGTTCCATACCGAGGAGCGTTAGCCAACCTGGCCGGCGCGTGAGCGAATACGCCTCTGGCACCGGATTGCGAAGGTAATTCCAATGCAGGTTGAGCGACTCGCTGTTAAAATCATCACGACAAATGCCTTCGCATTTACCAAGACTTCCTTCATAAAAGGATGGGCCCTCAATTTCTAATTGAGCCTTGCCATCATATCCGATAACAGGCCAACCATCATCCGACCACGTAATTTGAATTAAAAACGTTTCCCTACCTAAATGATGATAGAACGGATAACCAAGAGGACGGATACCCAGGTAGACTGCCCACCAGCTTCCATCATGCGCTTCGACGAAATCGGCATGACCCGTTGCCTGAATCGGTAAGCCGGTACTGCGGTTACTCAAGATAGGATTGCTCGGACAAGACTGGAATGGACCGTAAGGCTCCTTGCTTCTTGCAATTGTCACCATATGACCGAACTCAGTACCACCTTCCGCAATAAGCAAGTAATACCAATCGGCTATACGATACAAGTGCGGACCTTCGGGGTAGCTGCCTCCCGTTCCCTCCCAGATCAGCCTGCGCTCCGTAAGAATGGCTCCCGTATCGGGATCCATCTCCGCCTGATAGATGCCCGGAAGCTCATCTCCTCCTCCGGTACCAGTCACGTACACCTTTCCATCTTCATCGAACATGAGCGAAGGATCAATACCGCCCCACTCCAGCCAAACGGGCTCTGACCAAGGCCCTTCCGGCCGATCTGCTGTCACAATGAAGTTCCCACCATGCTGTACGTTCGTGGTGATTAAATAAAAGCGACCGCCGCGATAACGCAGAGTAGGTGCATAGATTCCCGTGAAGCTGAAGGCCCCGCCGCCGCTAGTTTTAGTCCCTAGAGGCAATTGGCTTTCCCTAGTCAGCACGTGCCCGATCTGAGTCCAATTGACCAAGTCGCTGCTGTGAAAGATCGGAATGCCGGGGTAATAGTTGAATGAGCTGTTGACTAAATAATAATCGTTTCCGACCCTGCATATGCTGGGATCGGGATAACAACCGCTCAAGACGGGATTGGAGAATTTCATTGTCTTCAACTCCTATAGTCCGAATAGCTGATAATGACGGCCCTGCCAGGTTTATTTGACAGCTCCGATCGTAATGCCCTTGACAAAATATTTCTGGAAGAACGGGTACGCAATGAGGATCGGAAGCACGCCGACCGCCGCAATCGCCATTCGCACGGAGGTGCTTGGCAGCTCAGAAATCGCTTGGCTCGCGCCCGTGCCGGCCGCGTTGCTGTTGCTCGTCAGAAACTGGATGTCCGTGATCATCTTTGTCAAAATAGTCTGTATACCGAACAGACGTGAATCGGTCAGGTAGATAAGACCGTTAAACCAATCATTCCAATAGTTAATAGCTTGGAACAGCCCGATCGTCGCCATGATGGGCAGCGACAGCGGAAGCACAATCCGATAGAACGTTTTGATCTCACCCGCGCCGTCAATGTTAGCCGCTTCGATCAAGGCAGGTGGAATGGACGTTATGAAGAATGTACGGACAAGCAGGACGTTGAAGCCGCTCATGAGCAACCCCGGCAGTAACAGTCCGAATATGGTGTTCTTGATATCGAAGAGTTGAGTGTACACCAGATAAGTCGGTACCAGCCCGCCATTGAATAGCATAGTAAAGAACACGAGAAACGTCCAGAAGTTGCGCAACGGCATATCCCTGCGCGATAACGGATAGGCAAGCGCCGAGGTAATCGCAAGACTAACCGCCGTACCGACAACTGTGATGAACACGGTAATGCCGTATGCTCGGCCCAGCTCAAGATGATGTGTCCACAAGTATTCGTAAGCAGACAAACTGAATTGCTCCGGAAAGAATGTATAGCCGTTCCGAATAATGCTTGCTTCGCTGCTAAGCGATGCCATGATCAGTAGCGCGAATGGTATGATACAGGCCAACGCGAACACCGACAGCGTTACATTAGCGATCCAGTTTATAGCTTTATTTTCGATAGCCATGGTTGTTATGCTCCTCCACTCGCCCTAGAACAAGGCGTTCTCCCTGTTGATTTTCCGGACGATATAGTTCGCGCCCAATACGAGCACGAATCCGACGAGCGACTGGTAGACTCCTGCGGCGGATGCCATGCCGATGTCGCCCAGCACCATAAGACCGCGGTAAACGTAGGTGTCGATGACATTGGTCGTATCGGCGATCGCTCCAGCGTTCATTGGCACCTGATAGAATAGGCCGAAGTCGGAATAAAAGATACGTCCGATGCCAAGAAGCATCAACATCACGATGACTGGCGTAATAAGGGGGATGGTGATCGCACGGATCTGCTGCCACTTACTCGCCCCATCGAGTGTTGCCGCCTCGTAATATTCGGTATCGATGCTGATAATAGAAGCCAGATAAATGATACAAGAGAATCCTACCGACTTCCATAGATGCACGATGGTCAGAATGTATGGCCAATACTTGGGCTCTGTGTACCAAGATATTTCGTCAATGCCCAGAAGCGGCAGTATCGTCTTGTTCATGAAGCCCGTCTCCATGCTGAACGCGGCGTAAGCCAGATAGCCAACGACTACGAATGAAATGAGATGCGGTAGAACGATGACGCTCTGATAGAAGCGCGACAGTACCTTTTTCCTCACTTCATTTAGCAGAATAGCGAACGCGATGGCGAGGACCGTTCCGAGAATAATGAAAACGGCATTATACAGAATCGTATTTCTTGTAATAATAAAGGCGTCACTCGTCTTGAACAGATACTCGAAATTGCTAAAACCTACCCAGTCGCTCGCGAAAATACCCTGAGAGTAATTGATGTTCTTGAATGCAATGAACATGCCAAGCAGCGGTAAGTAGTTATTGATCAGCAGGTAAGCAAGACCCGGAAGCATGAGCAGTGTAAGCGGTAAATATTTAAAGAACGTACGGTGTCTTTTTTTTGTATAATCCATTCCTATCTCGTCCCTTTCCCGAAAGGTCTCTTCTTTAAGAAACGATCCAATCGGCTCTGACGTCCGGTTGGATCGTTGTACGTTCTCATCCTATGTGCCGTTCGTAGCCGCCCACTCATTCAGTTGGCTCTGCTTCTCTGCAATAATCTTGTTGATGCCCGATTCCTCAAGCTTCTTGAGGAATTCAGGCAACACCTTGTCAACATCAACCGAGCCACTCTCAAGAACGCCTTTGTATTGTAATAAGACTGCGTTACTAGCGGCAATTTCATTCTTCACGTTGTCGCCGTTGAACGAGAAACCAAGCGCCTTGGATTTAGCAGCGTTCTGGTTGAATGCCTCCATTTTGACGTAGACGTCGGGTTCGTCACCTTCAAATACGTAGGACAGGAATTGGTTACCGTGCATCCAGCCATAGTTCTTGTACCCCACGTTATCGCCTGTTATACCATCGGGATACTTAATCATATTATCCTGGCCTTCCATCTTCACGTAATGCTTGCCTTCAATCCCCCAGTCAATCAGGTTAACAATCTCCTTGTCGGTATACATCAGATTCAGGAATTGTAGAGTCTTCGCCGGATTCGCTGACTTGGCTGCCACACCAATGGCCACGTTCGTGACCGTATCGGTCTTCGCTACAGGCTCAACCGTCTGCACCGACACCATGGGATGGCTGGTCATACGGCTTTCCTGGGCATCAAAGCCAGGCTTCATCTGGGTGAAATAACCTGCCGCTTTGCCGGACTTCACGATGGCGTGGTTTGATTCCGGATTCGTCGCGGCGTCCTTGAGAATGTAACCCGCTAAGTACCATTCACGAAGTTGACGCACCATTTTCTCGTATTCTTCCGTCGCAAACCAGTTTACGACGTTCAAGTCGGCAAGTCCGCTATTCAAAAGGACGCCAAGCTCGTTGCCCAACGGATCGTAGGTCCGGTAAGTGCCAAGTATCGTGCCACCAGCGAGATTTGTCGCACTAACCATATCAGGTTCATTCTCCTTCAACGTCTTGAACGCCTTGCCGAATTCCTCGAAGTTCTTAATCGTTCCTAACTCGATATTGTATTGGTCCACGAGATCCTTGCGCATGACGAACCCGAAATTTTGTGCCAAGTCCCGGATGCTCGGCACGCCGTAGCTAATGCCGCCGACCTTGGTCGCATTGTAATAGTCCTCACCAAGCGCGTCGATAATGCCCTGCGCGTTTTCCTCCATGATATCGCCCAGAGGATATAAAACACCGCGTGTGACTTGTGTGCTATAGTTGCCCAGCATGGCGATCATGTCCAGCTTCTCTCCGCTCGACATCATCAAGTTGATCTGGTTTGTGTAGGCGCTGTTGCTGATTGGCAGCAGCTTGACTGTGACATTAATCTTCTCTTTGGCGATCTTATTAACCTCGTCTTGGACGAGCTGAATGTCCGCAGGAACGTTGTCAAATGTTGGGTATGCGTATACGATTTCGTAAGGCTTCTCCTCGTTACTCCCTGCAGAAGTCGCTCCGTTCGAAGCGTTTCCAGCATTACTGCCGCCGCCCGAGCATGCGGACATCAGCATCGACAAGGCAACTAGCGCGCCTGTCCAACCAATCTTTTTGTTCATGTGTCATCCCCCGTATCTAGTGTCGTGGACTCTTATGTTCGCGAGCCTGATCTCATTGTACGGTCAATGGCAGAATAGCCACTACTCCGAAATCGACATGCCAGTTGACTATTATCGACTATTCGTTCATCTAGCATGGAAGCCATCTATTTGGAATTGGCAACGTTTTTTTTACGGTACTCATGGGGACTGAGTCCCGCAAACCGTTTGAACCTCCGTGAGAAATGGGCAAGGTTGGAATAACCCGATTGCACCGCTATGGTGCCAATGGGAAGCTCCGTCTTGAGCAGAAGCTCCAACGCAAGCGCCATCCGCTTGTTTATAATTAACTCTGTGACGGAATGACCCGTCTGCTTCTTCAGCAGCCTGTCCAAATAATCAGGATTTAAGAACATGTAGGCAGCAACGTCTTCCCGCGAAAGCTGCTCCGAATCCAGCCGTGCGTTCACGTATTGCTCGACCTTGTCCAGAATGGAAGGCGATTCCCTTATGCTCCGGACCTGATCCATTGACTTGCCGATTATATGCGTCATCCAGCCCACCATGTCGGGAACGGATCGGGACGCGTTGCGGAATAGGTCGGCAGACTTATCATCACCGAACAAAAGCTGCGCATCAATTCCCTCTATCTTCAGAACGTAGAACACCATTTGGAGAAAGTTATGATGGAATCGGTACAGCGAATCCACGTCCATACTCGCTGTCGCTGTCCACAGGAATGCCTTAGCCTCATCGAGTACGCGGCCTCCTTGTCCTTCCTTAAGCATAATCGACCAGGCATGCATGTCGGGAAACGTGATCGTTTCCCGCGTCTTACGAGCACTATCGTAGAGAAATACGTCCTTTGCAAGTGCGATATTTTCCTTGTCTAGCTCCCGCAGTCTTCCTACCATGCCATTCAATTCATGACCTTGAACGGCATTTCCGATATAAATAGCAATGTCGCAATAGA
The DNA here is from genome assembly GCF_059383875.1 of Paenibacillus sp. JT22N7. Lineage (NCBI taxonomy): Bacteria > Bacillati > Bacillota > Bacilli > Caryophanales > Paenibacillaceae > Paenibacillus > Paenibacillus sp. JT22N7. Next base: position 545,978 of record NZ_JBXENY010000005.1, read on the forward strand.
AGTACTCAGACGCATAATCGATTAACGGTCGTGCCTTCTCCTTGAACTGCTCCCGCAGCGGGGCCGCATCTCCTTCGATAGGAATGAGTGCCATCAATTCGCGGTCTGTAGTTGTAAACAGAAGTCCCTGACCCTCCAGCCCAAGCGTCTCCTCGCCACTGTTCTTTAGCGCATATTCCAAAACCTTCTGATCCCGGGGAGAGAAATCCTTGTGATAACGTTTCACAGAGATTAACAATGGTAACAACTGTAGCTTCTCATCGAATGGAATACCTCTCTCTCCTGCCTCCCGCTTAATGGAATCTGGATTCGAGGGGATAACATGATGAAGCAGATCTAACCAGAATTGTTCAGCAATTAGCGGTTGCCGGCGCGACCAGAATTGCCCGATCCGACTGTATTGCTTCTCCTTGCTCTCCTTCATAATCTTCGCAACTACCTTACCTCCTACGCTCAGCAATTCGTCCGGCGGAACCGGTTTCAGCAAGTAGTCGAAGCTCCCCAGTTGCATCGCTCGCTGTGCCAGTTTGAACTCGGCATGGCAGGTCATGAAAACTGTCTCTGTGTCGGGATGATTCTCGCGCACCCAAGCTAGAAGCTCTAGTCCGCTTCCCTGAGGCATCTCGATATCACATACCATAAGATGGATTCTTTCCCGCTCGAAGATCTCTTTTGCTTGGCGCGAATTATAAGCAGTGAATACTTTATCGAATCCGAGAGAAGTCCAATCTATGTCACCTTTCAATGAATCTGTAAGCAGTTTCTCGTCATCTACGATGATCAGCGTAAGCATTAGTCCATACCTCCTGGGTCAAGCTTGTCCTTCTCTTTGTCATTTCGGGGCGAGAGAGGAATCGTCACGTCCACTACGGCGCCACACAGCTCCCCGTCTCTTAAGACAACCTGCGTCCGCTCTCCATATATCAATTGCAACCGCCTCTTCACGTTCCAAATGCCGATATGATCCCCTTCGTCGTCCACGATTCGCTCACCACGATCGATACTCTCCACCACAGTAGGGCTGAAGCCGGGACCGTTATCCCTTATTTCAATATGAAGGGCAGCTTGTGGTGTCTCGAGCATCTCAATTGTTACTGATAAGGATAACTGTTCATCCATTGTCATGGCATGTTTGATGGCATTCTCAACAAAGGTGTGCACAATCAGAGGCGGAACCGGTGTAGACAACAGAAAAGAAGGGGCTTCGATTTCGTATGTCAACTGGTCGGGATACCGTAGTTCTTGTATTCGCAAGTAATTGCGAATATGCTGCAATTCGTCTTTAAGCGCAACGAAGCTCAGATTGCTTTGGAACATGTACCTGAAGTACCTCACCAGACACAGTGACATTTCCTCCATGCGCGTAACGTCCTTCGTACGGGCTAGCATATACATCATGTTAAGGGTATTAATAAAAAAATGCGGCCTAATCTGCAACTGCAGATGCTGAAGCTCCGCTTTCTGCTTATTCAGCTGCTCTTCATACACGCTGATTCGCAAATGCTTGATCTGCTCCATCATGTTGTTGAACGTATCATTAACGACCTTGAACTCCAAAGAAGTTGGATAATCCTTGATCTGAGTGTCGAGATTGCCTTGCTGAATTCGGTTCATAACCTTGAGCAAGCGATTGAGCGGAAGTAAGAGCGTCTTCCGAAGCAAGAGCAACGCCGCTGCCAGAATCAGGACCGCGACGAACGGAAGGGAGTAGGAAATAAGCTTGTATGTGGAGAGATGCTGGAGCATCACATCCTCCGGGATAAACGCATGTAGGCTGAACTCTCCTTCGCGGGAATCTTCGCTAACTGCTAGGAATTTCTCCGTCGAGCCAGTAAGATAATAGCTTTCCGCTTGCGGCTCAATCGTAATGCCGTGTTCACTGACAAAACCTTGATTGACAATCGCGTTGCCGCGCCCGTCGCCTAGCAGCGCCGCTCCTTCTTCGCCGATGCCTAGCAGATCAAGCGGTGTCTGCAGCGACTCCGCGTTAGTCCACGCACCGACGATGGAGTCGTTGTCGAGCACAAAGAAGCGGAGAAGGTAAACGCGGTCGCCATTCTTTTGAACATACCACATCCTTTTTTGGGTGATCATCCTCATGTCAGAATTCTTACTTACGTTATCCGATATATAGGATTTAATGTACATGCGGTCGATCATGGTGGAACGGTCGCGGAAGGAGTATAAGTATTGATCATCTGAGGGTAGATAGACGAATAACCCGTCCAAAACGGGATACCGAAGGATAGAATTTGTTAAGTTCGACGCGATACGCTGCGACGCGAAAATGCGATCCTCGGGCTGCGGGGAAAAATCGATGTTCGAGAGATCCGGGTCCTGCATGAGCCCGATTAAATAATTATCTGCTTCGACAAGGCGTGCGTCCACCTGGTCACGATACAGCGTTAATAAGTCCTTGCTAGAGGCAGCCACCTGGTTGCGGACGACGTCGATTGCATAGCCATTCATATAAATCAGGAATCCAATCAGCGGCAAAACGATAAGAAACAAGCCTGCTATCATCTTCATCCTAATGGATTGTATGCTGCCCCATCGGTCTATTTGCAAAGAACGATTCATTTCGTATATCTCCTTTCCTTACTATCCATGATTCAAATTCACAATTACTATGAGAGCTATTGTACTTCAGATCCAAGATGAATAAAACCTTTTGCATTTATCGGGAAATCTCGATATTAATACCCCGTTAATAGCATTGCAATAAAAAAAAGACCGTTAATAAATCAGCTCCTGACGTCCAATCTAGCATGCACACATGCCGGATAGGAATGAGAGCAAACTCTAGAATTGTAAGTATGCGTAAGCAAATATATAATCAAGTAATCGAAACCTAGAGGTACGGGTAAAATTCAAAAGGGCTGGAGACAAAATTCGTCCCCAGCCCTTTCGTGCATTACGTACCTTAAATTTGATTATCAAAAGCTTCTCCAGTCATTCTGCTGAGCTTCTGATACGCCATCCACATCGATCATGGGACGAAAGTAGCTATCATCCACAGCAACCGTGATAAATACTCGGTATCAGCCATGTGCGACATCCTGCAAATCGCGAGAAGTACATTTTATAATGTTGACAATCCATTACTGAATCAAAAAGCCTTCAGGTAAGGCACCTATTTCTTCACCTTATAAAACTCATGATAAAGCTTCATCAGCGCCCTTTTCTCAATCCTCGATACATAACTGCGGCTAATTCCCAACTCCTTAGCAATCTCTCGCTGAGTCCGTTCTTCCCCGCCATGCTCCAAGCCAAATCTGCCCATGATGACTTCCTTTTCACGTTCATCAAGAATGACTAAATTTTTATAAATTTTACTTTTTTCCATTTTTAGCTGCACGGTTTCCACAATTTCATTTGGATCGCTTCCCAGAATATCGACGAGCGTAATTTCATTGCCTTCTTTGTCGGTGCCGATTGGATCATGCAGCGATACGTCCTTGCGCGTTTTTTTCAAGGAACGTAGATGCATTAAAATCTCGTTTTCAATACAACGGGCAGCAAATGTCGCCAGCTTCGTGCCTTTGCCCGTCTGGAAGCTCTCAATGGCTTTGATCAGCCCGATTGTACCAATAGAAATCAAGTCCTCCAAATCTTCGCCGGTGTTATCAAATTTTTTGACGATATGTGCAACAAGGCGCAAATTATGTTCAATAAGTAAATTGCGAGAATGTGTATTGCCTTCGGCCATTAGTGCGAGATGCTTCGCTTCTTCTTCTTCGCGAAGTGGCTGTGGAAAAGCGTTATTTTTCACGTACGATACAAGTAGCGTTAACTGTTTAATAAACAAAGCGATTGCAGCAAATAATCCCATCGTCTGGCCCCCCTATGCTGTATTACCGGGCATCCTAATCAGCCTCAGCGTACACCAACATCAATTTTACATTCTATGTAGGCGGGGGCCTATATGTGCATGTACAAGGAATTAGAATAAATAAACCAGTTGGAACTCGCAATAGCTTAATATTGCTTCGTCAGCACATAGCTCTCTTTGCCTCGAAAATTGGTATGAATAAAACCAATATGGTTAGTTCCTTCAACCTTAACCGTCTGGCACTACAACCATGCCGCAGGCTACTTTGAATCCTTTTTGATAAACGGCAGCTCGCCTATTGCGATCAAAACATCGTTAACCTCAGCCATAATCGGGCCAACACCGGAATCCGAAAGCAGGGGAATGCTCCAGTGCTGCTGCGCCGATATTTTAGAAATATGATTTTCGCCGCTGGCTTGAATAATCAGCTCCCATTTTATAACCGGAACGTTCGTATGGCCCATAGACTTGCGAAAAATCGTCAGCAGCTGCTGATTGATTTCATCCGTCATCGTTTGAAAATTTTCCGCTACCTCGAACTCGTACTGAATATGCAGCTGTGTACAAGGCTCATCCTTAACGGCATCGTCGTCGGCGCTGCGCATGACAGCGAGAATTGGCTGCAGCGCCGCCTCTTCCCTTTCGCGAAGCGATTCCGCCGTCAACACGCTGCTCCATTCAAAATACATATAGGCGCTCGTCTGATACGGCTGCTGGTGAGTCCTCGGCGTACAAAAAAACGAAAACTCGCGATCCAGCGACCTTGTCTCCAGCCGGTTTTTATTTTGATAAATATGCAGCCCCGCAGCCTGCGCCGCCGCAATCATTTCTCCCACGAACTGTTCGTACGTTTTCATACGTTTCCCCTTAATCTCTATGCTATAATTTTGGTCTTCTTCGCATTGTCAGACGAGCGCTTAATGATGCCGCTAAGCGGGCGTTTGTGCACGAGGGCAATGAACATGCTAATGGCAATAAAGCCGAGCAGGAACAGCACATCCTTCAGCACCGTTTCCCACAAAATGCCCCCAACTGATTCGCGCAGCAAGCTAATCGCATACGTAAATGGCATAAACGGATTCAGCGCTTGGAAAAAAGGCGACGTCATGCTGATCGGAAAGGTACCGCCTGAGCTGGAAAATTGAAACACCATAAAAATAATCGCAATCCCTTTGCCCGCATTGCCGAACACAGACAACAGCGTGTACGTAATAGTGACAAATACGATGCTGACGAGCATCGCAAATAAAACAAACCACAGCTTATCTGCAACATAGGCGCCTAATATAAAAAAGTCTCCCAGCGTTACGCATAATGCCTGCAATAAACCAATTGTTAAAAAAGTGCCGAGGCGCCCCAAATACAGCTGGTAGCCGCGATAGCTTCCATTCGGATTGTCTGCCTCTGAGCGCAGCATCGAAATGAGCAGCGTGGCGCCTACCCAAAGCGACAGCACACCGTAAAAAGGCGACATTGCCGAGCCATAATTAGGGATCGCATACAGCTGGTTTTCCTTAATAAGCACGGGGCTCGCCAAAAACTCGCTTTCCTTCTCAATATCGCCGCGCAGCAGCTTCGCAAGCTCCGCAAAGCTGTTATCAGCCTTCACTTCGCGCAGTTTGTCAGCCGCTTTACGAATCGCTTCCTCCAGCTGCGGCAAGTCGTCGCGAACAAGTCCGGCAACGCGTTTCACGCTGTCTGTAAGCTCCGGGAGCTGGTATTGGACGAAATCCGCCAGCTTTGCCAGCTCTTTTTCCGCCTCAGGCAAATCATTCTGAACAAAAGCTGCGGCTGCGTCGATTTTTTTGCCGATGGCTGGCAAGTCATTGCGGATAAACGGTGCTGCCGTGTTAATCGCGTTCACGAAGGCGTCCGTCTTGCTTTGCAAAGTCGTCGCTATTTCATGCACCTTCGTGCGAATTTCCGGCAGCTCTGCCTGTATGCGGGTCAGCTCCTGCTGCCCAAACGTCAGCCCTTCACGCGCGGCCTTGAGCAGCTCGGCGATATCCGGCAGCTTGCTCTTTGCCGTTTGCAGCACATCGGACGATGCCGCTCCAAGCTGCTGCAATTTGCTCAAGCCTTCGGTGATCGCAGGCACAATATCGCTGTCGTAATGCTCCAGTACGTAGGCAAGATCGCTGCTCACCTGCTCCGTTACCGCATGCAGCCGCGCTACAATCTCCGCTGGCGGTGCGGTTCCCCGGTCCATCGCATCCTTAATGATGCCGAGCAGCTGAATTTGCGTATTCAGCTTTTCGGTGAGACCGCTCAGCCGCTGAATGGTCCCGCTTAGCTGCCCATCCGGCAGATGGCTGTTAATCGTCGACATCACCTTGGTTATGCTGCCGATTACGCCTGCTGCTGTACTGAGCCGCTCAGAGAGCGTCTGAACTTCCGCCGCGGTCGGCAGCTTGGTAAGATCAGCTTCCTGCAGCCTTGCTGTCAGCAGTTCGGCAGCATCAGCAATTTGCTTGACCAGCAGCAAATTTTGCTTCAAAGTCGGGCTAATCGCCTGAAATGCCTCCTGGCTCGACGCTAAAAAATCGTTCAGTCCATCCGCAAAAGCGATCGCGTCTCCCCCCAGCGCCTCAAGCTTCGGCAGCTGCTCCTCAGCCGTCGTCACAATGCCAAGCGCTGTATTCGTTTTGTCCAGCGCCGTGTCGACCACCTCGCTCACGCGGTCTAAATTGGCATCGACCTCCTGAATGCGCTGCGCCGCTTTCTGGATTTCAGGGAGCTTCTCCTGAATAATGAGCACCTCTGAAGCCGCATCGCTGATTTTCGGCCAATATTGCTGCAGCTTTAGCACATATTGCGCAGCTTGATTAATCTCTGGCAGCTTCTGCTGGAGCTCGATTATTTTTTGCGCCTTCTCGTTGATTTCCGGCAGCTTGCTCTCGACTTCCAGCACCTTCTGTCCAGCCGCTTCAATTTCAGGCAAATGGCTTTCCAGACTGAAAATGCCGTTCTCGACCTTGCGTATCGTCGGCAGCTCCGCTTCCACTTCTACGCCCGCTTCCTTCAGCTTCGTCAGCACCGTTTCGCTTACAGCTTCTGTGAAGCCTTCATTAATTTGCTTCGTGATGGCGGAAACGCCGGAGCCGGTTATTTTCGGCGCAATGGCATTCACCTTTTCATTGACCGTATAAACCACTTCCGGCCGCTCGATTTTGCCTTCGATAATGCCAGTTATTTTGGCAGAGAAATCAGCTGGAATAAGCAGGCTTGCATAATAGGTGCCTTTTTCAACGCCATCCATCGCTTCCTGTTCACTTACAAACGTCCAGCCCAGCTTCTCGTTCGTTTGCAGGCTTGTCACTAGGTCCTCACCGATATTAACCGTCTTGCCTTGCACGCTCGCTCCCGCATCGAGGCTCGTGACTGCAATTTTAATGCCCTGCGTGTTGTTGTAAGGGTCCCACACCGATTTAATATTGACCCAATCGTACAAGCCGGGGAGCAATATAATCGCTAAAATAAGAAAAATGCCGGTAGGCACACGTAAAATATGGAGCCAATCTGTTTTATAAATATGCCAAATATTGCGCATAAGTAGACCGCCTTTGCTATGTCAGAAGTTGTGGAGCGGCCTTTGCAATACCCGATTGCCGCTAATCAGACCTTAGTTTAGCATTAACAGGGAAAAGAAGAAATATCATGATGATTTTTTTCGGGGAGTATGGCTTGGAATAGCATATAAAAGGGGCAGGAAATTGTGGGGGATATTACGTACGGATTACATCCATTATTTCTTCCATTCATTGTGGAAGGTTCTTTAGCGTTATGAATGGATGCCCACTCTTTAACGTCATGTGATTGTTGCAGAAACAGACCACTGCGGCTGAGGCGACGGAGCTCGGCATGCTCACTCCTTTTTTCGAGGACTGAGATTCCGCTATTCTGGCTATTTACCCGATTTTAGGCCGTAAGCGGACAGGAAATCCGTTATTGCCCTCATCAGCTCGTCAAAATGGCTTTTTGCAGCATAATAGCGGCTTCTGAGTCCGCCACATCTCCCTTATCCCGTAATTCGGTTGAAATAGCTGCTGCTGTGTCCGCCAAATTTCTCTTTATGCATTGTACTGCTGCTATTCATTCGTTCATCAAATCAATCGAATCATCAAAAATCCGATTAGCTTCTAGATGAATGTAACGAAGCAATGCTACTAGGTCAGCCAATCGCTTTTCATTTGAATAATAACAGCGGTCAGGACGAAGCCGCTTTATATTAATTGCCTCATAGATTAACCCATGCCACTGTTGAGGTATCACTCCACCATGTAATTGGATTAATATCAGCACCATATCCATTTGAATGAACTTGTTTATTATAGTAGGATATTCGAATGGTTCATACTTAAACAAGTGCATAAAACTCCACATCATTATCCAAATATCCTGTTGTGTAGCTGTATACAACTGCCCGTTAACCCAATGGATTAGGAAAAAAGCAAAAACAGCCCACAATAACGATGTGGGCCTTTCTGCTTTCTTTAGGCTACACGTCTCCTATCCCCTCACATCCGAAAATAATCCGAAGGGCTTTTGCCCGTGCTCATTTTGAACACTTGGCTGAAATAGGTCGGATTATTGAAGCCGACCATCTCGCTGACCTCGTACACCATATGATGGCCCGATTGCAAATAGTCGATGGCTTTATGAATGCGGTAATCGTTCAAATAATGCACAAAGTTTTGCCCTGTTACCCGCTTGAACAGCTGGCTTAAATATTTCGGGTGCACGAACAGCTCCTTGGCAATCGCCGCAAAGCTGATTTCCTGGCTGAAATTCGCCGCCACATACTGCTTCACGCTATCGACAAGCCGATTGCTTTTCCGGCCGGAAATTTCCTGCGCCGCGCTTTGCAGCCATTCCTCTACGAGCTCATTCATCCAGCGTGCCAAGTCGCCAAGCGTCAAATGCTGCTGGATGCCCTGCAAAAATTGCGACAGCGTACGCGGCGGCTGATGCTGGGCGAACGCCTCATTCCAGAAAAAAGTCAGCGAGCTGAACAAGCCGACGCAAATCGTCTGAATATCCGTGAGCGAGCCGCTCGCTTCCTTTTGCAGCTGATTATAAATCGCTTCCCACTGCTGGGCTGCCCGCTCCAAATCCTTGTCTGACAGCGCCTCATTCCACTGCTTGAGCAGCGGTGCATATTGGTCATACGTCGTATCCAGCTGTGCCCATTCCGCATAAGGGTACACCTGGCTCGTCCCTTGAAATTCCGCTGCCTCCAGCGCCACGCGGCTTTCCAAATACGAATCGATCAGCTCATGCAAGCTGCTGCGTACCGAACCGATGCCTGCGGTAGCCTCCAGCTTGAGCAGCGCTGTTATTTTTTCCGTCACGCTGTAAGCTAGCTCCTCACATGCCTGGTAAAGCTCGCCCTCCTGTACCTGCTCCGACAGCAGAACGAGCACGAACAGCCGGTCGGAATAATCAATCGCGTAGCCGTGGATGGGCGAGCCGCCCATTTTGCCCGCCAGCATTTCGCGAATGATGTTGTTCGCGCCGAATTTGAGCAGCTGCCAGTCCCGCTCCTTCAGCTTCGTTAGCAGCGCAGGGCGCGTCATTTGCAAGCTCACCGCCGCCACGTGCTTTGGCGAAGGAATGTTCAAATAAGCGAGCCGCTCCTCATGCAGCTCATGCGGCTGATAGCGCGTCGTCAGCAGCTCGGTGAATAATCGCTCGCGCAAATACGGCAGCAGCCGGTCGAGCTCCAACTTGTAATGCTCCTCCAGCCGCAGCTTCTCCGCCTGCAAATCGAGCTCGCCTATAATTTCAGCGAGCACGCCTTCAATTTCCGCTACAGCAGCCGGCTTCAGCAAAAAATGATGAACGCCCCAGCGCATCGCCTGCCGCGCATTTTCAAATTCATCGAAGCCGCTCAAAATAACGATCGGCAGGCCCGCATCCTCCTGCCGCAGCGCTTCGACAAGCGCAAGTCCGTTCATCTGCGGCATATTCACATCGGTAATAACCAGATCCGGTTGAAGCTCGCGGTAGCTCGCCAGCGCCTGCACGCCATTCGCGGCCGTTCCTGCAATGCGCAGCCCCAGCTTCTCCCAGCCCACATGCCGCGTCAGCGCCGCAATAATATGCGGCTCATCGTCTACAAGAAGCACTGATTTCATCCTTATTCACCGTCCAGCAACCGTTTTAATTGGGCTTCCGTTTCAATAATCGGCAGCTTTACTGTCACCTTCACGCCTCCCTGCTCGCTATTTGCGAGCTGTAAGCCATACCATGGCCCGCAATAAAGCTGTAAGCGCGTATGCACATTGCGAATGCCGATTCCTGTCGCCTTGTCCATATGCCAATCATCTGGTAAGCCCCGCCCATTGTCGGTCAGGCTAATCTCCAAATAAGGCGCTTGCCCCGGCACATGCTGCTCGCGAATATCCAGTGCCAGCGCCAGCTTCGACGAGCTGTCCGCTGGGCTGCCATGAATGACCGCGTTCTCAATTAGCGGCTGCAAAATAATTTTCGGAATATAATAGCCGCGCATTTGCGGGTCCATCACCTGCTCGGTATAAGCGATCGGAAATGTCATCCGCTCCTTCTGAATGCTTAGGTAGCAGCGGGCATGCTCCAGCTCATCGCGCACGCGGATGAACAGCTTGCCACCGCTCAGGCCAATTCGCAGCAGCTTGCCGAGCTGGGTAATCATAAAGCTGATATCCTCAGCTTTATAATCGAGCGCCCGCCAATGAATCATATCGAGCGTGTTATACAGAAAATGCGGCTTAATCTGCGCTTCCAGCAAGCTTGTCTGCGCATCTCGCTTCGCCTTGCTCTCTGTCTTCACGTCGTCCATCGACTCCTTCAGTCGCGACACCATATGGTTGAAGCTGTAGGAAAGCTGCACATATTCCTCGGTGAAGGCGCTTGTCGCTTTCGCCTGGAAGTCGCCGCGCTCCAGCCGCTTCATCTCCGCCATCAATCGGCGCAGTGGCTTAATGATGCTTTTCACAAACCAATAGGTCAAAATCGCAGAAAGCAATAAGCTTAATATTCCGATGCCTAGCACATACCAGCCCGCCTGATAGGTCGCCTTCAGCAGCGTTCTGGTCGGGATCGTCTGTACGAGCCGCCACTGCACTGAGCTTGGCTTGGAGAACACGACCAAATACGATTGATCATCCCTGCGCAGCAGCTCATATCCATCACTGAGCGTTTTCGAACGGTCACCCAGCCATTCGGCATCGAGGATGACCTCCTCGCCCTCCACCTGCGAGTCGTTCACCTTCACAATAATGTTGCCCGCCGTATCCACAACGAGCACTTGCCCCTCCAGCACCATCGGCACATCGGCAAAATTACGCAATACATCCTGCTGCGACATGCTGATGACCAGATAGCCCATCGTCCGTCCTTTGCTGTCGAACATATGCTGGGCATACCCGATCAACGATTTCGAGGAAGCGTTTTCTTCTTCCGGAATCCAAATAGCATCCGCCTTCTCTAAGGCTGAAAACCAGTTTTGATCAGCGATTTTGCTGACGGGAAACACTAAATCGGTTGAGCTATACGGAACATCATTAAATTTATCCGTGTAAATTTCAATCGAGCTGATGCCGGAATTGACGACCAGCGTATGATGCAGCAAATCCGAAATGGCCCGCCGTTTGACGAGCATATCGTATTTGGATATGGCGCCAGCCTCCAGCATTTCCTTCACATCCTTGTTGCTGACGACGGAATAGGCCGTATTCGTCATATCGGTCATGAAATCGAATCCGCGATTTGTGCTTTCATTAAGCAAAGCCAGCCGCGCCTTGCTAATTTCGCTAAAGGTCACATCCGAGAAGGAACGGTAGGACAGCCAAATAATCACAAGTAAAAACAATAGGTTCAACAGCACGAAGCAAGCGACCATCAAAGTGGACAGCTTGCTTCTTCGCAAAATCGATTGCCGTAATGAAAAATCTATCGTACGCATCGTAATGTCATCACCCTGACCGTTTGGAGTAAATGAAGCTTACCCTTTAATGCCGGAGGTCGCAATACCTTCAACAAAGTATTTTTGACAGATGATGAAAATGATAAAGCAAGGCAGCAGCGACAGCACCGACATCGCAAACATGGGACCCCAGTCAGATTGCGAGCTGGAATCAAGGAACAGCCTCAGGCCGAGCGGAACCGTGAACTTCGTCACATCGCTCAAATAAATCAATTGGCTGAAAAAGTCATCCCACGTCCAAAGGAAGGTGAAAATGGTCGTCGTAATGAGCGCCGGTACTGCGAGCGGCAGCACAATGCGCCAATAAATTTGAATGAGCCCGCAGCCGTCAATCGTCGCCGCTTCATCCAGCTCCTTCGGCAAGCCGCGAATAAATTGCACTGTCAGAAAAATAAAGAAGCCATCGGTCGCCAGCCATTTTGGCGCAATCAGCGGCAGGAAGCTGTTGACCCAGCCAAGCTGATTAAACAAAATATATTGCGGAATGAGCGTCACATGATGCGGCAGCATAATGGTCAGCAGCATCAGCCCGAAAGCGGCCGCCTTAAATCGGAAGCTTAGGCGGGCGAACGCATAGGCCGCCATCGAGCAGGACAGGACATTTCCAAGAACCGCCCCGATTGAGACGATCATCGAGTTGCCGAGAAAGCGCGAGAATGGATTGCCCTGAATGCCGCTCCAGCCCGCTAAATAATTGCTCCATTGCCACTGCTGAGGCCAAATGCCGATTTCCGTGAAAATCACATTATTGGGCTTAAACGAGCTGCCGACCATCCATAATACCGGATATAACATGACGAAGGCGATCAGCATAATCGCCAAATGCTTGAGCCATACCGTTTTGCGCAGCGTCTCTGCCATCGCTTATTTCCCCCCGTCCTCGTAATGCACCCAGCCTCTGCTGGAGCGAAATATAATGAAGGTGAAGCAGCCGATAATGAGCAGCAGCACCCAGGCCATCGCCGATGCGTAGCCCATTTGGAAAAAAGCGAAGCCTTTTTTGTACAAATAGAGCGAATACATGAGCGTCGAATTCAGCGGGCCGCCAGAGCCGTTGCTGATGACGAATGCCTGCGTAAACGATTGAAACGACGTAATAATTTGCATGACCAAATTGAAGAAAATAACCGGCGTCAAAATGGGCAGCGTAATGCTCCAAAACTGGCGGATTTTTCCCGCTCCATCGACCGAGGAAGCCTCGTAATAATCGGTTGGAATTTGCTTAAGTCCCGATAGAAAAATAATCATCGAGGAGCCAAACTGCCATACCGAGAGCAACACGATGGAATAAAGCGCATATTTCGGGTTCGCGACCCAATCCGGTGCGTGAATGCCTACCTTAAGCAGCACCTGATTCACCAGGCCGTCGCCGCCAAGCATTTTCCGCCATAACATGGAAATCGCAATGCTGCCCCCCAGCAAGGACGGGATATAATAGATGGTCCGGTAGATGCCCAAACCTTTGATTCCTTTGTTAAGCAGCAGCGCCACGCCGAGTGCGAAAATCAGCTTAAGCGGCACCGATGCGAATACATATGTGAAAGTAACCTTGAGCGACGTTCCAAACAGCTTATCAGTCGTAAGCATTTCCGTATAATTGCTGAGTCCCACCCAATTGGGGCTTGCTAGAATGCTGTAATCCGTCAGTGAAAAATAGAGCGACGCCAGCACAGGGCCGAGCGTAAGACAAATGAGGCCGATCAGCCATGGCGCGAGAAAAAATAAGGCGGCGCGGTTATTTTGGCTGGCTGCCGATTTTTTAGCTCGTTTGCTGCGTTTTTGCAGCTTCGTCATCGATGTTGCTGTCATCGCGTTTCCCCTCTTCCCTTGCTTCATGCGTAAACGGCTATCGCCATCGTTGGGCGGCAAACACACGTTTCGCGGTGAAAGATACGCCGATTATCGGGCATGAAGCCTATAATGGCTTTTATATCCAAGGAAAGGCCGCCTCTTTTGCGGGCGGCCTCCTTGGCTGCTGCTATTTTGCGTTATCGCTTCATTTACTTGTTATTTAGCTTTGCTGAGCACCGCATTGGAGCTGGTCATAAACTCGTCGATGTTGCTGCTGAGCTCGCCTTGGCCGAAGGCAATCTGCTCGCTAAGCGTTCTAAAGCTTTTATCTACTTCCGAGAAGCCTTGCGGATAAGGCGGGTCAATGTCGCTTTTATCTTTTGCTACCGTATCGACGAAGTTGAAAATCATTTGGTCGGTTTCCGACAGCGTGGACGCCATCTGTGTCCGAATATCCGAGTTGACAGGAACGCCGCGCTCCGAGCCAAGAATAGCCGTCGCTTCTGGATCATTCACCAGGAAATCAATAACCATAGCTACCTCTTTCGGGTGCTGGGTTTTGGAGTAACCGGACATAAACTGTCCTGGCTTGAGGTATTCTCCGCTTTTCACCTCGCCCTTCAAATGGGGCAGCACTTGAATTTTCAACACATCATCCGCATCCTTCATCGCTTTCTGGAACGCGATTAACTGATTTGACCATGTAAAATCCATTGCCCCCGTGCCAAGTGCCAGCGGCCGCGTCTCCAAAGCCGTCGTCATGGTTGCCGTTGCTTCCGGTGAAGTAATAGCCCCGCCCGCCCGCAAATCGTTCCATAGCTGGAACCAGCTTGTGAAATCCTCCTTCGTCGCGCCGAACTTGCCGTCTTCAAACAAAGCGCGTCCGTTCTGGCGAACCATAATTTGAAAAATATTAAAAGTGCCGGAATTGTCAGCCGCCCCGACGTAACCGTCGCCCTTGGCATCTTTAATTTGCTGTGCGATTTTCGCGAAGTCCTCCCACGTCCAGCTTGTATCCGGGTCTGCAATATTCAGTTCCTTGAAAACCTTTGAGCTATATACGACACCTGGCGCATTCACCCCAAGCGTGATCGCGTAAAGCTTGTCATTTACCGTACCGGCTGTAATCATGCTCGGATCATGCTTGTCAATTTTCAGGTCTCCGCTTTGCGTATACGTATCCAAATCAAGAAGCGCATCGCGGTTCGCATAATCAGTCAGGAAAGCGTAATCCATTTGAATGAGATCAGGCGCGTTCGCTCCAGCCACCTGCGTGGACAGCTTGTCAAAATACCCATCCCATCCGGAATACTCCGGCTTAATGACGATATCAGGATGCTTTTGCTGGAACAGCTCGAGCGCTTTGATGGTCAAATCATGACGGGTTTGCGAGCCCCACCAGGTCATTCTCAGCTCGATCTTCTTCGAGTTGCTGCTGCTTCCGCTTCCATTATCTGTGCTGGCCTGAGCCCCTGGCTGTTCCTTGCTGCCTTGTGCCGAGCATCCCCCAAAGATTAGCGACAGGGAAAGGACCATTACGATACCAAACTTGTTTTTAATCATGCTTGACCTCCTGTAACCATTCTTTTTGTAAGTGCTTACAAAAACCATTGTAGACGATTTTTCCGCAACAAAGAATTAACTATGGTAATCTAAATCATCAAAAAGGTAATGCCCCTTTCCCAGTTGCCCTACTAAGACGTGTCTGCAAATGTTAGGGAGCCAGCTGCTGATCCAATTCCAGTTCCTTATCGAAGCCAGCGTCAAACGGATTTCCTCTACTACCGGGAATGTCATCCCACATGAATGTGAACCTAGATCCCGAAAGGCAGCTTCACGCTCTTCGTTCATGCTCTTCGTTCATGCTCTTCGTTCATGCTCTTCGTTTCAGAAGTATATTCACCGCACACAGAAAGATTTGCTGGACTCAGGAGACGCTATTTTAACGAAATCACGGGTTAAGGGAGGGGTGGCGGACTCAGGAGACGCTAATGCGCTACCAAAAGCCATTTTGACGAGATAAAGAGGGCAATAACGGATTTCCTGTCCGCGTAAGACCCGAAATCGGATCAAAAGCCAGAATAGCGGAATCTCAGTCCGTCAAAAAAGGACGAGGGAACGTGCCGAGCTGCGTGATCTCAGCAGCAGTGATCTCTGCAACAGCGATCTCACCAGCAGCGGTCTCTGCAACAGCAATCTCTCCAACAGTGATCTCTGCAACAGCGGTCTCACCAGCAGCGGTCTCACCAGCAGCGGTCTCACCAGCAGCGGTCTCACCAGCAGCAATCTCTGCAACAATGATCCCAGCAACAACCGCATGCTGCGGTTCCCAAGTCTTGAATCGTCAGATGAGACTGTCCTCAAATAAGTACTAAGCAAGCCGCATCAGGCAGACTTTGGTTTACATACACACTCTTCAATCGCTATTTTTATGCAATTATTCATTTATGCTAGAATAAGAATCATACGTAATTAAGGAGGATTTTACCATGGTGGCTATTTTTCATAATGATTGGGCGGAGCTGCTGAACGCTGAGCTTGCGGAGCCCTATTACCGGGAAATGCGCTCACAGCTCGCCCAGCAATACCGTACCACTACCATTTATCCTAATATGCATCATATTTATAATGCCCTTCATTATACTTCTTTTGAAAATACGCGGGTCGTCATTTTAGGACAGGACCCTTATCATGGCGCCAACCAGGCGCATGGCCTCAGCTTCTCCGTCCAACCCGGCGTGCGCATTCCCCCATCGCTGCAAAATATTTATGAGGAGCTGGCAAATGATCTCGGCTGCACGCCTCCCGCCCACGGCTATCTCGCCTCATGGGCCAAGCAGGGTGTACTGCTGCTTAACGCCGTGCTCACCGTAAGAGCCGGCAGCGCGGGCTCACATCAAGGCATGGGCTGGGAGCGATTTACCGACCGAATCATTGAGGTGCTGAACGAGCGGGAGCAGCCCATCGTATTTATACTGTGGGGCAAGCATGCTCAAGATAAAGCATCCCGTATTGACCGTTCCCGGCATCACCTCATCGCTTCTCCCCATCCAAGCCCTTATTCGGCGGAGCGTGGATTTTTCGGGAGCAAGCCCTTTTCCCGCGCCAACGCCTTCCTTCGCAGCATCGGCAGCGAGGAAATTGACTGGCAGCTGCCCATGACGGCGGAGCAGCTGGAGGGATAGGCTTTTCGCCAGCACAACGAGCAGCTTCAACAACAACAACAACAACAACATGCCTAAAAAACATAAAGCAGGCGCTCGTCCGGCCGTACAGCCAGATGGAGCGCCTGCTTTGTGTTTACATTACTATTGCTGCTTATCATGAATAACCGCACACCGCCTTCATATAGACAGCAAAATCAGCATGCAGCGAAAATAACCAGCACCATCAACAGCTGGGTTCCGCATCCTACGCTCATCTCCCCATCCCCTCTCCTTCAATCGATTTAAGCTATTTTGCAAATAAAGGGAAAAGGCTGCGCATCGCTGCGCCGCCTCTTCCCCTTTTCTACTTTCTACCATCCATATCCTGTTTCCTGTTATTCCCTGTCCGCAGTCTGCTTAATTGTTCGCCCCAAGTAGCTGGTTAATGATAACCGCAGCCTGTGCTCTTGTTGCATGGTTCTTCGGCTCGAAGCTGCCATTGCCTGTTCCTTTAATGATGCCTGCGCTTTGCATAGCATCTACTGCCAGCTTCGCATAGCTGGAAATAGCCGAGCTGTCATTAAACGCACTTGGCTGACCTTGTGCATTCAGCTTCAGCTCAAGCTTCTGAATGACGCGGTGGGCCATAACGGCCATATCCTCACGCGTAATCTCATCATTAAAGCCAAAGGTGCCATTGGCTTTGCCTTCAACAATTCCCAGCGCCTGCGCGCTCGCCACGGAGCTGTAATACCAGCTGCCTGGCTGCACATCGCTAAACGTGCTCGCTGCATCCACCTGCTCCAAATCGAACGTTTGCAGCAGCATTTTCAGAAATTGCGCACGCGTTACTTGCTGATCCGGCTTAAAGGCCTGATTGCCCATGCCATCAATAATGCCTCTGGCAGCAAGCGATTCAATGCTGTCCTTTGCCCATGCTACACGGTCAATATCTTTAAATTGAATGTTGACGTGCGCTGCTGCATATTTGCTGAAATGCTCGGGTCTAAAGGTGACGAGGCCTGCCGATGCATCATATTTGCTATTTTTCACAATTTGCAATTCGCCATTAGCATCCATGTAATAGACGACCACTTTATTCGGACTTTCTCCTGCTTTCAGGCTGTAGTCCAAAGCCACTTTAACATGGCCCCCGAAAGAGGAAATCGCTTTGCCATCAATCGTCAACGTCAAATCATACACTTTTGCATTCCCGAGCTGAGCTTTCGCTTCGGAGGAAAGATTGCTTATATCGGCCTCAGCGGCGGATATTTCCAGCTTCCCTGCACCAGCCCCTATTTGTCCGGAAAGCCAAGCTGTATCCAGCACAAAACTCGCTAGCCCTAGATTCACTTCTAATTGGCTCACTTGTTTGCCGGAAGCCGCTTTCAGCGCCTGCGCTGGAAGCGTTACTTGAATGGAGCTTGCTTCACCAGTTGGCACAGCGGTAATCGCAAGATTTTTGCCTGCTGCTTCGTCCAGTCCTTTCGTCAGCTCAGCCGAAGTCACTTCTGCCGATGCTTTGCCGCCAGCATCTACCGTTACGACAGGCTTAAGCTCAACATGGGCAGGAGCCGGAGCTAACGTCGGTGGAGTCGTTGTCCCCGTTCCACCCGATCCAGAGCCTGATCCAGGGTTCACCGTTCCAGCCGCCTTTATCGTTACAACGAGCTCGCCGCTCACTGCTGAGCCGTCATTTGCGGTCGCCGTCACCTTCACTTTGCCTGCCGCCACTGCCGACAGCAAACCATTTGTATGAATCGTTGCAAGCGTTGTGGCTGAGCCATCTTCATTTGCAACGGCCCACGTTACCGACTTGTTCGTCGCTCCGCTAGGCGAGAATACCGGGCTAAGCTGCAGCTGTTGTCCTGCCGTTACCTCCTGCGAAGGAGCGGAAATACTAAGGCCGGTTGCTGCAATCGCGTTCGTACGAATATTCGGTCTTGCTGGCATCTCCATATCTGTGCCTAGATAGAAGCTTGTATGCGGCGGCTGGTTGTAGCCCGTATTTTGCCAGGCGATGCCGAGTCTGTACACTGGATCATGCATGAGCGTATGAATCCGATGCTCCGTTACAGCAGTCGTGGTATAAATGCGCAGCGCGCTGCTGTCTTCCGTCCGCAGCACCACCTCCTCGCGCCAGTCTCCAAGTAGATCGGCCTGCAGGTTCGGATTGCCTTTCGTATCATTATTGGAATAAGTGCCTGTAAATGTTTCTAAGTTAACGAGTGTCTCGTTCTCATAATCCCACTTGTCGATTTTTGGCACGCCTACACGAGGATCGCCGAGCCAATTATGATCAAGCAGCTCGCGGCTGAGGTCGCCATCCCACCAAATCGCAAAGTTGGACGTTGGAATGCTGGAGGACAGCTTTTCCCCTTTCGCATTAAACAGGCCACCTGTCGAGCTGTTCCATGCGCCGTCGATTGCCCATGATTCCGCGCCTTTATGCCTTGGGTCAATGTCGGCTGACAAACCGCGTCCAGCATCTATGCCGAGCTGCAGCTGCCCCCATAATACACGGCCTGTTCGCGCATCCTTCATATCGTAGGAATATTTAACGGCGGTATCCTCTTGCACCGCAAACAATTCAAGTCCCAGTCGATCCGGATTAAGATTGCTCAGATGCATCGCATCGCCATGACCAAGCTTGGAGCTCCACAGCCCCTTTCCATTATCGTCAATAGCTGCCGCGCCTGTAATAATTTCATCCCGTCCATCATTATCCACATCAGCAACGCTTAGCTGGTGATTGCCTTGGCCGTAATAATCTTCATTGCCTGGCGTTTTGGAATCGAACGTCCATACCTTCGTCAGCTCGCCATCGCGATAGTTGTACGCGACAAGCACCATCCGCGTGTAATAACCGCGCTGCATGACGATGCTTGGACGCTCGCCATCGAGATAGGCAATCGCCGCTAGGAAACGGTCAACGCGATTGCCGTAAGCATCGCCCCAATCCGCGACATTGCCCCGCTCCGGCTCATAAGCATCCGTTGCCAGCGCTTTGCCTGTCGCACCTTCAAACACCGTATGGAACTCCGGTCCGGTCAAAATATATCCGCTGGCGTTGCGGTGATCCGCATTGGCATCGCCAATGACAACGCCGCTTCCGTCAATTGTGCCATCCGCTGTGCGGAACGTCACCTCGGCTTTGCCGTCACCATCCAGATCGTAGACCATTATGTCGAGATAGTGGGCGCCTGCGCGCATATTTTTGCCTAAATCCATTCGCCACAGACGTGTGCCGTCAAGCTTATAAGCATCAACATACACATTGCCTGTATAGCCAGCCTGTGAATTGTCCTTCGCATTGCTAGGCATCCAGCTCATAATAATTTCGTATTGCCCGTCTCCGTCCAAATCGCCAACGGAAGCATCATTCGCCGAATACGTATAAGCTACGCCATCTGGGGTTACGCCGCCTTCCGGCTTCTCAAGCGGAATATTCAAATAATTCGTATCCCATACGTCAACCGATTCCGATTGCGGCTGCTCCACTCCACCTGTAATGGCCCGCACATAATACGTTGAGCTGCTGCTTCCGCTCGCATCCGCGTAGTTCGTGCTGCCTGTAATTGGCGTGCTGTTCAGCTTCGCGCCATCACGGTACAGGTTGAAGGCAATATCCTTTGCATCGGTGCCCAGCAGGCGCCAGCCTACATACACATGATCGGTTTCCTTTACAGCAACGAGGCCGCGGTCGAGCGCTTCCATTTGGCGAGGTGCCAGCTTGATTGGCGTTTCGCTTATTTCCACGCCGCTTGCCTCGCTAACCGCTTCACCCGCATATTCATAAGCGCCTTTGACCACGAATGAATAGGTCGTTCCATTCGATAGCCCCGCTATTGTCGAAATGTATTTGCCCGCTGGCACCGTATCGGCCAGTGTCAAGGAACCGTCTTCATTTTTCAAATAAACGCGAGTTTCCTTAAAAGCAGGGTCCTGAGGCTGTTCCCAGCCGATTTTGACTGTTTGATCATGTGCTTCGGTGACGACATACGTCACATTAGGCGACTTTTCCAGCTTATTGACTTTCACCTTGTACGTACGGCTAATGTCTGTAAAAGCAGACGAGCCTACCGAAATGCCAAACTCCGTCTCGTCGCCTGTCAAAGGTATGGTGCTCTGCTGTCCGCTGGCTATCGAATTGGCATCCAATTTCAGTCCAACAAATCCAGCGTTGCTTGCCGTTGGTGTTACATCCAGCGAAGTCGCCGAATACGGCACCTCTACCGAATAATCGTACACGCCTGGATCAAATGGCGGATTAAGCACAGGTGCAAAGTCGCCTGAGCCAAGCACTAGGCTAGCGAGCTTCACGTCAAGCGCGGTTACACGCACATTCGTCACATTGATTTGACCGCCATTCGGGTTGACATAGAAGCCAAAGCTGCTGATCCGCTCCCGATTGCTGTAAAAAGCGGATGGCCAATTCACCGTCTCGTCCGTCGTCAAATCGGTAACGCTTACATGATATTGCTTGCTTGGCACATTAAATACCATTTTGAAACGGTACCAATGCGTCACATCATAAGCAATCTGCTTATCCGCAGCTGCGTTATGCTGCTTGATAACGCCAGCATCCAGCTGGTAGCGAGCAGCGGCTGCATTGGTTGCATTCACCTTGCCATCCATTACCCATAGCGAGCCGCCTTTACCCGTTGGCAGATTGACATCAAACTCGACGATTAAACCGCCGCTTTCTCCGGCAAAACGTTGGCCAATATAAGAGGAGCCAGTCGATTCATTCGTAACCGCCCCATAAGTAGAACCTGTAACGGAATCCTGCTTAACTATAAAAGCTGGCGCAGCGCCTTCCTTCGTCCAAGTGTTACCGCTTCCAATTGTTAAATCGCCAAGCGCATAGCTGCTGAAATCATCGGCTACAAGCACCGAATCAGCTGCTGCGGCAGGCATAGAAAAGGCTGGTACTAAGAGAGTAAGTGCTAAAAGACATGACAGGAACTTCGACATCGCTGCGGTTCCTTTCCCCTTCTTGCGCATGAGCATTACCGTTATGACCTCCCTGAAATTAGGTTTGTATTCCGCCTTTCTCCAGCAGGGCTGCTATCTCCCACGCGGAAATAAAACGCTTTCCAAAATAGGCAAACCTGCCAAGCGTAAACGGCTTTCGCCGTCATCTGGCGGCAAAGCTACCCACCATTGCCTGTCTGGAGAATACTTCTCCAATTATAGGGAATTTCCCGAAATAAACCACGCCAAAAAACAGAGCTGTTTGATTAAAAACTAGACATTTTATCCAATTGCATTTAAATTTTTATCTGGATTGTACCGATTCCAACTCCGTCCTAGGGCGTGTATGCAAACGTAAGCGAGTCCGCGCCCGAACCTGAACCCGATAGATGCCTGCGTCAAACATTCTCCTTCTACTACCGGGAATGTCACAACTTATGAATCTAAAACTATCTACCGAAGGTCTGCTTCATGCACTTCGTTCAATGGTTCGCTCCCTGCACCTAGGACACAAAAACAGAAAGACACAAAACACAAAGACGAAGACCAAGACGAAAGGTAGACTTCGTGGACACAATTCGGCGGACACAGCAGCCGCTATTTCAACAGAATCGAGGGTTTTGCACAGGCTGCGGACTCAGGAGCCGCTAATGTGCTGAAAGTCGTCATTTTGAAGGGATTACGAAGGCAATAGCGGATCTCCTGTCCGCTTAAGGCCCAAAATCGAAGCAAAAGCCAAAATAGCGGAATCTCTGTCCTAAAAAATGGAGTTGTGCGTCCCAAGCTGCGTGTTCTCAGCAACTGTGGACTCAGCCAACAGTACTCTGAGCAACGGCAGTCTCAACAACAGCAGTATCAACAACGACAGTTTCTGCAACGGCAGTATCAACAACGACAGTATCAGCAGCAGTCTTCCCAGCCACAACGAACTCCGTAACAATTGCATGAACTTGTGTCTTATGACTTAAATAAACAGTTGAAAGTCGCCTCGAATTAGCGCCAAGCTAGGTGCAGCATCAGGAAGGGCTCCCGTTTGCATACACCTCCTAGTTCAAATTAAAAAAAGCGGCCCAGCCGCACTGCCCTCCAAAAAAAGGAAAGGCAAATCCAGCTGAACCACCGTTTTCTTTTATATAGTGCCTTTAAAATGCTTCATCACAAGCTGTGTCTCCGGCTCCGGCTCGCAATTTAATTCTTCATGAAGCAATCTTGCAAAATCATCGTAATAGAGAACAAGTGCCTCCTGGTCGCCCATCTGGCCTAGCAGATTTAATATTTGCCGGCACAGCTCATCCGAATATGGCTCCTGCTCATGCAGCAGCAGCAGCCTTTTGAGCGCCTCCTGCTCGTGACCAGCATTCATCTCATAATGGATAAGGCTGCGGACAAGCCGCACATATTTCGCTCTAAGCTCATCCCGGCGCTGCCTCGCCCACAGAAAATCATGCTCTTCAAAATAGTCTCCCGCATACAGGCTGAGCGTCTGTTCCGCCGCAATACGCTGCTGCTCCGTCTCAATGGCGCGGATCGCGGCAGCTCCCTGCTCAAACTGCTCGACATCCAGCTTTAATCCATTGCTTGTCAGACGATAGCTGTCGAGCGCAAACTCAACGAGCGCCACTACTTTCCAATCTTTCATCAGCTTGCGAATTTGATAGACGGACGTATGCAGCAGCATCATCGCTTTCTCATAATCCGAATCAGGCCATAACGTGTCCAGAAGCTGCTGCTTGGCGACCCATTGATCTTTATAATGCAGTAAAAAAGCAAACAGCTCCTGCGCTTTCAGCGTCCGCAGCCGGAGGCTCGTATTCGTTTTTCCATCGTCATGAAATGCCAGCCGCTTGAAGCAGAGCACCTGCCTGCCGGGCAGCTTCTGCTGCTCCGGCTTGCCCCGGCTGTAATCTTCTATAATTCGAGTAATTGTCTTTTTAAACCGTTCCGGATGAACCGGCTTCAGCAAATAATCGAGTGCATTGAGCTCAAACGCTTCAATCGCGTATTCCGAGTAGGCCGTTATGTATACGATGCGTATGTCAGGGTTAATGCTGCGGATATGCTCCGCCGCCTCAAGACCGTTGAGCCCCGGCATATTAATGTCCAGAAAAACGATGTGTGCGGGTGTGGCCCGTACACTTTGAATGCCATCTCTGGCCGAAGTAAATTTTTCTGCCACCTGCAAGCGTCCGTCCCGCTCGAACAACCATTCAATGTGAGCGAGCGCCGGCTTTTCATCATCAATTAAAATGACTCTCATCGCCACCGACTCCCTTTTATGCTTCGTTATACGTGCCTGCCCGCAGCTCCTTCGGATAGCGGAAGCTTACCTCTGCCCCGAGCTGCCTCTGCCCATCAATGACCAAGCCGCTGCCGTACAAATTAACCAGCCTCTGATGAATGTTGCTCAAGCCTACACGGCCTGTCCCTTTGTCCGAGAGCACCTGCGATAATCGTTCTGGAGTAAAGCCTACACCATCGTCCTCTACAAGAACCATAATACAGTTGTCTATTTCAGAAATTTTCAGCTTAATCGTGCCGCCTTCTTCTTTTTTCATGACGCCGTGATTAACTGCATTTTCCACTATTGGCTGAATGGTCAGCGGAGGAATAAGCGCAAGCGCATCGCAGCTAATTTCGTATTCAATTTTCAGCCTTTCATCAAAACGCGCTTTTTCCAGCGTCAAATATGACTTGACCAGTTCCAGCTCGCGCTCGATCGTCGTCATTTTGTCGCGATTATGGAAATCAAAGCTGCTGCGCAAAAACTGGCTTAATTCAATGAGCAGCTCCATCGCTTTATACGGATCTACCGGACAAATAGCTATAATCGTATTCAAGGCATTGTATAAAAAATGGGGCTTGATTTGCGCCTGCAAAAACGCCATTTCCGCCTGTACGGCCAGCTTAACTGACTTGCGCAGTGCCAGCAGCGTCTGAACGCGGGCACGCAGCTCGCCGGCATCAACGGGCTTGCCAATATAATCGTTGACCCCTGCCTCAAAGCCGAGCTTAATGTCCTCCGGCTTCGTTCTGGCCGTGAGCAGCAGCACCGGAAGCTCCGACAGCAGGAAGCGTTCGCGAATTTTGCGGCAAAGCTCAATACCCGACATTTTCGGCATCATCCAATCCGTAATGACCAAATCGTAACTGGCCGGAGCAGCAAACGCCTCTTCCAGCGCTTCATCTCCGCTTCTTACCGCCGTTACCTCGCAGCGCTCAATGGAAAGCAAATTAATGAGCACCTGCAAATTAATCGGATCATCGTCAACGACGAGCACGCGGAATTCAGCTGCTGGCGGCGGCACATTCAGCATAGCGGTAAGCTCGATTGCGGCGGCCTGCTCCTGGTAGGCGATATCAGCTTCGTCTATTTGCTGGCCTTGGGCGATCGGAATGGTAAAGCTGAACGTTGTCCCTTGTCCGGCAATAGAATGGACGCTGATGGTTCCACCACCCAACTCCACAAGCTGCTTTGTAATACGCAGTCCGAAGCCCGAGCCTTGAAAGATCGCCTGCCCCGCCTTTGCTTTTCGTTCAGATAAAAAAATCGTTTCGAGCTGCTCGGGCGGCATACCGATACCCGTATCCGCAATGTCCACCCTCACCTTATTTTCCTGCGTCGCCGCACTGATGGTTATTTTCCCCTGAATGGTCGCCTTCGCCGCATTGCCAAGCAAATTGTACAAAATTTGCCGCAGCCGATCTTCATCCGCATCAAGCAAAGGCAAATTGGCAGGCAGCCGCTGTTGAATCTGAACTTGCTTGTCGATGAGCAAATGCTCCACAACCTCTACAACCGCATGAAGCACGGGCTGAAAATAAATCTTTCGCTTCGCAAGCTTCATTACACCGCCCCGCAGCTCCGCAAACTCCAAAATATCCTGAATAAGGGCGGACAGCTGCTTTCCTGTCGAAACAATCATTGATAAATGCTCCGCCTGCTTCGTATTGTTGAGCGGTCCGGCAGCGCCTTCCAGCATGGAGGCTGCCATATTAATAATGCCATGCAGCGGCGTCCTCAGCTCGTGCGAGGTCATCGTCATAAATTCATCCTTGAGCCCATCAAGCGTCAGCAGCTTCTCCGACAGCTGCTCCACCTCGCGAATCGATTTTGTAAAACGTTTGGCGAACAAGCCCGCATGGGCGAACACAAACAGCAGCATTTCGAAAGAAATAAGCATTGCGCTTTCCATAAATCCGTATGCCCGCATCATGGAAGCCAGCATCATCATAACGATGCTTTGAAGACTCAAAAACCAGTAAGGGTCCGCATACACCTTGCGTCCGACACCACGGATAATAACATAAATATAATAAACAATCATCACAAGGCCTTGAGCCATAATTAAAATTTCCAGCCTTGAAATAAATAATGGCGTTGCCACGAGCTCCAGCACAATCGTAAATCCCGCAAACCATTTCAAAAACCGCATCACTTTGGAATGCACGATGCCTGGCAGCATTTCATTCACGATGCATAATAAAAAATAATACACAAACACCGATGAGATGGGCTGCAGCTTCAGCACGAAGGAATAAGGCAGATCAGGCAACAGCTGGACAATGATTCGTTCCCCTTGAGTCATCATAAAAATCATCGACGAGAGGCAAAAAAGCCCGAGGAACATCAGCCCTCTCTCCTGCCTTCTAAGCACGTATAACAGCAGGCAAAAGAGGCCAGGGATGAGAAATCCGGAAATAATCAGCGCCCCACGTAAAATATCTATCTCCCGGTTTTTAATAATCGTATGCTGGTCTCCGAAGGCGATGGAATAAATGATGCCGCCTGTAGCATAGCTGTAATTAGCCACCTGCACAATAAGCTCGACCGAATCGCCCGCAACGGTACCAAGACCAATATAAGGCACATTGTTTTGAACGCCGTCGTATTCATTGGCAGCAGGGGCACCGCTGGCACCAATCATTTGATTGTTTAAATAAATGCGATTGGCCATGCGAATGTTCGAGGTGTAGACCCCATATATTTCGCGTAAATGGCTGGGGAGCTGAATTTTCAAACGATAAGTGCCGTAGCCAATGCCCGCCCTGCTGCCTTCTCCAGACAAATAAGCATTCCATTTCCCCGGTACATTCACCAGCTTGCTCGGTAGAGCCTGCTCCGCTGGCAGCTGGCTAGCAATCGCAAAATCTTTCGGCGTCAGCAGCTGGTTCGGATAAAACTCCCACTCGCCATCCAGCTTGACTGCCCCATTTTCTACAAAACTCCAATTACTCAAGTCCAATACGCCATTTACAGCACGTACATCCTGTTTATCCGCCAGCTTAAGGAACATAAGCACAAAAATCGTGCCCGTAATTCCTAAAATCATCAGGAACATGCCAATGTTCTTTCGATTAAGCATTCATAGTCTCTCCCCGCAGCGTTACGATGCCTCTTATGTATCGTCTATACAATATAAAAGCCTGCTGAGTCGTACTCACCAGGCACTGCTTATTCGTGCAAGCTATCGTTTTCGTTTCTATCTCCTATTATAACTTCTATTCTGAACCTTTTCTGAACATATTTCGAAGAAAAAATAGAAAAGAAAGAGCCGGCATTACGACGGCTCTTCCCCCCATACGAGCACCCCGCTGCGATACAAGGTGACGCGGCTGGCATCGGCAAAAGCTGTATTCGCCGCATTATACGAATAGTCATTGGTCTCAGCATAGTTGGTCCAGCTATTTTTATGGATGCGGTTCTGCATTTCGCCGGTATGGCCGCCGCCAGCTGAAATATTCCCAGCTCCCGTACCAAAGCTGATTTCCAAATAAGTGTCGGCATTTGCGCTCGTCTTGCCTGACGCGGCAAAGCTGCCACTAAGATTGGAGCAGCCTACGGTTGCATAGTCACAATCGAAAATTTGCGGCTGCGAGCCATCTGCCGAATACCAATAACGAATAGTGAGCTCATGAAGCGGCACCGCTGATGTACCCGAATTGACGATGCGGAATTGCGGCTTCAATTGATTGTCCAGAGCGGCAGAATCGCCGTTCTTGTATTGGACCTTAAGCTCGCTTGGGCCTGTATTTGGAAGAGCTGGCGTTGCACTTGCCTGCAACGAATTTACCGATTCGCCCACGGTGTTCACCGCGCTAACGGCATAATAATAAGTCGTCCCATTGACCAGCCCCGTGTTCACATAGCTGGTGCTGCTTGTCGTGCCTACTGTGGCAAAGGGGCCCGCACTTGAAGCTGCGCGCTTAATGTTGTAGCTGGTCGCTCCGCTGACCGCCTGCCAGGACAGCGCCGCCTGGCTATTGCCTGCCGTAGCTGTTACGCCTTGCGGCGCTGCCGGCACTGTCGGTATCGGCCCAGTACCCCCGCCCGATTTGGCATTCATCACATTTGCGTGATTAGTCAGCAGCGTAGCCGTCGCGCTTGGATATATGATGCGGAAGCCGTCATAATCGGGATACAGCGTATTATCATCCTGAATGCCTGTTAAAATCCAAAACTGGCTGCCCGCACCGCCATATTGCTCAACCGCACCGAGCCAAGCAGCATAAACCTGATTGCGGGTCGCTTGATTTTGATAGCCGAATTCCTCCAGCACGACTGGCTTCTGCGCCGCATTGCCGTCCTCGATATGGTCGATAATCCACTGCGTGCCCCACTGCGCTGTACGGTTCCAATGATCCGGATATAGGTGAAACGTGCCGTAATCAATATTCGGAAGCGCAATCAGCCTTTCCCAATCAACGCCTTCCCCGCCGCCATACATCCAATCCGAATGCCCCGGAATGTTATAAAAGCCTTCATCCCCTACAGCGACCAAATGATTCGCATCGAGCGATTTGACGTAGGTGCTCATCTCATCCGCCCAATTAACAAGCTTGTTGCCCGTTGTGTCGGATTGGGCCCGCGGCTCATTCGCCAGCTCCCATGCCATAATGGCAGGATCATCTTTATATTTAACGCCTGTGTACGTATTCACCCGGTTGAGCATGTAGTTTACATAGTTTTTATAAGCTTGTTTAATAGAAGCATTCGTATAAAAAGCATCATGCGAGCCAGCATTAAACCATGCAACATACTGATTCATGCCGCCAAAATCATCCCAGTTGTTTACGAATGGAATAACCAGCTTAACGCCCGATTGTCCAGCCTTATAAATCGCATAATCCAGCTTGGTAAATCCCGATTCGTCATATACGCCGGGAGTCGGCTGCAGGACGGCATTATCCTGCGGCTGTCCATTATGGAAGCCCCAAATTCGGATCACCTTGAGATTCATCGCCACCATGTCCGCAAACACGTCATCGACCATTTTTTGCGACTTATAGTGGAAATAATAATTGTTCGTTCCGGCAAAATAAAAGTCTTCGCCGTCCAGCTGAAACTTGCTTCCTGAAGTCGTAACGAAAGCATCGCTATTTGCGGCGCTGGCCTTCGTATCGGCCGTCATCCACCCGCAAACGATAGCTAGCGCCAGTGAAAAAATCATGAACCGTTTGAGCTGCTGCTTCATGCGTAATAGCCTCCTTTTAGTTTTTTCACCCGAAATGGAAACGCTTGCTTATATTATCAAGCAAGGAGCCGCCTCGAAACTAGTCGAATCGTTACCTCTTTAATATCACTTTGGTGACCAAAAACGACGGCAGCGCCTGCATAAAAGGCCCATGCACCTTGCAAACCGGTGCATGAGCCTTTTACTCTTTTTTAAATTAAGATGGCTCTACGCCCCATTGCAGGCTGCCCGCTGCATAGCCGGTTGTTTTGTTCCAGTCTACATAGCTTGTCGCGCTGGAATTGAACGAATAATCGCCTGTTTGTGTATAGTTGCTCCAATTGTCCTTCGAAATCCGCGTTTGCAGCTCGATGCTTTGGCCTGCTGCCACTGAGCCCGCAGCGCTGGCAAAGCTAATTTCGACGTAGTAGTCTGCTCCCGTTACGGCCGTCGGCAGCTTGACGAAGGAAGCAAGGACGTTGGCGCTGCCAACGGTCGCCCAGTCGCACCAGAAGCTTTGGGCTTGCTCGCCGTCAATCGTGTAATAATAACGGAGCTTTACATCGGCCAGATTGAGTGAACTTGTGCCTGTGTTCACCAGCTTGATTTTTGGACTTAGCGTGTTTGTCGTTGCCGCTGTACCGCCGTTATATAGCTGCACTTTAAAGCTGCCTGCTGGGGACGGCGTTGACGTCGGCGTCGGCGTCGGTGTCACTGTTGGTGTTGGTGTCGGTGTTGGTGTTGGTGTTGGCGTTGCTGTTGGTGTTGGCGTTGCTGTTGGTGTTGGTGTTGGTGTCGGTGTTGGTGTCGCTGTTGGAGTCGGTGTCGGTGTTGGGCCATTCACCGTATCGCCATAGACGATACCGCGGCCATTCGTGCCGATATATACGCGTCCGAAGATGCGCGGATCACCCGTAATCGTTTCGCCTGTAAACGCATATTGATGTTGGTCATCATTAATTCTCACCCAATTTGCCCCGCCATTATCGGAGCGGAAAAATCCTCTGACCTGATCGATTTGCGCGGATACATAAAGTGCAGGATACGTCTGGCCCGGCGCTGCCATACCGAAGCCAACGACATCTGCTTCCTCGACGTTGCTAAGCTTCGTAAACGATGCGCCCGAGTTCGTCGAATGCCACAATCCATACACGCCGCTGTCCTCGTTGCCGCCAGCCAGCCAAATATCGCCTTCCACGCCTGGAAGCGCTTTAAATTTCATGTTGCCTTCAGCTGGAAGCCCTGCTGCTGCCGACATCGTGAACGTTGCACCGCCGTCGGTGCTTACATAGAACTTGCCTGCTGCTGCTGCATAAAACTTGTTTTTGTTGACGCGGTCTGAGACAACCTTTGCACCAGCTGGAACGCCTGTGCTTGCAGTCCATGAGTTGCCTGTCGTTTTGGAATAATAAACGCCGACATCAGAGGTGCTCCATACGAGCGAGCTGTTATCAGCCGCAACGGCTATGAAACCGCCGCCCGTTGTATTGGATGGCTCTGCATTCGGGCTATACCAGTTCGTTCCGCCATCGTAGGACAGAGCAATCGATTTTTCATTAGGATATTTCGCCTTGTCTGCATTTCCAACGCGCGCAATGAATCCAGCGTTTAGTTCAGCGAAGTCTATGCTCGTGGAGCTGCTTGGACTGATGAACATTTTTGCAGGTGCCGCCGTTAAATCATTATGTCGGTAGCCTGACACATCAAGCATGGCGCTTAACAGGTGAGCGCCAGTCGGCGGGCTAATCAATTCTTTGATTGACGTTTCCTCAATGCCCTTGGCCATAACAGACAAAGCCACTTTGCCTCCGCTATCCCAAGCCGTCAAGTTCGTCGTGCCGTAAACCGTAGCGCCTGTGCCATATAGCATGCGGTCAGAGTTGAAAGGATCAATTTCAATATCCCCAATCATCCAGCCGAGCTTAGGCGATACTTCCGGCGGCGCAGAACTTACGCCCCAATCGAGCCATGGAGCAGCCGAAATATCCTGCGTGTAGGAGAAAGTGCGGTTCGGGTAAGAGCCATACTGCCAAATCGGCTTCCACGTTGCACCGCTATCCGTACTGCGATAAAGGTTGGCGTCCGGGAACCATGAATTTAGCGTTGCGACGATCAGTGTGCCCGGGTTCTGAGCATCCACCGCAAGGCCGCCATAGCCGAAATAATTGTCCGCGCTGCTTGAAGGCACGGGGCTAATGTTCGTCCACACGCCAGTGGCTGTATTCAGCCTCCATACATCGCCCTTCGAGCCGTTATATGGACCTGTACCGTTGCTATATGTAACATACAGCTGCCCATTCGAATCCAGCTCGCCATGATGCGGCAAATAGCCCGTCGGCTGTCCTGCAACGGCAGACCAGGTTGCGCCGCCATTCGTACTGCGGTAAATGCTGCTCGCTGTATCCGCTACACCGACATAAATCGTTTGCGTCGCCGTTCCAGGCGAGCCCGTCGATTCGTCAAAGGTGATCCAGGCGAGTCCCATAATATCCGCCGTGTATTCATAAGAGGGGTCCTCGACAAAATTACCCGGATTCGGGAATGCCGTTACTTTGCTCCACGTCACGCCGTAGTCGGTACTTTTCCATAGGCCGTTGCCGCTGCGTGCGCCAAAATACAAAATATTGTTTTTATTCGGGTCTACCATCAGCCGCTCGCCCATGGATCGCCCTGGCATATTGCCGCCAACCTTGAAAGGCAGCTGCGTTTCCTGCCAGGTGTCTCCTTTATCCGTGGAGCGCATAATATAGCCGTTATGCGGGTCCCAGTTATTCGTATATGAGCCAGCCGCAATATACAGGCGATTCGGATCAACCGGATCGGTTGCCAGCGCATCCACGCCGGTCTTATTCCATTCATCCCAGCCCACATGGTCCAGCAGCGCTTTCCAGCTGCCTGTAGCTGGGTTATAACGATAAGCACCGCCCACATCCGTACGAGCATACAGCAGCCCAGGCTCTTTTTTATTAAAAACAAATCCCGGAACGAAACCTCCGCCCCCGCCAGTCACTACATTTTTCCACGTGTACGCTTCACTTGGTGCCGCTTGCGCCTCTAGCGGGTTTCCGATTATTACGGTGCCGGCTACAACTGTGATCGCTAGGGCCAGCGTGCCCAGCTTGCGCATTGAATGTTTGATCAAATGAATACCCTCCTCAATTGGAATGATATAACGCAAACACCTAAAATATAAATATGGATGAGCACCCACTCCCTTCCAAATGTATACGCTTTCATTTTAGCACATAAATTTTAAGCCAAGCACTATATAAAATGGATATATTTTCATATGAAAATCAGTTATTTGAAACTCGCCGCACGCAAAAAAAGCTCTGAACCCGGGCGCTCTAGTCAGCTGCAATAGCCTTTGAGTCGCTTCGTCCTGGTTCAGAGCAGTGCATAATTCCCTTTTGGTTATGGCCGAATAATGCGTTGTTCCTTCGCCGCTTTTATCCACATCGGGAACTCATTCAGCAGCTGATCATACAAATTCTCATCCGATACGGCCGCAATATCGTCCAAATGGAAAAAGCTCGCATTATCTACGATTCGCCCCTCCATCGTATCCAACCGCTTCAATACTTCGAAATTGGAGTTACCAATGCCGACAAACTGCCAGAAAATCGGCTGCACAGCCGAATGGGTAATCGTATGCTTAATCGACTTGACTACCCCGCCGTCGTTAATAAAAATAATGAACACAGGTGTAGGATCATTTTCCTCTACCGTATATTTGCGAATGACATCCTCCATCACCGGAGGCTCATTATTGCGTCCAAACTTATGAATAAGGTCATTGTTTAAAATATTTTTATCGACATATTGGCCAAAATCGCGCTCCGTTACCGACGGCAAACGGCTGTATTCATTATCGTATACCCACACGTCGAGCGTGCCGTTGTCATCGAACTTGCTGGCAACGGCCAAAATCCGCTCCACGACTTCCTGAACGGTGCCGTTTTTATACAGCGTCTGCATAGACCCGGAAATATCCAGCACGATGCCTACTCTGGCCACGACGTTCGTCAGCTGCTTTTTCTCCAGTGTGTATTGCACGAGCTTTTTGCGGAAATCAATTTTGCTAAGGGAGGCGGTTTGTACAGGTGCTTCCAATGTCGCCGACGCAGCTGCCTCTGCCCGAGCTTGGTCATGAGCTAGAGCTTGGGATGACTCATTCTCGCCCGCCGACGCATTTCCTTCCAGCTCCAGCCCATAATTCAAGCATAATGCAGCAAGTCCGCCGTAAAACCCGCTGCCAATCGCGCTAAACTTCCACTCGCCATTGTGACGATACAGCTCCCCCGCTACGACCGCCGTCTCCTTCACCAAATCCGCACCGTATTCGTAGCGCAGCAGCTCTTCCCCCGTGTCCAGGTTAACCAGCCGCACATAAAGCCCCGTTACATCCTGAAAAGCATGTCCGAGCTGCTCGCCATCATAGATCGTCACCGTAAAGGCCACTTTCGCTATTTGCTCTGGCAGGCGCCCAAGCACTAGCTCGATTCCTTCTTGATCGCCCGCTTCCATGCCATGCTGCTGGCTGCTTGATTTATGCTCGGCCGCGCCATTCGCCGCCAATGGATTGCCATAAAAAATAAAATCCTCATCCCGCTCACAGCGGCCGCGCTCTGACAGCAGAAACGCCGCAGCATCGATGCCAAGCTCGCTTTTTCCAGCTTTCCAGCCAAACTGGACAGCCAGCTTGCCGAAGCTTTTCCCCTTGGTCACGTCTGCTTTTTGCCCTTTCAGCAATGGCATATATGTATCTTCCTCTCGCCTATTAGATTGGTAAATAAGATCATCTATACCGATTATAGCAAATAGGGCGGGCGAATGGAGAGAAAAAGCCTCTTTCCCCGCACGCCATCGGCATGCTCGAAAAAGAAGCTTTATCTCGTCTCTATGTGATTTTCGCTTGCGCTATCATTGCCTCATGAATTTATTTACGATTCCAAAATAAACCGGTTCCACTTTTGCTGCCACGCTATATCGTCCCAGAACGGATGATGGGGCGCGCAATTGGAGCAGAGCACCATCCCCCAGAAGCCCAGCTTCATCCCTTTGCGAATCGCATATTCGGCAATAAATTTGCCGATCGGCCCTTCCTCAAAGCCCGCATGCAGCGGCGTGTAGCCCACATAACCTTCGCCAATGACAATAGGCAGCTCCGTTTGCCCCGCCCATTCATGCAGCTCCTCAAAACGAAAATCCGCCTTCTGGAGCATCGCCAGCTTGTGGCTGCCATAATGGTCGTACAAATACAAATCCCATTGATCCGGATCAGCCCAATCATGCAGATAAAGCAGCTTCATGCCGACCGGATTGCCCTGCATCCGCCATTCCTGCCCTGCCGGAAGCTGCCAGCTCTCGAATGGCGGCGCGTCCTCCCGCAGCAGCGATTGCACCAGCTCATTTGGAAACGGCTCCGCTTCATTGTCGATGCCTGCCTGATCCATCAGCTCCTGCAGCACGCCTTTAATGTACAGATGAAAATGGGCCACCTGCATATTTCGCGCCACATAAGCTTTCGGGTAAGCCTCATTCAGCGTATAGCTTGCCGTCATTAACAGCTCAGGATGCTGCTCGCGCAAAAACGCAACCGCTTCTTCGATGTAGGGCTGCATAATTTGCACAAGGCCCGGCGTATTGGAGCCAGCAACGCCCTGCTCAGTTGCAATGTCGGTCAATTGTCCAAATTCGACCTCATTATGCAGCTCGGCATAAGCGATTTGCTCGCCATAGCCCGCTGCCTTCACATATGAAATGAGCTGATCCATCGACTTCGCCAGTGCCATAAACCGCTGGTCCGGCGGAATATCCGCCAGCAAATCGCGCAAATAGGGCTCCGCCAGAAAGCTCGGACTTTGCTGGTATTCCCACGAGGAAAGAATAATATAGCAGTTGTGAGCCTTCGCTTGCTTGAATAGCTCCAATAGCTGCGCATGCCCGTCCAGCTCTGCTCCGCCTTTGCAATTGTACCAGCGCGTCCGCTGCCCCACCTCGCCCAAATTGCCGAAGCGCAGCGGTCCAGGGCGAACGCCCGATTCCGTAAACAGCATGAGTGGCATTGCACAAATGCGAATCGTATTGTAGCCCCGCTCTACCGCTTCTTTATATCTTGCAGCTAAATCGCTGTAAGGCTCCCCCGGCGTCGTCATCGTATACCAAGAGAAATCCCACATTGTAATTGTCAGTTTACGGGGCAGCTGCCTGCTCGCTGTGCTCATATGGCCACCTTTTCTGTCCTCTATGGATAGGGTGATCATCTCATCATCCGCTACCACACTAGGTTGTGCAGAGAACGCTTTTTCTTTATGGTACATGGTTCACACCAGCAGGCGCCATGAACAATGTACGGATGCTGATGGAACATATTCGGATTTACCGAGTGATGTACCGAGTAAGCTTGGCAAGTCTAATCTGATCAGAACTTATTTAATTTCCCTCATCGCCAGCTGGCATAAACAGCTCGACGAAGCGTTCAGCCGCAACCGACAGCTTTCTGTCCTGACGTACGGCAAGTCCGATGCTGCGCGGTGGAAGCGGGTCTTCTACTAATAATTCAAACAACATGCCATTATTTAATTCTTCCTGCACAAAAGAACGGCTAATGAAGGCGGCCCCGTAACCGAGCCTGGCGAACTGGGCGAGCAAATCAATGCTGCCAAGCTCGATATCCGGCTTTACCACCTGTCCCTTGCCCGCAAACCATTGTTCAATAAACTCCCTCGTGCTGCTGCCCGGAGATAATAACAGGAGCGGCAGCTCAGCCAGCTGCTGCATCGACAAAGCTCCATTCGCTGCCGAACGGCGGGCTAGCTCCGCATAAGCCTCCCCAACTACAAAACAATCCTCCAGCACCGCAAGCGTCTGAATATTCAGCTGTGAATCGTTTATGGGCAGATGGATGATGGCACAATCGATTTCGCCTTCCCTTAAGCGCTGCGTAATATCAGGCGTTTTCCCATGCGAAAGCCGGATTCGAATACCCGGATAATCGCGATGAAAGGTATTTAATTGCGGCAGCAAAAGATGCTTAATCAGCGAATCGCTCGCTCCGATGCGGATTTCCCCCTCATTCAGCAGCTTCATATTTTGCAAATGCTTTTGCGCAGAATCCAGCATGGAAAAGGATTGCTCTACATAGCCCAGCAGAGCTTGCCCTTCTTCGGTAAGCTCGACACCCTTCGACAGCCGATGAAAAAGCTTGAGCTGCAAAGCCTCCTCCATCTGCTTAATCGCATAGCTGACCGATGGCTGCGTAATATGCAGCTCCTGCGCCGCTCTTGTTAAATTTTTGCAGCGTGCTGTATGCAGAAAAATACGATACCATTCCAGATTGAACATTTGGTATAGACCACCTCTATATCATTTTTGATAAAATCCAATTTCACTTATTTCATTTTCTTCATTATAATCGGGTTTAGACAAGAAAACAAAAGAGGTGGAAATATGGACGGATTCCAGCCCGATCTAGCTGCACGCTCCCCATGGTCGGCCCATAGCGATAAACAGCAGGTGACCCTGAATCCTCCAAGCGGAGCATTGGAAGGAACGGTGCGCATACCGGGAAGCAAAAGCTTAACTAACCGTGCCCTCATTATAGCCGCGCTTGCCGTAGGAAAATCGCAAATTGACGGTTTATTATTAAGCGATGATTCCTACTGGTGCATTGCCGCATTAAAGCAGCTCGGAGTAAAGATCACTATCGAAGGAGACACCGCTTATGTGGATGGCTGCGGAGGAAACTGGCCTATCTCATCTGGCGAGCTGTACGTCGGAGCTGCCGGCACGATTGCGCGTTTTTTGCCCGGAGCTTTAGCCATTGGAGACGGCGTTTGGGCGATCAAAGGCACTAGACGGTTGCACGAGCGGCCGCTGGCTCCCTTGCTGGATGCACTGACGCATTTAGGAGCAGCGTTTGAATACGAGCAAGCCGAGCGTTCACTCCCCTTCGTCCTTCGGGCAAACGGATTGCAGGGCGGGACGGTGCTGCTGCCTGGCTCTACATCAAGTCAATTCATAAGCGGTTTGCTGTTAGCCGCCCCTTATGCGAAAGCGCCGATTACAGTGCGCATAGATGGGGAAGTCGTGCAAAAAGATTATGTCGAAATGACCCTTGCGATGATGGCTTTGTTTGGTGCAGCACCTGTTGCATCTCTGGACACAGACGCCCCCTGCATTACGATACCTACGGGAAAATATGAAGCGCGCTCCGTCCTTCTGGAGCCTGATGTATCGACCTGCTGTTATTTCTGGGCTCTCGCCGCGCTTTCCGCAGGGCGCATAAGAACGGAAGGCATTGACGCCAGCCGTACAAGCCAGCCAGATATTGCAATGCTCGGCGTGCTGGAGCAGATGGGTTGTACGATTGTCCGCGGCGCAAGCTTTATTGAAGTCCAAGGACCAGAGCGTTTGAAGGGCGGCTTTACCGTCAGCATGCAAAAATGGTCGGATCAAACGCTGACGCTCGCTGTCCTTGCTATTTTTACAGATGGCCCCATTACACTTAAAGATGCCGCTCATATTAGACATCACGAATGTGACCGGATAGCTGCTATTTGCACGGAATTGGGTAAACTAGGCATTCGCGTATTGGAATATGAAGATGGCCTAACCGTTTTTCCCGGCAAGCCGCAAGCCGCTTTATTAAATAGCCATGATGACCATCGCATGGCTATGGCCCTTTCCTTAATGGCTTCGAAAGTTTCTAATCTACAAATTTCCGATCCGGGCTGTGTCTCCAAAACAAACCCGAATTATTTTGAGCAATTGGCTGCACTAGGCTTTCAAATAAACGAATAGACGCAGAGGATGATCCATTATGGCAGGAAACACATTCGGAGAAGCTTTTAAAATCACAACCTTTGGCGAGTCCCATGGCGAGGCGGTTGGTGTCATTGTCGATGGCGTAACGCCGGGCATCGAACTTGATGAAGCCTACATTCAGCGGCAAATGGACCGGCGCAAGCCCGGGCAATCGTCCGTCACTTCCCCGCGCAAGGAATATGATATCGTTCATATTTTGTCGGGCATGTTCGAGGGAAAAACGACTGGAACGCCGCTCTTCGTTATTTTGCATAATCAGGATATGAGGCCGGATGCGTATAGCGATATCCAGCATTCCTTTCGCCCGGGCCATGCCGATTTCACTTATTTGCAAAAGTATGGCATTCGCGATCACAGAGGAAGTGGACGGGCTTCTGGCAGAGAAACGGCGGGAAGAGTAGCGGGCGGCGCCATTGCCCGCAAGCTGCTGGAGCAAAGGGGCGTGCAGGTGCTTGCCTATACGCAGGCTATCGGAGGCATTGAATGCGAAACCTTCGATGAGAGCATCATAGAACAAAATGCCGTGCGTGCCTGTGACGCCACCGCCGGAGCGAAAATGATCAGCAAGATTGAACAGCTCGCAGCCATTGGCGACAGCTGCGGCGGCATTGTAGAATGCCGGATTCGTGGCGTAGTGCCTGGTCTTGGAGAGCCGGTATTTGACAAATTGGATGCGGAGCTTGCGAAAGCGATGCTATCGATTGGCGCCGTGAAAGGCATTGAATTTGGCGCTGGCTTCGCTGCCGCCTCCATGCTCGGCAGCGAGCATAATGACGGGATGAGCGGCGACGGATTTCTCAGCAATCATTCGGGCGGCATCATAGGGGGCATCAGCACGGGACAGGATATTATTTTTCGTATAAGCGTTAAGCCGACCTCCTCCATTTCGGTCCCGCAGCAAACGGTCAACATTCACGGCGAGGAGCAGGAAATTAGAACCGAGGGGCGGCACGACCCTTGCATTTGTCCGAGAATTGTCCCCGTTGTGGAAGCGATGGTCTGCCTCGTATTAGAGGATCAGTACAAGCGGCAAGCCGCCATGCTAGGGTAGAACTTAACTGAAAAATAACAAGGGACTGCTTCAAGGCTTCTACAGCCTAAAAGCAGTCCCTCGTTTTACCACTATCCCGTTCTTCTATCAGCGCTCGTCTGGCAGTCCCACTGGACCAGCGGCGGCAATTTCCGCGCTTACGCCAACGAATTTGCGGAAATTATTCTCAAATTGTGCGGCAAGCTTGGCCGCCTGCTGATCATAGGCCGCCTTATCCTGCCATGCTTCACGGGGCAGGAGCACCGCATCCGGCACGCCTTCTACCGTGAGCGGGCAGCTCAGGCCAAACACCGGATCGGCGATAAATTCAGCCTGCTCAATGCTGCCATTAATCGCGGCCGTTACCATCGCCCGCGTATATCGCAGGTTCATCCGCTGCCCTATGCCGTGCGGCCCACCGGACCAGCCTGTATTTACCAAATACACTTTGGCATCATGCTGGGCGATTTTTTCACCGAGCATTTCTGCATATACACTTGGCTCGAGCGGCAGGAACGGCGCTCCGAAGCAAGCGGAAAACGTCGCTTCCGGCTCCGTTACACCACGCTCCGTACCCGCAAGCTTGGACGTATAGCCCGATAGAAAATGATACATAGCCTGCTCCTTCGTCAGCCTGGAGATCGGTGGCAATACGCCGCAAGCGTCGGCGGTCAGAAACAAAATAACGTTCGGATGGCCTGCTTTTCCGGCCAGCACCGCCCCTGGAATATGCTCCAATGGATAAGCAGCACGCGTATTTTCCGTCAGAATATTGCTGTTATAATCAGGCTGCCCTGTCTGCGCATCTAGCGCTACATTTTCCAACACAGCGCCGCTGCGGATGGCCTGCCAAATTTGCGGCTCCTTCTCTTCGCTCAGCCCAATGCATTTCGCATAGCAGCCGCCTTCGAAGTTGAACACGCCATCCTCCGACCAGCCATGCTCGTCATCTCCGATGAGGCGGCGCGAAGGATCGGCAGAAAGCGTCGTCTTGCCCGTGCCCGATAGGCCGAAGAACAGCGCCGTATCGCCCTGCTCGCCTACATTCGCCGAGCAATGCATCGACAGGACGCCCTGCAGAGGCAGCAAGTAGTTAAGCACGCTGAAAATCGACTTTTTCATCTCGCCCGCATATTCCGTTCCGCCAATCAGCACGATTTTTTGCTCAAAAGAGATGCAAATAAACGTTTCGGACGCTGTACCGTCACATGCAGGATCTGCCTTGAGCCCCGGAAGGGCGATGACGGTAAATTCAGGCTTATGGGAGGCAAGCTGCTCCTCGCTTGGACGAATAAACAGCTGGCGGGCAAATAGATTATGCCAGGCATATTCATTAATAACGCGAATCGGCAGGCGGTACGCTTCATCCGCACCAGCATAGCCGTCAAAGATGAACAGCTCTTGCTGCTCCATATAACGCTTTGCTTTTTCATACAATTGGTTAAAATGCTCCGGCGAAAGCGGCTGGTTCACTTTGCCCCAAGCCACTTGCGGCAGCGAAGACGGCTCGCATACAATAAACTTGTCTTTGGGCGAACGGCCTGTATATTGCCCTGTCAGCACCCGAAGCGCTCCCGATTCCAGCTTCGTTCCTTCGCCGCGTTTAATCGCTTGTTCCATTAGCTGCTCTGTCGTCATTTGATAATGTACGCCTTGCTGACGCAGTCTCGACTCCATGATGCTCATGCCTGACTTCCTCCCGTCTGTGTGTATCCGCCTGCCCCATTTCCACTTACTTGCATGTGCCCCGAGCTGACTAGTCCGCCCCCAGACCTCGACACCACACATGCCTCTTCCTTGCATTCCGAATAATAATTAGTTACCTTCTTCGTTGGTTGTGTATCAATCAGCGTCATGCAGTGCTTGCAATAAATGGCTCCCATTTCTATACCGTGATTTCGCATGAATCCTTCACCCTTTCCATCATTAGATTGGCTACATCCATTACGCGGCATGCATATGCCCATTCATTGTCATACCAAGCAATTACTTTAATCTGATTGTCCATGACCATCGTCGAAAGCCCGTCTACCATAGCCGATTTCGAACAGCCAATATAGTCGGCCGATACGAGCGGCTCCTGTGCAAAGCCGATATAAGAAGACTTGCTGCCTTCTGCAGCCGCTTTCAAAACTGCATTTACTTCCGCGGCTGTCGTATGGCGCTCCGTTTGAACGGTGAGGTCAATTAACGATACATCCTGCGTCGGAACACGCAGCGACATGCCCTGAATGCGCGAGGACAAATGCGGCAGCACATCTGCAAGCGCCTTGCCGACTCCTGTCGTCGTAGGCACAATAGACTGGGTGCAGGATCTAGCTCTGCGCAAATCCTCGTGCGGATTGTCCAAATGATTTTGATCAGAAGTATAGGAATGCACCGTCGTCATCCAGCCAGACTGGACACGGAACGCTTGATCCAGTACATGAAGGACCGGAGCCACACAGTTTGTCGTACAGGAGGCGGCTGATAACAGCTGATGCTCCTCCGGGCGATAAAGGTGCTCATTAACACCCATCACAATCGTCAAGTCCATTTGCTTGCCAGGCGCTGTAATCAGCACCCGATCAGCCCCTGAAGCAATATGCTTCAGCGCACCTTGCCGATCATTGAATTTCCCGGTTGCGTCAATGGCCAGCTCGACGCCATAACGATGCCACTTAATGTTTTCCGGCGCTCTTTCATATACGACCTGTATGGGATGTCCGTTAATGACCAGCTGCTGATCGCGAGTCCGTATATCTGCCTTCCAGCTCCCATGTACCGAATCGTATTTCAATAGATGAGCAATGGTCTCCACTGGATAAACGCTGTTAATCGCCCTCAACTCAACTACTGGATTCGGATCAGACAACATTTTCCTAACGAGCAGCCGTCCGATTCTCCCCATTCCGCTAATGCCAACCCCGCGGTGCATTTCCTCATTCCCCCTTCGCTTATTTGCTAATAGCATACATCATTACACTTTTATAATACAACATAAATATTTTTATGACGCACTAAATAAATTTTTATCACCTTTAATTGTCACATATATGTCGAATTAATCAGGGAATACCGCTATATGATGCATCACAGAGATAAAGCTTTCGATGGCCACCAATCTCTTGCCCTTACGCACCTGTGTTATGAAATACAAATTAGCCCTTAGATCATCGCTGATCTAAAGGCTGCAATGGTGGATTAATGGTCGATAGCAACTAAACTCTTTTTTACTATGATTTATTTCCGCCCTTGCTCGCTTTACTGCCTTGCTTGTCCGAGGTGCGAGTAGTTGTATTTTGTGCGCCATGCCCTTGCTGCTTAGCCAATTCATATCCCTCCTTTCGAAAAACATCCCTATATGATTTACAAAACAAGCATTATTATTCACACCTCTATAATGATCGGGAGAATCATTGGCCTTCTTTTGGTTTGGGCAAATAAGAACCGTCCCAAGGTGTCTCTTAACGTCTTCTTCATCATATTCCACTGGCTTCCGTGCTCCTCCAGCAGTTTATCAACTGTCGATTCCACAAGTTGATTGATCTCTCGCATAAGCGCTTCGGAGTCCCGAACATAAACAAATCCCCGGGAAATGATGTCCGGACCAGAAAGAATATGCCCTTCCGTTTTACTAAGCGTGATGACAATAACAAGAATGCCGTCAGCCGAGAGCTGTTTGCGGTCGCGGAGTACAACATTCCCAATATCTCCAATCCCTAATCCGTCCACCAACATATTGCCCACAGGGATTTTACTACCTTTACGTGCAATTTGGTTTTCGATTTCCACGGTCTCTCCATTGTTCACGATAAAAATGTTCTCCTCGGCAACTCCCACCGACCTCGCAAGCTGCTGGTGTTGATAAAGCATGCGGAATTCGCCATGAACCGGAATAAAATATTTGGGCTTCATTAAGGTAAGCATTAATTTCAGCTCTTCTTGGTTACCGTGACCGGATACGTGCATACCTGTTGCGCTCCCCGAGCCATATATAACATTCGCGCCAAGCAAATAAAGATTGTCAATGATGCGCGCAACATTGCGCTCATTACCCGGAATAGCGGTTGCGGCAATAATAACCGTATCGCCCGGCATAATTTCGATTTGCCGATGATTCGAGCTTGCCAAACGCGAGAGTACAGCCATAGGCTCTCCCTGGCTTCCTGTACATAGGACAGCAATATTTTCAGGGGCATAACGATCCGTATCTCCAGCATCTATAAGCATATCCTCTGGAATGGTTAAATAGCCTAACTCCTTGGCTACAGAAGTTACATTCACCATGCTTCGGCCAAGCAGGACAAGCTTTCGGCCCGTTTTAGCGGCCGCGTCAACGATTTGCTGAACCCGATGGACATTAGACGCGAAAGTTGAAATAAACACCTTCTGCTGAGCTTTGCTGAATGCTTCTGTAATGTGATCCCCAACAAGCCGTTCCGATGGCGTAAAACCAGGCCGTTCGGCATTCGTGCTTTCTGACAGCAGCAGCAGCACGCCACTTTTACCAATATCAGCCATTCGATGAAGATCAGGATATTGATGATTGACAGGTGACATATCAAATTTAAAATCGCCTGTATGTACAACTGTTCCTTCAGGTGTATGCAGGGCAATTCCCAAGCAATCCGGAATACTATGGTTAGTGCTGAAAAATGACACCTGAATCGGACCAAAGGCGATACGCGAATTCGAATCAATTAAATTTAGCTGCGTTGTACGAAGAAGGCCATGCTCCTTCAGCTTTATTTCAATCAGGCCAATGGTTAATCTTGAGGCATAAATCGGGA
This sequence comes from Paenibacillus sp. JT22N7, assembly GCF_059383875.1. Taxonomy (NCBI): domain Bacteria; kingdom Bacillati; phylum Bacillota; class Bacilli; order Caryophanales; family Paenibacillaceae; genus Paenibacillus; species Paenibacillus sp. JT22N7. The sequence continues at coordinate 589,772 of NZ_JBXENY010000005.1, forward strand.
TATTCAGTTGTTTCAAAAAATAAGGAATGCCGCCAATATGATCCTCATGTCCATGTGTTATGATTAGAGCCTTTACCTTTTCTGTATTATTTAACAAATAGGTTACATCCGGAATAATGAGGTCAATACCCAAAAAACTCTCATCAGGAAATTTAGATCCACAGTCAATAACGATGATATCGTCCGCGTATTGTAAAATGTACATATTTTTGCCGATCTCATTAACCCCGCCTAATGCAGCAACCGATAGTTTATTCCGCTCTTTCACCACAATCAGCCTCCAGTTCTATTTAGTAGAAAGACGCCCGGAATGGGGACCGGGCGTCTTTTTAGTTGCATAGGGGTACTTAATTCAACAGTAAACTTTTATTTTTTTCTAAATGTTGCTGTTAATGAAGGGCTGTTCCTTTATTAGGCTCTGGCATTTGCGGTGTTTCGGAGGTTGGTGAAAATGTATTCAAAATTTGCTGCATATCAGCATCATTTAATTGCGGCACCTGATAATAAGCATTTTTATTTTGATACAGAAAGAGCTCATAGGACATTTCAATAAAATTTTGCACTTGGGAAGCGAGTACACGACGGACAACCGGGTTTGTTGCTTCAAGAGCAGACGTCGTTAACAGCGAAGCATGGCTTTTAACGATGCCTTGCATAAAACCGCATACTCCGGCATCGTTGACATCGGCTAGTGATTGTATCGGTTTTTTCGGCGAGCTTTGCTTCATGCCGAATATGGTTGGTGTTACCTCTTTAATCAAATAGGTTGAAGTTTTTTGGCTTGGCTCCTGCCCGGTCTTAAAGCATTCGGCCGTCAAATTGTATTGCGATTGCATAAATTGATATTGCTTGTCGATAAGATTAAGCAGTTCCTGATCCTGTGCATATTGTCTGAAAATCATAAATTGATCCATTGCGCTAATGCTGCAATTCAATACCTCCTGCAAATCAAAAAGCTCATGTCCTCCGTGATTTTTGTTCATTGAATTCTGTGTATCGTTATTCGCTGTAGTTTGCTGCTGCATCATCAATTCTCCTCCTTGTTATTTCTCCATTTATAATTGTTAATATGAAAGCTGGAGGCTGAATTTATACATCCCAGATTTCTACGAGACATATTACCAACTCAATGGCTGTTTTCCAGCCCCGTTCGGGAACTCCACCCTAGAGATGACGATCATGCTGGGCGTACAACAAAAAAAAGCGTTGATGATCGGCCATCAACGCCTACTGCTTCCTGCTTATTGATTTCACTTATTGTTTTGATTATTATTTTGACTTAATGTTCGGCCGTGCCTTCTGCCCCGCCTCCCGTCAACGTGACGACAGACTTCGCTGGAATAATCGCTTCAAACGAATAATCGCCTTGTACAGGAATGCTCTCCCCTCGGACAAGATCTCGACCCGCCGACGTAATATACGGTTCCATGAATGCAATGGAATGGTGCTGATCCACGCCATTCAATGAAACCCGAACGCGCTTGTCATCCTCGCTGTCATTGACGAATACAGCCGTAACCGTCTGCTCTCCTTCATGTACATAAGCTGATCCCAGCAAGCCGCTGCGCGCTTCTTCATCCAGTCCTGCAAGCGAGATGCGCTGCGCACCGGGACGAATAAATTTGCTGTAATTGCCGAGCGCCCACATCATTTTGGAGGTCAGAATATTTTGCTCGTCACCCGCTTCGCTAAAATCCGTATAGATCAGGCCATCCTTGTAATCGACCTTGGACACTGCGGTCCACCACTGCCAAGCAGCTGCATTTGCTTCCGTCAAATCAAAATGAATCGTACGCGCCACATGCAATGCAGGCTCCATGCCAAGGTCACGCCCGGGACCATATTCGCCAAGAATACAATATTCCGTTACCCAATATTTAGCCTTTTCGTCGTATTTTTTCAGATTGGCAGCCAGCAATTGCCTCAGCTTGCCCAGCCGGTCATCGCCCGGATTGCTGTAATCGGACCAATAGGAATGCGAAGCGATTTTATTCCCAATCGCTTTCTTGAGTACGGGATCGCCGAGCAGCTCCTTAATATATTCCCGGTATTTCCCTGTTCCGAGACTATTGGCCCCGCCCGAATAGGTCCCGCTCCCTGCATACTGCCCATAATATTCATCATCCAGCAGCGCTGTAATTTCTACGCCGTCTGGGGCGCTGATTTGCGCCTCAAGGCCGCTTGCTTTCAACTGCCGGTGCAATTCAAGGATAACACGCTTAAGATCGTCGTTGTTATAACGGTTGCTTTCTTGCTGGGCCAAATTCCAATCCCAGGTCGGCTCATTAATCGGGCTTATATATTGGAATGCCAAGCCTTCCTTTCTAAAATGCTCCAAAACATCGATTAAAAATGCCGAAAATTTTTCCTCATAACCCTCTTTCAGATTGGTAGAGCCGACTTCTGAATCCGGCTGGGCATGACCATTTTTTGTCATCCAGACCGGCGGGCTGTTCACGAATGCGATTAATGTGTCCACGCCCCGATCCTTTGCCGCCTGAAGAAACCATTGCTGACCCGACTGGCTGCTCCAATCATATTCCCCTTCCTCCGCAAGCTTGAACGATTCCGCCCGCCTCCATGGATCTGGAATACGCGTCTGGTCCGTGTCAATCGAGCCTGCACCGATATTGAAGCGCCAGGCCGACAGGCCAATTCCTTTCTCTCTTGAAAATAGCAAATCCGCAATGCGATTTTTATTTTCTTCCGTCCAATGCTTGCCCAGAGGCTCCATCGACCATGAGTCGGACGCGCCGAAATTATCGATCGTTTGATAGCGGATAGCTGCGTCGAGCGATACATTTACATCCGGCGGCGTCAGCTGCTGGACCTGGGCTTCCTCCTTTTTCGGGCTGCCTGCGCTATCCGAACGATTCGATGCGAAATTGAAATACAAGCCTACAGCTGACGTGAACGCCAAAACGATTACAACTGTCAATTTCTTTTTCATCCGCCTCTCCTATCCGACCAAGCCTGATCGTTCAACACTCTCTACAAAATGCCTTTGCACAAACAAATACAAAATAATAAGCGGCAGTATAGCCATCAGGACGCTGGTATTCATCATCATGGACATAAAGAACGGATCCTGAACATAGGAAGCCGTTTCCGCCTGCCCTCCTCCGCTAAGGAAAGTAGCAATCGCATAGCCGGAAGAAGCCATCATCGACGACATCACCTTAGGCTCATTCAAATACATGTTTGTAAAAAAAGAGTCGTTCCACTGCCACACAAACGAGAACAGCATGACGGTCACCATGGACGGGAGCGCATTAGGCAAGATGACGCTTCTGAAGGTTGTAAAGTAGCCAGCCCCATCCACATAGGCGGCTTCTTCAATCTCTCGCGGAATCCCTTTGAAAAATTGGCGAAAAATATACACATACAAGCCGGTCTTGACGCCCATGCCTAGCACTGCCGAAATAATAAACGGCCAGTAGGTGTTGATCAGATTGGCGGGCTCGCCTTGGATCAGCTTCATCAGCCCGAAAAGATCAAAATTTTTAAATTGCAAATAGAGCGGAACCATAATCGTTTGGGCTGGAACCAAAATGGTAAAAATAACGCCTGCGAACAAAAGGCCGCTTCCTCTGAATTTCACCCGGGCAAAGCCATAGCCAGCAAGCACGCATGTAACCGTCTGCAGCAGCATGACCGCAGAAGATAGGAGCAGCGTATTGAGCAGCACTTGCGGGTAGTTCATCGCTTGGAATACAAGCTTGAAATTGTCAAGCGTCAGCGTATGCGGCACCCAAATGACTGTAGAGTCATACAAATCATCCATGCTTTTGAATGCAATCGACAGCTTTAATAGAATCGGGTAGACGATGACAAACGATATGCCAAAAATGAGTACGAATCGGACGGTCATCCACAGCCATTTTTTCGCAAATTCTAGCCAATAGGCAGCGGATGCCATGCGATGATGCAATTTTTCTTTCGTTGACTGTTGCATCGCAGCGGTTTCCTTCTTCATATCCTTCCTCCCTTAAACCGCTAATCTTGATAAAACACCTTGCGTGAAACAATCGATGTCGTAATCCACAGCACAAGTGCAATGACAGCAAAATACATCCACGCCATCGCCGCGCTGAGGCCAAAATCATAGCTTTTGAATGCCGTATCTACAACAAGCCGGCTCGTTTCATCACTAATGAAGCTGTCAATAATCGTATAAACGAGATTCGTCAAAATTAACGGGCTAATCATCGGAAATGTAATTTTCCAGAACGCCTCGTAGCCAGTTGAGCCTTCGATTTTAGCCGCCTCGTACAAAGAAGGAGAAATCGACTGCAGACCCGCCAGAAAAATCAAAATTTGCACACCCGATTGGCTGATGATTTCATAAATTCGGCTGACGGCACCTGTCAAATACTCCACAAAGGTGATGCTCACCCCTGATTCGATGAGCAGGGCAGCGAGCTCTAGATTTTTCATAATGGACAAGCCGCCGCCGGTTGTATCGTTTGCGCTGCGAACGACGGATTGCATCAAATCTCCGTTCTCAATGCTGGCGATAATGCCCGATGCCAAAATAACGGGAAGGAAGAAGATCGCCCGGGCCAGCACCCGTCCTCTAAACCGCTGATTAAGCAGCACCGCAAAAAACAAGCTGAATATGATGATGAGCGGTGTATTAACGGCGATATCTACGACCGATTCCGTCAATATTCTGACGTACGATTCATGCGAGAACAACGCTTCCCGGTAATTGGACAGTCCGATAAAGTCCAGGCTAAAGCCGTCATTCGTAACTTGCAGATTGCTAAAGCTGTACCTGAGCGATGACAGCAGCGGCACCATAAACAGGAACACAAAGCCTGCAAACCAGGGAAGAATGAAATACAGTCCGTAATACCTGTTTTTTTGTTCAAGCGAAAGCTTCCTGAACCTCATCGCTGTGCTTCACCCCCAACCCAATAATCCTTTGCCTTAACTGTAATTCCGCCCACTTGAGCTAGCGCATCGGTATAATTGACGATAATGGTTTTCCCTTGTTCGAACGTGGTCTGGTACACCCCATCTGCCAGTGCCCGATGATCAATAATCGCTTGGTCTTGCACATCATGGAGAACGTCGTTAAGTTCTCCGTATCTTTGCGCTGCTTCGTCGATCCAGCCCCGGTAATCGGCGGAATACAAATAGTCGAACTCCGTCATTTTGATCGCGGATGAATCAGCAAAAAACCACGTGTAATGCAATGAAGAGCCTGTTTCGAGCGCTTTTAGAAAGTTGTAGGTGGAATCCTGGTCATCTGCCATGTTCCAGGCGCTTCCAGCGGTATGCACATAACCGTGATAAACCAGTTGAAAGAAAGGAACGCTCTCATCGGTAATATTAAAGCCGCTGCTCGTTAACGGCGCATTCACAATATGCCGCGCATAGGGGATCGAATAGGCGTTTCCGCCTTCTACCAGCACTTCCTGGACGGAGCCGCTCATTTGCTTCAGCTGTTGCTTTACGATCTCTTTCGCTTCCTCCCGATCGATGACCTCGGAACGATTGAAATCGGAGTTCAGCTCGCTGCCAAGATCCCGCAGCGACAAACCAGAGAGCTGCAGCTTCCCGTAATCGTCCATAAATGCTGCTGTCATTTTCGGCAGCGACTTCGGACTGACTACATAACCGGGCTCGCGTTCATCCTCTTGACTGAAGCTGGCCGCGCTGTAAGGATAAATTTCCGCCAGCCTGCCCGTAATGAATCGGGAAGCTTCGCTCGACTTTTTGAATCCTTCCGCTTGCGGAGCTGCCTCAAGAAAAGCCGCATCAGGAAACAGCGATATGCCATTGGCATCGGCATATGCCTTTAGCTCGCTTAAACCTTTTCTTCCGCCGAGCTGCTTGTCAACGGCAATCGACTTCGGCAGATTATGGTTTAGGCCCTCGTTAAACCAACCCGTATAACGCAGCTTGATGCCGCTGATTTTCTTATCCAGCATTTGGCTCAAAATAGACTCCGCTTGATCGAAAGTCGTAAGCGGCTCATAGGCGTTATAAGGAATGCCCAAGAAAAATTTCTTTTTCGGTATGCCGCCAATTAGCTCGACATAGAACGGAACATCCCCCTCATCCGACAGCTTCGTTAAGCCCGTTTGCTTGATTAAATAATGGCGATAATGCGCCGCCATGCCCGAATAGCTGGCCTCACCCGTGCCGAGAAAGCCATAACGGACCGTCATATCCCCAGCAAAAGGCTCCGATTGAAACTTTTTGACCGTGCTGGAGCGCCACCCGTTCGTCAAGGTAACCTCCTCCAAATTAGTCAGCGTAAAGCTGGGAAATACGGTATTGTAATCGTTCAGCCTGCCGCTTACGTCCGCTTCAACCGCGGCGACCGCATCACCCTTTTCTATAATCGCAACAAATGCCCGGTTCTCATATTTCATTCCGAATACAGGCAAGCGCGCAGCTTCCTCTTTCTGAATTTTAATGAGCTGGCTAATAGATGCGTCGGAACCGTAAAGGGCCGTCCGGAACGGCGCGTCGTAGGTTTTGCCATTGTTGAAACGGATCAGCGAACCCGATCCATCCGGCACGAACGTATAACCTTCATCCTCCCGCCCGCTTGCGCCAAAAAACGGTAGCAGCGACAGCGTCTGAATTTTCATACTAGCCGGATATTCGATTTCGCCCGCCGCAACTGTCACCGTCAGATGCTCACCATCCAGCCGATAATGCAAAGGAATCCGAACATTGGCGCTGCCAGTGGACGCTTCGCCATATGCCGCCTTATCGATTGCTTTCTGCTCCTCGTCATAGCCGATCCGATTAAAGATTTCGGTAACCTTTGCTAATCCGATTCCTTTAAAGGAGGAGTCCCTTCGTTCATAACGCTGCTTTTCCTCATCAAATTTAAAGCGCTTTTCAACTTCTCTTTTGTCCACAGACTGTTCGATTTTATCCAAAATGACGGTTTGAAAGCGATCCGCGCTAATATATTTAGGGATCGCATCGATGTCGCTTTTGACCTCCCCCAGCGTATAGACGATATCAAGTCCATCGTTTGCCTTCTCTATGGCATATTGGCCGTTCTGAACGCTATGGGTGTAATTGTCATACTTCAATGCATTTCCCGCGCTGTCAAAATAAGCGATCTCGACCTGCACGCTCAGCTTCGTCTTGTTATAGCCGGTTGCGACCGGATCGTCTTCGCGATTTTGCGGATTGGAATACCAAATCGCTTGGCTGCGCTTGTCCCGAACGGCAATTTCCGTCGTTTCGGGATTGACGTACAAGACTAAAAATTCATTTTCAGCCGCCGATTCCATCCCTTCAGGCAATGCAGACAGCTTGCCGGACTGGCCGCTTGCGGCTGCAAGCCCGCTATGTTGTCCATTGCTTGGTACTGGCTCGGCTACAACCTCGGACGCATATTCCGCGAAATTGGTGCCTTGAGCTATAAGCAAGCAGCCAATAAAGACTGCCGTCATGATGATCGCAAGCTTCCGCTTCACCGTTTGGCCCCCTTTCTTAGGCTCGCAATGATAGTTCCTGATAAATCGTGTACACAAAACTAACGATTTGCTGGATCAAGCTGAAGAAGAGCAGCCCAAGAAAAATAATTACGCCCATCACTACAACCGTTAACAGCATCGTCATGATCGTCTTCGTAACCGTATATTGATGAACCGTCATCGTTCCAATAAACAGCAGCCAAACGAACCATAGCGCTGCCGCCGATTCCAGCAAGTAATAGAATGAAGCCTCGCGCAGCGTAATCACATTGCTGAGCAGCATATTGGGCAAATAAATCAAAATCAAAGGAAGCAGCGCATAGCCAGTAGCGATGACGATTTCTTTGAATTTCCCTTCTCCGTCCATCAGCGTAGTGAGCGACCAGTTCGCGACACACCACAGAAGGAAAGGAAGCACAATGTACTTTAATTCATCAAAGCTGTTTAATTCCAGCGGATGATTATAGTTGACGACATAGCCAGCATACTGGCGTTTCAGAATCATCGTAACCGTCACCGCGAGCAAAATGGCAAGCGCGATCCGGAGCTTTCCTTTATTCTCGTATTTCAGATCCCAAAACCCGTCAAAGGGATGGAATGCAACGTGCAGCGAGTACCTAGCCTCCTTGAGAAACTGCATCCTGTTTCAGTTCCCCCTTTCTGAGCCTCATGCTTCGGCGAACGGCGATAACGACCAAAATCAGCGGGATCAGTACCGTCATATAGATCCCAAAGTGCTCACGCATATATTCCCTGCGATATTTCGTTAATGCTTTGGAATAATATTCCCTGTCGTTGCCCAGTTTTAGAAAAGTCATCGCTTGCTTATATTCGCCTTGGCGCAGCATCGACTTGCCAATGCCGATATAGGCCATTTCGTAGTTCGCATCGAGCCGAAGCACTTCCTTCCACAGCTTTGCTGCATCATCGTGCTTGCCTATGCTGTATAATCCGTTGGCTTCATTAACGAGGCTTCCGAATTTGGTCGCTGCAAACTCGGTAATTCTCCCCTGATCGCGGTCCAGAACAAACACCCGATTGCCGGAGCTTTCAACCGCAACCGGATTTTTAAACGTGCCCTGCTGATTGCCCAGCTGGCCAAATACATATAATAAATTGCCGTCTTCGTTATAAGTAAAAATCCGTCCCCGGGTCGAATCAAGCGTCCGGTAAACGCCATTGCCGCTAACATCGATGTCAATGAAGGCCGAGCGATTTCTGCTCAAATCGCCTACCGGACCTATATTCCCATTTATCCGAATAACGTCAATGCCGGATGGGTTCAGCCTTTTGACAGGGGCCGAGGTTTGCTTGTCGGCTGTAGTCGTAAAGATGAAACCATCCAAATCAACATCTACATTGTTAAATTCAATGGGAACAAACCGGATGAGCTTTTCCCGCTGTTCTTTAGTCGATACCGTCTTCCAGAATAAATCTACAGGATCAAACTGCACCCGGTTCGTCCCCATAAATCCAGTAAAGCCGCCCTCGCTGTCAAATTCGATAATGCCCTCGAAGACGCCTCTGGCGACAACGTAAATACGTCCGGCTTTATCCACGATGACCTTTCGCGGGAAATATTCAAAATTGCTGCTGATGACCTCCGACTTTGGAGCGGAAATTTCTCTGACGAACGATCCGCTGCCGTCCAGCTCGACGACACGCCTATTTTCAGTATCCGCCACAAAAATATGACCACCCTCCGTTACGAAAAGGCCTTCCGGATTATTGAAACCGTCCTGCTTGCCGTTATTCTGAAAGCTCTTAATTTGACGGACTGCCTTCCACTGGCTGTCAAGCACGACAATTCGCCCGTTTCCTGAATCCAGAACGTACAAATGGCCGTCAGGCGCAACAAACATATCAGCGGGAGAGCTCCATGGCCCTACCCCTATTTCTTGCCCCGTTATCGTCTTGGATGGAAGATACGCAATTGGCGAATGAACGGTCTCCCCCCAATAGGAATAGGTATACCCCTCATACGGCGACGCGTGGGCCAGCTTCGGACTTAAGCCGGCGAAAAGCAGCACAGCTGCCAAAAACAGAATCGCTCGCTTTATTTTCAATCCATACGCCCCCATCGCTTTAGTCCTTCATTCCAGATGAAGCCATCGTCTGAATGACATTGCTCTGTGAAAAAACAAACGTCACGATCGGCACGGTCATCATAATGACTGCAACTGCGGCGCCTACCCCTGCGCGGGCAATACCGCCTTGAATGATTTGCCCCATCGCATAATGCATCGTCTTGAGCTGTTCGCTGTAAATGAAGCTGCCTCCATCCGTTCCCCAAAGCATTTGCATCATTAGAATTAACAGTGTCAGCCAGGCAGGCTTGACGAGCGGCATAACAACCTGCCAAAATATCCGGTATTCGCTGGCGCCGTCGATCTTGGCAGCCTCCAGCAAAGCATCCGGTATTTGCTCCATGAACTGCTTCATTAAGTACAGGCCAAGCGGATAAGCAAACGCCGGAACGATTACCGCTTGGTACGAATCCATCCATCCCAGCACGGACATAATCATATAATTGGGAATCGCCGTCACATGCGGGGAAAACATCAGCGACAGGACAATAACCGTGAACAGCACTTTATGTCCGCGAAACTTATGCTTGGCCAGCGGGTAAGCCGCCGCCGATGCCAGCAAAATATGTCCTGCCGTTCCTGCCGCCGTAATAAAAACGGTATTGAAAATGTATCTGGAAAATGGAACCCATGAGTTTTTCATAACTTGAAACAAATCCGCGAAATTTTCAAGCGTTGCATTCCTGACGAACAACGTAGGCGGGAATATAAACAACTCATCAAGTGGCTTAAAAGCATTATTCATGACATAAATCAACGGAACTGCCATAAAGGAACCGAACAAGCCCAGTACGAGGAGCAGCATTATATCCACCTGCCAGGACCGGTTCACTCTTTTTTTCAGACGCATGGCCAGCTTCATTTCGCCTATTCCCCCACCCTCTTCAGCAACTTTTGAACGGCCAGATTGGTGCCCAGCATGAGCATAAACAATACCGTTGCGATAGCAGACGCATAGCCCATTTCAAAACGAATTGTCCCGTAATCGACCAAATGGGTCACGACTGTATGTGCTCCGTACTGCACGCTTGGAAAGCCAGCCAAAGCCATCGCCACGTCGGCTACTGCAAGGGAAGACGTAATCTGGATGACGGCGCCAAACATCAGCTGCGGCCTCATGGAAGGAAGGGTAATAAACCACAGCTCCTGCCAGCGATTTTTCACGCCATCCACCGCCCCTGCCTCATACAATGTGCGGTCAACCGTCTGCAAGCCGGCAATAAACGCGAGAAAGCTGGTTCCAAGGCTGAGCCACAGCTGGACGATAATAATAATTTTGAGCATATAGTCAGGATTCTGCAGCCATTGAATCGGCTCGTAAATAAACCCGATCTTCATCAGAAAGCCGTTCATAATGCCATACGAATCGCTTGAAAAAATAATTTGCCAAATAAAGAAGACGTTGCCCGAAATCGAAGGCGCAAAAAACACGAGCGTCATAAATGCTCTAATTTTCGGATTAAGCTCATTAATAAGCCACGCGAATACAAAACAAGCGATATAGCTGACCGGGCCGGTTATGACTGCAAAAATAAGCGTATTTTTAAGTCCAATGAGAAATACATCGTCGTTCCAAAGCAGCTTGGAATAGTTTTCCCATCCGACCCAGCGCGGAAATTCAAGCATATTAAAATGCGTAAAGCTGAAAAAGATTGAAATGACGACCGGCAGCACCGTAAATAACAGAAACAGCACCATATAAGGAGCCAGCAGGACAAACAAATGCTTATCCCGCTTCATATCCTTGATGAACAGCTCCCATTTTCGCTGCGGCCTAGCAAGGCGGCCCTTCGGCTGGAGCATGATCTCAGCCGCGATTTTCGTTTTCTGCAAAAGAGTCCCTCCTTAAGTCCCCTCATTTCAAATGAAATTCGTCTCTTTTTTGCTCAATTTCATAGTCGATTTCTTGGACATAATCGTATAAGGAGTCGGCTGTATTCGTTCCATTGTTAATGACTTCCCGCAAAGCATTGTCCAAGTGCCTTCCTGTAAAATACCCCCCCGGCACCTCCGGCACGCCCTGCACCCATTGCCATTGTTCTTCGAGGCTGCGATAATTGCGAGCCGGCCATGGCAGCTCCTTGAGCGCTTCGATATTGGCGGTCGGATAACGCGCTGCAGCGCCCATCAATCCCTCCATCTCTCTGCCGAAACGAACCTGGGCATCCTTGCCCACCCACCATTTCATAAATTCCCAGGCTGCGTCCTTGTTTTTAGCCTGCTTAAGCATAATGGCGGCCGTCCCGCCGCTAGCCACATCCCGGCGAATGGAACCGTCCTGCTGCACGGTGCCCGGAACGGGAATAAACTCCCATAAGCCTTTAATTTCTGGCGCGGATACGCTCAAATAATTGTAAAAGGTATAATCCTGTATGCCGACCGGCATTTCTCCTGTGCGAAAGCGCATTGGAAAATCAAAGATGAGCGGCAGTTTGTAGCTCGTATAGAAGTCGGTCCATTTTTTGAATGCATCTAGCCCGACCTCTGTATCGAGCCCGCTTTTGGCCCCGTTGTTCAAATAGAAGGAGCCGTCCATCTGGTACAAAAGCATGGCAAACGCCCGATTCGCTTCCAGCACAGGAACACCCGTCGTCTGGGCAATCGGCAGCGCGAAATCCATATGATGCTTTTGCAGCACCGGAATCATGGCGTACACATCATCCCACGTTTGCGGCGGCTCAAGCTTCAGCTCCTCGAGTATATCCTTCCGGTAAAAAAGCATATTGAAAATTTGCTGCTCAGGCAGAGCAAACACCTTGTCCTCATAGCGGTAAGGCACTATAGCGCTGTCCCTGAACTGCTGCACGACCGCCCTATAGCCTGAAAATTGCGACAAATCTTCCGCTGCGTTCCGCATGCCGAAATTTACCGGCACATCGTTGCCGACCTGCATAGCTACATCGGGTCCTTCCCCCGCCAGAGACGCACGCAGCAGCACATCCTGATTGACAAGCTTAAGGTTCACTCCCACACCGGTTAGCGGCGTAAAGGTATCGTCGATCATCGCTTTCAGCACTTGAGCCTGATCGCGGCCGGTTCCGATCCATACTGTTATCGATTGCTCATCCTGCGCCATGTTTCCAATCGTATCGTAATCTTCAAAGAAGGAATGAAAGAAGGAAGATACCTCATGAACGATTTTTTTAGAAGCTGAAGCATTCGCACCGGGCAGCTCTACATCAGACGAAGCCAAGGCGAGGTAATCGATTTCAAGCGGCTGCTCCCTCACTTGCAAAATCCAAGCTCCGACGCTGCCAACATTGATTTTGAATTGAGACAGCCGCTTCTGGACCGTTTCCGGTTTTTGGGCCAAATCTGCTAATTGATAGGCAGTTTTATCCAATATGGCCGTCTTGTCGCTCTTCTCTCCTGTCAGGCGCACTAGCTCCTTCGACACGGCGTACAAAATGTCGCTTTGCTCCTGAAACACGCCGACCATGTCGGGTATTTGTTTATCTAATTGATAATCCCTATAAGGATCGGGCACATTGCCGGTAATCATCAGGATTTTGCGATACATCGCATTGATGTCGAGCAGGCTTGCTTCTACTTGGCGAATCAAAGGAGCCATTGCGCCTAAGCTCACCTCAAGCTTCAACTCATGCTTCCCTTTCGTCATATAAAATAAATAGGGCTTTTCCTCGCTGCCGAGCACATTCATCTGCCAGTCCGAATCATAATAAAACGGAATTTGCGTCATTTCTTGAAACGGAATGGCCCCATCAATCCATAGCGAGCGAGTGGAATAAATGCCCCGCAGCAATTCTTGCCTATTCTTGATCGCAATCCGGTATAATCCATCCTCTGGCGCTTCAACATCCCATGCGATCCATTGGCCCGGCACCCGCCAATTGTTGCCGCCAATCGTATTCATCTTAATCTTGGATACGTCATAAGGCTCTGTAGACGGGCTTGAACGGTCGGAAATTGGATATAAGGTCGGAGACGATTTGTAAGCGGCATATTCGCCTTGCAGCTTAATCAAATGTCCGCTAGTCTCCGCATAGCCCTTGGACTTGTAGCCCAGCTCTACCTCCTCGTAAGATGAAGGCTCATCATAGCGGTACACTTTCAAATAGTCGATCGCCATCGCTTCTCTGGAAGATACCAGCGTCATCGTGTGCTTGCCAGACGAAAAATAAAAGACATACGGCTCCTCGTAATAGCCCTCTGTATCCCGCAGCAGCGCTTCCTGCCACATCGGCGATTCTACCTGGCGCGGCCGCAGCTCATTTCCCCGGTTATCCTGCAAAATCTGATCACTTTCATTTTTCCATATGCGCTGAAAGGTCAAATTTCTGGCGCTGGTGAACGGCAGCACTCCGTCGATCAACAGCTCCCGCTCGATTGCCGAGCTTTTTCCTTCGATTGGAAAATAGCGAATGGCGATATGATACAGGCCGGATTTCGGCACCTCAAGTTCCCACTCCATGGAGCCGCTTTCTCCCGTCTTGACGAAGTCGCCCGATACGCCGCCGAGCTCATGGATGATCTCAGGTTCCATATCGCTTGCGCTTGTATAATCCGCCCCTTGAATGACAATCTCCTCTTGAGGCCGTTCTTCGTCCTTGTAGCGCTGCATGTAATGGCCGTAGCTGTTTTCCGATTCATTTGTCAAAAAGCTCTGGTCGCCGTTTGGATCGGCTGCTGTCGTTGAGTCAGCTTGAACACTCGCTGCGCCGGACTGAGATATAGGGAAAACCAATATCGAAATCAGCATAGCGATAACTATTATCCTAGCGGCCGTTTTTCTGGTAAATACGATTTCCACCTAATTCCCCCCTTTTATAAACTGGCGAAATTTTGTTTGACGGCAACCGCCCGGTTTTCCCAATCGGAAAGCCGGGCAGGCCGCTTTTTTATGGGCAAAGCTTTCGGCATTTACTTTTTGTCGTCTTTCTTGTCTTGCTCGCCTCTAAGCACTTTTTCAGCAGCCGCTTGCGCAGGCCCAATGACTTGGGCGACGCCTGTTGCCGGCGTAATTTCGCCTTTGACGAATTTGCCGGTTACGGAGTCGAGCTGATCCTTAATACCGAGCCCCCCGAAGCGTCCGCCGAACACACGCTGTACCTTTCCATCGTCATTCATGGCGTTAGCGATGGAGCTTTCATCCGGCAGCACATTTTCCTGCCATAACCTGCGATTTTCCTGCCAGTTATCGAAATCCTGAAGCTCCTCCCAAATTTTCACGATGACATCGGCATCCTTGACCCCTTTAGGTATGACGTAAGCTGCCGTTTGACCAAGCGGATCTAAATAGGTGTCTGCCTGCGGTCCCTTAGGAAGATAAACGTATCCCCACTCATCCTTCATCTTATCCTGGAGGCGTCCTTCGATTTCCCACAAGCCGCCCGGATACATCGCAATCGTACCTTCTGCAAAATATTTCGCCGGATCCTCCCAGTCGTTTCCTTCATTTTTCTTCACAACTTTATTCTCGTTATACAGGCTATACAGGAAGTTAAGCGCTTCCATAGAAGCGGGTGAATCAAAAGCTACTTTTTTGTTCGCCTCGTCGTAAATAATGCCGCCGTTGCTGGCAATGAGCAGCTCCGAGAACACATAATGCGCACCGGCAAGGCCATATTGGTCTGCTTTTCCGTCACCATTATTGTCTACGGTCAGCTTCTTCGCGGCATCCAGCATCGTCGTCCAACTCCAATTGTCCTCGTCCATTAGCTGCTGCGGATCTTTTAAGCCCGCTTCCTTGAAAATCCTTTTGTTATAGAACATCCCGGTGTCATTCGGGTTATACCAGCTTTCTAGTCCAAATACATGATCCCCGCCAAAGCGCATCGCTTCAACGACATCCGGTGCAATTCGCGTATCTTTAAGGTAATCTTCCAATGGCGTCAAAAATCCCCCTTGCATCAGGCCCCATATGAAGCCGTCAGGCAGTCGGACAATTTCAGCGAAAGGATCGTTGGACATCACAGAGGAAGACAGCTTCTCTGTAGTCGACCAATATTCCGTATTTAAGTATTTGATTTTCACGTTATATTTTTCTTCCACTTTTTTGATTCTTTCACGTGCCAATTCATCCGCTTCGGAATCTCCGTCAGGGGCAGCATCCCACCAATGCGAGATGCGAATTTCTCTGCCGCCCAAATCGGCGGCTGGAGGCTCAGGCTCCTGGCTAGGAGCAATCGTTTCCTCCGCATCTGTTGCCGTTGCCGTTGCGGCAGGCGCTTGGGTAGCTATTGCATTTCCCGCATTGTTGCTACTGCAAGCAGACAGAATCATCAATCCAGCCGTTAATAAAATAAGCAACATCGATTTCATCTTTTTCATCTGTTTCACTGTTCAGCACGCTCCCCTTAATTGATGGTCAATTAAATGTAAAGGCTTTCATGAAACCCATTTCAGTATAGCTCGCATCCTTACTATGGTCAACATTAAAGTTTAGATCTTCCAGATATGGATCGATGCGAATAATCGCTGTCTCGCTCATTCCATTAGGCCTAAAAAAAGAGCAGCAAGCCATAAACATCTGGCTTGCTGCTCTTTCAGGGCGTTCTTGCATCAGGCGCGGAAAGCTCCCCTCATGCAGCCTTCTAATTCGAGCTGACCTTCTTTTGGCCGCTCCGCGCTTCCGTACTTTGCCGAACAATAAGCTGTGGTGCCAAAGAAGTAAGCTGTTTGACCTTTTCCTTCTTCATGATCGCTTTAAGCACTTGAACCGCCATTCGCCCAAGCTCATGCGCCTGCTGGGAAACGGTAGTGAGCTCAGGGATAAAATGATGCGCCAGCGGAATATCATCAAATCCAACAATCGAAATGTCAGTTGGAATGGTAAGTCCAGCCTCCGTCGCCGCCTTAATTGCCCCGATCGCGGTATAATCGTTGACGCAGAAAACAGCGGTTGGTCTCTCTTCCATGTCGAGCAGCTTCAGCATTTGGCGCTTGCCCGAATCGATGGAGAAGCTGTCCGGCAGCAGCCAATTGTCCCGAATTCTAAGCCCCTCATCCTTCATCGTCTTTCGGAAGGCCCGCAGCTTGATTGAAGTTGTCGTCATATGGCTTTCCCCGCCAATGAAGCCGATTTCGGTATGACCCAGCTCGATTAGGTGCCGGACCGCGAGAGCAGTACCTACCGCTTCGTCCGTAGCAACTCTAATCAAGTTCGTATTGCGCAGCCCGCCGTTAACGAGCACAGTCGGAATGATGCTGGCATGCTGCACGAGCTCCTGCACCAAATGCTCATCGCAGTTTTTTAAATTAATTCTTCCCCCTAAAAAAATAACACCATCGACGCGTTTCTCCCGCATAATGCTGAGATACTCCGATTCTTTCGCGTAATCCCCGATAGAATTGCTAAGCAGAAAAGTATGCCCAGACTGCTGTCCCTCCTCCTCCGCTCCAGCGAACACTTCCGGGAAAAAGGGATTGGTTAGGTCAGGAACAATGACACCAATAATGCCGGTTTCTTTTTTTAGTAAGCTTCTGGCCATTGCGTTAGGCTGAAAGTTGTATTTTTGAATAAGCTCTTCAATCTTGGCTCGTGTAGATCCCTTTACCGGGGCGGTATCGTTCAATACCCTGGATACGGTGGCAACCGATACTTTGGCCTCTTTGGCAATATCATAAATGGTGACCTGTTTCAAGCCCAACGCTTCCCTTCTGCTATCATATATCGTCCCATTATAGCAAAATCGGACATGTTATGTAATAGATGACATCCCTTACTGCTAATAGAGAAAAAAGGGGCGGATAACAAATAAACAAACATAAAAGAAAAGGACTGTTTCTCAGTAGTTAAAAACTACTTGAAACAGTCCTTACTCTTCCATTCATAATGCGCGTGGAGGGACTTGAACCCCCACGTCGTGAAACGCTAGATCCTAAGTCTAGTGCGTCTGCCAATTCCGCCACACGCGCGCGATGTTCGCTAACAGCGAATAAATATAATATATCAGAAAACATCGCAACACGCAAGCATTTTTCAAAAAAAGTTTCAAAAATAATTTGGGCTTCTATTTAGAGCCGAAATTAAGCTCCTTGTTCGCCTGCTGCCGTCACCTTCACTCGCTTAATAAAGAAAGCAATGGCAAGCCCAACAAGGGCAAGCACCATGGCAAATATAAAAGCATTTTGCACGCCAACGGTCAATCCGCTAACCAAGTTGGCTGGCGATTCTGGATTTCCTTCTGCTGTCTTCAGGAATTTTTCCATTCCTGCTGTCATAATACTCACTGCCAGCGCTGTACCAATGGCACCCGCAACCTGCTGCAAGGTGTTCATAATCGCTGTTCCATGCGGATACAGCTCAGGTGGAAGCTGATTCAAACCATTCGTTTGCGCAGGCATCATAATCATCGAAATCCCGATCATTAGCAGGGAATGCAGCACGATGATCAACGCAGTCGTCGACGCGGTAGAAATATCAGAGAAAAACCATAGTACAACCGCAACAACCAACAGGCCCGGAAGAACGAGCCATTTTGGTCCATACTTATCAAACAGTCCGCCCATTACAGGAGACAAGAAGCCATTAATAAGCCCACCTGGGAGGAGAAGCAGCCCAACGGTCAACGGACTCATCATAAGGCCGCGCTGCAAATACATAGGCAGTATCAGCATGGAGGACAAAATAACCATCATACAAATAAACACCATAATTAAGCCGATCGTAAACATGGGGTATTTAAACGTCGTCAAATTAATCATTGGCTCTTTCATTTTAAGCTGGCGGATAACAAATAAAATGAGTGCAACGATACCTACGGTCATCGCGATAATGACCTTCGCGCTGCCCCATCCATCCTCTCCTTCTCCCGCGCTGCTAAAGCCGTAAACGACACCGCCAAAGCCGAGGGTAGACAAGCAAATCGACAATATGTCGATACGCGGCCTAGTCAAGGTAGAAACATTTTGCAAATAGACAAGCCCTACAAATAACGAAATAATCAAAAACGGCAAGGACACCCAGAAAATCCAGTGCCAGCTTAAGTTTGCGATCAAAATACCGGCAAAAGTGGGCCCCGTTGCTGGTGCGAACATCATAATGAGGCCGATAATCCCCATCGCTGCGCCACGCTTCTCAATCGGGATAATGACGAGAATCGTATTAAATAATAACGGCAGCAGCAGCCCTGTTCCCGTTGCTTGAAGCACACGCGCAATAAGCAGCGTTTCAAAGTTCGGTGCAAGAGCCGCTACGAATGTTCCTATAATAGAAAAAATCAATGACCATACAAACAGTTGCCGTGTTGTAAACCATTGCAGCAGCATGCCTGAAACCGGCACCAGTACTCCCAGCGTCAGCAAAAATATAGTCGTAAGCCATTGTACAGTGGCCTCGTTAACGCTCAAATCTCTCATTAAATCAGTCAATGCTACATTTAGAGCGGTCTCACTAAAAAAACCGATAAATCCGCTAAGCAATAGCGAAATCATAATCGGCATTACTTTGTAAGTCTTATTGGGTGATGTTGAAGTCTCTTGCATCGTTCCTGCTTGCACTTATGTCATCCTCCTGCGAATTAAAAATTCATTTTGCTGTAACCTGTTGTTCTAGCTTGCTGGGCCACCATTAACAATTGACGGCACGAGACGCGAAATATGGACGAGCGGCTTCTCATCGCCATGAGTGATGGCCAAAATAAGCGCACCTTCCACTAAGGAAAGAATCACATTGCTTATTTCAGCAGCGCTGTTGTCATTCGCTCCATTGGCAACGAGCTGCTGGGCAATATACTGCTGCCATTCAATAAAAACGACTTGGCACGCTGCTCTCAGTCTTTCGCTAATCAGGCATGTCTCAGCAGCCATCCAAAAGCTGAATGGCATAAATCCTCTAAACTGCGATTGCTTCCCATCGTGAATGATGTCGGAAATATGGGCCTGGATGGCTGCTACAGGACTAGAAGTCTGTTCAAAATTCATCCGCCATTTTTCCAGCACAAAATTCTTAATCGTTGAAATACATTCAACCGCCAGTTCCTCCTTGCCTTCAGGAAAATAGTAGTACAAGGACCCCTTCGGACAAGAGCTTTCCTTAATAATTTGATTTAACCCCGTTGCATGATACCCTTGCACACAAAACAGCTTCATTGCTGTATCTATGATCTGCTGGCGGGCATTCGGCTTTGAAGCCACCTTTTCACCACCTTAATTATAGAGAACGGTCTATTTAATTAAACGTGAAAAAAGGCAGGCTGTCAATGCGCAAACTCGTAATTACAGTACTAATTTTTGTTAAGATATGATGTTGTCATCCCTCCTGCTGCTCTGCTTTATGAACTTTTGGCCATGTCGCCTTCCAATTTTTCTTAACGATTCTTTGTTCGTATACGTGGTAATTGACCGTCCCCTGCTCATAATAAACGGTAGGCCTTAGCACAGCTTGAAGGACATCAGCTACTCCGCATGGAGCCGCTAGCTGAAGCTGGCCATTCGCATCCAGCGCCACCCCAAGCGAAGTCGCCGTTTCTGGAAATTTGGAAATCGCATCCACCGCGCAGGAATAAGGCGGCAAGCCGCTGACGACATGCATTCTCGCCTGATTTTTCACTGACCAAGGGATCTCGGGTCTCAGGCCCCGCAATTGCTGCTCCAGCTGCTTCTCGATGTGCTCACTCGGATACTCGGCATCGTAATAAATAACATCCACATCCGCAAGCGGCGTCCGCTTCTTAAAATCATGCAGCACATCCCACAATTTAGAACGCACAAACCCGGCGCATACCCACCAGTCCGGCAAATCGAGCGCCCTTGCCGTATGCAGGATGTCCATCATCCAATCGTCTCCCCGAATAATATCCATAATGTATGACTCTTGATTCATCAATCCGCCCCCAATACCGAACATATATTCTCATATTAACTGAAAAACCGCTTATTGGGAAGAGCTTTTACAAGGTGAAACGGATGTGACCGTCCTTTGGCGGCGCAGCGCGTTTCAATCCTAGAAATATAGAGAAGGTATCGCGCAATGCTATACTTTCCTATATTTCATAAATGCAAAAAAACGCCTTGCCAGGCTGACCACACCCCGGCAAAGCGTTCGAAAAACTTGAAATATAGGAAACCATGTTCTGCTGAAGCTTTAACTGCACTGCTTTAATTTTTCAGCTTGTCTTCGTCATTTTCATCCCATTTTCTGGAGTAAGCCTTGTTCGTAATCCAAAAAGTAATCCATGCTAAAATGCCAACGATAACAACCGCTGAAATCCATACGCCAACTGGTACATCCATTATAATGCTCCCTTCTGCTGTACAGCTGCTCTTTCCCTTTACAATGTGCTCTTAAAAAATACATTAGACTGCGTGGATTCATTAACATGCAGCTGAAACACGTCCGGCCGGCTGTAATGCCCGACCACATCAAAGTCAAATCGGCTTTCGGCGATTTTCGACATATCCAGCTCTGCCACGAGCAGCGCCTCCCGCCCATAAACAGGCTCTGCTATATATTCCCCTAGCGGCCCAACGATAGCGCTGCCGCCCCTGCTCAGCACCTCATCCATCTGCTCCAGCTCGGCAAAACTCGCCAAATCCTTCGGATATAAGGACTTCGTAGCAAACTGATTGCTCGACAGCACATAGCAGCGGCCTTCGCAGGCAATATGACGAATCGTCGATTGCCATGTATCGCGGGCATCCGCTGTAGGCGTTATAAAAAGGTCTATACCTTTCGCATACATGGCGGTCCGAGCTAGCGGCATATAGTTTTCCCAGCATATCAAGCCGCCTATTCGTCCAAAAGGGGTTTGGATAACCGTTAATGTGCTGCCATCGCCTTGCCCCCAGAGCAGACGCTCCGCAGCTGTAGGAATAAGCTTTCGATGTTTGCCAAGCAGCCTGCCATCAGGACCTACATAAACGATTGAATTATATAAAGTCGCACCGCTATATTCCTGATCGCGCTCCAGTGCACCAACGATTAGATATAAGCCATGTGCGGCAGCAATTTCCCCTAACAGGTCGGTATCCTCGCCCGGAATCGTTATTGCACTTTCCGCATAACGGCGAAAGTCTTCCCGTCCCTCCGCTGTTCGGCTTCCAACGCGATTCCCAAACGTCATGCCGCGCGGGTAACCGGAGATAAATACTTCAGGAAACACCAGCAGCTTGACCCCTTGTCTGCTTGCTTCGCCGGCATAGGCAGCTATTTGCTTGAACGCCGATTGCTTATCCAATAAACTAGGCGCAGCCTGCACAACACCAACTTTCACCTTGCGGTGCTCCATATGTTCATCCCCCACCCTAAGACAACTGCCCTTACATGGGCAGCCACCTCTCTTATTAACAATCATAAATGGATTGGCTGATCATGTAACCATCCATTTATCCACTAAAATGACCATCCAATTCGCTAAAATGTACTATAATGAATGGAATAATCCGAATTAGACAAATCGATAATGAACGGGGTGTACGTATGACGTGGAAGCTGGATCGAACATTAAAAACGCCTGTTTACTTGCAAATTGCCGAGCTGCTGGAACGCAGCATTGCCTCCGGCGAATATCCGCCAGGCAGCCCGCTTCCCTCCGAACGCAAACTGGCGGAGCAATTAGGCGTTAATCGCAGCACGATTGTACAGGCGTATGCCGAGCTGCGCTCAGCCGGCTTGGTGGAAAGCAAAGTAGGGAGCGGCACAACCGTGAGCCGCAGTAAATGGGGGATATCCCCTTCGCATACGCCCAATTGGCGGCAATATGCAGAAGGAGGCAGCTTCCTGCCTAATTTGCCCTTTATGAGGCGCATTCGTTCATCCATGCGCCACCATGGCCAAATGATTGACATGGCGAGCGGCGAACTGGCGGAGCCGCTGTTTCCGAGCCGGCTCCTCCAGTCCATTATGCAGGAGCAGCCATTCACGGAGCCGCTCGGCTATGATCATCCACAGGGCAATCCGCAGCTGCGGGTGGAGCTAAGCGCTTTTTTGCGGAAACAGGGCATTGCGGCTCCTGAAGCTTCTATTCTCGTTACTTCCGGCTCGCAGCAATCGCTCTATTTAATAACGCAATGTTTGCTTGCCCCAGGAGATGCCGTTGCGATCGAAGATCCCTCCTACTGCTATTCGCTGCCGATGTTCCAATCTGCAGGACTGCGTATTTGCCGTCTTCCGGTTCATCATGACGGCATTGATCCGGATGATATTGCGCGATTATATCGCGAGCATCGCATTCGCATGCTTTTTCTCAATCCGAACTATCAAAATCCGACAGGCACTTCTTTGAGCATGGAAAAAAGGCAGCGCGTATTAGCCATAGCTGCCGAGCTGCGTATTCCGATTGTAGAGGACGACCCGTTCAGCCTGACTTCCTTTCACAATCAGCCTTTGCCATCACTAAAAGCGCTGGACAAGGAGGATATCGTGCTCTATATTGGCTCATTATCCAAAATCGCTGCATCGGGCCTGCGAATCGGCTGGCTGGTCGCACCGCAAACGGTTGTGAGCCGCCTCGCCGATGCCCGGCAGCAAATGGACTTTGGCCTTAGCATTTTGCCTCAATGGCTGGCTGGACGCCTGCTCGCTTCAAACGAATTTCCGCTGCATTTGCAAATGTTGCGAAAGGCGCTTGAGGCCAAGCAGCAGCGAATGATCGGTGCGCTTGCGCATTATTTTTCAGAAAAACTTGCATTTACCGCGCACCAAGGAGGGCTTAATCTATGGTGTAAATCCAAAGAGAACATCAGCGATCATCGCCTGCTGGAAGAAAGTATTCAGAGAGGGCTCGTGTTCGTTCCTGGCAGTGTGTATGGCTCGGAGGAAGGCTTCATTCGTCTTAGCTATGCCCGGCCGGAGCCGGAGCAAATGGAATCGGGAATCGAACGGTTGGCCGCCGCACTGCACGCCAGTTTAGCCCGGAAGAGCTGAAGCCGTATGGCTGGCACCATGAAGCAAGGGCAATACAAGACGATAAACAAGATGCCATGCCGCTTTAGGAGCGCCACAATATCGTCTTGTTTCTGCCGGAAAGCTTAGCCTGATACAAAGCCTGATCGGCATAATCAATTAGAAACTCCTGCTCAACCTCCGGATAGCAGGCAATGCCGATCGAGACGGTCACGCCTACCTTTTGCTTGTCATTAACGGCAATTTGACATTTCTGAATCGTGCTGCGTAAATTTTCCGCCAAAGCATAAGCACCGGATGGCGAACAATTAGGCAGCAAAATCGAAAATTCTTCGCCGCCATAGCGTGAGGCTACATCTTCTGCCCGAATCGTACGCCTAACGATAGCAGCAAGCTCGCGCAAAACGGCATCTCCTGCGGGATGGCCGTAGGTGTCATTAATCTTTTTGAAATAATCAATATCCAGAAACAGGACAGCCAGCGGCTCCTTTCCGCTCTCCGCCTGAATAAACAAACGGTTAAACGCTGCATCGAATGCTCTGACATTGGCCAGCTGAGTAAGAAAATCCGTTGTTGCTTCCTGGTCCTTCTGCTGGAACAGCTCATCGCGCTGCGTTAAATAACGCACGCAATAAGCGACGACAAGGCCGCTGGCAATCATCGGCGGGAACAGAAATTTATAGAGCGAGCTGGACCATTCTAAACCATATGTATAACAAGCATTTCCATAAAGCAATGCCATTAACACCAGCAAAGAAACGCTCCATTTTGTCCAAAATCCACCTAGGCGCTTGTATGCAAAAATAATGCCTGAAAATACCCCAAGCAAGAGAATGAAAGCCCCAGCGGTGATGGATGCCTCATTCAAGCCGCCAAATAGCAGTGCCCGTCCCCCTGCAATAAGCGCAGATGCCAGTATAGACGCATGCAGTCCCCCGTAATACGCAGCGATAATAATAAAGAAATACCTAAAATCAATGATGCCGTGATCGGATACTGGCACGCCAAAAAACATGATCAAAATGCCGCAAACGCCGTATACCACGCCAAACATAAGTCTCCTTCTAACTTCGAAGCGCAATAAATCCATATGAAGCAAAGCATTTATGAGCTGCTTGCTGAAAAAAAACAATGTGAATGTAACGGATAAAATCGTTATTATTGTCATAAGATGTCCCTTACCTGCCTTGCTGCGACGGCGTTTTCCACAGGAATAGCATGCGGCTTGCCTTAAGGCGCAACTTTGAGAATATGCAAACTCGTATCTCTGCTTAAATCAATAAAGTTGTCATTCATTTTCACTAACGGCCTAAGTGCATTTTGCGGATTGATCAATACGATGGAGCCGATTTGATTGTTGGTGAGCAGCACCTGATGCCCAAGCATCGACTGCATCATTTTGTCCATAAACAGCTTGCTGATTTGCGGATCAAACTCGCCAAAAATATTATTGTTCATTTGGATAAGCGTCTCATAAAAGGGCAGTGCTTTGCGATATGGCCGATCTGAGGTCATCGCATGAAAAACATCAGCTACCGCTACGATTTTGCTAAGCGGGGCGATTTGCTCAGAGCGCAAGCCGAGCGGGTATCCGCTGCCATCTTGCCGTTCATGATGCTGAAGCGCTACCAAAGCTTGGACATGATTAATGCCAACGGTCCCTTTGAGCAGCTCATAGCCAAAAATCGTATGCTTTTTCATCAGGTCAAACTCTTTCGGATCAAGCAATGCCGGCTTGTTCAAAATTTCATTTGAAATTTTCGTTTTGCCAATATCGTGGAGAGTAGCCGCCATCGTAAGCTGCATGAGATCGCGCTCATCCATATCCATCCATTTTCCAATTAAAGCAGATAATACACCTACCCCTATATTATGGCGGTAAGAATAATCATCTTTGGATTGCAAAGCGCCCAGCAATTCGTAAAAATCAGGAAGCTCCGTCAGCTCATTAATCGAAGGAATAATTTTTTCACGGATTTGCAGCACTGGAATTTGCTTGGCATAACGAATTTGCTCAAACAGCTCCGCCATGTACAGCGTACAGCCGTCCATTTTTTCCTGTGCCTGCGATTTCTCCTTATCCCGCTTAATCTCCCTTTCTTCCAGTTCGATCGCATGGCGATAAATCAAGTCGAGCTGTTCCTGATCCAATACGGTATGGGCAGGAGCAACAAGCACTCCGTTATGATTAAACAAATCCTGAGCCAGCTGCTTTCCCAAAAACAATTGATTGCCGTTGTCCACCCTCAAAACACCTGCGCTCTCAAATGAAGAATATGTATTTATACGTACTCTTCCATTATACTTTACAGGTTTGAAACTTTTTTGAATTTTATTGTATTATCTCCTCAAACAGCGAAAAATTTCTTCTTACAGTTTATATTTTCTCATAAGCGGAACGCCAGCCGTCAATAAAAGCTTGCTAAGTCCGCGCCAAACCGCTCTCCTCCCTGCCGACAGATGCTTAATGTACACTGCGCTGTATTCAATTTCCGCTTCTGCCCCGCGAACGCGCTTGAATTCAGCTGCGCCAGAGCTGAGATGCAGCAGCTGTCCGCGATCCGCTGCAGCCTGCATCGCCAAATGCATCAGCATCCGGTAGAGGCCGTTACTTTGGGCAAGCGCCGTATTGTAGCCGACCAGCGGTACCGATATGACCTCGCCATGAATAAAGCAGCCCATCACGCCTTGCAAAACCCCTTGCTCATCGCGGAGTCCGGTCATTTCCAGCAGCCCCTTCTGATGGCAGTGGCGAATATATTCAGCGGTAAACTGGGGATTGAGCGCCGAATATTTGCCTACATACAGCAGGTCATACAGCTCTGCAATACGCTCATAGTCCGGCTCGCCGAGTTCAGCATGCGGTACGATACGATAGTCAGACTGGGCGAGCAGCTTGCCGTCCCACTTCGTATTTTTTTTCTTCAAGTACAACGGAACAGCTCCATTGAAAAAATAAACCTGCCTGCTCGGGACCAGCACATAGCCCTGCTGCAGCAATTGTTCAAGCAGCTCCCCATTCGTTCGCCTGTTAAGCGAACGATAAATAATCGCATGCTTCGGATAGCTTGCTGTTAACGTCTGTATAGCCCCCTCCAGCTCATCCGAGCTTATTTCGGTATACAAATTCGTTGAAAGCAGCCAGTTGTTCACATGAACGTTTCGGTCAATCTGAGCCCAGCGGAGCAGCGGCGCAATTGCCTTAAGCAAGGAGCCGCACAGGAAGCGCAGCAGCGGATTTTCCAACAAATAAAGCTCTTCTTCCGCATACTTGACATACGTTCCATAAGGGGAGCACACATAGGAATTGTCATATTCCTGCTCATTAACCGTCATGGGCAGCCATGCTTGGCCCGCCTGCAGCAGCCGCAGCTCCGTGCGCACGTTGCGGATAAATAAATTTACCCCGTTTTGCATCAAAGGAAGCATATATTCAACCGCTTTATTTCGTTCCCCCTTTTTTGTTGCGGCAAGCTCTGTTATTTCTGTTAGGTTCAGCTCTTTAACGACCGTCTTAGATAGGGGCAAAGCTGACCCTCCTTTCTTTCCTTCATCTGTTCTAAACCTTCCACTTTCGCTCCACCCGCCGCAGCTTGCGCAGCCCCTCATCCGCTTCATACGGGACAAATGCAATTAGCGGCGCCATGCAGCCGCGTGAAGTAAACAGCTTGGACAGCGCAGCGGCAAGCTCCGGCTGAAGCTCCTCAGGCGCTCCATCGACGCGCAGAGCTACTTCCAGCTGCCGATCCGATTGCTGAACGACCTTGTATTCCTTTATACGCTCCGAGGACATAATGACCGCCCGCCTTATAAAATCGGGAAAAATCGGCACAAGCCGCTGTGTATCCGCATCGCGTCCATAAAATAAATCATCCGTCCTGCCTTCAATGGAGGCAATCGCCGTAAAAGTGGAGCCACAGGCACAAGGCTGCGTCGCCTCCGTCAGCAAATCATTAAGCCGATATCGCATGATAGGCTGGGTTTCCCGTGAAAAGTCAGTGATGATTGGCGAGAAGATACGCTGCTCCTCGTCCACATACTCCTTCTCAATGACGAGTATATCCTCGTTCAGATGCAGGGTACCCTGTGAGCAGGTGGCAGCGAGGAAGCCTTCTGTGCATTGATAAATTTGATCGACGCGCACCCCAAAAGCCTGCTCGATAAGCCGCTTGTCCAGCGGCTCAAGCACTTCTGCAACCGAGATCAATTTACCCGGCGCAATGAACAGCTCTCCGGCAAGCTGCGCTTCAGCGAGCAGTCGCAGCATGGACGGCGGTGCAACCAGCAGCGTCGGCTGCTGCTCGCTTAACAATCGCACATTGTCCTCTACTGGATGGATCATGTCGTAAAAACGGAATTGCAGCCGCTTGGAGCGCACGCTTTGGTACAAATGGCTGTCCGCCCGCAGAAAAAAAGCGATCCGCTGCCGCACAAGCAGCGAGGCTGGCAGCGCCTTTGCCAGTACCGTTCCCGCCCACGCTGCGCGTTCCTTGGCACTGACCAGAAACAAGCCGCGGCTGCCTGATGTGCCTGACGACAGTCCGACCGCAATATCGCCGATCTGCGCGGAGAAGTCCCGTTCCCGCTCGGCGCGCAGCGCGATTCGGAATGCTTCCTCCTTCGTAATACCCGCTGTGTTCAACCGGTCAAAATGGTCCATCATTACCGCTTTATCGATCGTCGGGAAGCTGCGCCAATTTTGTGCATCCAGCCCTTGATAATAGCTTCGGTAAAAGGGCGATTGCTGGCGTACCCGCCTCACAAGTGCCACAACTTTGCGGTGCTGCCAGGCTTCCAGCGCCTTCCGGCTGCGAAAGCGCCGGGCGCGCACCCGTGTCAGCACATAATAAACCAGCAGCCTTAATACTCTCATGCTCTCGCCCCCTGCCACGCGGTGCAGCGTTTCCACGTTTCCCCGCAATGCGTGAAAACTTGCTGGAGCTCCGGATTTCTCCGCTTCAGCTCGACGAGACGGTCGAACGTTTCCTTAAACTCCACCCGGTTGTCGAACACAATGGAGGCTAGCGCATGAGGAGGGCGATTTTCCCGCACCGCCGCCTCCGACCAGCTAGCGTCTGCGCCGAGCAGCAGCTCCTGCCCCGTATCTCCCTGCAGCAGCAGTCCGAATTGGTCGGCCGCATGGCCAGACAAACGGATAGCCGTTACGCTTCCATCATTAAATAAATCGTACCCCTTATGGAAGGGGGCATATTTCGCTGGCAGGTCCACCTCGTTCGACTGCTCGATCCAGCGTGCCCGCTTGGCGAAATCAGGCGGCAGCAGCTCGGGCAAAAAAGCTTTTTTCACCGCTGCAAATCCGTTCAGCGGCTGGACAGCCTCATATGCCTGCTGCGAGCAAATAAACGTCGCCTCGGAAAAATCTCGCAAGCCGCAAACATGGTCGGCATGGAAATGCGAGACGATAATATGCTTAACCTCGCGCAGCGAATAGCCTGCCGCCTGCACATGCTCCGCCGCAGAGCGTTCCCCGGCAAGCGTAACGGGGGTCGTCCAGCGGTAAAGCGCATAAGGCAGCCGCTTCGTCGCTTCGAGAAAGCGCGGCGAATAGCCGGTATCAAATAATACCGGCCCTAGCACAGGATGTTCCATTATAGCAAAAATACCTGGAAATGCTTGCTGCCGCCAGCGCCCCCCGCTAATCGCTAGCGCCTCCAACTGCTTGCAGTAGCCCGTATTATGAAAGGTAATTTTCATCGTGTCTCCTCCTGCTCTTTCCACCAGGCCGCGAACCTCCTAAGCCCTTCCTCGACGCTCACGAGAGGCCGATAACCCAGCTCCCGCTG
Source organism: Paenibacillus sp. JT22N7 (assembly GCF_059383875.1). Lineage (NCBI taxonomy): Bacteria > Bacillati > Bacillota > Bacilli > Caryophanales > Paenibacillaceae > Paenibacillus > Paenibacillus sp. JT22N7. Next base: position 618,924 of record NZ_JBXENY010000005.1, read on the forward strand.
CGCCTTCTCAATAGAAAGCGTTTGGCTGAACGCAAGAATGCCGACCGTATAACGGGTCAGCAGCGGTTCTTTGGCAAGCCCCGGCAGCTTCGCCGCCAGCTCCAGCAAAGAGGCCGCACTATACGCCGCGGGGTATGCAATCTTCTTGGTCCGGATCGGTTTATTCAGCATTTCAAACAGCCTCGCCATAGCTTCCCACAGCTGAATAGGCTCGCCATTCGTAATATTGTATTTCTGTCCAAGCACAATCGGATCGGCGTACAGACAGCGCATGAGCGCCTCCGTCACATTATCCACATACGTAATATCGACAAGCGGCTGACCGCTTCCGAACACTGGTATAAACCGTTTGTCATTTGCCCGCAGCAGCCTTGGAAAAATCGCCTTATCGCCAGGTCCGAACAACGCTCGCGGCCGGATCGTCACAACGCGCAGCCCCTGCTCACGATAAGCGTGGTCAACCTCTTGCTCGGCAAGCAGCTTCGTCGCCGCATAATGATTGACCGCTGCTTTCGGCAGCGGCTCATGCTCTGCAATATTAAAGCGATGGCGATAGTCAAAATAGATCGAAGGCGTCGACACATGCACCAGCCGCTGGACGCCGTGCTCAAGGCAGCCTTGTATGACATGGCGCGTGCCCCTGACATTGGATGCATAAAAGTCGCGATACTTGCCCCAAGGCGAAGACAAGGCGCCGCAATGAAACACGGCGTCATGACCGGCAATCGCTTCGCTCATTGCACTGGAGGCTAAATCCAGCTGTAAAAATGCCGCCCCCGCCTCGCTGAGCCGCCCGCCTGCCTCTTGATTACGCCCGGCCGCGGTCACCGTATGGCCTTCCTTCAGCAGTCGATATACCGCATTTTCTCCTAAAAATCCGGTAGCCCCTGTTACCAGTATGTTCATCCTCGCCTTCTCCTTTCTCATCCATTCCATTCAATATCAGCAGTTGTAAAAGCAATAAGCGGCTGCTCCGCCTTGCGTGCCCGCCGCCATAAATCAAACCAAACATAACCTTGCATCAGAAATGGACCAGGGTCCTTCCAGCTGAAAATAACATCCCGGCCGCCTGCCATGCTCGCCAGCCAGTGCCAAGAGCCCCGCCATAGCCCACGCTGGCGCCGCTGCTGCGAAAGCCCATAGGCCAGCATCGCTGCCGCGATCATTTTGCCCCGCGATTGCTGCGGCATAATGATGCTGCTGGGCTGGCCAGTCCCCCACAAGGCGCGGCCGAGCCGGTCGCGCCTGTCGAACAGATGCAATCCGCTCGTCGCTCGCGGATTGCACTCAAGCGGCCATACCGCGCCGCTCTCGTCTATTATAAAATCAAAAGCAATTTGGCCTGTAAACTGCGTATGCCCGGCAAACGTCTCCACCCATTGCCGCAGCTGCGGCTGATGGCATGGCTTAAAGAAGGTGCTGGCTCCCCGTCCAGCAGTAAAGTCGACTGCATAATCGGAATAGGCAAGCAGCTTGCCATCCTTTGCAATTGAATACGTGCAATATTCCTGTCCTGCTACGAATGCTTGGGCTACCCAAGGGGAATCTGCGGATAGCTGCAGTTCCGCAGCAGGAGGCGGCGACTCGTTTGCATGCCATATATGCACTTTCGTTGCAAAGCGGGAATAGACCGGCTTCAGCACCCATATTTGCTCTGAAGCGGGATTATGCAGCTGTTTTAGCTCAGTGTAGGAACGCAGCTGCTTTGTCTCTGGGGCGGCAAGCCCCGCCTCCCGAACCATTTCAATGAACGCCCATTTGCTATGCAGGGCGGTGAGCTTCTCCGCTTCATCGGTGAAAACCATGCAGCTTCCAAGCTTGCCGCGCAGCTTGGCAATATAATAAATTTCCTCGCAGGTTGGAATAAGCAGCTCGATGCTGTACTTTTCCACCATTACCGCAAGCGCTGTGCCAAATGCTGCCTCGTCCACTCGTGGCGCTGGAAGCATCTCATAACGCTTAATGCAGGTTGAAAAGCGAATGAGCGGACTCGCCATACTGTCCGCTGCATAAACCTCATAACCCTGCTCCGCCAGCTGACGGGCTAAATCCAGCGCAGCTGGCGCTCTGCCTCCCGTAATAAGGATGCGCCGCCCGGTGTGTATTCCCTGCTCTTGGCCTGTTTTAATATTCAATAATCATCCCGCCTAACGAAATGCCCGCTGAAATGCCAATGAGCGCAAAGCGGTCACCACGCTGCAAGCGGCCCTGCTGGATGGCCAGATGAATGCCCATCGGCAGAGAAGCCGCAATCATATTGCCGTGATTTTCAATAATGTTCATGAACTGCTCGGGCGCAATGCCAAGCTTTTTCTGAAGCAGCCGCATGGCAAGGGCGCTGCCTTGATGCGGAACTACGAGCTTCAGCTCGGACATGTCGATGCTCGCCTCCTGAAACAGCCGCTTGATAAAGTCGGGCAGCAGCTTAGACGTTTTGCGAAACAGCGCCTCGCCCTGCATTGCAAACAAATATTGCTCCGCATTTGCCGCCCCGTACTGTGTGGAAGGCAATCCTGAGCCGCCTCCGCGAATTTCCGACAGCTCGCGTCCCGATCCGTACGTCTCCATACGGGAGGCGATAATGGATGAGCTTTCGCCTTCACCACTTCTGCCAATGACTACCGCTGCTGCCCCGTCGCCGAACAGCGTCGCGCTTTCGGGATGCTTGTCATTAAGGCCGCTTGATGCAATTTCCGGCGATACAAGCAGCACTGTGTCATATCTGCCCGCTTCTATCATATAAGACACCATATCAAGCGCCGCTAGAAACGACAAGCAGGTCGTATTAATGTCGAAACAAGGAATACCTGATTCGCCTGCCCACATCTCATCTTGGATGAGCGCCGCTGTGCACGGGATAAGCTGCTCAGGAATCGCATTGGCACAAATGATGCAGTCCATGTCGTCAAGCTCAAGTCCTGCATCCTCCAAAGCCGCAAAGGCAGCCTTTGCGCCCATGACTGACGCGGCTTCGCCAGCTGCATAATGCCTGATTTTCACGCCTGATTTCTTATATACCCAGCCTTGCGGCTTATTCAGTTTTTCGTCCAGCTGCTCCGCTGTCACCATTTGGGATGGCAAGTAGGAGCCTGTCCCCCATATTCGTACATTCCGTTGTTGCTTATGCTTGTTTCTTGCATGCATAACCCTCACCGCCATCTATTAGCTTGTTGTCTATCTTAATGTGTATTGCTACTTTATCTTACTAGATGGTGCATAGCTGGACATAGTACCAAATTTTATTAGTACCCTTTTAAATTACATTTAATTTACATATTTTCTTTTAAAATCCAATCTATTGCCACTTATTACTGGAATGTAGCTTTACGAGCTTTACGAGCTTTACCGCTATGCACGCGCGGCTTCGAGCCTATACCAAGCTTTCTATATTAATCACTCTCATAGTTGTGCTCTACTAAGCTCATCCATTAAACTCAAGCAGCCTATTATTACCCTTGCTGAGGAAATTGAAATCATGAGCAGCTAGGTGATGAACCAAACGTTTTGTTTCGAGGAACGGCTCAGCTACATAATTGATATTCCCTAGTCCAGCCAGAAGACAGCGCCGAATTTAAGCAACTGTTTGCAATCAAAAATATTGCCGAGGAAATACTTTCCGTTCCTCTATTCGGCGCAACGATTGTCAGCCATGTGCTCATGCTTAAGGTGGATTTGGAGCTAAGCGCTTAACTTTTCATCTCCAACCCTAAATCGACTGCTGGGCAGCTCATATTTCCAACAACCTCGAGTGAGCTTTTCGTCATTCGGCCTATATAAGGATGAGCCTTGGGCCCTTCTCCCTTCAGGCAAAAGCCCTCCGCCGCTTGATACAAGCGATTGAGGGCTTTTGCTGATTTCATTATTTTTCGTAAACATTCTAGTTATCCGTACAATTTCGTTGTTTCCTGCTATCATACACTGGCTACGAGGTGACAATGATGTATACGAAAACGTATCGCAGCGCGACCATTCGTGGCAAGCTGAAGGTGTGCCGTTTTTTGCAAAAAAATGCTTCAACTAAACCGCTCATACCAAGCACCACCAGCTTCACCTTATCCAATCTGAAGATGATGGCTGCTGCCCATCACACGCTATACATTAAGCCAAATATCGGCTCGCTTGGCGTCGGTGTGCATAAGCTTGAGCCCCTAAACGACGGCTACAAGCTCCTTTATACAAAAAGCAAAAAGCAGCTTTCCAAATTTTTTCACAGTCTAGATGACGTTTATGAGCATTTGCTGCCTGCCAAGCCTTCCCGCCTTATTATTCAACAAGCAGTCAGCCTCGATCAAGTCGAAAATCGTCCCTACGATATTCGTGCCATGGTTCAGCGAAAACCGGGCGGCATATGGCATCTTACCGGCTTCCTTATTAAAGTAGGCGCCAAAGGTAAAATCGTCACCAACTACCATCAGGGCGGCGAAATTTGGACGATGCATAAGCTGGTGCAGCGCAAAGGATATGAAGATGCCAAAAGCAGCGAGCTCATTGGCCATTTGACACAGCACTCATTGACAGTAGCCCGTGCCCTCAGCAAGCATAAAGCGGGCATGTTTGAAATGGGCATCGATTTTGCCTTGGACCGCAACACGCACCTGTGGATATTGGAGGTCAATTCCAACCATCCCCAATTCCGTCCGTTAAAATGGATTGATCGCCGCGCCTACAACCGGATTATGCGATTTGCCCAAAGCTATGGCCGAAAGGACGATTAGCTTATGCTACGTTTGCCTGTTGTTGAAAGGCAGTCTAGCCTCCTGCGCGTTCAGATACCTTTGCTTGATCGGGCTGCTTCTCGCTAATTAATAAAGATAGCAAATATTGTGCGAGTGCAGCCCCGAACAGTACGACCGGCAGCCAGACAGACGTCACATCGCCAGCAAACAAGATCAAGCAGCCAATCGACACAACTCTGCCGACATTCAGAAACAACTCACGCATAACGACGCATTCTACACGCAGTTGTCCTTTAAGAGGAAGTGTGCCAATTAGCCGATAATAATAAGAGGTCAATGTATTGACAGCAAGCGGATTACAGATGGAGAACAAAATCATAAACAAAAGCACGGACCAAAAATCAACTGCAATTAGCAGCAGCGCAGCCCCTATGGCGACTCCTGTTGTAGAAAATAGCACATATCTCTGGACTTGCTCCTTCTGTGCTTTCCTAGATATGACATACCCCGTCATAACGGTAAGTGCTGAAAAGGCTACGCCTAAGTAACCGACCCGATCTTCACGCCCCACCGTCTGAAACAATAAAATATTCGGTAAAAACAACATAATCCCTTGAAAAAGCCCAAGTATAAAAAAGCTGACGAGCGCCTTGAACCACCGCCTGTTTTTATTCATCGCAAGCCCCATAAATTTTAAATAATAAGCACGGTGATGCGATTTCACAATGGGAATCCGGAAGCTCACGATGGCCGCTATAACAAACATAACGAAGGCGAGTAAAAAAATAATAACATATCCCTGCAGCCCTTCATTACGGGAAATAATAAATCCGGCCAGCGCCGGGCCCAGCAATCCCGCCGTGTTGAACACAATCATATTCAGCGCTAGAAAACGAATCCGATTCGCCTCTGTAGAAACATCATATTGGATGACTAAATATCCGGTCCAATATAGTCCCCCTGCAATACCATTACATATGGCGAACAAAACATAATAATTAACGACCTGCTCACCCGTAATAACGACCATTAAATAAAAGACAGCTATTAAAACGATGCCAATCCTGTACGTCACCATTCGGTCTTTGCGTTTCGCGATCCAACCCCCAACTGCAAACGTAATTGGTGTCATTAGAAATACAATAATGTTGTAGAGCGCATTTACCGTTAAATCCTGCGTTAACCGCCACAAGTACAAATTAAGAAACAATCCAGACATGGATGCACCAAATTGAAAACAACCATGAATGACAATCGAGATAATAGCCTCCCTGCCTAGCCTTCTCTCTGGTGGAATAGCCGCTCCCCTGCTGAAAAAATAGTCCAATCTCGGCCATGTTCGCATATGTATACTGCCCCTGCCTCTCTCTATTTACATGAACTTCATCTTTCCCGTTCATTTTAGCACAAGGGCTAGACGGTCAGCCGTTGCCTGAAAGCGTTAACGGTTTGGAAAACAGCCTTAAATGCTGTTGTACGCCCGTTTCAAGGGGGTTTAAGCTATTTATTGAACGTTAACGAGTGTTTTCATACAATATCGGCTATGTATAAAGTTAGGCAAATAGTATATTCGTTTTTGTGTAAAAATAAACAAGCCTGCCACATGATTAGTGGCAGGCTTGTAATATGAAGCTAAAGTTTCCTATGTGTGTTGCACACTGAAAACTGGATGCGAAAGACAAAGTCTGAAACTTTAGCGTGTTGTTAGGATAAGCCCTCGACCGATTAGTATTCGTCAGCTGCACGCATTGCTGCGCTTCCACCCCGAACCTATCAACCTCGTCGTCTTCAAGGGGTCTTACTAAATTGGGAAAT